>JAWXBR010000039.1:0-29424 GCA_034440235.1 bacterium
CAGGTATATACCTGCGCTTGCCCACTGGGAAGGCTTTCGCGTGACCGAGATACCCGTACTGCATCACGCCCGTAAATACGGCGTTTCGAAGTTCGGCATTAGTCGGTTCCTGAAAGGTTTTCTCGACCTGCTTACAGTAATGTTTACAACGCGATACGTGAAACGTCCGTTGCACTTTTTTGGATCTGTCGGTGCTTTGATTGCACTCATCGGCTTCGTAACCGATCTGTATCTTGCTATTGAGTGGTACTTACAACGAACCGCACTCTCTCAGCGTCCGTTAGCGCTGTTCGGTGTTGCCATGATTATCGTTGGGGTTCAACTAATTAGCATTGGCCTTATTGGTGAGCTGATCGTTAAGAATAATCTCGAGGGTCAGAGGTACAGTATCAAGGACCGTCTTACATAGACCTAGGCAGGTCGCGTCATACGTAACCTACATGAGGTCACGTCCTACGTAACCTTCTAAGAGTTCGGCTGTTGTTCATGTCAGAGGAAATGCATGCATCGTCACGTGTGGTACATAGGCATACTTGCCGCCTTACTTGTAAGCTCAGCAATCAGCGCTGATGCTCAAATACGTTATCGTGTTGCTGGGGGCTTGTCTACAGACTGGATTACATCAGATAATCCGGCTGTATACCGATTTGCCAGTTCCGACACGACAACGAATCCAGAAAATGAGTTTGGTGGAGCGCTTGATGGCATGCAAGTAGGATTTGGTATTCGCATGTACGCAGATCTAGATAAACAGAAAACGTTTCGTATTCCTCTTGGCCTCGATATCTACACCTTCTCTGGTGTACAGGCGCTAAATGCCAATACGCTAACAGGTACATACAAATTGCGGATTCGTCATGACGTGAATGTATTTACTGGAATAGTTGGCTTTGAATATTCGTTTATTGAGTTTCCGTTAGCATACGCACGCGCTTTCGTAGGCGCTGAGATAAGACCTCTGTATGTTGCACCGAATGCCATTATTCGTGACGAATACACTCTTGACAGTGGCGGGGTTGCATTTTCAAGACACGAAGAGCTTAGAGGCAAGGAAGGTGCATTTCGACTCGGAGGCATGGTGCGTCTTGGGATAGAGGGCGAGATCTATTACCCTGTTTTCCTTAATACAAGCATAGGTTACGGCGTGATGAATGTTATTGGACGTGACACACGCTCGACGCAAGATGGTGGACGTGGTGAGCTTCTCACTCCGTTTCCATCGAACGAACGCACAGAACAAATGCTCTCACACGTTAACTTCACCTTCATGGTGCAAGTGCGATTGTGAGCGGTAGCGAAAGCGTTGTTGATAAGGTGCGACTGTGAGCGAAGACAATCGTCTGTTCTATGCAAGTGATTGCTTACATTTCCGCGGTGATATACCGTGTAAGCCTCATAAGCAGTTTGGTGTGCATTGCTCGGGATGCGAGCACTACCTGAAGAGTGCCGGACGAATTCTGATTATAAAGCTCGGTGCAGCAGGCGACGTCCTTCGGACAACACCAATACTTGGTCCGTTAGCCGAACAATACCCCAACCACGAAATCTGGTGGTTAACCGATTCTCCCGACCTAGTTCCGTCGCAGGTGCATAAACGTCTGCTCAGCACGTGGCAGAATTTTTCTGTTATTGAGAACACGTCGTTCGATGTTGTGTACTGTCTCGACAAAGACCCCCACGCATGTGCACTCGCATCACGTGTAGATGCTGCCGAGCGATTCGGATATACGTGGGGCAACGGACGTCCCGCTCCAGCAAATTCACTCGCCGAACACAAATTCGTAACGGGATTGTTCGACGACATCAGCCAGGAAGTACGCAAGTCGTATCCACAAGAATTACTAGAACTGTGCGGGTTTGAATGGAAAGGTCAGGAGTACATTATTGATGCTCCAGACGCACCTTCCGTATCGATTCCCGAGAGTTGTCATAAGGGCGGCGTAGGACCCGTAATTGGCTTGAACACTGGCTGTGGCGATAGGTGGCGAGCTCGCGAATGGCCTCTTCAGTACTGGCAAACGCTCATCACCGATCTGCATACGCAGGGTTATAGAGTGCTCCTACTCGGAGGTCCGGCAGAGCATGATAAGAACACGCAAATCGCACGCGAAACCGGAGCTATCTACTTCGGCACCTTCCCGCTACGTGAATTCATTGGTGTCGTAAATCTTTGCGACGTAGTAGTAACACAGGTTACAATGGCATTGCACATTGCATTGGCTCTGCGCAAGCGCATTGTGTTGTTCAACAACATCTTCAATCCGTTCGAGTTTGAGTTGTACGGACGTGGCATCTTGTTGCAACCCGATAAGCCTTGCAGGTGTTACTTCAACCAAGTTTGTACGAATAGCGAATACACATGCATGGAGCACTTACTGCCCGTTACCGTCCTCGAGGCAATTAACAATAGTGCGTCTATTACGAATAGTGCGTCTATTACGAATAGTGCGTCTGTTACGAATAGTACGTCTGCTCAAACGCATGAGCTTCTGGCCGACCAAGCACCACCCGTCTAGCGATACCGATAGTAAAGCCAAGTCCGTAGCCTACGAGCTGTATAACCGACGCTGCAACAGCTAACACGATGAGTGGCACAGAGCGAAACCGACGGCCTGCATCCACTGCAAGTACGGCTAGATAGAGGACCAGAGGCAGCAGAGACACTTCGCCCAAGTAAACAAAGCTCGTATAAAGTAGAGCCGCTACGAGGTACGATAGAAATGCGGCGGGAAAAAAGTGCGTGATCTTTAACGTCCCGGGATGCCGCAAAGACAAGTCTATTCGTGCTGCACCTGAATTATACACTTGTTTAAAGAATTTTTTAAAGTTGGAACGCCGCTTGTGATACACCCAAGCATCGGCAATAAGTCCGACGTTAAAACCAGCCTCGATAATGCGAATACTAAAGTCGATGTCCTCGCCAAAACGCATACGCGAGAAGCCATCGGTACGGTTAAGCACCTCGCGCGAAATTCCCATGTTGAACGAACGGGGATGAAAAGACCCACCAACCCGGACTTTGCCACCACGAATTCCACCTGTAGTAAACACAGATGTCATTGAATAGCTGATGGCTTTTTGAATCGACGAAAAATTCTCGTGTTCACGATCGGGTCCACCAAACGCATCGAGTCCGCGCTTTAAAATGTCAGCATGGATTGTTGCGAGCCACTTGGGTGGCGCAGTGCAATCGGAATCGAGGAAGATGAACCAGTCACCAGATGCACGGCGGCATCCGAAGTTGCGAGAGGGTCCGGGACCCGAGTTGTCCTTCGTGAAATATCGCAACCGGAGTGAACTCGAGAACGAGTCGCACACTTCTTTGGAAGTAATACTAGAGCCATCTTCGACAATGATGAGTTCAAAGTCGGTATACGTCTGCAGGGTTAGGCTCTCGAGGAGCTCCCGCAGTTCGTCCGGACGGTTATAGACAGCAACGATGATCGAATATGTCATGCGATGGGCGCAAAGATACGTCGCGCCTTCCTGCGTAGCTTTGCCCCCTGATGGCCCCCTCACAGCTAACACCAGATTTTGCCGATCGCATCGAAGCGATGCCGGACTATATCCAACGTACGAAGCGGAATTTCCGCATGCAGTATCGCCTTGCGAAACACACGCTAATTCCGTGGCTCGAGGCTCGTGGTGTGTTGCCAAAACCTGCAAACGTAATTGAGATTGGCTGCGCCGAAGGTGGCGTAGTTGCAGCCTTCGTCGAGCGTGGCACAACGGTGGCGGCTGGCACCGATATAGCAGGACGTTTGCTTACCGACATTTCAGAACCCATTGCAAAACGCCTTGGCATAAGCGTAACGTTTAGCGAACACGATGTTATTGGCGAAGAGCCGTTGCCCGAATGGCGTGGCATGTTCGATGTGGTGCTCTTGCGCGACGTAATTGAACACCTCGACGACACAGCAGCCGCGATTAAAAACATTGCAAAGCTTCTTAAACCTGGTGGTGTTGTGTTGCTGACGTTTCCGCCGTATACGTCGGCGTTTGGCGGACACCAACAATTGCTTGGTACGGGGCTGGGTTCGCTACCGTGGGTACACATGTTACCTGCTTCGTGGTTTAAAGCAATCGTGCGACGCGGCGATCCGCTCAATGCCGAAGAGGTCCTGCGCTTGCACAAGATTCGCCTTTCGGCAGATGATGTTATGCAGTCGGCGGCGAAAGCCGGACTCGATGTAATCGACCAGCGTTACTTCATGCTACGTCCCGTATTTCGATGGAAGTACCAGAAGCCAATTCCAACCATCGAAATGACGGGCCTGAAGGGCGTGAAGCTTGCACGCAAACTCGCTATGGAAGTCGCAATCCTTCTGCAGAAGAAATCGGCATGAGGTCCTACGTCCGAGCACGATGCATGAAACCCTACGTCCGAGCACGATGCATGAAACCCTACGTCCGAGCACGATGCATGAAACCCTACGTCCGAGCACGCAGCACGAGGACATCGTCCAAATGAAGACCGTTCTTGTTGTTGCGTATCACTTTCCACCAGGGGGCGGACCCGGTGTGCAGCGTGTGCTCAAACACATCACGTACTTGCACGAAGCCGGATGGCGTCCGATCGTCCTCACCGTCAAAGACGGCGACTTCCCCGCACGCGACGAATCGCTGCTTGCTAAAATTCCGTCGTCAGTGAAAGTTGTCCGTGTGCCCATCTTCGAACCGTACAAATATTACCGACGCTTCATGGGCAGCAGCGGTGGTGCTATCGATGTCAACGTAAATAAGTCAGGGGCTCAGAGAAGGGGCTTTAAGGCCCGCTTGGCAGAGCTTGTGCGTGCAACAATGTTCATTCCCGATGCTCGCATTGGTTGGCTGCGCAGCGCTGTACGCGAAGGCGTGCGCCTTGTACGCGAAGAACACGTCGACGCTATCTACACATCGTCGCCGCCGTACACCTGTGCGTTAATCGGACGCAACATTAAACGTCGCACGGGACTTCGGTGGGTGGCCGGGTTTCGCGACCCATGGACGGGCTTCCTAACTACTCCAGACCGATGGTGGCTGCCATCTAAGATCGACAAGGCATTAGAGCGTAGTGTGTTCTCCGAAGCCGACGCAGTCGAGTGTGCGTGGGAAGGCATCATCGACGATGCCATGAATAAATTCCCCAGCCTCGACAGATCGAAGTTTCATCATGTACCTAATGGCTACGACTCTTCCGATTTTCCGTCCGCTGGAGCACACCCGAGAACACATGCCGACCGATTTACGATTACGTACACGGGGTCGATGTACGGACGTCGCAATCCGGCAACGTTTCTTGCGGCGCTCGATCTTCTTGCAGAGCAAGCACGCCTAACACCCGATGATGTGCACCTTAGGTTCGTTGGTAGGTTTGGCGACGAGGTTCATGAGATGCTCTCGGCCTCGCAGTTTGCACAGTCGATGGAGATCGTAAGCTACGTACCACACGAAACCAGCATTGCCATGCTTATGGCCTCTGATGCATCGCTACTAATTGTAGACGATGCCAAGGAGAGCGCCGAGATCGTACCAGGCAAGGTCTACGAATATCTTGGAGTCGGAAAGCCCATAATTGCGCTAACACCACGGAACAGCGCCATAGAGAGACTCGTCGGGGAAACCCGTGCAGGTATGTGTGCACCACAAGACGACATAGCTGCTATTGCAGAGATAGTCGGCACGTATGTTGCTCGCTGGAAGCAGGGAGTGGCAATTGTTAACCCTGACGCTCATGAAATTGCGAAGTATGAAAGGCGCGAGGCAGCGCTTCAACTTGGTTCAATACTTTCGGACTTAGTAGCATGAAAAAAATCATTGCAATTGTTATCGCAATCGTTGTTGCGTTTTTCCTCATCAAGATTGCTTGGTGGGTATTAAAGGGTGTGTTTTTCTTGACACTGAACCTCGTCGGCATCATTCTCGTGCTTGCCGTTGCTGTTCCTGTGTACTTTCTCATTCGAAAGGCACTAACACGATGAAGCCGCATACCAAAACACAGACATTAACTGTTTATATAACAGTATTCATAACCTGTATCTTGTTCATATGTGCACCAGCAGGAGTGCGGGCGCAAGCACCACTGTGGAATCCTCTAGCTGTCGATGTAACACGAAACCTGTTAAAAGATTTGTTCGAAACAAATGCAGTTCCGTATATCCAGCCAATGATTACAACGGTAAACGCAACGTCGAACGCAGCGTTCTACAACACCGCATACATTCCCGACACAAATGCACCGTACGTGAAAATCAGTTTACGCGGTATGGTGGGTTTCATACGCGACGATCAGAAATCATATTCGCCGACCCTTGATCTCGGAGCCCCTTCGCAGAATCTCGTGACGGACGTAACGCGCTTCGGAACCATTGACGTCATCAACAGAAAGTTTGTGATAAAACCCACGTACGAGGACACGCTTGGTCTGACGATGTTCTTGCTTCGCGAGATTCTCATTGATGCGCAGAAGCAGGGGAAATTCAACCTACCGCCCGTAGCTCCGACGCTGTTTGGCAATCAGCCAGATACACGCGTGTATTTGCCGCCCTCTGACACGTTACTGGCGGTGCTGCGGTCACGACAAGACTACCAGGCATTGCTTGCGTTGTCGGGTCCGGGACTCGACTCCTCTCTTAGCGCCCTCGTCGGTCAGCTCTCCCTCCCAGACTACCTTACGCTACCTCCTGGCGCAAACATGAGCACGCTAGTTGCAGCAGTACCGCAGATAGAAATTGGCGCACTGTACGGAACAGAATTGCTTCTACGATTTATACCACCCGTGCAGTTCGACAAGAACATCGGAAAATTCGCGTTCTGGGGTGTGGGCCTAAAGCATTCTATCTCGCAGTATTTCCCAGAGCGTTACTTCGATCTTGCAGTACAGGGTGTGTATCAGGGAACAACGCTAACAAACACTGTTGGCTTTACGGGGTCTGAGCTAAATGCTACAGCACACATTGCCAGTATTAACGTGCATGCAAGCAAACGTTTGGCGAACATTCTCGACGTGTATTCGGGCTTTGCTTACGAGAACATAGACGTAACGTCAACCTACATCTACATCATGCCACAAGAAGTGCAGGTAAAGCTCGGACTGTTACCAACACCTCCTCTAGGTCAGGCAGCAGTGCCAACACCCGAGCAGCCAGGTGACACGAAACCACAGACCAGCATAATTGAGGCTGGCGATACAAACGTGAAGTGGACCGTAGGTTTCTCTTTACTCGCCGGACCTGTTCGTCTGTTTGCCGACTACTCTATAAGCAGTTTTAACATCTTCAGCGGTGGCATTGAAGTCGTCATCGGACAGTAGCAAACAGTGTCGGTTATGTGTACGGTCTGAAACGAGCATAAGGGTAAGGGTCGAAAGGGGCTATGAAGAGAGAGATGTTGGCATGGTATAGAGAAAGCGCCCGGGACTATCCATGGCGCGGTGCTGCTATCGATGCCTACACCGTGCTCGTCTCTGAGTTTATGCTGCAACAGACGCAAGCGCGCACTGTAGCCAAGAGGCTGCCGGAATTTCTTGAGCAGTTTCCGAGCATCGCAGCATTGGCTAATGCAACAAATGGCATTATGCTTAAAGCATGGCAAGGACTCGGCTATAATAGCCGCGCACTTCGTCTTCGTGATGCTGCAATTGTTGTTCGCGACAATCATGCAAGCCGCGTACCAGAAGACCCCGCAGCGTTAATTAAACTATCGGGTATAGGTACGTATGCATCGGCCTCGATAGTATGCTTTGCATATAATAAACCAGTTGTAGTTATCGATGTAAATATCCGTCGGGTGTATTCGCGCTACATGCGCAGACAACCAACTACGGCCACGGTAGAACCGGAGTCAGTCGTTCGTGTTTTTGCCGAAAAGATTTTGCCCCGAACCAACGCTGCTGAGTGGTATCACGCTGTAATGGACCTCGGCGCCCATATATGCACTGCACGCAAGCCCCTTTGCGAAGCGTGCCCCCTACAAGCATCGTGTCCGTCTGCCGGCGTCATGCTCGAGGCCACCCGCAGTAAACGTCCAGAACCCACCTTCTACGGACATCCCAACCGCATCTGGCGCGGACGCATCGTCAAACTGCTAAACGGCACCGCGACAGCCGCTGCTATCACCCCGCGCCGATTGTTCAAAGAACTAACGAGCACCACCGCCACCAGCGCCGATATCGCGTGGCTCGACGGCGTGTTGAAATCGTTGCAAGCAGATGGAATGCTTGCGCGGAAGGGATCGGCGATTAGCTCGGTGCGATAATTCTCTCGCATATTGTACCAACGTTAATTACGGAGGGTGGCATGCGTAGAATCCTGATTTACCTCATCGCCTTTGTTGGCTTCGCTGTTACGAATGCTCAATCGACATGGAAGCCTGCCATCGTGTTCTCGCGTCTGCTCGGCGAGGCTCATTATCTGCCAAATTTGGGAGAGTGTGGGTACGTGCAGTTCAGGACCGGCCCCGACGGTGTAGAGTGGGGTATCTACGATATGAAGACGCTGTCAGATACTTCGACCGCGCGATGGCAATTGAGTGGTCCTGTTGACGAACGTAGAATCGGTGTAGTCCTTGATATCGACGGTAACGGTACCACAGATGTCAGTGCGGGGTATTTGGTATATCTGGATGTTTGCCTACCAACGCAAAAGATATTACCTCGAAACATTGGATTTAATGGGATCGCAGACATTGACGGCAATGGTACACAGGAAGGGATGTCCTTTGGGCCTGACTTTCCCAATGTTTCTACGCTTACCCCTGACCGCACAGCTTTTCGCAGGGTGGAACTCCCAATTAGGCCGTTACATTTAGGTACGCTGTCCGCTAGTGCTCGATTCCTCAGTACGTCCAAGACAGAGAATCTGCCTATCAGAAGGAATCTGTCGCTGTTGCGCATGGATCCCGGGCAGCTTCATCAAGATAGCGCGGTGGCGCAGCTTAGTACAGTCACGAACACAGGACCTGTGTATGAAAATTCCAACTATGAACCCGAAAGGTTGTTCATGTTTCCTGACGTATGGTACCTGCCCAGAGGGGATTCGATGTGGGTGATTCCGTCGAGCGACATGGTAACATCATGTACACACGTGTTTATGAGCAAACGTTTCAGCCTGCGCATACGCACCATGTACCTAAGAGCGCTCTTCTTCACTACGTGACATGGACATTCCCGCCTTCGGACACTCTCGTACCATTTGATAACGGTCAGATCTATCGGATATCTCAGACAGCGACTGGCGTATCCAGCATGTACCCAACTGTGGTGCGTGGAGGAAAGCTCGATGGTCCCTGGCCAGACAGTAATATTCTTGCATCGAAACTTCACCTTTTCAATGTGGCGGGATGTGACTCCACGGCAGATACTACCATGGATTTTGAATATGAATACCTTGCATGGCAGGAAACGTTGTCCGGTGCAGCGCATTCGCGTGTGAGACGTAGATATTTCCTTATGGACCGTGAGGCTGGTGCACAAGGCCCAGGAGACACGATGCGGATCTGGTCGATGAACACAGTGTCACATGCATATCAGAGTTGCTCTGTGCCGGTGGTGTCCTTAGCTGCGATGCGTGTCGATTCGCAGTTATTCAAGCTTACCGGAGTAGATACGCTTTTATATGCGGACCCTAAGTATTGCCGAATGCAGATTACAGGCAACATCAGTGATACGTCCATTTTCTGTGCGTTCGGACTCTTCAACAATGCTGTCAATGGCCCAGGTATTCGTGGCGCGGTGTATTGGACTGCATTCCATAGTGGCTGGCCTTCGACGGGTCCCATGGTTGTGCAGCATCCCCATCGGTTCGCTCCCTTCACGGGAGACACGAACAACTTCATGCGTATGAATAATTTTAGTCCAGGAGGTGCAGAAATAAGCCGCGATCCTGGCCAATGGCCGCATATAGCTCATCGTGCATTCGGAGTTCCATTGCGAAGAGAAGAACTTAGGCGTGTGCAGGAAATCGACAATACAGCGCACATCATGTTCTCCAGTGAGTTCTTCCTAAAACCTCCGATAGAGGAAACGATTATCGATCATCATTACGCTGGTTTCATCCATAATGGCGAAGAGATTGCTGTTCGTTGTGAAGATGCAAAGGGAAATACGCTTCAGTTTCGCTTGGATCGTGATGATCGATTTACGGGAGCAGGAGAAGTACTTCGTCAGCTTTCGCGACCAACCGTAACCTTGGTTAGTGATCCCATCGAGGTAGGCGAAGATGTAGAACTCACTCTGGATAACATAGGCATGCTTCGTGAAGGAGTAGAACTTCGATGCGAAGATGTATCGCTTAAGACTTACCGTGCCGGAAGGCTCGATCATGAATGAGATTACGATTCTTGACGCGGAGTCGAAATCGCAGGGTAAAACAACTCGCTATGTGAACATGCAAGTGGTCGATCTTGCTTCAGGTCGCGTACGATCGCGCACCGACGCGGTAAAGCCTCTTGTGTATCCGAATCCAGCATCGACTGAGATCCGGGTAATTCCACCTGTACGAAGTATGGGATCGTCTACCCTCCGAGTGGATATGGTCGATGGGCTTGGTCGTATTGTGGCTACGTGGTCCGGAGACTATACCTCCGTTGTTGTCATCGCCGTTGAGCAGATACCATCCGGTATGTACTCTGTTCGAACAACGTGGGCTTCGGGAGAGCAAGCGAGTGTGACCGTTGCTATTCAACGTTAAGTAGCCGTGGGAAAAGTTTAAATCACATTGTGAAGTGAGGTATTTTTAACTTCCGCAATGTCACTTCCCTTTTGTGTGCAACGTGCGTGTGATGAGCAAGCCTCGCTTATTAAGCGAGTGGCTGCGTTGTGGATGTACCGCGAGCTGTGTGCAACGGACGTTGTGTTAACGCATGCTCGATGTGACGAGCTTTTGCAACAACACTCGCACGAGCTGCTTGCCTTTGCGCAGACAGTAGACATGGCGTATTCGCTTGCGGTAAATGTCCGGCTAAATGCTCACGCACCGTACTCGAAATTTCTCGTTGGATGCGCTGTAATCGACGAAGCAGGCAGCATACACGTTGGGTGCAACGTAGAGAACGCAAGCCTTGGCCTTACGCAATGCGCAGAGCGCGCTGCAATTACGACTTCTGTTGCATCGGGTAATGTGAACATTGTGGCAGTTGTGATTGTGGCGGACACAACAACACCCGTAGCGCCATGTGGAGCGTGCAGGCAGGTGATGGTGGAGTTCGGAACTGACATTATTGTGTGTTCGCGCACAACGAGCAACGATCAGACGTTGTATGTTGTCGACGAACTTCTTCCATTAGCCTTTACCTCATGGTAACAGCTATAGCCTTCACCTCATGGTAACACCTACGATCGGCACGACGTCGCTCTCACCACGTGTGTGGTTCACCGTAATTATTTGCGGTCTAGGATACTTCGTTGATGTCTATGACCTGATTCTCTTCAGCATCGTAAAGAACACGTCCCTAACCGACATTGGCGTATCCGCTGCACACTTGCAAGACGCAAGCGAGCTGATTCTCGGTGCGCAGATGGTTGGGATGTTAGTGGGTGGAATAATCTTTGGTGTGCTGGCCGATAAACGCGGACGTCTTAGTATTCTGATGACGTCTATTCTGCTCTACTCGCTCATGAACATTGCGAATGCGTTTGTAGGAAGCGTAGAGGTCTACGCACTCTTTCGCTTTCTGAGCGGCGTTGGCCTTGCAGGCGAGCTTGGTGTCGCAATTACACTCGTAGCAGAAATTATGCCTAGCGACAAACGCGGATACGGCACTACCGTAGTCGCCACACTCGGAATTCTTGGCGCAGTAGCCGCATACCTTGTGCACGAACTATTTAATTGGCAGACGGCGTTTGTGATAGGGGGCCTAATGGGGCTTGCCCTGCTTGCCGCGCGCGTACGTGTGTTTGAGTCGGGTATGTTTAAGACAGCAGCAGAGAAGACCGTCACCAAGGGCAATCTGCTCATGCTGCTTACGAAGCAGCGGATTGGACGTTATCTGAGCTGTGTGGCAATCGGACTTCCGGTGTGGTACGTGATAGGCATTCTCGTGACATTCTCTGCGGGCTTTACAGCGGAGTCGGGCTCTATTGCCACCGTGGTAGACGGACAGTCTGTGATGTGGGCATACGTAGGCCTTGCTGCGGGCGATTTGTTGAGTGGTCTGCTAAGTCAGCTCCTTCGCAGCCGTAAACGCGCAATTCTGCTGTTCCTACTTCTTACGCTGGCCTCTGCCGCGTGGTACCTGCTTACGCCCGACAAATCGGCAACGATGACGTACCTTCAGTGCGCTGTACTCGGCTTCGGCGTTGGATACTGGGCCGTCTTTGTAACCACAGCGGCCGAACAGTTCGGTACCAACCTTCGAGCGACAGTTGCAACAACGGTTCCGAACCTTGTTCGTGGGTCGCTCTTTCCAGCGCTTGCCTTGTTCGGTTACCTGCGGAAGTATTATTCCGAAACACAAACAACGCCGCGCGTCTCTAGCGCAATAATTGTTGGCGGAATAACATTCTTTCTGGCCTTCGTAGGATGGTACTTTCTTAAAGAAACGTATGGCAAAGACCTCGACTACGTCGAACGGTGATATTTTTGCCAATGGATCACGCAGAACGTATTGTCATTCTCGATTTTGGCTCCCAGTACACACAGCTCATTGCGCGCAAAGTCCGCGAACAGGGCGTCTACGCCGAGATCCACCCGTACTCCATTTCAGTCGATGCACTTAAGGGGCTGAGGCCCAAGGGGCTCATCCTCTCTGGAGGTCCGTCGTCGGTCTACACAGAAGGCGCCCCCTTACCATCGTTCGATGTGTTTGCACTGCATATTCCGGTGCTGGGTATTTGCTACGGACTCCAACTGATGGCGTTTCAGCTTGGTGGGTCGGTAGACAAGGCAGCGCGACGGGAATTCGGACGTGCTACACTAACTGTTGACGACGATTCAGACCTGTTCAAAGGCGTTGCGAAATCCTCGCAAGTTTGGATGAGCCACGGCGACTCGTTAACTGGACTCCCAACAGATTTCGAAGGCATAGCCCACACCGACAACGCTCCTATTTGTGGTGTACGCAGCCTTGAGCGCAGAATTTGGGGAATCCAGTTTCACCCCGAAGTATACCACAGCACCGAAGGCAATCGCATCCTTCGAAACTTTGTAATCGATATCTGTGGATGTTCTGCGACATGGAATGCCGAGTCGTTTATCGAAGCAGCTATCGCTGACATTAAAAATCGTGTTGGAGATGGTGGCGTAATCTGCGCTCTAAGTGGTGGTGTCGACAGTACGGTTGCTGCTGTGCTCATACATCGTGCAATAGGCGATAAGGTACACTGCATTCACATCGACAGTGGTTTGATGCGCAAAGGTGAAAGCGCACAGATTATAGAATTGTTTAAGAATAACTTTTCGATGACGGTTGACCTTGTCGATGGCTCGCATGTATTTCTAAGCAAGCTCGATGGTGTTTCAGACCCAGAGCAAAAACGAAAAGCCATTGGCAATGCATTTATCGAACTGTTCGAAGTCGAAGCCGAGAAGTTTTCAGATGCGCAGTTCCTTGCACAAGGCACGTTGTATCCCGACGTTATCGAATCGTCGAGTGTAAAGGGTCCGTCGCAAACCATCAAGACCCACCACAACGTCGGCGGCTTGCCCGACACAATGCGCCTAAAGCTCATCGAACCATTCCGAGAGTTGTTTAAAGACGAAGTGCGTGCGGTTGGACGTAATCTGGGCATCCCTGCGTGGTTCATAGACAGGCACCCATTCCCGGGTCCGGGACTCGCCATTCGCATCCCCGGTGAGATCACGCCAGAAAAGCTCGAAACACTGCGCCTTGCCGATGAGATTTACCTCGAAGAACTACACAACGCCGGACTCTACAATCAGATCTGGCAGGCCTTTGCCGTGTTGCTACCTGTGCGTACTGTAGGCGTGATGGGCGACGAACGCACGTATGAACATGTGTGCGGACTTCGTGCTGTAACAAGTACCGATGGTATGACAGCCGACTGGTTCCACATGCCGTACGACGTGTTGGCGCTCATCAGCAATCGCATCATCAATGAAGTCCGTGGAATAAACCGCGTCGTCTACGACATTTCTTCAAAGCCCCCTGCCACCATCGAATGGGAATGACCGGAATGTTTTTCCTGAATCAATTGAGAATCTTGTAAACGACTGTCCTAAATAAATTGAGAATCTTGTAAATGACTGTCCTTGTTCCTATTGCAAACGGCACCGAAGAGATGGAAGCTGTGATTGTTATTGACATGTTACGACGTGCGGGCATCGATGTCGACGTGGCCGGAGCAGGCGACGTAGTAACGTGTTCGCGTGGCGTCCGCATCATACCCGACATGGCATTGCACGAAGTGTCAGAAGATGATGTGTTCGGCGCTATTGTTCTACCTGGCGGATCTGAAGGCGTAGAAGAGCTCATTAGAAATCCGTACCTCGAGAACATTTTGCGTCGGCATAGAGAACGCAAGGGACTCGTTGCGGCTATTTGCGCAGCTCCAACAATCCTGCATGAATTCCGCATGCTTGCTGCAGGTGCGACACTTACAAGTCACCCGTCGGTTGCCGATCAGCTTCAGCAGTACAATTACACAATCGATCGTGTTGCCGAAGACGGACTCCTCATTACCAGTCGTGGTGCGGGCACTGCGTTCGAGTTTGCCCTAAGTCTAATTACTCGTCTTGCCGATGCAACCACTGCATCGCGCGTTGCAAGTGATATTGTGTTGTACGAATAATGCAAAACCCTCAACGATATCTTGTTACGTCGGCGCTTCCTTACGCAAGCGGCATAACGCATTTTGGAAATGTTGTTGGGTCGACGTTGCCTGCAGACCTTTACGCACGTTACTGCCGCTTACGTGGACGCGACACGTTGTACGTGTGTGGCTCCGATGAACACGGCGTCGCAATTACCATTGCAGCCGAAAAAGAAGGCATCACACCGCGCGAAATCATCGACCGCTATCATGGCCTCAACAAACAGGCATTGGCAAACGCGGGCATTGCGTTCGATGTCTACGATCGCACGTCGAATCCCGTTCACTACGACACAGCACAAGAATTCTTTCGTTACTGGTTGGGTAAGGGGCTCCTCGTCGAACGCGAAGAGGATCAGTTTTTTGATGCCGATGCAAACATGTTCTTGCCCGACCGCTACGTCGAAGGGATATGTCCGAACTGCGGCTACGACAAAGCCCGCGGCGACCAATGCGACAACTGCGGCGCGTATTACAACCAGCTCGACCTAAAGCATCCGCGCTCACTCGTCAGTGGCAAAGCACCTATTGTTCGAAAGACAAAACACTGGTACTTCAAGCTCGACGAGTTTCAGAAATGGACAGAGCAGTACGTCGAGTCGCACGCAACAGATTGGAAGAGCAACGTCCTTCAGCAAAGCCGCTCCTGGCTTAAGCAGGGCCTTGCCCAGCGTGCTGCCACGCGTGACATGAAGTGGGGCATTCCGGTGCCAGCTCCAGATGCCGATGGTAAAGTTATTTACGTATGGTTCGAAGCAGTGCTTGGGTACATCAGTGCTACAAAGCAGTGGGCCAAGGACAATGGCATCGACGCTGCATGGCAGCGCTGGTGGTGCGATGCAGGCACGGAATACATTGCGTTTCTTGGTAAGGACAACATTGTCTTTCATACCATCATTTTTCCAATTCTGCTGCATACGCGCGAAGACGAAGGCTACATCCTGCCAAAGCAAGTCCCTGCAAACGAGTTCATGAATCTCGAAGGTCAGAAGTTTTCGAAGAGTCGCAACTGGGCCATCGATCTTGTTCAATACCAACAGGACTTTCCAGAGCCGCAGCACAGCGATGTGTTGCGCTATGTTTTAACAGTCAACATGCCAGAGTCGAAAGACAGCGACTTTACGTGGAAAGACTTTCAGGCTCGCACAAACAACGAACTCGCTGCAATTCTTGGCAACTACATTAATCGTGTAATGCAGTTCGTTCAAAAGAATTACGATTTGTGTGTGCCCACTATTCCCGCCGAGGCAATTCGCACAGAACACGAAACGGCTCTTGCATCTGCAATCGAGTCGGGCATTGCAATTATCGCCGACAACTACGACGCATTCCGATTCCGCGATGCAGCAACAGAAACCATGAACGTTGCTCGTGCTGCCAACAAGTACTTCAACGACAAAGCGCCGTGGAAAACGCTCAAGGCCGACCCCGCAGATTGTGCACTAACGCTTAACACATGCCTGCAAACAGCGCGTACGTTATCGGTGCTCATAGCGCCAATTCTACCGAACGCAGCAGAAACAATTCAGCGCATGCTTAATGTCAGCGTGCATACAGGCGCACCATTTAAACCCCAGACAGCTGACGAGTCAGGAACAACTGACAAACCCGATGCTGCATCGCAAAATGTCTGGTTTGCAGCAGCGGAGGCTGTATTGAAAGCCAGCGCGCCCCTTAACGAGCCCCATATCCTGTTCACAAAAATCGAAGATGATGTTGTGGAACGTCAGGTGGCAAAGCTCGGACCTTCTGAAAAAGGCAATGCGAGTGCTTCTGGCGCCGCAACTATAGCGGGTGCAGCGGGTGCTGGGGGCGCCGCAACTGTAACTGTTGATGGCGGACGTATTTCTATCGACCAGTTCAAGAATGTGCAGTTGCGTACGGCACGTGTGCTCGAAGCCGAGCGTGTGTCGAAGAGTGAGAAACTGCTGAAGCTAAAAGTCGACATTGGCACAGAGCACAGGCAGATTCTTGCAGGCATTGCGAAGCATTACACGCCTGAAGAACTAATCGGACGTCTCGTTGTAGTGGTTTCAAATCTGCAACCTGCAAAGCTCATGGGAATGGAATCGCAAGGAATGGTGTTGGCTGCGTCGAATGCCGACGGAACGCTAACACTAGTTACGCCGATGAACGACGTTGTTGGTGCGGGTGCCGAAGTACGATAACACAATGTGTTGATGCACATACGCAGTAGAAGCAAATGAGCGATCCATACGTTGACGAAGAAGACGTTCCGCAAAGACCGGTCAAGGAGTCGCCGACACTGGTACGTCAGCGGCGTCTACTGAACAGGTGGAGCATTTTTGCATTGGTGTTTGTGAGTGCACTTGCAACAGTCTTGTATGTAAATAATGTTATTACCGTTAATAGACTGCTTCGCGATTCAGAAGCAATGAGGAAGTCTGTCGACTCTCTGCGCGACGTAAACCGCAGTCTGCAAACCGAGGTCTTTCGTTTGCAGAGTGCCGAACGTGTTACACGCATTGCAACCGAGCGGTTGGGGATGACGCCGCCGCCGCAAGCGCCAACGGTCTTTACGGCTGATGGCGAGGAGGGAGCAGAGCATGGAAGAAAACGACGTTGACCCTATCCGGTGGAAAGCCGGAGTACTGATTCTGTTGTTCGCTTCGGCGTTCATGCTTGTGCTTGGACGTCTCTTCTGGGTGCAGGTTGTTGATAGCAGCAAGTACCGCGAATTGGCTAAAAAGCAATACGAGTCGAAGGTCGCACTGCGCGCCGAGCGTGGCAAAATATTCGACCGCAACATGCGAGACGTTGCAAACACGATTCGCACAACATCGTTTGCCGCCGACCCGACGATGATAGAACGCATCGGTTTTCTCGGCGCGCTGTTGTCTGTGGCAGACGGGAAACCAGCGGCTTCGTATGCAGAAAAGATTAAGGCGTCGACGGGACGTTTTGTGTGGCTTGCACGCGGTGTGAACACCGTACTGTATCCCATGCTCGATACCATTCATGATAAGGGGCTGATAAGGCTCAAAGAACCTAAACGTAATTTTGTTTATGGTCCGATTGCATCGCAAGTAATCGGAACCACCGATGTCGACAACAACGGGTTAACCGGACTCGAGCTGCATTACGACGGAATCCTTCGTGGTCGCAGCGGCTTTGTTGTGATGCAGCGTGATGGTCGCGGACGATTACGTCCGAGTGTAAACCCCGAGCGTGAAGCCCCCGAGAACGGACGTGGACTTCAACTCACCCTCGACATCGAAATGCAGCGCGTAGCAGAACAAGAGCTGGCCCGTGGTGTGCGCGAGAGTGGAGCAGTAAGTGGCACCATCGTAGCCATAGAGCCCTCTACGGGCGACATTCTAGCGA
This sequence comes from bacterium, assembly GCA_034440235.1. Lineage (GTDB taxonomy): Bacteria > Bacteroidota > Ignavibacteria > Kapaibacteriales > Kapaibacteriaceae > JAWXBR01. The sequence goes on from JAWXBR010000039.1 coordinate 18,092, forward strand.
TGGCGTCGTTCCCAACGTTCGATCCGAATAAACTAGATGTGGCGTCGAACGATGCAATTCGCATTCGTGCCATCACCGACCAGTACGAGCCAGGTTCGACACTTAAGCTTGTTACTGCAGCGGCACTCCTCGAAGAACAGAAGCTTGCTCCGAACGAACGCGTCGATGGTGGCAATGGTACGTTGCAACTCAACGGTCATGTTGTGCGCGACGATCATCCTGTTGGCGTAACAACATTCAAGGGTGCACTCGAGCAATCGAGCAATGTTGTGTTTGCCATGAGCTCGCGATTGCTCGATGACCGCGTTTTCTACAAATACATGCGCGACTTCGGCTTCGGCATTCCGACCGGTATCGACCTACCGGGCGAAGTGCGTGGAAGACTAAAACGTCCGAACGAATTCGACGCTACAACCAAAACCTTCATGGCCTTCGGTTACGAGATAAGTGCAACAGCCTTACAGATGGTGAATGCATACGCCGCCATTGCAAACAAGGGCATTCTTATGCAACCGCGATGTGTAAAAGCAATTATGGATCTCGACGGCGACGTCGAAACAGAATTCAAACCGCAAACAATTCGTCGTGTAGTAAGTGAAAAAACTGCGACGCTCCTTACAGACATGCTTGTTGGGGTTGTCGAAAACGGCACGGGCAAACTCGCCAAAATTCCGGGTGTGCGCATTGCCGGAAAAACAGGCACAGCACAACAGCTCGAAAACGGTTCGTACAGTCGCAAGTCGTACACAGCATCGTTCGTTGGGTTCTATCCCGCAGACAACCCGCGTGTGGCCATGATCGTTATGCTCGACCGTCCGTCTACGAGCATCTACGGCGGCTCGACTGCCGCACCCATCTTCCGCCGAATTGTGCAGAAGACCATGACCATGCTGGCTCTCGATGATCAGGTAATGAAGAAGATTGCTGCAAGTGCCGAGGCGGATAGCGTGGTGGTGCCGGATATACGCGGACTCGATGTGCTTACGGCTGATACGGTGGTGCGACGGCTTGGCCTGCGCATGCAGGATAGTCTGCCAGACTCGGCCATGATAATGCGCCAGGAGCCCCTTCCTGGGACCCGTGTCGAAAGGGCTGCCACCGTACATGTCGAGCTTCAGACCTCTCCCACACGTCCCGACGTCGTTGGCCTAAGCCTGCGTCGTGCCATCACCGTCCTGCATTCTGCTGGCTTCGAGGTGCGCGTAAAAGGCACCGGTCGTGTTACGGCCCAAGAATGGACGGGCAACACGTGTACGCTCATTGCACAGAGTCGATAGCGCTAAGAGCTGGGCCATTTACCACTTTAGTAGACTCTGTTTCCTACTTTAGTGGCCCCTGTAACTCTCACCCCGCGATTGGGTTCTTCGTGACCACCGTATGACCCAAAGAACTTCTCCATATCTCTATCTTTTTGTCGGGCTTCTGATCTGCTGCGCTCCTATGCGCGCATCTGAAAAGTCGGGCGAAGATGTGCAGCGTGTAAGCATGCAGACGATTGCCATGCCTATCACGCAAGTGGATATGAAGTCTGAGCGCGAAGTTAAAATTGCAGGCTTCACCGGAGTAGCGTTCAGGGTCGATAAGATGCCTAAAGCGCCCTTTGCACTTTTTAGCAAAGCGAACATTTCTCTTGCCTTTGGTCAGTCTGTTTCGATAGAACGAGACACCATAGCCGTGCGGATTACTTTTCAGCCAATAACGCCCGGCTTCTACAGAGACACAGTTATTCTTCGACGCAAACCACCTTTTCCTCAACAGGTCGATGAAATCATTATCATCGTCGAGGGCATTGCATTCGTTCCGAAACGGACAATGCATGTCGACTTTCAAAGCGTTCTTGTCGGCGATTCGACGAGAAGAATAGTTCGAGTCCCCTCTGAATTCATAGCAACCAGTCAGTGGACTATCATCCACCCAGACCCTCCATACACTGTGATCAATAAGGCTCCAACGTCTGAACCAGATCCAGATGTGCCAGGGAAATTTGTTTATGCTTTTGTTCTGCAGTTCGAACCCTTGGTTACGGGGCTTAAGAAAGGGTCCGTAACGTTCATTCGGCTCCGAGCCGACAACACAACACGCATTCTCGATACGCTCGTAGTTGAAATGACAGGTACTGGAGAAGAGTTCACTCGTCGCGCAGACATTCAGTTCGGACGTATGATGACTGGCGATAGTAGTGTAAAAGAAGCGGCAATTCAGTTGCCCGATATTGGTAAAACATTTTACAAAATTGCGTACCAGCCTCCTGCTACTAGCCCCTTTCAATACATCGAGAATTACGTCAGGAATGGTAAGCTCGTTGTACGTGCCTCATTTGCACCCTACATTGTGCCACAGCTCTCCGACAACGACGTTGTAGTGTTGTATCGTGTACGAGATGGCGGACAGTTTCAGTTTCCACTCGATTCTGTCGTAGTCTCGTTGTACGGCACATCGGGTCCGATGCAGCGCGACACCGAAGTCGTGTTTCAGAACCAGTTTATTGGTGAGCTCGACTCAGTCGATATAGACCTTGGCATACCAGTACCATATAAACTCAGAAGCTTTTCGTACGACGTCGTGTCCAGCGTTTCAACCTCCTCTAGGGTGTGGGCAATAGTTATTGATCCGAATGTGGAAAGTCCGGACACCGTTAGAGTGCGTGTATACAGTAAACCGGACAGTCTTGGGAAATTTTCCGACGTGCTCTATTTGCGCCGCTTGTTCGAATCGACAGAAGTGATTGATACTACTACCGTTGCCGTACGTACTGAAGTACGACCTCGGAGTATTAACCTGCGTACGTCGATTGCGCGGCAGACTTCGAAGACTAACGAGCAGCCTGTATTCGACGAGAGTAGTGTTATGTCGGCACGTATCGGCGACACCATCGTCGTTGCCATTCTTGCCCAGACATCAGACCCAATCGACCTTGCGCTTCAATTCAACACGTTGCGGTGTTCACTCGCATACAACCCTACGGTTCTCGTGCCAGTTGTGAATGCAGGTGAACAGACTGTGGTCTTAGACGATGATGCTCTTTTTGTTTTTGGAGATGCTTCTGTAACAGCAAATGCACCGTTAGATAGAGACGGATATGTGTTAGCGCGCGCATCGTTTGTTGCCGTAATGGGTGACGCAGACAACAGCATGCTTGCATTGAGCGGTGTTACGCTTGAGCCACGCGATCTGCTTGTGAACGATGTCGGACTCGATTCTGCTACCGTGCAGCTGACCAATGTGTGGAATTACCAGGACGGACGCTCGAGGTTTATCAATTCTTTGCAGAAGAATTTGCAACTCGACATCTCACCTAACCCACTAACCCCTGACTCGAAGATTACCTGGTTGAATGTAACAGCCGGAGATGGCAAACTTCAGATAGTGAATTCGCAGGGCGTAGTTGTGGCCGACCTTACCAATCAGTTGCGCGCTCCAAATGCGAATCAGATATCTTTCCCCTCTGGATTGCCAACAGGTATTTACTACGTAAGACTTACAGCATTAGCCGATAATTCTGCCGTCATCAGCAGCGTTGTGCGTCTGGTGATCGTCAACAATTGACAGCGGTAGTCCGCTTCGTCATCGTCGAGTAGGCTCTATCTTTGAGCGTGATCAAAGCCTTTCTATTTGCGTTCATCTTGATCGCGCCATCACTACAAGCGCAGCTCGACCTAGACGTGTCTGTCTCGTTGGGCGGTGCGTTGACGTCCGTCTCGAGCACCTTTCGCCCCCTACCAGGAATTCCGGCACCTTCTGATACACTCACGTTTAGAGGCCAGAACTCGGGCATGCTGAGTGTCTACAGTGCCGTAGGCTTTGACGTGAAGTTGTTCGATGTTGGCATTTCGCAATGGCGTGTCGGTGCACGAGGGTCTGTCTACGGATATACACCAGAGTACGATGCAAGCGAGGTGATACCGATTGCGCGTAATGGCGAGGTGTACCGCGCAACGCTCGGACACCGCCTATCTACGCCAATACAGGTGGTGAATCTAGAGCCGTATGTACGCGTTGAATTTTGGAAACGCATTGGAATTGATGTTGGCTTTCCATTCACACTTCCGTTGTCTGCGTCATACACGCAAACTCAACGATTTATCGATCCTGCAGGTACGACGTTTATCGATGGCTCTGTTGAGCAGCTCACAGCACGTGGTGACGTCGGCGGAATGAAGCAATTTGCATACGGGTTAGATGTGCGTGCTGAAGTGCTGTTTCCGATATCAACTCTGGGAACGGCAGTAGTGTTTGGTACAGGCAGTACTGCATTGCAATCCACCCACGATGTTGCCGATTGGCGGCCAGTTACGTTTGGTGGCGGTGTCGGGGTTAGACTAAAACTGCTTGGTGGAGCAACGCCAGCAGTAGACCTTATACAACCGGTGCGTAGCGACACAACACGCGACACCGTAGTGGTGTTAAGTACGGTTGTAGAAATGCCACGTACCGAACTCGTTTTGCGCACGATTGACAGCACCAAACGTAACGATACACTTTTTTATAATGTTGTAGAACAATACCGAACACTTACAAGAAAACCTCCGGCGCTCTTGCGTGTTTCTGTGAAAGTTGGATTCGAGCAACCCGATGGTTCGGTAAGCGAAGATGCCAGGTTACTTAGTACTCGTACAGAACTCACACGTTCGGTGCCGCTGCTACCTGTTGTGATGTTTGACTCTGGTACGTCGACTATTCCGCTGCGTTATAAAATGCTTAAGCAGCGCGATGCACAACGATGGAGCGAACAGCGACTTGCAAGCGACACTTCTGCGCACTGGCAATACCATGTACTGAATGTAATCGGCTCGCGCATGAGGCGTGCAACAGCATCTACAGTCGAAGTGCTGGCATACGACGATGGTTCGCCATCAGGTACGCAGCAGGCACGGTCGCGTGCAGAAATTGTGCAGCAATACCTCGTTGATGTATTTAGAATACCGATACAGCGACTTCCGGTTATTGTCAGCACATCGCCCCTACCAACACCACCGGACACGGGTACACAGGTAGTAACTCCGGCAGCGTTCACACAACCATGGGTGTATCTGCGCGATCGTAGTGCATTGGTGTCGGGTCCGATAAACATGCACGACACCATCACCGAATCGCAACTACCTCTCGTTCGGATAATTCCGGAGATCGTATCAGAGGCCGGACTTGCCTCGTGGAGCGTTCAGATGCAGCATCGTGGGCGTACACTTCGAACGTTTAGCGAGAATACGCCAGCACCATCGGTTATTTCGTGGGACATGCGTGAAGACATCACCATGGATGCTGTACTTGTAGCACCCGTCGTCGTTGATGTTACCGCAGTTGATGTTGAGGGTACGTCGGTGCGTGGTGAGCCCGGACGTATTTCGTTGCAAGGCAACGCAATTACCGATGCATCTGCTCGCCTCGGATTCCGCGAAGAAGTGCTGATTGTGCAGGCACTCGACAACCTGCGTACTCCAGATGCTGACATGTTGCCGGTGCCAGGGGAGTTTCGGAGGATGGTTGCGCAGCGTGAGGGCGGGTGGTTCCGCCAGGGGCTCATCGAGCCCGAGCTTGGGTTATATAGATCGACGGCGCTCTATATAAATGAAGAACGGCGACCTTGAAAATTTCGCAGTCGCCGTTCTTCCACACACCATATAAGGCACATTTTCTAACGCAGATCTTTTAGTTTTTGTGTCCACACCGACACATCTATCCCCGTTTGCGATCCGCGCTGAATGGCTTGGTTCAATAACAACCGAGCGCGCGTTTCGTTACCAAGAGAAAACGTTGTTACGGCCTGTTCACCCAGAGCCTTTACTTCCTGCTCTGCCAACTTTGCCTTGCGGGCATGTTCTACGGCCATTGCGAAGTAATCTTCGCTCCGAGCCAAGTTGTTGTTCTTCCTGAATGCCAAGCCTAGCGTCATCGCTTGAAGCGTTGCTTTTACGTGATCACCAGATGCCACAACAGCATCGAAGTCTTTCTCAGCTAGAACTAGGGCAGAGAGACTGCCTTCTGAGTTCATATTGATGGTATTTGAGTTAGGGGTCGCGTCCGCATTGCGTCCGCGAGGGGTCTGATTTGGCTGAGCGTCGGTTCCTGATGGCTGAACCGCGTTAACTTCTGCTGCAGGAGCAGGAAGCACAACTTCAGGTTCTGCAACCGCAGGAGTTTCGCTAGCTGTAGGTGTAATAGCGGCAACGGGCTGTGGGGCCGGCTGTGTGTAGTAGTAGACAGCGCCTGCTGTTACTAGAGCAAGCGCGGCACCACCAAACCATGACCATGCTGACGACAGGCCACTTAAAAAGCCCCCTGAGGTCGCGCCCCCTACAAGAACCTTAGCAGCCACAGAGTTTTCTACGGCGTTAAGGAAGTGTGCGGGAACAGCAATGCTCGGTGCGGCCTTTGCGAGCATGCCCTCTAGCGTCAGCATGTTGCTGAACTGGTGGGCGAACTCTGGCGATGAGGCTTTGCGTGCTTCGAGTTCGAGGAGCTGGTCCTCGCTCAGGGAGCGGTCTAGAAAGCCTGCGAGTAGGGTGTCGTCATTTGTCATCGTAGTTCATCTAATATCGGGGACAACGTGAGCTGGATCATTTTCTTCGCCCTGAACACCCGCACCTTGGCTAACGAAACCGTAATGCTAAGTGCGTGGGCAATGTCTTCGTAGGGCAGGTCATCGAAATACTTCATTTCAAGTGCTTCTCTGAATTCTGCCGGTAGTTTTTCAATGGCGTCGTGTAGGGCCTTTCGGAGAAGAAAATCGTGTTTTGTGTACGATTCATCTTCATCCGGTGGCATCACCTCGTCTGTAATCTCGGTTGTGTGTCGCCGATTACGCAAGGCTTTTAGACAGGAATTCCGAGCGATGGTAAACATCCAGGCGGCAAAGCTGCCCTCAGAAAACGACTGTCGCTTGTCAAATACCGTCATCGAGATTGTCTGAAACACATCCTGGGCGTCTTCATGGCTCCCAAGTGCCCTCAAACAGTAGCCATACACACGCTTGTCGTACCGCCTGAAAAGGGTCCTAAAAGCCTGTTCATCGCGATTATCGCGCACCTGCGCGAACAAGTCTTCGTCTGTCATTAGTGTGTGTGTCATGCTCTCGCAGTTGAGTACAGGGCAAGAACCCGGCTTAGCCCGGGGGGTTACAGCTAGAGCGGTTACGGACGTCAATTGCCGTAAATTCGCTGGTCACGGTTCCTACAAGTTGGTCACGGTTCCTACAAGTTGGCCACTGTTCAACAAAATAGCAGGGGTTTCTATGCGCGGCACGTTCGCGGTGGTGTGCGTTTTCATGGCAGCCTTGGGGATGAGTGCGCAGACCGACATGACGGCACCTCCATCGATGAGTATGGATGGACAGGCGTATAAAATCCAGATCGGACCGTCTCTGGCGTTTTTTGGCGGCGCGATGAATACGATTTCGGCCGAGGGACGCAAAACGCGTCCCGATTTCTTTGCGCTCCCCGCATACGGCATTGCCGTTTACGCACCCTTTGGTACCGGCGTAAAGATGGGCGGCAGGCTCGACCTCGGAATCATCTCTACAGGTACACGCACGCGTCCGTACGAATTCTTCGATGGCAATACTTCCTGGGAAGGATACATTAGAGAACGTTATCAATACTTCACAATCGCGCCTTCGATTAACCTGGCAGGTGTGAACCTTGGCGCAGGCTTTAATATTCCGATGAGCGGTCAGATGTGGCACCCCGACAGGTCTTCAGAAGCATTCGATGTCGATCGCTCAACAATGAAGCTCGCTATTGATGTCCGACTAGGTACAATGATCGAAGTGTATTCGCATAGTCTCGGCACGCTCTATGTAGAGCTTCAGGCGAAGTATTATGTGACCGGACTCTACAATGATGACAAGTACACCATGGGTAACACGGTGAACCAAAGAGGCGATCCGAGCCAGGACTTCCGCACATACGATATGCTCGACAACGTGCCTGCTGGTGCGCAGTTGGGTGTGAGTTACTTGTTCGATCTTACGTTTTAAGAGTTTTTATTCGAGCACGTCGAAAACAAAACACGAGCACGTTGACAACAACACACCAAACACTACTCAGAAAACAAAACATCATGAAGACTATTCCACTCGTTGCAGCAGCCCTTATCGTATTAGCGTTTGTACCGTCATGCAAAGAAGGTCCAACCGGCGCCCACCCAGGCCACGAACTGGTTGTGAAATACAACGATGGAATTCTCAAGGACCTTACCACAATCAAGAGCGCCGAAGTAATGGTAAGTGGCGACAGCATTGTTATGCAAACGCTTCCATTACGCAGCGATACCATTGTTCAAGGTAAAATGCTGTTCGAGGTGCTCGAATCGGGTGTTGGAATAAGCAGCGCAGAGCTAATTGTAAACTTTGCAACTATGCCTTCCACGCCGGGCAGTTATGCCTTTACTGCTGCTAAAGCCACAGCGCAGGGAAGCGCAACAGTCGCAACAGGTGTTATTCTGAATATTGAGAACGGCACGTTCTATGCAACCGAAGGTACGATCGTCATCACCGAAGCTCGCGTAGAGAACGGCCTTGTTAAAGGGTACAGCGGCTATATCAATGGCAAACTGAAAAGTGTCTGGCCTAAAGGCTTCAACCCAGGCATCGGAGGCTTAGTACCACCCGGCTTCGATATCTCTAACCCCTCGCTCATTGGCGAAGAACTCACACTCCATAGCTGTCCGTTCAAAACCCGCAGCAACAGCAGCGTTCCGGTTATCGCACCCATCGACTAATGATCGAGACATCCTGTGATTGAGACATCCTATGATCGAGACATGCAATGATTGAGTCATCGCCGTGGGAAGATGTCTTCCTTACGTATGATGTCGTTATTGTTGGTGCAGGAATTATTGGCCTTTCCTCGGCCATCGAGATTGCCGAACGCAATCCCACCCTACGTATCACAGTGCTCGAACGCGGACTCATTCCCACAGGTGCAAGCACACGCAATGCAGGTTTTGCATGTTTCGGCTCGCTCGGCGAAATACATGCCGACATACTGGGTATGGGGCAAGAAGGGGCTTTGAGCGTAGTAGCGAAGCGTGTTGCCGGACTCCGTAAGCTCACAGATCGTTGTGCAAAGAGTGAGATAGGGTATGAAGCCCTAGGCGGACACGAACTGTTCTTCGAAGAACACGATGGACTCGCGCGTCTGCCCGAAATAAATGCATTGTTAGAACCATTGCTGGGCAAGGATGTCTTCACACGCCGCGACGACTTAATAAAAACTTTTATGTTCGGTCCGCGCGTTCATGCACTCGTGCACATCAAACACGAAGCAACCGTACACAGCGGACTCCTTATCAACGCTCTCTGGAAAATCGCCGAGCAGCATGGCATTCGTATTCTTACTGGCGCACTTGTTACTGCCATAGACGATCGTGTTACTGCCATAGACGATCGTGGTCAACAGAACCATGCGCTCACAATCAGCACCATCTCGGGTGAGCACACAATTCATGCTGGCATTGCGGTGCTGGCCACGAACGGCAACATGTCGCAGATAACCGTTTCAGCAACACGGCAGAACCCAGAACCGATGCAGACTCTTGCAATGCAGACTCTCGCAACACCGACTCTAACGCCCACAGCGGCCCCAACATTCTACCCTGCACGAGGTCAGGTACTCTTAACTGCTTCCATCGAAGGTCTGCCCTTTAAAGGGTCGTTCCATTTCAATGACGGATATTACTACTTTAGGAATCTTGGAAATCGTATTCTGTTTGGTGGCGGACGTAACACCGATTTCGAAGGCGAGCGCACGCGCGACATGAGCACAACCGAGCCCCTTCAAAAAAATCTCGACGAATTGCTGCGCACCGTTATCGCTCCGGGACGTGAAATCGTTGTCGAAAAGCGATGGTCGGGCACCATGGCATTTGCGGCCGATAAGCAGCCGTGTGTCGTCCAGATTGCACCAAATGTCATACTCGCCTTCGGATGTAACGGCATGGGTGTAGCGCTCGGCAGCAACATTGCGACCGAGGTCGCCTCGCTGGTGGGTAATTTGCAGTATGGCCAAGGCAAAACGTGACATCGTAAAGGGTCCGCAAGAGCTCAAGGGTCTGCCTCTTGCAGATCTCGAGCGACTGCTGCTCTCAATGGACGAAAAGAAATACCGAGCAAAGCAGATCTACGATGCGTTGTACATACAACGCGTAGATGATGTGCAAGAGATGACGTTGCTGCCACATGCGCTTCGTGATGCGCTTGCTGCAACTACACGCACATCGAGTGTTACGCTGCAAACAATGCAAGAGTCGGCAGACGGAACGAAGAAGTTTCTGTTCGACCTGCTCGACGGACGTTCTATCGAGAGTGTGTTAATACCAAGCGAAATGGTCGAAGAAGACGGACATCCACGGCGTCGCACATTATGTGTTAGCACGCAGGTCGGATGTAATCTTGGTTGCGAATTCTGTGCAACAGCATCGCTGAATCTTGCGCGCAATCTCACTTCGGGCGAAATAGTAGACCAGTTCCTGCAGGCGCAGAAGCACAGTGTGCGTCCGATTACCAACGTCGTCTTTATGGGCATGGGCGAACCCATGAACAACTACGACGAGGTTATGAGGTCCGTCGAAATCCTCAACGACCAACGCACCAACATGATTGCAGCACGTCGCACAACCATTTCAACGGCAGGTGTGATTCCGGGAATTATTCGCATGGCAGACGAAGGCAAGATTATAAAGCTGGCAGTTTCGCTGCACGCGACTACGCAAGAAGTGCGCGAACAACTCATGCCCATTGCAAAGAAGTATCCGCTGAAAGAGTTGCTCGAAGCAATCGATTACTACTACCGCAAGACACACAAAACCGTTACGTACGAATACATTTTGTTCGACGGACTCAACGATGGTGCCGATGATGTTGCGCGTCTAGCAAAGATTGCGCGCCGCATTCCAACGAAGGTGAACGTCATACCCTTTCACGAAATAGACTTCACACACCCCGAAGGATTCGCTGCCACTCTAAAACCAACGCCTCCTTCACATCTGCAATGGTTTATTGACAGGTTGCGCGAAGAAGGCGTTCAAGTGTTGATTCGGTCGTCGAGCGGACTCGACATCGATGCGGCATGTGGTCAGCTAGCTCTCTCTGCTAACCCAGAACCTTAGTGCTCACGCAGAACCGTAGTCGATATGCGTCGAATCTTGGTCGTTAGTTGTTAAACTTTAGTCGATTGACGTCTCTAAAAAAAGCCCCTTTCGCGGCTACAGATCTGATTCTGTAGAGGGCAAAAGGGGCGTGTATTTGTCCTAACACACTTTATGTTTTCGAGGCCAATCTCGAGAAGGGTCTCGACTCTTAAGGTATTACGGCAAAGAATCCAGCTGTTACGGCAAAG
>JAWXBR010000040.1:0-24200 GCA_034440235.1 bacterium
AACTTCGTTGCTTCACAACAGATTGTTGTAGTCAAGTAAACCGCTCCTCGTAAATCAACAAGCCCCGGCTGCACGTGCAGTCGGGGCTTTCTTTTTTAGGGAGGGTCTTGGCAAGGAGCACCGATATCTGTCTTCGTTACTGATCGATCTATCGCTAGGTTGCTTCCTGCCGCTCTTCGTATTGCCGTAAATCGACTGTTGTTACCGTAAGTCGACCGTCTGCCATCCCTTGGGTATAGAGAATGTAAACGTGGACGGTGGAAGTTTGCGATCAAGAACAAGTTTCGACACAAACCAAGTGCTCGTCGTGCCGTATTCTGTGACGTTGATAGATGTAATGATATTCCTGCGGTCGAGTATAATTTCTGCCTGATTGATATTCGCAAGCATTGCGTCTTCCCTGGGCGCGGCAAGGCGAATCAATGATGATTGTTTTGTGTGGCTTATGAGCGTTGGACGATAGATGTTGAGCATGAGAAAGAATACACGCTCTAGAGAGACTTCGTCGGATGAAGGCTTGTATGTATTCAAGACGACAGTCTTAGTCGAAGGCACGACGTTCCACACAGTCTGGCCATCGCAGATAATCTCGCGGTCGGACAACGTTATGTGATACATACCACCTTTACGCGCCTTTAGCGAGCCGCGCATACCAGTTGCATCGCGGAACGTGCACGACACACTTTTCAGCTTTGTGTATTTCGCCTGGAACGCATCAAGTGCATCTCTGCCGGCCAGGGGCATGACAAGAACAGCTGCGGCAAAAGCGGCAGTAACGTTAAAACGTAAAGACATAGTTAGTCCGGGTTAGCGACCACAGTCGGTGTTAGCGACTTTAATCGGTGTTAGCGACTTTAATCGGGGTTGGCGACTTTAATCGGGGTTAGCGACTTTAATCGGGGTTAGCGACCTTGGAAGTAAGGGGTCCACGCAGCCCCTTATACGAAGTAAGCTCAGCGTCTACGCTGCCAATGAGAATCTTGGTGCTGACCTTCACTGGAATCTTACGGTCGTCGTCGGAGAGCCAGATAATAATGCGACCTTCGGACTTAAAGAGGCCACCCTTCTTAATGATGGGCTCTATGACGATCGTGTTGAACGTACCTGCCTCGACTTCGATTTGCTGACGTCCCAGCACCTTTATCTGAAGATCGTGCGTCTCGCGGTCGAAGAAGTTCTGCATCGAAATCACTTCGCCTTTTTTCATGTTTCGTAGATCGTATGTACGTACATGGTAGAGCGCAGAAACAACGTCGTGCACAAACGGTGGAATCTTGAACGTGCCTTCTGTGGTGACGGCACTATTACCTTTCTGATCGAATGCGGCCGAGAAGTCTTTCGAAAAACCACCCTCGCGAATGATCTGTTCGAAACGCCACGGAAAGAGTCCGTTAATATCAACCATCGTGCGATACCGATCGCGCACCTTGTACAAAAACTCGAGGCTAGAAAGCGATGCGACATCAAAGCGAATGTCGTAGCAATTCTGCTCGTTGATAACAATAGGATCCTTGCCAACCTGAAACACGGCGTAGCCAGCCGTAATAAACTTATAGCCAACAGAGTATTCAAGGCGCTCTCCAAAACCAAATGCTTCGTTCTTCACGTAACGTAGTGGTGTCGGGTCGCCTGCTGATATAGTTGTGTACGCAGCTAGCGCTAAGAGTATGTACAAGTGTTTTGTCATGGTGCGAACCTACGGACGAAGAGTAAAGGGTTCTCTTGTTTCGTCATCGGGTGGCTCGAGCTGACGTACAGTAGCTATCTCACTGCCAGCAATGCCTTTAATAGATCCATAGAGATGAGCTGTATTCACAAGAACCTTATCGAGTTGTTTCTCGCGTTGCTTCCAATTTTTCTCTGTCTGTAATCGTTCTCGGTCGAGTTCGCTTCGCATCGTGGTAAACGAATCGACGATTGCCTCCATCTGCATTCTAAATTCATTGCCCGTGAGATACTGGTAAAGCATCGCCATCTTCTCGCCTTTGTTCTCCTGACTTGACGTTGCAATTGAAACGTTCACGACCATGGCTCGCAGGACATGACACAAAGCTTTGAATTCGTCGACCCGACAGACCCAAACCCCCTGCACGTTCCCAAAACGCTCCATATTTTTTGGCATAACATCGGTCACCAGAACACCAAGGTCAGCACCACATGCTCGCATGTCTTGTTTAAGCTTGCCAATCCATTCTTCACTGAAATGCTTGGTGTTTTTGCTCTCGTAGTAGATCGATCCCACCTTACGTCCAGCATCGTTTACCACATGCAGACAGTCAGCCCCCGTCCGCCCCTTAACAACTGGCTGAATGTCGTCGTGCGGGAATGTCGTGCGCAGGAACTCCTCGATAATTAGCTCGAGGATCTCGCCCTGCATTTGCTGCGAACCCTGCTCGGCCTTGCGGCGCATTTCCTCTGCGAGGCGGAGCTGATCGTCGTACTTCTTTTGCAGCTCACGTTTCTCTATCTCATACCGCTCAGAGTCCAGCTTTCGTTCGGTTAGGTTTCGCTCAGCGTCCAGCTTTCGTTCGGAAAGGTTCCGCTCAGCCTCCTGCTTTCGTTCGGCCAAGTACCGCTCCGCCTCTACTTGGCGTTCGAGTGTAAAGCGTTCGTTCTCTTGCCGTTTAATGCGCTCTTCGACACGCTGCTGCTCCTCGAGAACTCGTTTTTTGATGTCGAGTTCGATGTCTTCTTTCTGCTCGCGGTGTGCACGCTCGAGCTCGAGGTGCTTAATCTCGAGCTCCTTCAGCTTGCGCAGTTCGTCTTTACGCTGCGCTGTGGCAAGCTCTGCATCGTGTGCAGCCTTGTGTTCGAATTCGTCGCGTAGCTGACGTTCGATGTCATGCTTGACGAGTTTATCGATGTCGATGGGCTCCCCGCACTTGGGGCACGTGATCTGCGATGTAGACATGTGTGGGCCTGGCCGGATTTGAACCAGCGACCAACGGATTATGAGTCCGCTGCACTAACCGCTGTGCTACAGGCCCCCGGTGTTCGTGCGTACGCTGCACGTAACAATCAAAGCGTTTTTAGAAACGTGATCAGATGAGAAGATGAGCAGATCTATTTAATTGAACAGACCTATGAAAAGGCCAAGCTGTGCGGAGAATGCCGTTGCCTTAATATTTTCCGGTACCCCGGTAACAACTGCAGTCCGATTCATCTCCCAATCACTATCCGACACCTGCAGCGTGTACGCAGCCTGTGCACGCAATGCCACCCAAGGCGCAACTGCGTACTCGATATTTAGACGGGGCACAACTGAGAGAGCTGAGCGCCGCATTTCTGTGAACACAGTGGAAGGGGCTGGCGTTGCCGGATCTTTAAGGGCGTCCCATGCAATTCCCGAAGGGGCTTGGTACGTCGAAATCGTTTGTGTGGCCCAACCGAATCCTGCGCCAGGGATCACCGAAAAACCCCGGAACGGTACCCATGCATAATCTATGTGTACAGTGCGTGAGCCGAGGGAATACTCCATGGTGCGATTTACTGTGTCTGTGCCAACGGCGATACTCGCTTCTGAGGAACGGCTGCCCGTAATCCAAGAAAAACCAATGCGCACATTTGGAACAATGCCAACAGCAGTGAAGAGTTCGACGCCAGCTTGGATAAACGGCGTCTTCAGTTCTGCAAGACCTAGTTCTGTGGCTCGGACGTTCAGGGCATCCAGGTTCGGAAAGGAAAAGGAAACTACTGGACCCACCCCGATAGCGAAATATGGTAAGGCTTCATCTTTTAACGACACGCCTTCATCGAACGAAAGTTCGTCCAGACGATCGTCCTGAGCCAATGCCGGTACGGCAAGGGCTAGACAAAGCAGCGCTGCTAGCAGCGATCTATTCATATATGTCTCCAGAAAATGTAAGATCAAAGATACGAACCGCTGAACGGGAGCGGCGTATTTTGGTTCCCATTCAAGGAGCATCATGATGGTCTTAGCAGTGGTGATGGCAGGTGGTCTAGGAATGCGGTTATGGCCGCGCAGTACAGAACGGAAGCCCAAGCAATTCGTGCATGTCATGGGTGAAGGCACACTCATTCAGAACACCGTTGTCAGGCTGCAACCGTTTGTCCTGCAGGAAAATGTCTTTGTCGTTACAACCGACGATCTCGAAGCGCACGTGCGTGAGCAACTTCCTGATGTGCCGGTGGCGAATATTATTCGAGAGCCGTTCGGACGTAATACGGGGCCGTGTATAGCACTGGCGGCTACCATCCTAAGGCAGAAATACGACGACGACACAATCCTTGTGATTCTTCCAAGTGACCATGTCATTCAGAACGTGCGCGAATTTCAGTCGGTGCTCAACCGTGCATGCACGGCAGCAATGGCACAACAGTGCATTGTTACGATCGGTGTTATGCCCACACGTCCAGAAAGTGGATTTGGTTATATTCAAGTTGGTGACGATGTAGAAACAACGAATCCGATTCTGGACGGCCGTCTTCAGCATGTACGCACGTTTGCCGAAAAGCCGGACGTTGCAACCGCGCAACGCTTCATCGATGCTGGCGACTTTGTGTGGAACAGCGGCATCTTTGTTGCCCGCATTGGTGTGCTCCTCGATACAATTCATAAACATCTGCCCGATCATGGACCGTTGTTTCAGGTCTATGCTCGCTCGATTGGCAATGACGACGAGCGCGATGTCCTCGAAAACGTGTACCGTCAGATTCGATCTGTTTCCTTCGATATCGGTGTGATGGAGAAAGCTCAAAACGCTTGTGTTGTCGAGGGGGCGTTTGGATGGAGCGACGTAGGCACTTGGGACGAGCTGTATCGAATGTCGATGAAGGACACGATGAACAACGTCCTGGAAGGGAATGTCGTCACACAGAACTCTTCGAACTGCTTCGTCAACGGCTCTAGCGGCCGCCTTATCGGACTCGTGGGAGTCGAGAACCTAATCGTAGTCGAAACCGAAACATCGATTCTTATCTGCGAACGTGGGCAGAGCGAAAAGACACGCGACCTCGTCGAACTGTTGCGCCGACGTCACATTTCTAAGCACCTGTAACATGGTCGTCAAAGCCTACGCTGTATCACTTTGCGTGCTCGTGCTCTGCTGTCTAATTGCAGCGACTATTACGGCCAGTGGACAAGAAGCTACTGTGTACGAACGTTCCGCTGAGATGACTAAACGAGCCGACAGCCTTCGCAATGAATGGAGAGTACTTTGGAAGCGCTCCGACAGCATGCGAATATCGTCGATGCTTTTGCGTATGCGCGGCGACAGCCTAAAAGTCAAGGCTGCTGCATTTATTGCTGCACATAAGCGCGACAGCACAAAAACGGTAGACTCGGTTAGGCGAGATAGCTTAAGATCTATAGATACCATTCCGATTGACAGTGCGAAAGTTGTCGGTTCGTTGGAACACGACAGTCTTGCATTTGCCGACTCATTGCGGCGCGTACTGCTACGACGTTTATACGACTATGCGATGTCGAATCTAAAGCGTACCAAGAACAGCAGTACCATTACTGCGTCGGATTCGATTACGGTTGCTATGATGATTACAGAACCCGATTCGGGTGTTGCATCATTTTACGCAAATGCTTTTCATGGGAAGAAAACTTCGAGTGGCGAAGTGTACAACATGAATGAGAAGACGTGTGCACATCGGTGGCTGCCATTTGGTACAATGGTGCGTGTACGCAATCTTTCCAACGGCAAGGAAACCAAGGTGCGTGTAAACGATAGAGGTCCGTTTAAACACGGACGCGTCATCGACCTATCGAAAGGTGCTGCTCAAGAAATCGACATGATTCGTGCTGGCACTGCACGTGTAGAGATACAAGTCTTAGAGGAACCGTAACACATCTTAGAGGAACCGTAACACATCTTAGAGGAACCGTAACACATCTTAGAGGAACGGTAGCACATCTTAGAGGAACGGTAGCTTTTCTACTTCGGCAGGGAAGGTCGTGCCACGTGCTTTGATCTCAAGTGCAGTGCCTGGTGTTGCTAGGTCTACACGTACGTACCCAAGTCCGATGCCAGTAGAAAGTCCAGGCGATGTATTGCCACTCGTGACCTTGCCAACGACTTCGCCGTTGCTTAGGATTTCGTAGCCCGCGCGTGGGATGAGTTTTTCTGACTTCATAGAGAAGCCAACGAGTTTGCGCTTTGGACCTTCTGCTTTAACGGCGGCGACAACGTCGCTGCCGTTAAAAGCCCCCTTACCAAGTTTCGTAATCCATCCGAGTCCGGCTTCGATTGGATTCGTCGTGTCGTCGATGTCGTTACCATACAAACAGTAGCCTTTTTCGAGGCGCAGCGTATCGCGTGCGCCAAGACCAATCCATTTGATGCCTGCATCTGCACCTGCTGTGAAAATTGCATTCACGACATCTGCTGCGACTGCAACAGACCCACGGAAATACAGCTCAAAGCCCGGCTCACCTGTGTATCCCGTGCGCGAGATAATCATTGAGATACCGGCAATTGCGCCGTTCACGAATGAATAGTAGGCGATGTCGTCGAGGTTGGCAGTCGTGAGCTTCTGAAGGGTAGCAACGGAACGCGGACCCTGTATGGCAAGCAAGTGCACATCGTCGCTAACGTCTGTTACCACAACAGATGGAAAATCTTTTGCATTCTCTAATACCCATGCAAGGTCTTTGTCGATGTTCGAGCCGTTCACCACGAGCATGTAATGATCGCCGAGGTGGTACACAAGCAGGTCGTCGACGATACCGCCATCTTTTCGGCACATAGCAGAATACTGTGCCTTACCAGGTACGAGCTTCGATGCGTCGTTCACGGTAATGCGCTGAATAAGGTCTAGTGCCTGTTCGCCACGGACTTCGAATTCGCCCATGTGTGACACATCGAACACACCCACACCATTGCGCACTGTGCGGTGCTCTTCGAGTATACCCGTCGGATACTGAATAGGCATCTCGAAGCCAGCGAACGAAACCATTTTTGCGCCGGCGGCAACATGCTGATTGTGAAAGGCTGTCGTCTTCATGTGGGGTCCTAGTGTACAATGGACCGCAAATATAGCCGCTAAGCGCACTGCGTCAGTCACCGCTAAGCGGTCTGGTTATCTCCTTTGTGACGCTTCATAAGAATAAGGGCAGAGATGAGGCTGATAAGGATTCCTAGAGGCAAGACTTCCATAATGGTGTAGCTCATCCGATATACCGGATTGGTTTTATAGGTGTGGGCATCACTCTGGAGCTCTGCCGTCATCGTTGCAAGGCTATCACCAGTTACGCCATCCATCTTGGCCTGATCGATAACACACTGTGTGTAGTCGTCGATGAAGCCAGACGCGTATGTATTGACGTACACTTCCCATGATGCGACGTAAAACAAGCTTGCGACGAGTGCGATGCACACACCACATAGGAAGGCACGGCCGAATGAAATGTACCCACCCAACACGTTTTGTCGGTACGCCCGAACTCCAACAAATACAAGCGAGAGTGGCAACAAAAAGAATACAAAGCCCCAGATCATGCTCATCGTCATGTC
Organism: bacterium; assembly: GCA_034440235.1. Classification (GTDB taxonomy): domain Bacteria; phylum Bacteroidota; class Ignavibacteria; order Kapaibacteriales; family Kapaibacteriaceae; genus JAWXBR01. The sequence continues at coordinate 7,485 of JAWXBR010000040.1, forward strand.
GTTCGACGTAGAGTGTGACATCGTGGCCATGTAGGCTAGTATTCCGGCCAGGATGAGGCCAGCGATTGATCCGTATACGAGGACGTATTTCTTCATTGTTTCTCCCGTGTGAAGTGAATGGCTGCGAACAACGCACATTCGAAGATCAAATGCATCACCCGATCGGGTGATTTAGCGTTAATCCCATCTCATTTGCTCGTTTTACTGCTTCTGTGCGGCGCCGAACATTCATTTTGGAGTAAATGCTACTGAGATGTGTTTTAACGGTGTTCATCGAAACGAATAGTCTATCAGCAATCTCCTGATTGCTAAGCCCATCTGTCAGAAGAGCAAGAACCTCGAGCTCGCGAGCGCTAAGACCAGATGCCTGAGCGTTAAATCCGGACGTCCGGGGATGTTGGAATTGCGCGCTTGCGTCGGATGCACGACGTCCGATAAAAACACCATAGGCGGTAAATAGTACTGCCACAGCAAATGCGTAGAGCTCGACGCTGTCTGTTTGCATTGTTAGTTGGTGGCGAAGGACGGAAAGCAACACGACGCTGCCCCCTAACACAAGCCCCGTAACAGTTATAATTTTAAGCATGGTGCGAAATACCATGTTTTCTGATATGATGCAAGTGGCTGTTCTGCCCCAAGTTCTGCCCTTATCCAGTTGTGAGCAATACGACGCTAGTTGAATCTTGGCACTGCCTTGGGTGCGTGTTCTTCCGAATCGGCGAGCACGGTGGCATTTGGCAAGAAGACCTCGTCGAGTTCTTCCTGTAGGGTACGCGTGCTATGAAAGTTGTCCTGGTCGCGGACGAAGCTAGCAAGGATCTCGACGTGCCAGGGCGGTAGAAGAGTAACATGCAGGCGCTCATTCCATTCAAAATCTTCGAGAGAAGTTCCGGTGTCCACAATGCATTGGCGGGTGCGTTCGGCGAATGCTGGCAGGAACGTATCGGCTCCTAATTCGTCACTACACACGAATAACACATGCATGTGATCTGCACTTACATGCAGGGCTTTGTACGTGCATTTGCTCATGGCCGCGGTTTCCTTTGCGATTTGCATGAGGTCGGACTGGCGGTATCGCGGCAGTTGGAACGCGTCGGAGTTTGGAATGAGGATTACATGGACGCCGATGGAAGTGCATGAGTATGGCTTCATGGCATTACTTCTTAGAGGTGGTTAAAACCTCTTTGTATTTTTATCATTCCCCGACGTGACGGTCCTGACTTTCTAAGTTTCACAGAGTGACGGACCTCACTTTCTAAATTTCACAGAATAATTCCCCGAACTTCAAATGCAAACAGAACCATTGCCAACGCAACCCGAACAATCAGAACCACTTAAAGCAGAACCACGCAAGAAAAAGTCGCGCCTGGTTAAGACAATTTTTATTGGGGTCGGCGTTCTGCTGGGACTTTTCATCATTGCAGCGGGCATCGGATACTGGCTTTACGCGGGTAAGATTCAGTCGATTATTACAGCTTCGGCAAACGAGTACATCAAGGAAGTGCTACTGCGTGATGTTGCAAACACTGGCGACAGTCCGATAAGTGTAGAACTCGGATTAGTGGATTACGATTTTTTTGGGCGTACGCTTGCCATCAAGGACATTCATGTTGTATTGGGTGATGTAAAGGACACGAATCTTGCGTACATGGATATTCGCCTTCCTATCGTGCATGCCACAGGTGTAAACCCGTGGGACATTCTTTTCGGAGAGGGCCTTTCATTTGGTGACATCGTAATTGATGAACCGACTGTCTATCGGCGCCCTGGCATACTCAACGTGGCTGACTCCATAACACATAAAGAAACAGTTGCAAAGGCGACAGCTCGCGGTGCTGAGCTTGACAAAATGGCTGGAAAAAAGGTCTCACATGCTGATTCTGTTTCCCTCGATTCTGCATTGGTGAAATTGCCACGGCTACCTGATATAGACTCGCTTGTTGGCTCTTTGCTCGGAGCGCTGTTACCACGGAACGTGAAGCCACTGTATATCAATTCTGTTGTCGTGAAAGATGCTGCGTATGTGCTGGCAATTGCCAAACATGAAAACGCAGTAGGAGGCTCGTTGTCTGGCTTGAACATTCAATTCAACTCGATTTCAATTCGCGATTCAACAGAGAATTACAAAACCGTTGGCCAGTCGTATATGTCGGTACGTCAGTGGAGGCGTCCGTTCGACGATGGCGACACAGTAAATCTTTTCGGAGGCAAGGTTGTGATTAATGAGACCGACTCCTCCATGCACATTGACTCTGTGGAATATCTGATGCAAAAGGGAATGCGTACATACGCGAGCGGAATTCACCTTTCGTTCAGAGACCGTACGCTTGCAATCGATTCGTTTAGTGTCGTACCAACCATAACCGACGCAGAGTATTTTGCTAAAACTAAGTATCGTACAGATCGTGTCCGTGCAGGCGCATCCACAGTTGTGTTGAAAGATATCGATACAAGGGGTCTAGTAGAAGGCACAGCCTTAAATGCACAAACCCTCGACTTCAAGAATTTCCACATCGATGTTCTAAGTAATTCTCGTGCTCCAAGGCTCAAAGGCAAAAATCCAATGATGCCTTTCGAAATAGTCGCGTCTATTCCGTTCCAACTTGGCATCGATAGTATTCGTGTTGCCAACACAACGATTATGTACGGAGAATTGCACAAAAACAGTAACACGCCTGCTACGCTACAATTCGAACGAATCGGATTTCTTGTGACGGGGCTTTCGAACGACCCAGTAGTGCAAAAAAGACAGCCTGTAAAGATCTTTGGGAAAGGGGCTTTTCAGAAAAATGGGGTCATGGATCTTGAAATTACTTTGCCTTTGAATGTCACAGAAAACACGCTTGATGCAAAGGGGACACTCAGCGAGATGGATCTAAAGACATTCAACACATTCTTACCGGTGGCCGAGAATATCAGGGTAAAAAAGGGGTGGGTTAAGAAGGCGTCGTTTAATCTGAAGGTGCGAGGTCGTAAAAGCACAGGAGTAGTCTTGCCTCTCTACATAGACTTCGAGCTCGAAGTACTGAACAAAAAGTCGAAAAAGGTTGGCTTTTGGGAGGGCATAGCCTCTTTTCTGGCCAATTGGCTGAAAATCAAGAATGAAAATGTGCCCGGTGAGGACATGAAAGAAGGCAAGATTAACTACACCATTCCTGCGGATGCTGCGCCTCTTCAGGCGTTGTGGTTCCCCGTCAGGTCGGGTTTAGGGAAGGTAATCGGGTTCTAAACGACCATTCTGGGTATCACGCGATGCTCTTAGCGTCGCACCCAGAATAAGCATTTGGTGATGTGTTAATTCTATTTGGACCAAGTCCAAATAAGGGGTAAATTCCGAGCAGATTTATCCTAATTAGCCAACCCCAGATCATGCTCCATCGCGCTTCGGCAGGGCTCATTGTATTCGTACTGGTTTTTGCCCTTGGTGGGTGTTCTGGAACCGAGACTCCTACAGACTTTCAGGGGAATAGGAAGCTGGTGCTCGAAGCGGTCGCAGACCGATTGATCGTACCCGGTTATACCCTCCTCGAACAACGTGCCGACACACTCGCGCAAGCGGTAACAGCTTTCTCAGCTACACCCGATCAGGTACACTTAAATGCTGCGCGAATAGCATGGACAAATGCCCTGCTCGCGTGGGAACGCGTTACGAGCTACGATTTCGGTCCCGCCGAAACCACGTTCGGCTCTCTCAACACCGATATCGCCACGTTCCCAACCAGCGTAGACAAAATCGAAGCTGCCATTGCAGCTGGTGACACCTCAACACAAGACTTCGATCGTGATAAACGAGGCTTCTTCGCACTCGATTATCTGCTATTTGCTGATAACAGTCAGCCACTTACCAACGCCGACTCCGTAAAACGTCGTGCGTACATGGTGGCCGTTGCAGAACACCTGCATGGTAACGTCGCAGTCGTTAAGACGGCATGGACTTCATATCGCGCCGAGTTCATCGAACGCAATGGCACCGATGCGGGAAGCTCAATGAGTCTTTTGTTCAACGCGATGAATATCTCATACGAGCAAGCAAAGAACTTCAAGGTCGCATTGCCGGCTGGCCGACGGGTTGGACAAACTGTGCCTGCGCCTAATGCCGTAGAAGCTTACTATTCAGGCGTTTCGATTCGAGCACTTAAAGCACATATGAACACCGTTATCGAACTATGGGAAGGCAACGAGCCAACAATAAAGTCATTTAAGTTTTACCTGAGTCCGTCACCAGGTGGCGAACGTCTAATTCAAGACACGCGAACCCAAATGGATTCTTTGCAATTGGCACTTGATGCCTTTAGCGAAAACGAACGCCTGTCAGACCTCATCGTCGCAAACGACCCTCGCATAGACGACCTCGTAGAGCACACTCAAAAGATGAGCCGCTTTCTTAAGAGCGAACTCTCTTCCATCCTTGGCATCGCAATAACATATAGCAGTGGCGATGGCGATTAGTTCGAATCATAGAGCAGCGGCGATGCCGATTAGACAATACCTGAGTGCCATGTGGCCTACGTCCACGCTCGCCTTCGCTCGCATCCTGTTCGGTCTGACGATGACCGTTGGGTGCGTGCGATTCCTTGCGTTGGGATGGGTGCACGAGCAATACGTTCTGCCAAAATTCCACTTCACGTATCTCGGATTCGGGTGGATTGCGCCATTACCAGAGCTTGGCATCTACGCGGTGTTTGTAACGATGACCCTTGCAGCATTGTGTGTTATGCTTGGACTCTGCTACCGTCCGGCCATTGTCGTCTTCTTTCTTGCATTCACGTACGTCGAATTACTAGACAAGACTTATTATCTCAATCACTACTATTTTGTTAGTGTTGTTGCTCTTCTATTTTGTTTTCTCCCAGCACATCGCTCTTTCTCGCTCGATGTATTGCGACGTCCGTCACTTCGCCTCGATCAAGTCCCTAGATGGACGGTAGACATCCTTAAACTTCAGATTGCACTCGTCTATATTTTCGCAGGCATTGCGAAAATCAATGCCGACTGGCTTCTACACGCAATGCCGCTCTCTATCTGGCTTCCGGCGCACGACGACATGCCCCTTATCGGCCCCTTACTCAGTCTGACGTGGGTGGCCTATGCCTTCTCTTGGGCAGGCATGTTGTTCGATTGCACCGTACCATTCTTCCTCATGCACAGACGCACACGCATGTATGCATACGTAGCTGTTGTATGCTTTCATGTCCTCACGGGCATGATGTTTCAGATCGGAATCTTCCCAATCGTAATGATTGCAATGACGCTCGTGTTTTTTGCACCGAGCGATAATCGTGTCATTGGTAGGGGGCTTGCAGGAGCGAAGGGGCTCGCTGAAGCGAAGGGGCTTGCTGAAGCGAAGGGACTTTCGAGACCGAACGGGCTTTCCAAACCGATTGGATTTGCATTTAATAGTCACGGCTATAGGCTCGCTCTTGCTGGAGCGGTGCTCTTCGTTGTTGTACAGGTGCTTGTGCCGCTTCGGTACGTCCTGTATTCGGGGGATGTTTTCTGGAATGAAGAAGGCTATCGATTTTCGTGGCGTGTCATGCTCATGGAAAAGTCCGGACATGCTACGTTCTATGTGCGCGATGGCAACGCCACCGGCAGCGAGTCTTACAAACGCTACGCTAGCAATGGCAATGCTCGTGAAGGCATCGTGGTGAACAGCGAATTCCTGAATACTCATCAGGAAAAACAGATGTCGATGCAACCCGACATGGTGCTTCAATTCGCACACATGTTGCGCGACCATTATGCACGCATGGGTATGTACGACCCTAGCGTACGCGCAGATGTATGGGTTACGCTCAACGGACGTCCGAGCAGGCAACTCGTAAACCCGTCCGTCGATCTAGCGCGCGAATCAGAGGGCATGCATCAGTATGCGTGGGTGATGTCGCATGAGTAAGCAGAAGAGCATCTCGCGAACGTGGCTCACGAACTCATGTATGCTCGGTAGTATGCTCGTTGGTATGCTCGTTAGTATGCTCGTTGGTATCCTCCTAGTCATGCTTCTAAGTGCTGTCTCCGCATCTGCACAACAGCGTACCCGAACTTTAGATTCGTTACGCAAACACGGTGTTCGCACAGATACCGCTCAGGCTCAGCCAGTGCTAGTGACTGCGTCTGCGGTAAGTAACTTTACAATATCGACCGTCGACGATATTGATGGCGGGACGATATTTGCCGGTAAGAAGTCAGAGCAGGTGCGCATGAGCAGCATAACTGCAAACACCTCGAGTAACAACGCGAGGCAGGTGTTTTCGGGCGTGGCGGGACTAAACATCTGGGACAACGACGGTGGTGGCGTGCAGATGGGTATTGGAGGTAGGGGGCTCTCCCCAAATAGAACATCGAACTTTACAACGCGACAGAATGGTTACGACATAGCGGCCGACCCACTTGGTTATCCCGAGAGTTACTACACACCACCGATGGATGCTGTCGATAGAATACAGGTCGTGCGTGGTGCAGGGTCTCTACGGTACGGAACACAGTTCGGCGGTATGATAAACTTTGTTATGAGAGAGCCGAAGAAAGACTCAACCTTCGAAGGACGTGTAAGAAGTACGTATGGTTCGTTTAACTACGCCGGCTTATATGCCGAGGGCAGTGGTACGGTCGAAGATGTTGGTTACATAGCATTGTATCAACTACGCCGTTCGGATGGATGGCGTGCGAATAGCGGATTTGCGGTGCACACAGCATACGCATCGGTTGCAACATCGTTAACGCAGTCGTTGCGCGTAAAAGCCGACTACACGTTTTTTGCGTATCAGTCACAACAACCCGGTGGACTCACCGATAGAATGTTTGCGGACAATCCGTCGCAAAGTATTCGCTCGCGCAACTGGTTCGAAGTGCAATGGAATCTTGTGTCGCTTAACATAGACTATCTCGTTTCCGAATCGACTGGCATTAAGTCGGTGTTCTTTGGAAACTTCAGCTCGCGCGACGCCCTGGGGAATCAAGATCGCATTAACATGAGCGATCGCGGTGGCGAACGTTCACTCATTGCCGGAACGTTTCGCAACGTTGGCAATGAGACAACAGTGCAGCACGCTTTCAATGGCATTAGCGAAGAAATGTCATCGATCGTAGCTGGTGTACGCCTCTTTCACGGCACGACATCACAAAAGCAGGGCAATGCAAGCAGCGGATCGGATCCAGATTTCACATTCTTACATCCCTCCAACGTCGAAGGCTCAGACTTCCGTTATCCAAACGACAATGCTGCTGTGTTTGCTGAAAGTATTCTTCGATTGGGCGGTGGCTTTGCGATTGTGCCAGGCATTCGCGGCGAACTCATCACAACACGTTCTGACGGCTATTACTCGTTACGCGTTGAAGATTTTGCTGGCAACCTCCTCGTCGATTCGAATGTCAGCGAGATGCGCCAACGTACCCGCTCGTTTGTGTTGTTTGGCATTGGTGTGTTGTATCACTCGCCAGAGCAATGGGAGTGTTACGCAAACGCCTCGCAGAACTATCGCTCAATAACCTTTAGCGATCTGCATATAAATAATCCAAATCTGCGCATCGACTCTAACATCACCGACGAGCGCGGCTATACGCTGGATGCTGGCATCCGAGGCACGTTGTTCGATATAGTAGCCTTCGATGCAAGCGCATTCTATTTGCGTTATGCTAATCGTATTGGCGAACTGCTTCGGTCAGACGAAGCGCCGCTCTTCCAGCCTTATCGTTATCGTACCAACGTGGCCGATGCATACACAGCCGGCGTCGAAGCCGTTGTCGAGCTTAATGCAACACGCCTGTTCAAACTCAACTCGTCATGGCCTGTGGTAAGGGTCTTAATGAATGGGGCTTTGACCGAGGGACGGTATCTTAACTCGGACGACGCTTCGATTCGCAATCGTTTTGTAGAGCTCGTGCCACCATACGTGGTCAGAACCGGACTTTCCGCAGAAACACAGGGCTTTAGAGCCTCTTTCGTACTGGCATTTGTAGGCAAGCAGTACTCAGATGCCACAAACACAGAATATTCGGCGTCTGCCGTTACCGGAGCAATACCGGCCTATAACGTTGCAGACCTATCGGCCTCGTATGTATTTAGTCGTTACAAGATTGAAATGAGCTGTAATAACCTATTTGATAATCGATACTTCTCGCGTCGTGCCGATGCATATCCCGGGCCAGGCATCATTCCTGCAGATGCACGGTCGTTCTCAGTTACGCTGCAAGCGACGTTCTAACACTGCAAGAGATGTTTAGTAGTCTGGGCGACGTTCTATATTCACTGAAACAGCGAAATGTCGAGCGATCCTTCTGCGCGCACTGCAGTCGTATCAATTTCAGACCAGGTACGGGTCTCCAGGCGTTTCTTAGCCCCTTTACCCAGAGTTGTAAAGTATGCCTTGCTTGCTGAAGCTACTTCCTGATCGTCCTTGTCATAAAACCGAACGCGTACAATTGGATCGATAAGTTTTTTGCCCGATAGGTTATGCACGGTAGCAGTAACATGTACATCAGACCCGTGGCGTTTCCATGTCACGGACACTTTGACTTTCTTTTCAAGTTCCTGACTATATGCAGTTGCTGTTAAGGCAAACACACAAAGCAGTGCGATGAGTGTATGGATTGAATGATTCACGCATGCACCTCAGTGAATATTGTTGTGATACGAGACCGACGTATGGGTGTGTGAAGTCTTACAGAATTTGGTTGTTAGGGTATCGGTTTGATGTCCGTTAGCGGGTGCAGCTCCCATGCGGTTGCACGCCAGAGGGCACGTCCGCGCGGCTTGGTGTTTACTGCGTTGCCCACGTGCATCCAGTCGAATAAGAGCCAGCCACGAACGCGCATCCATTTGCCCTTGAATTGCTTGAGCGCAGTAGTTGACCAATCGAGGCCCTTACTTTTCTTTAGCGCCTTAATACGTGGCGTAACCTCACCAACCATCGAAAGTCGTTTCTGTTTGTTCGTAGACTGTGTGTACATCAGCACGCGTGTGTCCCGCATCTCATCTCCCGGCAGTCTGCAATTACAATCTTCAGTTTCTGCTGCGTATACGTCGCCAATAAAGACGTCCATCTCGACAGCTGCACCCTCATTCCACCGTTCGGTATCATCACCACGCTCGAGAAACTCATCAATTGCATGACGGTTTATTTCTGATGCGGAAGGGATCTTGTATACCGACTTTAATTTGAATAGTTCGGCCTTACGGGTGCCTGGTTCGGCACTGCCTTCGGGAGGACAGCCGTTGATGACGCGTAAGTCCTGGGAAAATGCCGTCGGGGTACCGCAAAACGCACATAGTGTGATCGCAGCAACAAAGAGTAGTCGTGAGTTTCGCATTGAGCCCATGTGTTGATCGCATTGAGTCCAAGATAGGATATTACGAAAAACGGACCGCTGTCTGAAAACAGCGGTCCGTTTATAGAACCCGAGAATTGATTGCAAAACGACGAATGGTCAAGCCCATCACGCTTTACAGCACTTTGATTAGCGGATGACGGTAATCGGCATCGAGATGACGTTATTGAGTCCGTGTACTACTACGAGGTAAGCCCCTGACGCCGCAGGAGAGCCCCCTGCATCGAGTCCATCCCACATTACCGATGTCGATGTCTTATCGGTTATGCTCAGTGTGCGGATAACAACACCTGAGACCGAAACGATGTCGATTCGAGTAGCAGGGAAGTCGGTTAAACGTAGAGTTACTTCACCACTTGTTGGGTTTGGATGAGCGGACATCAGGGATGCCGCATCGTCTTCAACACCGGACGTTAATTCGCCCTCGCCAGCAAGTGCAACCGATGAGTTACCCGCTGTTGACGAAAGTATAGAGAGCTGGGCAGTGCGAGCACCTGTTGTTGTTGGCGTAAAGCGCACACACAAGTCGGTAGATGCACCAGCAGCTACATCGACAGGTGTGGGAGTTACAACAGTGAACATCGATGCATCGATGCCTTGTACCGTAAGCCGATCGACTGTAATAGGTGCGCCAGAGGTGTTCGTTACGTTCACACACATATCCTTCGTCATGTTTACCACTACACGTGCATAGTCGAGCGCTTGATTATGCGACAGGAGTTGAACGCCAACTGCGGTTAGAGCAACTTCTTCGTAAGGAATAGAGGCGTTTGACGTTACACCTATTGCAGCTGTTTGAGCTCCGACCATAGAAGCAGAAACCTGTACCGAGATGGTAGCAGATTCATTTGGCTGGAGTGTAAACGGCATTGCGGGTGCATCTGTAATTGCGAAACCAGTGCCAACGATTGCAACCGATTGAACAACAAGTGGCGCGTTGCCCGTGTTGGTCAATAAGTTTACAAGTGTCATCACCTTAAGATAGCCAACAGGCACGTTGCCAAAATTGATTGCCGTTGGATTCAGGGTTAGTTCTGGTGCTTGCGAGTTCGGGTCGCGAACAAGCACACGTGCATGCAAGGACACAGAAGCGCCACATGAGTTGCTTGCGATTGCTGTGTAGATACCTGCATCCGACACCATTGCAGATGGAACGACATACGTCCATTGCGTTGCACCAGCAATTGCTTGCGAATTGCGATACCATTGCACTCTTACTGCATCGGAAGCTGTTGCAGAAAGTTCGAGGCGCTCACCGACCTGCAGTGTTGCTGAAGAAGGCTGACGATTGAAGACGGGCTGATCTACTGCACGAACAACGATTGTGGCACTCGTCACGCCAAGACCGCATGAGCCTGTTACACGTACAGTGTAGTTGCCTGCTGTTGCAGGTGTAGCATTGTCGAGAATCAGGATATGAGAGTTTGAATTAACGAGTGGTGAACCGTCCTTATACCACTGATAATTCAATTCGAATCCTTCAGTCGTGACGATGAGTTCTGTACGACGTGCGATACACGCGTCCATCATCGTTGGTTGTGAAATGATTGTCGGCGCTTGAATGGTTGAGACGTACACATCACGACTGGTAGCAGTTGACGGACACGCTGCAGGATTTATTCCACCACTCGTGATTACAACATGATATGTACCAGTTGTAGCCTGTGAAGCGTTTGACAGTGTTAGTGTTGAGCCCCCGTCACTTGCAACCGGAATGCCATCGCGGTACCACTGATAGGACAAAGAAGAGCCTGTCGCACCAATTGTCAGCTGACCATTTCCACCTGGACAAAGTACTAGCGGTTGAGGTTCGGATGTAATAAGTGGACGTCCGATTACCGTGACGTTCGTAGGTGTGCTTGTAACTGCTGGTGTGCATGATCCGCTAATAACTACATCATACGTACCCGTACTCGAAGTCGACAGAGGATCGAGGAACAGAACCGAGTCTGTCATACCAGGTATAGACTGTCCGTTGAAACGCCACTGATACGCAATACCAGCACCTGTTGCTGATACACGCAGTGTCGTACTACCCTGATCACACGCAATTACTGAAGCAACCGGCTGAACAAGTATAGAAGGTGATTGGGTCACCGTTAATACTGCGTTCGCAGACATTGTTTGTTCGCCGCAGTCTTCGACGATGTTTACATGGTAGGTGCCTGCGTCGGCAGTTGTTGCATTATAGATTGTGTGGAAGTTGTTTCGTGTTACCGAAACAAGTGTTGCACCGCGGCTCCAATAATATGTAGCGCTCAGAGCACTGCTCTGAACAGACATCGTTACATCTGTGCCGCTGCAAGCGTTTTGTGGTTGTGGCTGCGTAAAAATAGTCGGTGGTACACACGAACGGAAAATCTCAAAGCGTCCGCTGTAGCCCGCGTTATGAATTGGTTCGATTTTTGGACTCGGCAGCACTTCTGAAATTCGAATCAGATAGTTCGTACTTGGAGTAATGTCATCGGCCGGGACCCAATCGTAATACGTTTCGAACGGATCTATACCGGATGCAATTGTATTCCATGATTCACCATCGTCAGTGGAGTATTCAATAACAACGCTGCCACCTTCGTTCGACAAGTCTTTTGGTGCTTCAAGTTCGTAGTAAATAGGAATCGAGCCAGGGACTTCATACTGGGCTCCGTCGTACGGTTCGTATACCCAAATGCTCGCCCATTGTGCGCTAGCCGAAACTGAAATTGTGCATAAGAGCGCGAAAAGAGTAAGAAGTCGCATGGTGATGCGATTCTTCATAGAATGATTCATACTGTCCTCAGATTGTGATGGGCAATGGTTCTTCTTCGCCCGGTGATAAATCGATATTTGGCAGGACATGGTCAATGTCCAGCACGTACAATAACTCTTGAGTTTAGAGCCCGTTACATAGTCACATCATCATATTGATGTTTCAATACAAATCGTGGTGTGAAATGTATAAACCATATAAAAAGAAAAAGAGGTCGCACGCCAAATTGGTAAGCGACCCCTTGTCGACCGAGTGTGTGAATTATTGTGTGTTGCTGCCGTGACTTACATCTTTGGCAGAACTACTGCATCTATGACATGAATTACACCATTCGACTGATACACATTATAGGTCGAGATGTGTGCAACATTGCCATTTTCATCCTTGATGATAACGTTCATGTCACCGTTCATCATCGCCCATAGTTTGCCGCCACTGGCCGTTTTGAGTTCGGCGGTTCCGTTACCGGCCTTGATCATCTTCATCAGTTCCTTCGCATCTAGACGACCCGGAACGACATGATAGGTGAGTACCGAAGCAAGAGTACTCTTGTTCATGGGCTTCAGGAGATTTGCAACCGTGCCTTCAGGAAGATTCTCGAAAGCGTCGTTTGTTGGAGCGAATACGGTGAACGGACCTTCACTTTTTAGGGTAGCAACCAAATCAGCGGCTTTTACCGCAGCAACTAGTGTGGTGTGATCTGCCGAATTCACGGCATTGTCTATGATGTCCTTCTGTGCAAACATGGCTTGTCCGCCAACCATCGGTTCCTTCTGTGCGCTTGCTGTGCCAAAAGCACAGATGCCAATCGCGAGTGCAAGTATTGTGTTCTTCATTTCCGTCTCCATATGATAAAAGATTTCGATTTGCGAAGACCTACGCAGATGTGTTGTAGTTGGATCACGCTGCATTACAGGTAGTTGCAGGCTGCCTCACACACAGACTGGGTGCTTCAATGCGTAGCTTAGAGTCTTTCACCCCGAATAGTCATCGAGGTTTGCTAAAGAAGTTGACATAGAAGACCCGATTTATCTTCCGCCGGGCTTTACGGCTAAGGTGTTTTATGCTGGACGTTTAGACAAAGCACGCTTCATGGCGTGGAGTCCGGACAGCGTCCTTCATGTCGCCAACAAATCCAGCGGCGAAATCCTCGCTCTCCCAGATCGTACTCACGATGGCGAAGCCGACATTACCATCGTTGTCGCAAAAGACTTCGAATCTCCTCACGACCTCGAATTCTACAACGGCGCACTATACGTTGCCGAGGAGCTCCGCGTGGTGCGCCTCACCGATGCAAACAACGACGGCCTCTACGAAACCCGTAGTGTTTTCATAGACAACATTGCGCAAGGGGCTCAGTTGGGAGGGGGCGGACACGACACGCGCACCATCGTGTTCGACGCAAAGAACAAGAAGATGTATTTGTCGATTGGGTCATCGTGTAATGTGTGCCGCGAAGACCATCGCGCCATCATAGAGCAGTACAACGACGACGGCACCGGACGTCGTGTCTTTGCACGTGGTGTGCGCAATGCCGTGGGCGAGGTGCGCGATGGCGGCTTTTACGGACACCCCTTTGCATGGGGCGATGGACGCTACTTCGACTTTACCGTCCCCGTTGGCGGCTACCGCGATCTCCTCCCCATCACCGCAGCCGACAGCGCGCTTGTTCGCACGATGGTGCGACCAGCCGCACTTATCCAAGCTCACTCCGCCCTCATGGCCATCGAATTCCCAGACCCCTCGTTTGCAGCCCCTTACCGTAACGGCGCCTTCGTTGCACTTCGAGGATCGTGGAATCGGAAAGATCCCACAGGTTATAAAGTAGTTTATCTACGCATGAACGCAGATAATAAGTCCGTCGCGTCGATTGCCGACTTCTTTCGAGGCTTCGCGCACAACGGCAAAGCATGGGCACGTCCGGTCGGTCTCGAAACCGACGCCCGCGGCAATCTCTACATGAGCAGCGACGCCGAAGAGCAGTTTATCGCAATCGTTTCCAAGTCGAGGTAGAGAGCGTCTGCCATTGCAAATTCTAAAGTCAATCGGAGCGGATACACAGTCTCAACCGAATCCAATACCGTTGTCTTAACTAAGCGTATTCCGAACTGCATATGCACGGTATGAAAGCAACGGCGACGTGGAAATGGGCTCGTCGACCTTCCAGCCTTGGCAAAAATTCAACACTGGCAGTAAGACAACACAGATCTTTGTCAGAAGCTCGAGCTCAAACGTTCTGGACATCTCACCGGTGTCGGCGGTTCGGCTACAACCTTCAAGTACTGGTACGCTCACGCCCTTGGGCAGTTCGCTAAGTGCGATTTAGTAAAAAACGATACAAACGGAACGTTGATCTCGGCCAGCCACATCGCGTAAATCATGGATGATTTCGAAATAAAGTAGTTAAGTCATGAACATTGTCTGTTGTAATGGTCTTGGATTTACCTTTCTTTCAACTCCAGTCTATGAATTGTTCACTGAACTAACTTAAGTTGTGGAAACAATGCGTGGCCTGCTCATCATACTCTCCGCCATAACTTTCTCGTGCACCATGAGTGCACAATGGGACGCAACGGGACGCGTGCCGCTGTACGCCAATCTAGACCCTGCAGGGGGGCAAGGATATACGACTCCGCCGAATAGGATATGTGCTGATGGACTCGATAGGATCGTAGCTACGGGAGTTGAAAAAGGCGCTGCTGGAAGTCGTTGCACGCTTATAGTTCAGCGTTTCTGGCCGGATGGATATCCAGATTTAACGTTTGGCGAGTCTGGGCTAGTACGTATTGAAACGGATACATCTCGCGATGCGAGGCCGCGGGGGGTGTACGTCAATGCAAACAATGCACTACTAGCAGTGGTTTCAGATTCGACCAAAACGGCGATCTATAAAATCGACGCAAGCGGTAAGCTTGACTCCAGTTACGGAGAATATGGCAGAGCAATAATATCCGATCGAAATTGGCATCTGCGTCTCGATATGTATGCGTCGGGACACGACATGTACTTACTATGTCAGTTCTCTAGATCGGATTCATCAAGATCTCGGCTTCTACACCTTTCATCCGATGGACAAGTACAATCTGACTCCATGGACGTGCCATTTGACTATGGTCAAATAGTAGTAGACGAGTCCGGATTGTTCGTTTGCTACGAACGGTCGATTAAAAAATGGACCAAACAAGGGCTATGGGATTCTGCGTTCGGCAAAGCAGGAAAAGTCGAATGGCAAGAACGAAGTGGAGGCTCCAATATCTATTCCGCTTTCAATATCAACGACTCTACAATTGCGTGCTTTGGGCTTGAGGAGTACCGCGGACCGGCAATTCAAGGTGTCGAGTCGTTTGTAGTCTTTGTGGACAAGCGCGACGGCAGAATAGTCAGGCATGTACAGATGCCATTCTACATCTGGAGTATTCCTCGCTCATGGATGAGGTTTGCCGACATTGCTGATGATGGTGTGGTAACGGTAGGAGGTTACCGTACCCGCGACACTTACAATTGTTATGTAGAGTTCTTTCGTTTGTCGGCATCGAACGCCCCAGATCAAAGCTTTTTTGGTGACGGTAGATTTCTTCTTCCACCGAAAGCACCAGATTCATCTGCGACAATTGAAGGCATGGCAGTTCTGTCGAACGGCGACATTGTGTTCATGGAGTCGACCCGTATGCTCGGACGCATCTTCGTCAAACCAACCACCGTTGATGATGATGTCGAAGCGGTGCGAGCTTCAGTAACCGCGTTTCCTAATCCGACCAGTGGACACCTTGAACTCTCATCGACGATTGATCTTTCCGGCTGTACGTACACTATCGCATCGTCAACGGGAGAGATCGTGTACAGCGGCGCAATAGATGGCACCCCTGAGATCGTTTTGCCGCATCGGATTTCGTCGGGCACCTACAGTCTCTGCATCGCATCGATCTCAGGCGCAACTATCGCGCTGAACGTGGTGCTTGTTCGCTAACTGCATGACGATAACACGTTGTATACTCGTCCTCGTAACATTACTCGCCTTGTGGTGCGATGCAACAGCTCAAGTAACAGCGTATGGTAGAGTGACGGAGCAGAGCACGGGTGAGGTTGTCATTGGGGCGACTGTCGCATTTCATCGCGACTCTCTGATACCCGGACGGAAGCCCGAGCGCGGCGCTATCACAAATAAGTTTGGGATGTACTCTGTACGTGGTTTGCAGCCTGGAGCCTACGTCGCTGTTGTAAGCTACGTCGGCTTACGTCCGTACGTCCATGCAGTTGTTCTACGCACCGACACTGCCGACATCCGCATCGACGTTGCAATGGAGGACAAGGGTGTGTCCGCCAAAGAAGTTGTGGTTACCGCTGAAAGTCAGCGCGCGGCAATCGACCAGATAAGCACGGTAACGCTCACGCCCGACTTCATTAAAGAGATGCCATCGTTAGGGGGCGAGGCAGACGTATTCCGTGTGCTTCAACTATTGCCTGGTGTGCAGTCTGCCTCAGAGATCTCGAGTGGACTCTACATCAGAGGTGGTTCGCCCGACCAAAACCTGATTCTGCTGGATGGTGTAGTAGTTTACAATCCGAGTCACTTCGGTGGATTCCTCAGTGCGTTTCATGCAGATGCGTTGTGCGATGTGGAGCTTATCAAAGACGCAATG
>JAWXBR010000041.1:0-147654 GCA_034440235.1 bacterium
AAAAAACAGGGCAAAACCGCTAGGTTCAACCCTATTACCCGTGCATATCGTCTCTGCAGGGGCGACAAACATATAGGTTTTTGGGGACTCTACCAAATGGGTGGCAATCGGATGGAACTTAGTTTGACAGCCATTTCTGAATACTCCTTGAATGGCGTGCTCTAATCGTTGCCTCGCACGAATTAAAGACCTGCTAATCGTTGCCTCGCACGAATTAAAGACCTGCTAATCGTTGCTTCGTACGATCTAAAGAAGCGCTAGTCGTTGCTTCGCACAAAGAACATCCAGAAGAAAAGTGCCTCTGGAATGAGCAGAATGACGAGAGACAATGTGTCTCTGGTGAAGAGGGTGCCAGGTGGGTACGCACCCGGCATGACCTGGTGTGCAAGCGTTCCAGTGAGCGACCAACCGATGGTGAAGACCAACGCACAAATTCCAATAGCAAGAAAAGCCCCCTTCAACCCCTCCTTTTGCCACCGCTTTGTGAATGCGTACAAGAATCCAACGATATGCAGATGGTATATCACTAGTTCAATCATATAGCCCGCCCCATAAATCCGCGCATTTGTCTTTGCATGCGCAAAAATCGGAATTCTGCAGTCGTCACGAATAGCTATCGTTCAAACACGTCGCAACCACACCACGGATGCCACACCTGCTGAGAAGTCTTATGCTGCCTACTGCCGAACGACCACGAGAACGCCTGCTGAAACACGGTGCAGGCGCACTGAGCACCACAGAGCTGATTGCATTGCTTATCGGACACGGTACGGTTGGGAAGGGGGCTGATGAAATCGCCAAGGATGCGTTGTCGCGATTTGGATCGCTTACCGACATTGCGGGACGTGACATGAGCGAACTACGCATGCTCCACGGAATGGGTCCGGCCAAGGCCGCCACGCTCTGCGCAGCGCTAGAACTAGCCAAACGACTTCAGGCCGAGCCGTTCCGCACGCGTGATGTGATAACCTCTCCGCAGCGTCTCGCACGCCTCATGGCGCCCCGCTTGCGTGACCGTCGCACAGAGTCGTTTCACGTGCTGCTGTTGAATACGGCCAATCAACTCGGACGTGAACTGACAATTGCCGAGGGTTCGCTGAACGCATGTGTAATCCATCCCCGCGAGGTGTTTCGCATTGCCATTGCAGAAAACGCTGCGTCGATAATTCTCGTCCATAACCACCCCTCAGGAAACACAGAACCATCGAAAGATGACATCGCAATTACACGAACGCTTGCAGAGGCCGGACGCATCCTCGATATTCGCGTCCTAGACCACATCATAATCGGTGGCGACGAATTCACAAGTCTGGCAGAGCGGCATCTGATGTAAATGGCACAACAAATAAGCGATCCAGGGTTTGGCACAAAAGTGGGTCGAACCAGCGGACGTATAATCAATCGGGATGGTTCGATAAACGTTCGAAGAGTTGGCGACCGCTTCCACGTCTCTGATATCTACCACTTTCTACTCGTAGCCGGGTGGTTCAATTTCATTCTACTTGTGTTTGGCGTCTACATCGCTGTGAATTTTGTCTTTGCTTCGTTGTACATAGCGATAGGCACTGATCAACTCGCGAATTCGACTGTGCATGGCCAGCAAAGCCCCTATGAGATTGCTTTTCAATTTAGCACACAAACCCTGACAACCTTGGGCTACGGCAATCTTGCTCCGCGCACCTCGCTTGTCGGCGCTGTTGCAGCGTTTGAAGCTTTAATAGGATTGTTGATATTCGGAATATTTACTGGTGTTACGTACGGACGTTTTGCTCGTACGAAGGCACGCATAACGTTCAGCCGCCACGCAATCATTGCTCCATTACGCGGTGAGAGCAATGCCTTAATGTTCCGACTGGTAAACGAGCGCACTAGTGTCGTTATGGATGCTTCTGCAAACCTTCTGCTTGTGCTTGCGGAACCACTCAAGGGTCAGGCGTCACGACGATTCTATAACCTTCCACTTGAATCGCCGAAGATTAATTCGTTGGCATTGAACTGGACATTAGTGCACCCCATAACTCAGGACAGTCCGCTCTTTGGTTTGCCTATCAAAGAATTGCACACCGCCCAAGCCGAATTTCTCGTCACCATTACCGCCTTCGACGACACAGTACGGCAGACTTTCTATGCACGAACATCATACACTGCAGAGCAGGTTGTAAGCGGACGGAAGTTCGAACCAATGTTTTGGACTACTGACCAAGGTGATGTAGAGCTGCATGTAGAAAAGGTACACGACCATGTCGAAGCCGAGTTGCTACCAGAGGGTCCAAGTCCAGGAAGCGACACCTAACGCGTGCCTTAACGCTCGAGCTGCCTAGGGCGTGAGATTCTAGAACGGCGTGTTAGAAAGTCGAACGTCATCGACAAGCAGAACACAATGAGTAGACGTTGCAGATATACCCACCTCTAGGTTCGTTTGCACAGCATTGAGTAGCGGCAGAGTAGGTGCTTGAGCATCTAGTATTCGCACCCCGTCCTGCCACAACTCCACACGTCCTGCTTGGTGGTCGAACACAAAGTGAATCTTCACCGTCACCCATGCACCTATTGGCACCGGCGTAGGATTGCTCTGGCGAAACATGAGCTTGTTACCGAATTTGTTCTCTACAGCGAATGCGCCTCCACTCAGAACAATGCGTGGTCCCGGTGATTGATCAAACCACTGACTTTCAAAGTCCGCAATACTGTACGGAAGGTTGTTGGTAAAGAAGTAACGGGCTTCGTACCAAAGTTCATCCCCCTTGGCAAAGTACGCGATGGTGTTTTCAATCGATGCCTTCGATGTTACCATCGACGAAGCCGGTGGTACTGCGGTGAATTTCAACACGTGATTCTCAGCATTCATAGGGTCTGTAGCGACATCGATTCTGTTGTCTCTGAATGTACACGTCCCTTTTAGTATACACGTACGAAGTGCAACGTAGTCGGGAACTGTAGGTGAAAGCGGACCCTGCAAGACCATCGTACTCCAGTTGCGGTTCGTGTCTGCTATCGTCTGAATGAACAGATCCCTAAATGCAGCATACCCTTCGAAATCCTCTGTGAAAACGCTGCGTGTAGGAAACAATCCATCTGGCGACTTCAAGAACACCGAGTCTCCGCGATGCTCATAGTTCGTCGTTTCAAAACCGGGTTCGAAGTACTTCAGAAAGAACTCACACGATGAGCCAGTCACCTTGTAAACATTCCCATCCTTGCCGATTTTGTACTGCGTTCCGTCGGTGTCGGTAATGGTCGTTAGAACATCTACCTCTGCCAAACACGGTACGGGGTTAACCGGTGACGAGCTACAAGCAGCCAGAATAATCGCACTAACTATGAACGCGACCACGGAGTAGAAATGCATGATATCGCCCCTTGATTTGAATTCTCGTTACAAATAGCCGTGTTCGCTTTATATGCAGCGGTGTTCTAATTTGAGCTAGCGGTAAATATACCGTCCAGCATAGAAGGTCAACATTCTCATCGGTAGTTTGGTATTCAACTCGTTATTGATGCCTTCATGAAACACCTAACAAAAGCCCTGATTTTTACCGTAACAGTCTTGATCTCATACCTCGTCACAGCCCTACTTGAAGACCGCGTGCTTCTCGAAACGGAACGATTCCGTCCGGGTACAGCTACCCTCCTAGGCATGGGCATTATTGTGCTCGTATTTGTGCCTGTGTTTGCCTACACCGAACGTATTACCGAAGCCGTGATTCGATCGTCGCTGCGGCAGTCGAAAACAGGTGCTGGACCTATTATTGGTGCGATACTGTTCGTAGCAGTGGTTCTCACAATTCTTTTTGCTCTTTATCTCGACCGATGGTTCGATATGTCCATCGCCGATCTTTTCTAGGACTCAATGGATTTTCGCGATTACTATAACGACCTGGGTGTGCCGCGCACAGCAACACAAGCAGAGATCAAAAAAGCTTTTCGCAAGCTTGCAAGAGAGTTGCATCCCGACACGAATCCAAATAACCCCGATGCAGAAGCAAAGTTTAAGGTGGCGAACGAAGCGTACGACGTTCTCGGCGATGTTGAGAAGCGAAAGAAGTACGACCAATTGTCATCTCAATACAACGCATTTCAATCGCAAGGGGGCAGAAGGGGCAACACTTCCTTCGATGAATTCGGTCGCTCTGGATCGTACTCTTTCAAAAACGATGGCTCGTCGAATTCGTTTGAAGGTTCGTCGATGTCAGATCTACTGTCGCAGTTGTTCGGATCTGGTAAGACTACACGAGGCAGTCAGCGCAGTTCGACACGTAGTTCGAGATCGCGCAACGCCCCTGTCGATTTCGAAGAGGAGCCGGCCGAACCGGCTACTGTATACTTAGTTACGATAACGCTGGATGAAGCTTTTCGCGGCTCAACAAAGCGCCTTGTGTTAGGCACTTCGAAACTTGATGTTGCATTCAAACCTGGAGTTGCGGAAGGCCATAGACTTAAAGTTCCGGATGGCCAACTCGAAGTGCGCATCGCGCCAAATCCGCGTTTCGAACGTGATGGCGACGATCTACGAACAAAACATCAGATACCTGTGAGTCTGGCTGTATTAGGGGGCTCGACAGGGGTCGATTCTATCAGCGGTACAATCACAATGAATGTTCCTGCAGGTACAACTCCAGGCAAGGTGTTCAGACTACGAAACCAAGGGATGCCTGTGTATGGTGTTTTGGATAGACGCGGCGACTTGTACGTAACAATCGATGTTGCTCTGCCAACCACGCTGTCTGATGAACAACGAACGTTGTTTGAAAATCTTCAGAAGACTGGCCTGTGACACGCATTACGTTCGACCATGTCTCAAAGAATTACGATGGTGTGCACCCGCTTCGTGAAGTCTCGTTTACAATTGAGCCAAGTGAGTTTTTTGTCCTAGTGGGTCCGTCCGGCTCTGGCAAGAGCACACTTCTGCGCATGGTTGCCGGACTCGAATCTGTGTCGTCGGGTAACATAAAGTTCGATGGCGAGATAATGAACGACGTACCTCCTCGCCTGCGCGATGTTGGGATGGTTTTTCAGAACTACGCATTGTATCCACATCTTACTGTTGCGCAGAACCTTGCCTTCCCTTTATCAATTCGTAAAGAACCGAAGGCGCAGATTTCGGCACGTGTTGGTGAGATTGCAGAACTCTTGAACATCACAGACTTACTCGATAGGAAACCACGACAGCTCTCGGGTGGGCAACGGCAACGTGTTGCAGTTGGACGTGCCATCATACGCAAACCACGAGTCTTCCTTTTCGACGAGCCCCTTTCCAACCTCGATGCTCAACTGCGTGTACACATGCGCACCGAATTGCGTCAGCTTCAGCGTGCACTTGGCATAACAACCATTTACGTAACCCACGACCAGGTCGAAGCAATGACCATGGCAGACCGTATGGCGATTCTGAATGCAGGCACACTCCATCAAATTGCGACCCCTCAGGAAGTCTATCGAACACCCGCGACCGTTTTCGTCGCTCGGTTCTGCGGCAGTCCTTCGATGAACATCCTGGCAAACGGCACCATTGGGGTACGTCCTGAAGACTTCGTTTACGTGCATTCAAACGGGGCAGATGCTTTCAACGAGCAGAACGCACATTCGGACGATTTGTACGCTTACACGGTATCGGGCACAGTAGAGAACATCGAATACATCGGCCATGAATGGTTGTCGTTTGTACGCATGACGGACGCGCTCGTATGTGTGCGATCTTTGCGTGCGCCGACGCAACACATTGGTGATACTGCAACGCTGGGCGTGCTTGAGACTGGTTTGCACCGATTTGACAGTGCCGGTTTTCGACTCTAGTTTCGCTTGAGGGGGAACTCTCTAGCCTCATAACTGTCTCCGACTACAACCCTATACATCGATCCGGCAACCACTTTCTTCGGGCATCATGAACGCCGAATTTATCATAGCGTATAGACGACGATTGAGCGACCGATCGAAGGAATTCTTCGAAACGATGCAGAATTTCTTATTCTTTTCGCTTCGGTCGTTTGGTGCGATGATTTGGATGAAACGCTACTGGAGCGACATCACAACACAGATGTATGCCGCTGGCACATCTTCGATTGTTATCGTGCTGGTGAGCTCCATCTCTATTGGATGCTTGCTGACCATGGAGGTCGGCAATCAGCTCGAGTCGTTCGGAGCTAAAACACTTACCGGACGAGCCACTGCACTTTCTGTGATTCGCGAGATGGCACCAATGGTAACCGGCCTCATGTTAGCTGCACGAGTAGGCGCAAGCTTTGCGTCCGAGTTGGGCGCGATGAAGATCTCTGAACAAATCGATGCGCTCCGTGCGTTTGGCACAGACCCAATTGCTAAGCTCGTGATGCCACGATTAGTAGCAACACTTATCATGTTCCTTCCACTTACGGCTGTTAGTTGCGCAGTCGGGCTCATCGGTGGCAGTTTCGTAGCTCAGGGCTACCACAACATCGACCCGGGCTTCTACTGGAACTCAGTACTTGCGCCGCTTGAGTTTCACGACTTCCTTGTTGGGTTTGTAAAACCGCCAGTGTTTGCCGTAGCCATTACTCTTGTGAGTTGCTTCAATGGCTTTAGTGCTAGTGGGGGTACCGTAGGCGTGGGCCAATCGACAGTAAAGGGAATTGTAGTGTCGAGTGGCTTGGTTTTACTCCTAAACTTCTACATCTCAAAGCTTGTGTTGGAAAACCTCTAACATGATTGAATTACGCAACGTATCGCTGTCGTTTGGTGGGAAAAAAGTACTCAAGGACATTAGCCTTTGTATACCCGATGGAAAGATCACGGCAATACTTGGTCCGAGCGGTTCGGGTAAGAGCACGATCTTAAAATTGATGATTGGTCTGATTCGGCCAGACGGTGGCGAGATTCTCGTTGACAAAGTTGATGTCGTAAAACTGCCCGAATCGAAGCTGTTCCCAATTCGTAAGCAGATGGGAATGGTGTTCCAGGGCAACGCTCTATTTGACTCACTAACCGTACTCGAAAACCTCGGGTTTTTTCTTGGTGAGAATCTTAGTCTGCCCGAGTCGGAGATCAACGAGCGCGTTCGCAATGCAATCACGTTCGCCGGATTGGATGGCTACGAGAACGAACTGCCCGACAGTCTCTCTGGTGGTATGCAAAAGCGTTTGGCTATCGGACGTGCGCTGATTTTTGATCCGCGAATGGTGTTGCTGGATGAGCCGACCGTTGGACTCGACCCGATTTCCTCGAAGAAAATTCTAGACGTCATTGCCAAACTTCGCGAAGAACGTGGTCTTGGTGCAGTGATGGTAACGCACACCATTGCTGACGTTTTTGCCATTGCAGATAGAGTAATCGTTCTCTACGAAGGCATGCTCGTGTTCGATGACGAACCGGCCAAACTTCATGCGAGCGATCACGCTTTCGTCGAGTCATTCCTCATCGAACAAGAGTCACATTCAACACCGCATAACAACAAAGCAAGAAGCCCGGAGACTATGTCATGACTACATATGCTGTATCACAAAAGAAGGGCACCGGCTGGCGCAATGTCCGCACGGGTATCCTATTTGTCATCGGTCTTGGCCTCGTAGCCTCCCTCGCGTTAATCATCGGCAAGAACACAACCCTACTAACGAGCCACAGCATTGTTCACCTACTAATTCCTGATATCAAGGGACTTAACACAGGAAACCTTGTCTCAATAGCCGGTAAAAAAGTTGGCACTGTCTCGGCCTTGGAGTTTCAGCGTGTGAACGATAGCACACACATCATGGTCACAATGAATGTCAAGGAAGAGTACTTCACCTTGCTTACTCAAGACTCAAGGGCAATGATTAAGTCGCTCGGCATGCTCGGCGATAAGTACATCGACATCACACTCGGGCACTCGCCGACGTACCTTAAAGATGGTGGCTTCCTTGTAGTTGTAGACGATGTTGGCCTAGAGGATATGGCAGAAACAGCAGGCAAGACCATGGAATCTGTAGGAAAAGCATCAGAATCATTGGTCGCAATCCTCGGCAAAGTCGAACGCGGTGAAGGCTCACTTGGCAAGCTCATTACAACGACAGAAACAAGTGACCGCTTAAACAGAGCTCTCGCACATATAGAGTCTGCTGCTGCGATGTACGGCGACCCAGCCGTCGGACGCAACTTCGCATCATCGATAAACAATTTTAACATGATGAGTGGCGACCTGTCGAAAATCACGACATCTATTGAACAGGGCAACGGCACATTCGGCAAGCTTATTAAGAGCGACTCACTGTACAACAGACTGAATGCAACGGCATCGAGCGCCGACACCATGGTTGGCTCGTTGTCGAGACGTGCGAACAGTTTGCTCGACAGCTATCAACCGGGATCTGCGTTCTACATCAATCTGAACAAGAGCATCAACTCACTCGACTCTCTCCTCTTAGACATGAAGAGAAATCCGTCGCGCTATCTAAAGATCTCTGTGTTCTAAGACGTCGAGTCTATACACGCTACAATGCGACTTAGTACTGGTAGAAGCCGCGGCCACTCTTCTTGCCAAGATGTCCGGCGGCAACCATTTTGCGCAGCAACGGACACGCCCGGTACTTGCTATCACCAAGACCGTCGTGCAGCACTTCCATAATGCTTAAGCACACGTCGAGTCCGATGAAGTCGGCCAACGCAAGCGGACCCATCGGATGCGCCATACCAAGTTTCATCACAGTGTCGATGTCTTCGACAGAAGCAATGCCTTCCATAACGCAGTACACTGCTTCGTTAATCATTGGCATTAGAATTCTGTTCGATACGAAACCAGGATAGTCTTGCACTTCGACCGGTGTTTTACCGAGTCCAACGGCCAGCGCCTTAATTGTCGCATATGTCTCATCGCTCGTGGCAAGTCCGCGAATAATTTCGCAGAGCTTCATTACCGGCACCGGATTAAAGAAGTGCATGCCGATAAACTTATCTGCACGCTTCGTTCCACCAGCAAGCGTTGTTATACTAATTGATGATGTGTTGCTTGCAAGAATGCACTCTGGTTTGCAGATGGCATCGAGGGTCGCAAAAATCTGCTGTTTTACTTCTAGGCGTTCGCTCGCTGCTTCGACGACAAGGTCAGCCCCCTTCGCCCCTTCTTCAAGACTTGTATTTGTGGCAATGCGCGCAAGTGTGGCGTCGCGATCGGCCTGTGTGAGCACTTCCTTCTTTACTTGCCTGTCGAGGTTGGCTGTTACGGTGCTCAAAGCTTTCTGAAGCGCAGCATCGCTCACATCAACCAGGGTGACGTTATGTCCGTGTTGCGCAGCAATGTGCGCAATGCCGTTGCCCATTGTGCCGGCACCGATAACTGTGATGTTCGATATAGCCATGTGTGCCTCGTTTGAACGTATATGTCGTTTTGTAATAGTGCGCGTAGCACATTGTTCTGAATGGCGCGCATTGCGCGCTGTTATTCAGTGGGAGCGCAAAATTAGCCTTCGACGTGCTATGTTCGCCTCATGAACGAGAGCCAAGTCCATGTCGAGCGCGAGAAAACCAAACGCACGCTCATTGTTGCGTCTGCCATCACGCTAGTTGGCCTCGTATGCGCGGTGATGTTCTTCAACAACATAGACAATCGGGGTGGCACGCTAAAGGTGACGAAGGACGGCGTCGAGGTCTCGCTTGAAAAACCTCTTGTTGAGCAGATTGGCGCAGATACAGCACGCTTGAAGGTGCTAGGCGACTCAATCAGCGTTTCTAGCGGTACGGTTTCTGATATCGAGATTGAAGGGGGCCTCGACTCGGGGGGCTTTGTCGGTAAGCGGTTTAACGGGAAGAACCTTATAGACACCGCTGCGGGCTTTTTACTTGCAAGCGACAGTCCAGACCGTTGGCAGGTTCAAACGCCGTCAGAGGGCACAGACGTCGTCGGCAAGCTAACATCTGCAGATGGTAGCGTCATTGAAATTCGCGCTGTACCGCTGAAAGGGCTTCAGTCTCTTGATGATTTCGTGCGCCAGCAACTCGATTCACTGAAAACAATCGACGTAAAAGCGAATGCAGTAAAGCGTGATAGTACGACGTGGATGGTTTGGCACACAAATCCGGTTTCGAAAGAGGTTGTGTGCACGAAGATTGTGGACGCAAACGGGTTACGCTACTTCGCGTATTCTTCGATCAAGAATCCTGCTGCAAAGCTTACTGTGCGTGAATCGGTTGCGGGCTTTAGCGTTATCGAGAAGCCGGCTTTGGCACGGAAGGTCGGAATAGAAACCAAACGCCTGCAACGATAAAGGGGATGCTAAGGAGCTGACCCATGTCGAGCGGCAGTACTGATTCGAAATCGACCTGACGTTCCTTGAGGAATTCGATAAGGAACCGTCCCGTAAACAAGAGCACCAGGAACACCCCTATCAGCCGTCCTGGATGTGCGAAGGCGACACCTCGCTTGTACATTGCCCACGTGAGTATGAAGAGTGCAAGACAGAGCAGTGCTTCGTAGACTTGAGCGGGGTGACGTGGAATTGGACTCTTTAAATCGAAGACAACCGCCCAGGGCACATTAGTAGGATATCCAAGAATTTCGGAATTAAACAAGTTTCCAATACGTATACACATGCCGCTAATAGCGGCAACGATTGCAAGCCTGTCAAGCAGCCATATCATGCTGTACGACTTGTGTTTACGATGAAAGAGGTAAAGTCCGAGTATAATACCCAGCGCCCCACCATGACTCGCCAGGCCGCCCTGCCATATCGCAAATAGCGCAAGTGGGTTATCAAGAAGGATTTCTGGCTCGTAGAACATTACGTGTCCGATGCGTGCACCGAGAATCGTACCGACGATCATATAGATGGTTAACGCATCAAGATCGACCATGGGCTTGCGTTCGGCCTTGAAAATCGAACGCATAATGTAATAGCTGAAAACAAAAGCCAGCGCGAAGAGAACGCCATACCATCGTGGTGAAAGTGGTCCTAGTGAAAACAGGACGGGGTCGACGTTCCAATGCATCATGCCGCAAAGCTACGGCACAGCTTGTTCTTCAGTATGCATAATGCGCGTAGGTAAACATTCATTTGAAACGAAGAACGCCCGCATAAAGCGGGCGTTCAATTAATTCGGAGGTACTAGACAGATGGTTTGGTTTCGATACAAACTGCCTGACGATGATGCGTTAGTCGTCGAGACCAGCATCCTGAAGCGGTGTTTCGATGATTACTTGAACTGTACGGTTGAAGAATCGCTCTTCAGGTAGGATGTTGTTGTACAATGGCTCGTCTTCGCCAGTACCGCGGCTAATGAGTGACTGGTATTTACCACCCGTTGAAGACTTGATGGCGTTTTCTACGGTACGCGAACGATTTTCTGAGAGTTTTTTGTTGTGGCCGTATTCACCAACAACATCTGTGTGACCATCAACCTTGATGTCGGACGATGGTTTCACGCGTCCAAACACATATTCGCGAAGGATGCGTTCGTTCATCGGTCCAGCAGTGAACTTGTCGAAGTCGAACAGAATGAGGTTGTACTTTTCAAGTGTCTTGCCAGCGATTTCATCCTTCTCAATTGTACGGCCACGTGATGAAACGCGCTTGACAGGAATTTTAGTGACGTCAGAACGGCATTCAGTGCCATTCTTCGATACAACAACAAGTTGCGCTTCGTAAGGTGGCAAAGCAAGTTCCGATTGGCCTTTTTCAACGCGACCCTTTGGAATTTCTCCCGCTGGGTTCTCGAAATTCCAGACGTTGCTAGGCTCAGTCATTCCAACATTAGTTAGCGTATTCCATTCAGCCCCAGCACGCTTGATTTCGATACGGCGTGAGGCAACGATTTCGTTGTCGATACCGTTTGCCATCTGGAATGTTAGATCCTTTGGCGATGGGAAGTCGGTAGGATCGTTGTCGAGAATCGGACGTGCCACTTGCCAAACTTCTTCGGCGTCGCCCTTGAAGCGGATTTCTGCACGACGGTTTTCTGTCATACCTAGCGAATCTTTCGGATTCGATTTTTCTTCTGGGTAACCCCGACTCTTCATCGACATTCTGCTTTCTTCGATTCCCCATACGTCGCGAAGGTAGTTGTAAACAATCTGCGCACGTTCTTTTGGAAGAGGTGAGTTTTTGTCTTCGAATTTCTCATCAACTGTACCCGTAATCTCTACAGAAACTGTTGGGTGCTTCTTTAGGCGGTAACCAAAAATGTTCAGGACTTGGTAGTACTTGTCGAGTGTACCGCCAGGAATGCGCTCGTCGTTGAAGTTAGCTGTTGGTGTAGGGTTGTTGAACAGCACATAGCGGCTTGGAATTGTAGCGCCGCTTAGATCGAAGAAGATATATGGCAACAACGGATAGATGATGATCGTTGCACGCTCTTCGATAACAAGGCCTTTGAAATTTCCGTTCTTCTTCTTTTCCCAATCCGAGTAGGCGGCATCCCACGTAAGCGTCGGACGACGACCAAGTGTGATCGTTCGACGAATCTCGGTTGCAACGTTAGCCGAATCTTTTGCGGTAGTCTGACCCGGATCGGCAACATCTACAGTAATGCTTGTTTCGCCATACACGGGTGATGATGCGCCAACAGTCCACTGCACTACTCGATCGCGATTGTCTGGTCCGCCATATTCTGCGTCGCCAATAACAACGTTCGCCTCTGTCCGTGATGTAGAAACACTATCACGAACATTACGTCCGGTTTTCGGATTCGAAAACGTTAGCGTTGCAGGAATTGACTGTTGAGTACACTCGTCGACTACGTTAACAATCAGGTTGACGGCTCTGAAGTACGTAGGAATGAGAGCCATGAAGATGTCGAGGTCGCCTTGATAACCAGGAAGGTCTGTACGACGCGACGAGAAGTAAAGAACATCACCCGAAGCTGGTAGCGAGATAAACTGTTCGTCTTCGGCTGTGTTGATCGGTGCGGGCAGTTGGCTTGATTTGCTCCATCGGTCGCGCCCCTCGCGGTCACGTTCGCCAGTCTTCACCGTACGATAGAAGTCTAACCCACCCATATTCGGCAGGTGACCATTCGAAGCAAAGAACAACGTATTACCATCGGCGGCGATGAACGGACTGACCTCGGCTTTAGCTGTGTTGACGTCCGGACCCAGATTCTTAGCTGGCTTCCACTCACCCAGATCATCATCCCAGTCGCTATACCAAATGTCTGTGTCCTTCTGTCCGTCACCATCGGGGTTGGTTGGTGATGGCCGGTTCGATGTGAAATAGAGTCGTTGCTTGTCTGGTGAGATCGTTGGCTGAGAATCCCAGTATTCGGAATTCACCGCGCGACCCAAGTTACGTGGCTTACCAAATCGGTCACCTTCAACTTCAGCAATGTAGATGTCACAATCACCTAGACCATCGGCACGATTACAACCAGTGAAGTACAGAGTCTGTTTATCTGCAGCAATCGAAGCAACGCCTTCATTCGTCACAGTATTCACACCTGCGTCTACTGTGTCGATGTTTACTGGTATGCTGAAGATCGTATCAAGATTATGCGCCTTCCGCGTCAACCAAAAATCATGCGAGAAGTCGCCATCACGTGTGATGCGACTTCCCTGACGGTTGGAAACGAAGAAGAGCGTCTTGCCATCGGCAGAAACGGTCGGACCGTAATCAAGACCTCCGTGATTCACAACCTTACCAAGGTTTAGAATCTTGATACGCTTCGGATCCTCGAGGATATCACCGCGCGAATCTTGATTAAGAGGCGTAGCCTCGATAACAACGCCATACAGCGTTAGTTCGTTCTCAGGTTCTGACGCCTGTGCTTTTAGTGCGAAAAGCAGCAAACAAAGGCATACAGTAACAACTCGCTGCATCATACGCGTCCTATTCCTTCTAAAGATTGACCCACCATAAGCACGTTCATGTCTTTGCCGTGTCGCGGCGCGAACTCAAAAGATAGGTAATTGTGGAAAACTCGCCAAGGCCTGCCCGCCTTAGAAAATGAATCTGCCTTCGAGAAAAATCTGGAATGAGCGTATTGTAAAGTCGCTGCCCCGCTTGGATACTGCCGTGAATGGTAGAACGTACTGAGCCACCGGTCCAAGAAAAAATTTCTTGGTGAAATGGATCTCGAACCCTGCACTCAGTAAAGCGGATATCTGCAAAGCATTGATCTCGGGGAACGAACCGTCTTCGAGGACCACTGATCGTGTGTCGGAACCAGTTAACGAAACAGAGGCAACCTCGCCATTGGGGAATCGGATCGAATCGTCTACAAGCTCTTTTGTGTGTTTTAATGACGACGAAAAAATATAGCCGAAACTGGGTCCAGCCCTGACATATGCGAAATCGAAGAAGGTCATCTTAATAAACGGGCTCATCGAGGCCATCGAAATCGCTACCTCTGCCGTATTTCGAAAAGTCATCGGCACAACGAACTCCTGACTAGTAGCAGGTGACCTTTGTGTAACTCCTTCAATCTCAAGAAACCGGGCATCAATACTGCGACTTTCGAATCCAAGCATTGCGCCAAAAGTAAGTCTTGATTTTGTTAATCGTTCAAACACAAGTCCGCCAGCAAACGACGTCTTTGCTCCACCTGTAAACTCGCAATCACAAGCAGTCAGAAAGCTTCCGCCTTGCATGTTATTCGAGATTCCAGCATAGGCGCCGATCATATCGTATACAAGAATCTTGCGCGGAGTTAACGGGTCCGATTCCATTACGTTTGTTTGCCCTACGACCCTTCCGACCCCTAAAAAAAGGAGCAGTAGAAGGACGACAAAAGCTGACGAAGGATGGGCAAGGGGCACGAAGCGCCACAGTATGAATACGGTGAGGCGTGAAACTATCATGTTAAGCCGTCATTCGCAAGCGTGAAGCATTTAGTATACTTGCGTCCTATGAGCAACGAGCAAGCACCTTTTGGGGCGCACGAGTATGTAGCGCCCTCTGTTTCTGTCAACGACAACAATACTATCTTCGAAACGGCTCGAGGTACTGCCGTAAAGCTGCTTAGCAGATACGAAAGTAGCGACTCGTACATCGACAAACTTTTGGACGCCGAGTTACGGCGCACAGAGCTGGCGCCTGCCGACAAGGCTCTTGTCACAGAACTCGTAAATGGGACAGTGCGGTGGCAGGGCAGGCTTGACTGGATTCTAACAGGGTTCTATCATGGAGAGTTCGCCAAGTGTCTGGCCCTGACGAAGAACGCCCTGCGTATTGCGCTCTATCAGATGCTCTTTTTGTCGAAAATTCCTCCCCCTGCCGCTATTAACGAGTCCGTTGAGATGGTTAAGCGGTTAAAAGGCGATCGCCACGCCGGAATCGTGAATGGAGTATTGCGCAACGTTCTTCGCAACATTCAGAACATCCGTTACCCTGTTAAGGAAGAAAACGTTGTCCTTTATCATTCGATCGTCTACTCCCACCCGCAGTGGATAGTACGTCGCTATCTGGAGAGGTATGGCGAAGCAGATATGGAGCTCTTACTCGCTGCCAATAATCATCGCCCAATGCTCACGTTACGCGTGAATACACTCAAGACTACGACTGCGGAAGTCGAGCGGACCCTGACAGAGAACGAAATCAGGTATGAAGTGTCGCCGATTCACCCAGACAGCGTATTAATTACATCGCTGCGTGATATTCGAGCACTACCCCTGTTTACAGAAGGCTTGGTTAACGTGCAGGATGCGAGTGCCAGCTTAGTTGTACAGCTTGCTTCACCGAAGCCTGGTATGCTTGTGTATGACTTGTGCTCTGCTCCTGGTGGTAAGGCGGTGTTTGCGGCCGAGGTCATGCAAAACACCGGACGCATTGTTGCTCTCGAAATGTACGAGTCGAAACTTCGCTTCATAGAGGACAACGCCCGTCGGTCTGGTGTGACTATTATCGAGCCTCTTCACGGCGATGCTCGCCAATTCGCTCCGGAAGTGTTAGCAGATCTCGTAATGGTAGACGCCCCCTGCACGGGCCTCGGGACCCTTTCCAAGAAACCTGACATCAAATGGCGCCGTGCGCTCGAAGACGTCCGGCACATGGCCATTACGCAGCGTCAGATCCTCGATCATGCAGCCACCGTAGTCAAACCCGGTGGCACATTGGTGTACAGCACATGTACCATCGAGCCAGAGGAGAATGAGTATGTCGTTCAAGCCTTTCTGGCAGACAACCCGAATTTTGAGCTCGAACCAGCGGAACGATTTCTGCCAACGGAAGTAGTGAGCGACGGTTTTATGCGGACATTCCCCCATGTGCACAAATCTGACGGCGCTTTCGCCGCCCGCCTACGCAGACTTACATGACGAACGTTTCATACTTGATTCATTGAAGACACAGAATTCTCGTCGTAGACTTGCCGTTGCTTGTTCATCTACCATTTACTCTCAGGAGATACCATGAATCGTTCGATCATTGCTTCTGTGGCTCTAGCGACAGCTCTATTTGTCGCATGCAACACAGAAACGAAAGAAGTGCCAGTTGAAATTCCAGCGAATACAACACCAACTGTTAACACAGATTCACTTGCAGAGCTGAAGGCAGATTCGATGCTACAGGCCAGCAAAGACTCGCTCGCCCGCGTCGATTCGATGCTACAGGTGAACGACAGGAAGGCTTGGCTGAAGAAGAAGGCAGCAGAGAAGGCAGCAGCAGAGAAGGCAGCGAACACAAAGATTGCTCCTCCTACCAATCCTGATGGCTCAGCCTCCACTGGCACGATTAGAAAAAGCCGCTAATCGCTCCGAGTTCTTTTCTAAAGAAAGTACATGACAAAAAAAGGGCGTCCAATGGACGCCCTTTTTCTTTTTTGGAGATTTAAATCAACAGCTTATCGAGCGTTGACATTGATTTCGCCTGCCCTGTTTAGAGCAGTTGCTTCCATCTTCGCACGAAGTGCATATGGGATTGAAGGGTTTGTTTGGTACGAAACTTGTACTTCGATGTACTTATTTGTGCCTGAACCCTGAATAAACGTATTGTTTGTACGAATGACCAGTGCCTTACCATAGGTAAAGATTCCTGATTGTGCTCTCGAAGCAAAAACGAAGCCGAAGCTACCTGTTCCACCAATGCTACTCAGGTCGTAGAACTTTTCTTTGTTCAGCGAATCGTCGTCTAGATCTGTCGTTTCCCAGATTTCATCAAGACTTGAAATATTCGTGTACTGGCGTCCGAGGTAGACAGTTTTAGCAACCTGTCCGTTAGAAAACTCGAACGAATTATTTACATAGGCCGTCTGACCTGGCGATGCAATGTGTGGGCGTGAAGGGTCGGTTACATCATCGAACGCCAAATCCCATAACCTACCTTGGTTTATGGATGCTACCGCAGGAGCATTCTCAAATACAACAAGGCCGCTGCCTTCGGCAGGATTAAATCCAGAGTACAGCTTAAGGATACCTGAACGCTTTGCAGGCGCCCACTCAATCGAGCCAGATGCTACACTCGCCGTTGAACCATTTAAAGCCTTGACTGAAAATTCGTAGATCACGCCGAATGTGAGTCCTGTGACAACAGCAGTTGTTGATGTTGCACCAGTAACAGTAATCGAATCTGTAACTGCGCTTGATTTTACGTTGTATAGAACACGGTATCCGCTCGGCGATACTCCGCTAGCCGATGCATTCCACTGCAATGCAACAGCTGTTTCAGAGCGCGACTGCGCCTGTAGCGAGGTTGGTGCATTTGGTGTGGTACCAGGGTCTACGGGACCGTCGTTGGTATTACAGCTGACGGCAACTAGTGCCACGAGAGCTACTAAAAACGCAGGTAATTTTCTCATTAATGAAGGCATGTGTCTCTCCTCGAACGTGGTTTAAAAAACTCGAAATTGGTTGTCCTGACTAAACAGGCCGCAAATATCGTTAACTCAGTCATTGGGATTCCAGGGCACATCTTCGAAACCTGCCCAGGCATTGGCGTAGCGAGCCGATACGAACAACCAATCGGACATCCGATTTAGGTATCGCAAAACGTACTCACCGGTATTTTCTGTCTCTCCTAGCGTTACCACTGCGCGTTCGGCTCGTCTGCAGACGGTGCGGGCCAAGTGTAACGTTGCTGCCGACTCGACACCGCCCGGAAGTATAAATGCCTTCAGAGCAGGCAGGGTTGCCTCAATACGGTCGATGCGACGTTCGAGCCCTAGTACGTGTTCCTCGGTAATTCTCGGGATTTTGTACGTGGGCGGCGGATCTAGAGGGGTAGCTAAATCGGCCCCGAGCGTGAACAGATGTGCCGAAGTCGCCGTTAGCTCGGCCCTCAGGTCTTCTGGCAATTCTTGCGTGAGCACAATGCCAAGGATAGCGTTCAGTTCATCGACAGTGCCATAGGCTTCGATGCGCGGGGCGTTTTTTTGAACACGCGCCCCTCCGAACAGGCCGGTGGAACCATCGTCACCCGTCTTTGTGTAGATACGTGTTGCCATTACGTACTAAAATACCCACAGCAGGGGTGTTTCGTAGTTTAGCTGTTCATTATGCTCAAGGTTAAAGCCCCATGCGCCCCTTTCATGTGTTGTTTATCGGCGATATCGTTGGGCATGTCGGACTCCGCGAAGTACTACGAACGCTCGATGACCTTAAAACTCGCTACACCGCCGATGCTGTAATTGTAAACGGTGAAAATATCGTCGATGGTAAGGGGCTCTCCGATAAGGAAGCCAACGAGCTTACCAGTGCCGGCGTTCATTGTATTACAACCGGCAACCACATTTGGGAGAATTGGAAAGCACGCACGTTGCTTGCTACAAACCCAAACGTTCTGCGACCACTGAACTATCCTGCCGAAAACCCTGGACGCGGCTGGACGATTGTGACACTGCCCGATCAGCGGACGATTGGCGTGTTGCAGATACAAGGCCGTGTGTACATGCAACCAATCGACGACCCGTTCAAAGCTGCCGATAGCGCACTAGCGAAGATGGCCCCCCGGACCAAGATGATCTTGGTAGACTTTCATGCAGACGCGACTGCAGAGAAGATTGCAATGGGTTGGTATCTCGACGGACGTGTGAGCGCGGTACTAGGCACACACACACATGTGCAGACTGCCGACGCTACGATTTTGCCCGGTGGTACAGCCTACATTTCAGACACTGGTATGTCGGGTCCGTACGATTCGGTACTCGGCATGAAAAAAGACATCGCGATAAAACGTTTGATGCTCCAGACAGCGCACAAATACGAAGTAGCTGAACATGATGTGCGCGTCTGTGGTGTGCATCTCATCCTTGACGAAGAGACCGGACGTGCAATAACTATTGAGCCGTTTGCATGGCCGAAACCACGAACAACTGTTCTTACCACCACATAGGAAATCATGCCTGCATTTCACGGCAGCCTTCAGCACAAAGCCAAGATCCTCTGCACGATGGGTCCGGCGGTTGCTTCAGAAGAGAAAATCATTGCCATGATTAAGGCCGGAGCCAGCGCTTTTCGACTAAACATGTCGCATGGCGCCTACTCCAGCCATGAACAATACATAGACCTTATTCGCAAGGCAGAAGCGAAGCTGCGGACGTACGTACCGATTATTGCTGACTTGCAGGGACCCAAGATTAGAGTTGGTGACTTTGTTGGCAAAGACGCAATGACCTTGGTTGTTGGCCGCGATGTAAAGCTTGTAGATGTTGGTGTAATACGTCACCAAAAGCTCGTACCAACCGATTCGATGATTCCGGTGCAGTACCCAACCATCGCTGCTGATGTACGCAAAGGCGACATGTTGTTATTAGACGATGGCCTCATGAAGCTACAGGTAAAAAGCATTAACGGAGATATTGTTAATGCCCTGGTTATCTACGGGGGTGTGCTAAAACCACGCAAGGGTATCAACCTTCCTAATACCATTGTTTCACAGCCATCAATGACGACAAAGGATAGAGCCGATGTACGGTTTGCAATCGATAAAGAATGCGACTATGTTGCTCTATCGTTTGTACGTTCTGCTGTCGACATAGACGTACTGCGCAAATACCTTCACAAGTACGGTGGCACACAAGCCATTATTGCCAAGATTGAAAAGCCAGAAGCACTTAAAAACATCGAAGCCATCATCGATGCTTCTGATGTAATTATGGTTGCTCGCGGTGATC
This sequence comes from bacterium, assembly GCA_034440235.1. Classification (GTDB taxonomy): domain Bacteria; phylum Bacteroidota; class Ignavibacteria; order Kapaibacteriales; family Kapaibacteriaceae; genus JAWXBR01. The sequence continues at coordinate 19,978 of JAWXBR010000041.1, forward strand.
TTGGTGTTGAGATTCCTGCACAGAATGTACCCATCGTGCAGAAAAAGATTATTAAACTTTGCAATGCTAAGGCCAAGCCTGTAATTACTGCAACACAGATGCTCGAGTCTATGATTCGTAGTCCGCGTCCAACTCGTGCAGAAGCTAGCGATGTTGCAAATGCTGTTCTGGACGGCACAGATGCGGTGATGCTAAGCGCTGAGACATCAGTTGGTGCATATCCTGTCGAGGCCGTGCAATACATGCGTACCATCTGTACAGAGGCTGAACAGGAACTTGTAAGCGACGGACTTCTTCATATGCCAGCATCGGTGAGGTTCGATCCCAAAGAATCTAATACCGACTCTATTGCAATGGCCGCTGCACACATCGCAGAGGAACAGCGTGTGTCGGCAATTGCTTCACTTAGCTATAGCGGACAAACCGCGCGGTTGATTTCTAACCGGCGTCCACGTGCCCCTATCATTGCCGTAACTACGATGCAATCTGTTGCACGCAGAATGGGAATGCTCTGGGGAGTAACAGCAATCGTTGTAGACTCCATTACAACTACAGACGAAACCATCGAACACATCAAGGCGCTTCTCGTGAAAGAGAAAACATTTCCGCCTGGATCTGTTATTGTGTTTACAATCGGACGTCCACTTGTCGGACGCGCAAGAACAAATATGATCTGTATCGAAACACTAGAGGCGGCCGGCAAATAGCCAACCGCCTCAGTTTTGTATGCTTATTTCTCTGGCTTGAGCACAAAGATTGCAGTGTTGCTTGTTGCCAGATACTTGCGCGCAGCTTCTTTTACTTGCTCTGGCGTAAGTGCTTTGATTAGCTCGTCGCGACGTCCGATAACAGACAAGGGTTCGCCCGAAACCTGGACTGCCTTTATGCTTCCGAGCCAGAATTGATTTGACTTACGGCTTACTTCGCGCTCTTTTGACTGAATTTCTTTGATCTTCTGGATGTAAGAGGCGTCAACAACGTTGTTCTGCAGGTAGTCTACTTCTTTACGAACTGCACTAACCAATTCGTCGACACGGTTTGGTTCGCACGTAAAGTATACCGTAATCGAATAGTCTTCGACAGGTATTTTGTTCATCGATGGCTGAACAGCAACGAAGTACACTCCGCCCTTTTCTTCGCGTAATTGCTCGCGAAGTCGCGTGCTCATTACTTCAGTTAAAGCGATGATGTTGTACCGTTCTTCGGGAGAGTATTTGAACGGACCCGAATAGGTCATTACAACGGCACTCTTCGCTTCGATTCCCTTTAGAACCGTACGCTCAATCTTGCCAGTCTTCATACGGATACCCGCATCCTTCCACATCGGCTTCTCTGACGTTGAAGGCAGACTAGCTATGTACGTCTTCACATAGTTTTCAAGTGTGTCTTTCGAGAAGTTGCCAACGAAGTAGAATGTGTAGGCCCCAGCATTTTCTACCGACTTTTTAACAAATGCATATGCCTTCGCTGCATCGATCTTGTCTACAGTAGCAACAGACATTGGCGTCATGCGTGGGTGATTTCCACTCGATACAACTGTAACTGTGTCGAAGAACACAGCCTCGGGATTTGTCTCTTTATTAGCCAACCCAGCACGCATGCGTGCTTTTAATGCAGTAGCTGCTTCTTCGTCTAATCGCGGGCTTGTAAAGGTCAGGTGTAGTACTTCGAAGAACGAATGAAGGTCTTTTAGGGACGTGCTGCCCGACATGTCGAATGTTTCCATGCCTGAGCCCGGACTTAAGGAAATGTTCTTCCCCTGAAGCATTTTCGTCAGCATAGGTGTAGAGAACTCACCTAGACCACCAGCGTCTACGATAGAGGCGGCTACACCTAGCGTGGCCTGATCACGTTCATCACCCAGAGACTCGCCACCGTAAGACCATGCAGAAAATAGAATTTCATCGTCTTTGAAATCCGTTTGTTTAACAACAACCTTAGCGCCATTAGAAAGCGTCCACTGTTCTGCCCCAACATCTGACAGTTGTGATCGCGACACGATAGTGCCTGGTGTTGGCGTATTTGACATTAGTGGCTTTAGCGGCACATCGTCTATGTACGCAGTAACTGACGATTTCTCTACGTCACGAACTACTGCAAGTACTTCCGCCTCTGTTGGTTTGATGTAACCGTTTCCTTCTGGCACCGAAACGGTGATTATTCGGTGTGCGTTGGTTATTGCTTTTGTCGCCGAACCCGTGACATCTGAAAGGGTAACGGTTGGTAGAATTTCTTTGTAGAGTTCAAACTCGCGTGCAATACCGGGCGATGCTTCCTGTATGAGAAAATTCCGTGTAAACTCAGCAGCATGGTTTGCATTTGGCGTTTTATCGCGCTCGTTATATGCCTTTTCCATGCTCGAGTATACCTCTGCCTTAGCACGATCAAGTTCAGTCTGCGAAAATCCCTTCTGTTCTACTCGGCGCATTTCGGTGAGTAGTGCACGCAGACTCGGAAGAATGTTCTTATCGGCAGAAATTGCTTGAGCATAGAACGCATTGTTAGCTCGTGTAAGACCAAATGTTGCTGTACCCGCAAATGCAAAAGGTGCATTTGCTTTCTGCGTCATCTCGGAAAGTCGTGAATTCAACATACTTGTCACCAGAGATGAAGTCATCGATCGGCGGAAGTCCTCTTTAGTTATCATGGACTCACGTGGACCGATCGTGTAAATGTCTACGCTTGCTCCAGGCAGTTCCTTGTCCGATGCTATGCTCACCCGCGTCGTGTTGGTTACCGTAATCGGATAGTTTGCTCTAGCACGCGATCCGCCACTTGAGCCTGCTGGAAATGCAAAGTGTTTCTTGAGTAAAGACTCTAAGTCTTTCTCGTCGTAGTCGCCCACTAGAATTACAGCCATGCGTTCGGGTTGATACCACGTTTTATAAAAACGGCGGAGATTATCGGCAGGAGCATGCTTGAGAACAGCAGTATCGCCGATGACGTCGCGATCTGCATACTTCGATCCGGCAAGTAGCACTTTGCTGTGCACGCGGTTTACGCGTTCTCCTGCTCCCCTGCGAAGTCTCCACTCCTCTGTAACAACGCCTCGCTCAGCTTCGATCTCGGCGTCGTCATATGACACATACCCAGCCCAGTCGCGCAACACTTGGATTGCCTTGATAATGTTCTGCGCGTTGTCGAGCGGCACAGTTAGCTGGTAAACAGTTTCATCTTGGTTGGTGTATGCGTTAAGGTCGGCTCCAAAGCGAATACCGGTCGACTCTAGAAAGCTCACAAGCTCTTGCTTAGGAAACGACTTCGTACCATTAAATGCCATGTGCTCGGCAAAGTGTGCAAGTCCGTTCTGATCGTCATCTTCTAACACCGCCCCTGCGTCAACAGCAAGCACTAGCTCAAGTCGCTTTTCAGGCTTCTTGTTGCGCATGATATAATACGTGGCACCGTTTGTAAGCTTGCCCGTTAGAATTTTGGAGTTCAACGCAACGGTATCACCCGGGACAGCTAATGCTGTTGCGACCGAAGCAGCAACAACAACTAATAATAGTGTTGCCCTGCTGCAGAAACGAAAAAAGGCGGCATGCGCCTCATCAATGGCGGCATGTGCCTCTTTAAAGCGAAGAATGGCGGGAAGCGCCATGTTGTTCTCCAGAAATTTTGAATTGTATTAAAATGATGAGTCTTGGATTCAACAGTTGTATTAGCGCGAATAATTCAAATTAACGTGTGTTGCCTCAACGGCCGGCGTCTACGGCCGATTGTTCAAGGAGTTGCGTTAGTAAAGGCACCAAGGTTTCTTGCCGATCACCAGGCTCTATGCCTAAAACGCGGGTAATAGAAATCATAGCGTCAGAGGTACTTTTCGACCTAAGGAGTTCGAGAATTGCCTTGGCACCTGCCTTGTTGTACATGGCTTTGCACAATGCCGCACCGACAATATAGACGTCATCTTGCGGTAGATAAGGGTCTGTGAATAGCTGCACAAAAGACGGTATTTCAGTCGGTTTTTTCTCACGTATGTAGCGTGTGAGCAGCACGCTGAAATCTTCACCAAGGCTGCCCCCTAGCCACGTGGCGACCCCTTCCCTGACAACAGGATGTGCGTCGTCGAAATCTCTAAACACAATGTGCACAAGCTCGTGTGGATACCACGCATCTCCCATCCCCGACAAAATGATGTTCTCTGCTGGATACGATAAGCCACTCGGCGGGTAGCTATAGTACTCGATGCCGAGCAGCGTGGACATTGCATCGCGCGAATTCGTCACATAAAATGTAATTCTTGTAGGGGGCTCGATGCCAAAGGTTGCTGCAGTACTCGCGACAAAGTCGCTTGCCGCTTTTGCGCGACTCTTGTTGACCTTAAGGTTAGCAGGGTGCACATAACGGATGCGGTCGGTACGTGTCTCCTCCCAATCCGATGTGGTGCGCAGAAGTGGACTTTCGACAGTCCACGTTCCTTTGTCGTCGCGGACAAAAGCAGACCGCAGTATTCCAAGGGGTACTATATGACGGCTGAGTAAATCTGTGGCACTAAATAGGGTACGAATCTCCCAACCTTGTTCAATTGGTTCGATACTCAGAACAGTTGGTGGAAACGTTGCGACAACCTCGGCCGACTGACCGAACCAGTTGCGCACTACACCGTCGGGCATGCCGGCTAAACCCGACCTATCGCGCGCGGTGCCAAGGCCTAGTGCAGACTGACGCCACACTGCGAGACTATCCACCCAGGCTTTAAGAACAAGCTGCACTTCGGCGTTCGATGTATCCACACGCTTCATTACACGAACTGCAGGTGGCGACGGAACGGTGGTTATCTCCTGCGCACGTACAGAGCTCGCGAGTAAAGAGCTAGCGAGAACAAAGAGGCATGATATGGTAGCTAGGCGAAGCACTACGTCGAGATGGACTCAGATTAATGTGATTGGCAGACCTGAATGTAACGAAAACTTCTGCCTATAGAACGTTCGGGCCTGTCCCCCCTATGCACTTTCGTAAGTTTGAGGCTTGCATCTCTGTTAGAAAGACATTATGTCGGAATCTTCAGCCAGTGGCTTTTCGTGTGATTTGTCGGATGATCAGGTTGCAATTCGCGACCACATCCGAGCATTTGTCGCTGAAGAGATTACCCCCGTTGCCCTTCAATTCGATGAGAGTCAGGAGTTCCCTGCCGAGATCTTCGCAAAACTCGGCGACCTAGGATACCTCGGCATAATCATACCAACAGAGCTTGGTGGCAGCGGCATGGGTACGATGGAGTACGCCATAATTGTTGAAGAAGTGGCTCGGGGATGTCCGTCTATTGCACTTGGTGTTGCGGCGCATAACGGACTCTGCACGACACACATTTTCAGATTTGCATCCGATGAACTAAAGTCGCGCTACGTGCCCCGCCTTGCAAAAGGCGAGACGATGGGTGCGTGGGCATTAACAGAACCCAATGCCGGATCGGATGCAGGTGGAACGCAGACAACAGCTGTGCGCGATGGCGATCATTGGATACTAAACGGATCGAAGAACTTCATTACACACGGCAACGTGGGCGACATCTGTGTTGTAATGGCCGTTACCGATGCGACCAAAGGCAAGAAGGGCATCTCGGCATTTGTCGTTGACAAAACTATGCCTGGCTTCTACGGCTCGAAGAAAGAAAACAAACTTGGTATGCGGTGCTCAGACACTGCTGGTCTTGCACTAGACAATGTTCGTGTCCCGAATGCAAACCTTATTGGTGCAGAGGGCGAAGGATTTTTGCAATCGCTGCAAATTCTCGACGGTGGACGCATTTCTATTGCAGCGTTAAGTGTGGGGCTTGCGCAAGGGGCTTTCGAGGCATCACTTAAGTATGCTACTCAACGTCAGCAATTCGGTAAACGCCTTGCGGATATGCAGGCAATACAAATGAAGCTTGCGCGCATGTCTATGGAAATCGAAGCGGCAAGAATGCTTACCTACAAGGCAGCATGGTTACGCGATAACGGCGAACCATACACACTTGCTGCATCACAGGCAAAACTGTTTGCAAGCGAGATGTCTGTGCGAACAGCAGAAGAAGCAATTCAGATACATGGCGGATACGGTTATATCAAAGAGTATCCGGTAGAGAAGTTCTGGCGCGACTCGAAGCTTCTAACGATTGGCGAAGGCACGTCAGAAATTCAACGCACTGTTATCGCGCGTTTGCTCGGCTAATTGGCAACGGATTGCCGTCTACATTCAACATCGTTATGCCGAACATCTTCGCAAGTGTTGGCGCAATGTCTATGGGCGACACGTCGGTAGAATATGTCCGCTCTTCTATTCCGCCTCCTAACATCAGCAGCGGTACGTGCCTATCGTACTCGTAGGGTGTGCCATGTGTAGCAGGGGTTTTTCCGAAAATCCAGTATTGCTTTGGGTACAACAGTATATCACCAGATCTGGTTGGGGAGTAGCTGTTGTTGATGTAGGTCCAGATTGCGATGGGTACATCGTCTGGACGTCTATTTTTTTCGATATCGTCGTTCGTTATGCTAATCGCTATCCCTTGCAGCGAGCGCAGAGCGCGAGCTGCGACCCCTGCCGCCTCTGACTTTAGGACCTTTTGTTCGGCGAGTACCTCGTCGGACAAATAAATACTAGGCTCAAAAATTTCACGACACCATGACTTGTTGTTTGCCAACACGCCATACGCTGCATTTAGTGCGCTGTCGACTGTGTAGTGAATCTGAGACTCAAGGATGCGTCCGGCATCGACCGTTGTTTTCTGCTGGGCGGAGATGTTCTTTATTACTTCGGGAATTGGTGCGACACCATGGTCGGAGGTAACTACGAGCAAATACCTACTGCGACCAACACGTTTGTCGAGGTAGTCAATAAAGTTAGCAAGTTCTTTATCGCACTCGACGTAAAGCTCCTGCACTTCGCGGCTGTCTGGACCGAATGTGTGACCAACAAAATCTGTTGTCGACACCCCAACGCACAATACATCGGGTGCTGCATCACGTCCGAGCTTTTCGCGATCTATTATCGTTCTCGTAGCTGTGAACAAATCGCGTACGTTATAGGGCGTGCGAATGTAATCGATAAAAAAGTTTGCATTGTCTGCTGCGGGAATCGTGTAGGGGAACGTACGACGTCCGGACGACAGCATCCCCTCGCCCATCTGATCGTCCACTGCCGGCGACTTACTCTCGGCAATCGATGTGGTCCACGTCGCATTTGCATGCTTTTTGGCGCGCACCTTTTTGTTTAATGCACCGAGCCATGTAGGGGTCTTGTAGAAGGGGCTTGTTGTAAAAGACATCGACTTGAAGTCCATCCAAACGGCGGCTGTAGGGTTATGTCCCGACATCAGTATTGCCGCTCTGTCCTTTATCGCAATGCCAACCGACTTCGACTTCGGGTTTTGCTCGCGCAGAAGATCGCCCAATGTCGGTGGTATCAGATTAGCCGGCGAGAGCCCCTTGCCAAAATCGTTAGCGCAATACGTACAAGTAGCGATCAGATCTCGCCCGATCTCTGAGTCGCAAAAATCATTCGATGGAATACCGCTGCGTTTGGGGTTGCACCCAGTCATGAGCGTGGCGTGTCCCGGACCCGTCATCAGGTTCGCATGAGTGTACATACAGGCGCTAAACATCGCACCTTCGTTGCGCATGCGCTCGAAGCCACGCACACCGGCAAACGCCTTAAAGTTGTCTATGTAATCGCCGCGATACTGGTCGTAGCTAATTAATACAATTAGTCGCGGAACAGGTGCAGGTTTCTGCGCATAAATCATTCCGTTCGATGTGAGCAGAATTGTCGCGAGTAGAAATAGAAAAGCAGCCATTGCTCAAAACTAACGTCAATTGCGGATGGCTGCTTTTATGGTTTCGTTATATGCGATTATGTAGAGTCTTCTACACCCATCAACTTGAGGCGATTATGCGACGCCCATTGCACGCATCATCATCGCCGCTTCGTAAGCCTGCTGAAGATTGTACTTAGCTGTCATCTTTCGGTAGTTCACGAGATCGACGATCGTGCCTACGAAGCAAAGACCGAAGGTGAAGAGGTAGAGAATGCCCATTCCTATCTGATTGAGCGCAAACCGTTGCATACCGGCTGATGGAATACCCAGAAATCCAAGGAAACCCACGAGCGTTAGAATCATTATTGTTTGCGGGTCTTTACGACGCGAGCGATAGATCATGGCAAACTGCTGGGCTTGCATGTCTGTCATGTTTTGCGTGAGCGTATTGATGTATGCGAGTTCTTCGCCGTCAATTTCGGGCAGGTAGGTAAAGATGTTAACCACGTGGTACTCCAGTTTAGATGTTGATTGGTGTGTTTGTGTTGATCGGAGTGTTTGTATCGGTCGGTTTGATGGCGTCGTTTTGTCGATTTGCGTTGATTACTAAGCGAACGATGTGAGTTATCAGGATAAAGACTGCTGGCATTCCAAACCAGTGAGCATTCCACGATGCCAGAAAATCGCCTCTAAGAGCAAGGCCAATGGCACGTCCAATTCCACATCCCATGCAGCCATCGAACCCCAGAAGTGTTGGTATACAGATTGTGATGTGTCCGGTAAGTGCTGGACCGAACACCCCTAAGACCACGAGGGATAGGGTCCATATACAAGCTTCTAGGGGGACTGTAATTCGCATGGGCGGCGGGTTACGGCACCTTTTAAAAAAGGTTGCCGATGTAATCCCAGTATTCCCAATCACCGCATTTCTAAGTCAGTGTGTTTTACAAGCCGACCGAGGTTATGGGTGCTCAGAGTCTTAATGAAAAGTGCGGCATTGAAGGACCAAACAAGGTCGACATTACGTGGCCGAAATGTGTCCGTTTTATCTCTAGGATATATTGATTTGTCACATTACAATTTTCTAGTTGAACACATACTTTCGTCGGAGTGTCCAAAAGCAGCAAGTCGACATCCACTGCTCCGAGACTATTGCGGTCGAAACGGCAGGAAGGCAGCGTATGGGAGTGGCTATGATGGTCGTGCCAGATCATCGACCTTGTTGCCCTGAGAAAACCACACCCACAGGTCTAGGGTCTGACAGGAAGGTAGATCGCATCAAGTGCTTCGAGCCTGACATAATTTCGCCAGTAGGGCCATCAAATCCTTCAGCATAGTATTGCTGCCAATGATTTAACCATGCTCCATGAAAACAACCTTCCAATTCTTGTTGACAGTTGGACTGGCGAGTGGATGTTTACTCACACCACCATGTAAAGCCGCTGACAGTACAAACAACAAGGTGCGCTCCGCGGATTTCTCCCTATTCACGGAACTTGGCGGATCCGGTCTTTATTGGGCTACGATAAACGGTGAAGTAACAGTGTTTAAGTTTCGCGAATCAAGCGGAATTCCATGGCTTTTTGACACTTTAAGAGTTTCGGCTGGTATTACCTTAATACCAGCCAATAGACTCTATGCACCCGTTCTTGTACGACTATTGTTGTTTCAGTCAGACTACCATTTGGAAGTTGGAGTGGGTGCCTCCGTGCTGGTTTCGGAGTTGAGCTACACAGGAAACGGGGAGCATTGGGTAAAGAATGATCCCTTTGTTCCCTGCGGGGTGATAGGGTTTCGAGGAGAATCGCGCAGAGGGGGTCTTCAGTTAAGAGCTGCATTTACGCCTATTGTCGATCCGGCAGATAACCGCGTCTATGCTCACTTTGGATTTGGGGTTGGCTGGGCGTTCTAGACGGCAGCAGAGTCATCCTCTCGTTCAGTAAGATTTTACGTCCCATAGACCTAGATAAATCACCTAAAAACTTCAAAATGAGTCAGTACCAATTTCAGTACTTTTTTGGCCAAAGCCGCCCTTTGGGTTATATTGCGAGCCCCTTTTCCAGAACACAGCCCCCTATCAGTATGCATGCAGTAGTAGAAATAGCCGGAACTCAGTTTGCAGTGTCGCCAAAGCAGACACTGAAGGTGCCTTTGCTCGCCAAAAACGCGGGTGACAGCATAGAGTTCAACAACATCCTTCTTGCCTCTGACAATGGCAAGATCTCTCTTGGAGCACCGTTTCTCTCGGGTTCGGTTGTTAAAGCAACAGTGAACGGCCACGAGCGCGGCGAAAAGGTTCTCGTGTTCAAGAAGAAACGTCGTAAAGGCTACCAGAAGCTTAACGGACACCGTCAGCAGTACACGAGCATTACAATTACAGACATAACGATCTAAATAAGGTACCGTCATGGCACACAAAAAGGGCGGCGGCTCTACAAAGAACGGTCGCGATTCGAATGCTCAGCGACTTGGCGTAAAGAAGTTCGGCGGACAACATGTTCTTGCCGGTAACATCATTATTCGTCAGCGCGGCACACACGTCCACCCAGGTAAGAACGTTGGTCTCGGAAAAGACTACACAATCTTCTCTCTGGTCGCAGGTACGGTGAAGTTTGAACGCAAGGACAAAGACCGCATTAAGGTCTCTGTTTATCCTTTCGTGAATTGATTCAATTCAACGCAGCCTCTCAACGCATCTAGCACGACATAACGCCTCTTTCGAGGCGTTTTCTGTACACACCTGAACTTGGTGTTTAGGTATCGAACACAATCGTTTTTTCCTAACGACGAATACTAAAGTACAACCCATGAAGAAGCCCGTACGCGTATCAGTAACCGGTGCTGCCGGACAAATCGGCTACAGTCTATTGTTCAGAATTGCCAGTGGCGAAATGCTTGGCAAAGACCAGCCGGTAATCCTTCAGCTGCTTGAACTGACACCAGCACTTCAGGCTCTGAACGGCGTTGCAATGGAACTCGACGACTGTGCGTTCCCACTCCTGCATGGCATTGTAACAACAGACGATGCAAACGTTGCCTTCAAAGACACCGACTATGCTCTACTCGTAGGCGCACGTCCACGCTCGAAAGGCATGGAACGCAAAGACCTTCTCGAAGCCAATGCGCAGATTTTTACTGTTCAAGGCAAAGCCCTAAACGCTGCTGCAAATCGCGGCGTAAAAGTGGTAGTGGTTGGAAATCCTGCGAACACAAATGCTCTCATTACGAGCAAAAGCGCACCGGACCTCGACCCGCGCAACATCACGGCCCTCATGCGCCTCGACCATAATCGTGCACTCTCGCAGATAGCAGCAAAGACGGGCATTCATACATCAGAACTAAATAAACTTACTGTCTGGGGCAACCACTCCACAACACAGTATCCAGACATCTACTCAGTAGAAGCGAATGGCAAGAATGTTTGGGAGTCTATTAACGACGAAGCATGGCTAGCTAACAACTTCATTCCAACCGTTGCTAAACGCGGCGCCGCCATTATCGAGGCTAGGGGGCTGTCTTCTGCTGCTTCCGCGGCAAACGCTGCTATCGAGCACATCCGTGATTGGGCGCTGGGTACTACAGATGGAGACTGGACAACGATGGGCATCCCGAGCGATGGCTCGTATGGTATTGCCGAAGGCGTTGTGTACGGCTACCCTGTAACCTGCAAGAACGGCTCATACGAAATGGTGCAGGGCATAGACATCAACGAGTTCTCACGTCAGCGCATGGACGCAACGTATCAAGAGCTGCTCGAAGAACGCAATGCGGTGCAACACCTCTGGTAATCACGCGGCACGATAGATCACGTTTAATTACGCGATCATTCCTTTGGCAAACTAATGGCGTCTTAACTTGGTCTAGTACTTGATCTGAGTTGATATTGTTGTTATTTTGTCGCTTAAATCCGCCTACGGCTTGGATTCGTAGGTTCCTTGAGCCACCCTTGGGTGGCTCTTGGCTTTTTGAGGAGAAGGCGAGTATGAAGAGGGTAGCCGTATTTGTTGATGGTTTCAATCTTTTCTATTCCGTTAAGGCTGCAAAGGCGAAGTGGCTCGATATTGCCAGTTTAGTAGATAGCCTACTTAGACCTGGAGAACAGGTTGTTCAAATTCATTATTTCACTGCCATGGTTGATGGCGTTGGTGACACACTTAGACCAAATCGTCAACAAGTATATATAAGAGCTCTCAAAGCCAACAGCAAAGTGCGAGTTCATTTAGGGTCATTTCTGAATAAGACGGTTAATAGACCCGTAGAACGGCTTGGTATTCCTAATAATAGTCTCCATCTACCTGCTCAGCAAATTGCGATCCCCGAAGGTATTCATAGCGTAATTGATAACAGTGGTAACTCGCGCCAACTAGCGGTCTATAATCTCGCGGACGCTGTTAAGATACCGACCCACCCGACGGTGTTCGCTAAGGTTTACACGCGCGAAGAGAAGGGATCCGATGTCAACCTAGCGGCTCAAATGCTTCATAGAGCTTGGAAGAATGAATACGATCATGCGATTGTTATCTCCAACGATTCCGATCTGTGTGAACCGATCAAGCTTGTCAAAACTGAACTAGACAAGAAAGTCACAGTATGCTATGTCGCGCCGACGAAGCAAGGCGGAACGGTCTCCTCACGTCTTCGTAACGTAGCTTCTAGTGTGCTGCACGTCAAATGGAGTGACCTCCTCAAGCACCAATTTCCCGATCCCCTTATTACCCCAGAAGGGAAGTCGTTGACCAAGCCTACGGCATGGTGATTGAAAGTACATGGAATTGAGGTTATTACGCCAGACAGACGGATATAAGACTAATGGACGCTCTTCGCGCGAAACCCCTTGTCGAGGTTTCTACTCAGGAAAGTACTTCTTCGGGTACTCGAACATCATAAGCTTTCCACTGCTTTTGTCTATATCTGTCCATACGTCTGCGTTAGGAAACGCAATCTTCACGCAACCACACGTAGGAATGTTCTCGAGCTGAATATCGCTAATCGTGTTTACTAATGACGTCATTGTCGGATTATGTCCGACAATCATTGCAGTCTTTACGTTGTTGTCTATACGATGCACGACGTTCAACGCTTCCTGCGTTCCAGCTTCGTATAACGCATTGGTTATCACCATCGACGCAAGAGGCAAGCCTAGCTCTGTAGCAAATGTTCTAGCTGTTGTGACTGCGCGAAGAGCACTGCTCGACACAATTACAAAGGGTGGCTCGTTTTGTTCGCGAATAATGCCCGCCATAAACGGAGCATCGCGTCTGCCGCGTGCGGTGAGCGGACGCTCGAAGTCGCTTAGCTCTGAATAATCCCAGCTCGATTTTGCGTGACGCACGATGTACAAAACCTTCACGTTGTTGCCTCTTTATTGCGATCGTACTGTGAAAAGAAGCACCACCGTGGTAACCGCTGCTGCTACGAAGATTGCTGGCTGTAGAATATCGTCCCACAAGGTCGATGGTACCGGAGGAATTTGTGCAGTGGTTGAGGAGCGCTGTCCAGACTGAAGACGAAGTGCATCGTTCCGATGAAGGCGTTCGCGCTCCACGATTTTCTCACTGCGTAATGAACGTTCTTGTCCGTAGGTATTCATCACCGCCTGCAACGAAACCGTTACAACCCGATCGACGGAGTCTACAGCATCGGTGGTCTCATATCTTGTTGATACGTCTACTGGCGTAATTACAAGGTCGGCCTTGGCAGAGGTGCCTGCGAGAACAGTGCGTGTACCGAGTGCATTTACCGTCATCATGCGAATGATCTCGGCATCGGGGTGGGCTATCACGCGAACGGAAATAGAATCGGTTGGCACTTGCTGTACGATGCGTGCCAAGGACTCCTGAAGCATAACGTTCATGCGTTCTATCGTACTTCGCCGTTCATCCACAACGCGCCCTTGTGCAGATGCACTAACAAATAGAGCACTCGAGAATAACGCAATAAGTGCTCTGCTCATGAGCCACGCAAATGATGTTTACGTAACCCCGCGATAGCCGCAATAAGGCCAGCTTCTTTGTTGTACAACGCAGTCCGAATACGAAGCGGTCTACGTCTGTTTGCAATCTTGATCTTTACAACCGAAAACATTCCACGCACTTTAATACGACGGTCACGTCCGATCGTAATTCGTTCTATTTCCTCTGACGAAAATGTTCGTTCGTGAAACCTGCTCGCAAACGTGATGCCGTTAGCGCCAACCAGAATAGAACGTCTTGCAAGCCAGTTAAACAGCAAGACGAGCGACGAGCCAATAACAAACGATCCCAGCAACACAACAATCGGATCTGTTAACACAACAGTTACAATGCCTTGCTGCAACGTGCTTTCCCACAATGCACGCACAACGATGTATGCAATTAGCGTTAACGCGTAGAGTGCAACGGCTTGCCAGTAGAAATCGATACGGACCTTGAATTCGGCAGGCGCATGTATTGTAGGTGATGATTCTGTCATGCACGTACTCCGATTGGTATTGGTTCTCTCATGTACGTACTCCGATTTGCCAATTACAGTGATTGAGAATCAATCGTGCAGTGTCTACTGCAGCATTGGGTCGTCCCATCACCCCCATCGCTTCTGCCATCCGCACCAGCATATCGCGCTCTGTCATAACCCTGTTTATCTCAGAAACCAAAAGCGACGCACAATCTGCATCTGCAACAACAATGGCCGCGCCTGCATCTCGTACCACGCCAGCATTGTGTTGTTGTTCACCTGTTGAAGCAGACGGCAATGGCACTAGTATAGCAGGTTTACGCGCAATGCCCAGCTCTGCAATAGTTGTTGCTCCACTCCGGCACACCACAAGATCGGCAGCAGCATACGCGGCGCCCATGTCGTCGATAAATGGTGTGATCGTAACATTCGCAGGTAGCTCCGCAGGAGCGTGATAGTTACCGCCAGTTTGCCAAAGCACTTGGTAAGGGGCTGAGGAAAGGTTCTGCAGAGCATTTGTCATAGCCTTGTTGAGGCTTCCAGCGCCAAGGCTGCCACCAAACACCAGCACAGTAGGTCTGCCCCCTTCCAAGCCCCATTGCAAGCGAGCCTGCTCTTGTGTGAGGTTAGAATAGATCTGTGATCGAACGGGGTTACCCAGTGTTACAAGGCGGTTATGGTACTGCTCGGGATAAAATTTCACGCTGCCTTCAAACGATAGAACAACCATTGTGGCTCGCCGCGCAAGACGTGCATTTGTCTTGCCAGGATTGTAATTCGATTCTAGAACAAAAAGCGGAATCCGTTCACTGATTGCAGCCATGCCCACGGGATAGCTTACATAAGCGCCGGTGCAGATAACTGCATGTGGCTTGTGACTTCGCAATGCCTTGCGCGCTATGTTGATGGAGCGGACGATTTTAAATGGCAGTGTTAGTGTTGATGCAGATCGCAGCCCCTTAAAACCGACAATAGGCATGCCGATATACGGATACCCAAGCTTTGGAATAAGCGTTGTCTCCATTCTGTCCATGCTGCCCATGAACAGAGCTGAACATGCGTCGCCCGTCAATCTCTGAAGCTGTTCTACAACAGCGACGGCAGGAAATATGTGTCCGCCCGTTCCGCCTGCTGCTACGAGCACGCGGAAAGGAGTGTCGGACGATGTATCAAGGTGCGGTGAGGCGTCGTGCATGGTAGTATTCGACGCCAAAATAGCCGTGTTTCCGTAATTTCTTGAGATATGATCCTTCGCCTCCTACTTCTCGTTCTCTTCGTCTTTCCCACAATGCTTGCTGCGCAAGCCCCAAACATCCGTCCGTACCTGGTACAGATAGCCAACGGTTATTCTGCTGAGGCGAAAAAGGCGCTTCCAGATTTGCTTCTGGACTATCCTGACGACCCCGCAGTGATGTTTCTTCACGCTTCGCTTGTCGAGGAACCAAAACGTGCATTGCCGTTGCTTGAACGTATTGCGGCAGCCTACCCGAAAAGCGAATGGTGCGACGACGCACTGTTGCGAATTATCTATTACGCGATCGGAACGAAGGAAGTCGAGCGAGCGCGAAAAATGTATTCGCAGTTACGAGACCAACACGGTTCGTCGGACTTACTTCCTCTTGCGTACGACGCAATGCGCATGACAATCGGCGCACCTCCACCTGCTGACAAACCACCTGCAGTTGCGAAGCCCGAAACGCCAACAAAAACCGATGTGCCGGTGAAAACAGACGCAGTTGTAAAGCCTGTTTTACCATACGTCATCCAGGTGAAATCGACCACAAACAAGGAATTGGCTGACGCGCTTCTCTCCAAACTGAAGAAGAAGCGGTTGCGTGCTCGAATGTCAGAATCGAAGAAGGGTGAAAAAATCACGTATGTGGTGTTTGTTGGCGAGTACGCAACAACCGATGATGCACAACGCGATATCCCGGATGTGCGTACTGCTTGCAAGTGTTCACCCGTGGCAATAAAACGATGAGGCTATTGCTTCTCGCGCTTTGTGTTGTACTAACGTCGACCTCTGTGCTTGCGCAAAACGTTGACGTGTTTGCAGAACGTGTGTCTATGGACATGAACCTGCTGCAAGCGATGCGTGGCGAGGTAACAATTGGCAGAGCCGCTGTATGGCCAACGTCTATGCCAGCCCTCGATGGTATTGTAAACAATTCTAGTGATGCGTTTGCGTTGTGGGTTCGAGGCTATTACCACCCGGTGATGTCGACTGCCGACACCACGGCAACTCTAAAGTTTGCTGAGAATTCTGACGGGCGGTTTCGACTCGGCCGCTTCAACGACGGAATGGCTCGTCTTCAGATAGACGCTTCACTTATGGCTCGCGGCGGCACATACGCGCTTGATGACAGTTCTGACGTGTACGCGCTGCTGCGTCCGTCGATGCGCTTCTCCGGCTCTCTCTTTGCAGGTTCGTTCGGCTACTTCCTCGATCTTTCAAACGGTGTTCGTTTAGCCGGCACTCCTTCATTAATCGCCCGCACAGATCCAACTCTAGGTCGAACACTGAAATTCGGAATCGATGAGCAGAAGTTTTTTGATCGTTATGTGGGATATGTGCAGTATCAGCATCCGAATTTTCGATTGCGATTCGGACGCGAGCCCCTTCAAGTTGGTATCAGTCCGATCGACAATTTCCTGCACTCGATTAATGCACCCATGATGGACGGACTCTTGATTGACGTGCCATACGGTCCGGTCCGCTTTACCTCAACACATTCTCTTGCCGAAGGCACCGACACGTCGGGCGCTGCGGTGCCTTCTAAATACATCGCCACACACCGTGTGTCTGTCGACCCAACGTCGTGGCTAAGCCTTGCCCTCAGCGACATGATTGTGTACTACGGCAGGGGGCTAGACTTCTCGTATCTAAATCCGTTGGCGTTTTTTGTTTCTGCCGGACTTGGTACGCAGGATAGAAGCGTTACTGACAACAGCATGATCGGTGTAGATATTGCAGTACGTCCCATAAAGAACACCATGGTGTATGGTTCATTCATTATCGACGATCTTTCCTTTTCTACACTGAGCGATACTTCGCAACTTGGCAACAACAATAAGTTTGCTTATCAACTTGGTGCATCGGGTGTGTTCGAAATTGCCGATCAGCCTTCGATGGTTACGCTCGAGTTTGCGCGCATAGACCCGTTCACGTTTTCACACCGCGGAATGTATGCTTCGTACACAACACTAGGAGCTCCAGTTGGGTATGACATGCAACCCAATAGCGATCGCATGGCATTACAGCTCAGATACTGGTTTACACCACGTACGTACATTCGGGTAGACGTAGACTATACGCGGCACGGCGAGAATCTGCTCGACTCAACCGGACAAATTACTATAGGCGAAGACCCTCGATTCCCAGGGTCGGGCGTTCCAACACCGGTTGGCAACGTAGGTGGCGACATCCTTCGCGGCGATGGCGACTTCTTAGTGGGCAATCGCTTCCTGCGTGGAAACGTAAGCTTTATGCGTCGGCTGAACCTGTGGTTTTCATCCGAGCTATGGCCAAACATCATTGCGGATGTACGTGTTGGATATTCAAATCGGAATGGCGGAAACATCCCTGGCTCTTTCCTCTTTACGTCGCTCGAAGTACGCGTAGGCTACTAACACACAATGGGGGCGGGCGCCCATGTCTACCGCCACTTATAGTCCTCTACAGCCCCTTACAGTCCCGTTAGCGATACCTTCTTAACCTGAAGCACTTGCTTTGTTGTGTTGTGTCTGTGCACGTAGACAACAACGTCGCAATTTTCTGGAACCCATGTCTTACCCGCAGGCAACGTATAGGTGAGTTGCTTCGTGATTGTTGTACCTGCAGGAATAGACGTGGAGCTAAGTGGTTCGCCCCATGCCCCATTAAACGATGCCCTAAGCATATAATCGAATTCGTAGTCTTCGATATGCTGTGGGTTGGCTTTGTAGTCGAGCTGGTCGCTTATGATGTTACTCTCGGTTAACATCGCCACGAGATTGTCGTCAACAGTGCCCGAATCCAAATACTTCACAGTTACATCCAGCGTTACCGTTTTTGTGGTGCTATCGTATGTCCGATTGACCTTCAGGTCTACTGCGGCTTTTCTAGTCATTTCTGAAGCCACTATAGTCGGCCATTCACCTTTATCGAGAAGCAGACCCAGACCGTTGTTAAATCTGTTTATAAATCCCTTAGGAATGCCGCTTAGTGCAACCTTAAATGTTTTGTCGATGTCGTTGCCTTCTTTGCATCTGAAGTCCATCGGGAAATCTGGCGGGCTTGGCAATGCAAGATTGCCTACGTGCATCGCAATGACAATTAGACGTTCGCCGTAGGCGGCTTCGAGCTGGCGGACAACCTTTGTGCCCTCTGGACAGTTGCCGCAGTAATGTCCGGTGAAGTCTTCGAGTAATATGTTCTGCGGAACAGCAACAGTTGTATCGGGAATGTCAGGGGTCTCTTCATACGGGGCTTCGACCACATCGCACGACACTGTTATCAGCATCATACCCGCGATAAACGCCGATGATGTCAATTTCCATAGGTCGAAGTTTTTGTATCGGTTCATTACAATGCCTTTCAGTGATTACACATTAGAATGTGTAGGTAACACCAAGTGTGAATCCGTTCGACGCAGGCACGGGCCTGCATATACCACCTACGCAGAGCAGGCCTCCTCGGACCCTTCCATAGCCACCTTGCACACGAAGTGCGTCTCGTACGAAGGCTACAGATGCGCTAGGGTAGTGGACTTGAAGCGAGGGGTCGTTGTTACCATAGTTGTATTCGTCGAACACGGTAAAGAACCACGATGGCGACACGCTGTATTCTAGCAACCCCATAATCCAGCTACCGTTTTGCGTGGTGAACTGAACACCGGGCTCGTGTTTAACTGCCATATACTGAAGCTCAGACCTAAGCGTATGGCCGCGCATGACAGACAGCCATAACTCCAGGACAACAAGGTTCGCGCTAATCACGCCATACTTCTTCTCGGTATCGGAGGACAGACCCTGTATGATGTCCTGATCGTACTTGACACTGATGAAAGCAAGCGTGGTCTTAAAATCTTTACCCCACTTACGCTGAACTTCGATGTTGAGATCGCGGAAGTACTCGCGCGGTGCCCACATGAGTTTCGACTCGTATCGGAAGGGGCTAACATTTGTTGTGTCGAGAGCGTTGACCTTGCTAAAGTTGATCGAAAAAACAGTCTCGTCTAAACCAAGAAACGACCCTTTTGGAATCGTAAAAATAATGTCGGCCTGTATTCCAAATTCGCCAGTGTTCTGTGTAGCGTATGGGTAGAGCGTTATCAGTCTCCACGAATGCTGCTTGGCAAGTGGAGGCAGAAAGTTTACCTGCTGTGCAAGGCCGCCCGCACTTCGGTCGCTTCTGAAATCCATGTTATCGATGCGTTTCGCAGCCAGATTTATTCCGAGTCCAGGGCGAGTATATGATAAACTCGCATACAATGCATTCCCAGGATTGAAACTATTCGAATTGGCGACACCAGGATCGTTGATTTTGTAGGCGTATTCGGTTTCAAGTGCAATGTCGCGCCAGCCAATCGTGCTTCGCAACGACCATGCAAGTACATTTTCGGGTAGCTTTAAGAAATCGTTACGATCTGGCTGATACCGACTCATGACGCTAGCACCAAGACGCAACTGAAGATCGTCGGGCAACAAACTGTCAAGCAGGGTTGCAAAGTCTGCCGATATATCGCCGCCACGCATAACACCCTGACTTAGTTCGAAGAAGGCCCGCTGACGGCCAATCAGGCCTGTTATGCGAAGTCCGGTTAATGGAATAAAGCGCAGCCTTATCCCATCAATAGAATTGTCAAAGCCGAGATTACGCTCTTCATACGAGCGTAATATCATGCCAGTGCCGAATTGCTCGTAGAAATTACCGGCAGTTACTTCGAACGTCTCGTCTACATACGAGGCAAAACGATACGGTATGCCCAGTCCCGTTCCTTCTCCTGACGTGCCGTACCGTGAGTCGATGCCGAGAAGCGGATTCTGATACGATTCGAATCGAAGGCCAGCTGTGAACTTTCCCTTTGTAAACAGAAGATTCACGAATGCGTTCGACAACATCTTCTCGTTTACCGCTGGAGCCTCGATTAACGTGTCTTCGGAATATGTCTGAACATCGAGCTGCACGCTGCCCGAAATAACGCCAATGTCCCCAACCTCTGCTCCTTGAGAGAACATTGTTGTGACAAAAAAGAGCGCTAACAGACTACCTAGTACGACCAACTTGAAAGACGTAACATGTGAAATCATTCAGCCCCTTTCGGCCCCATAGCTAAGCGGAGCTGTTGTTCTAAATCGTCTTCGTCGCCCGAGGCAAATGCAGCATGCTGCCAGATCACAGCGCCGTTTTTCACGAGGAACGTATGCGGCGCATTATTGACGTTCATTGCGCGTTTGAAATCGGAGTTAACATCCATGATTACGTCGAACTTCCAATTCCGACCTTTTACGTAAGGGGCTACCTTTGACACGGTCCGAGCGTCGTCTATTGATACGGCGACGAGATGTATTCCAAACTCTTTTTGCCAACGCTCATAGAGGTCTGCGTACGTGTTAAGCTCCTGAATACAAGGTTTACACCAGGTTGCCCAAAAACAGACAACGTATACTCCCGAGTCAGCTATAACGTCCGAAGACTTGATGCTTTTACCGCTAAGACTCTGAACTTTCGCAACAGGAAGCTGCACCTGGGTGGAGTCGGTGGCCGAAGCCAGGCCGAAGCCGCCAAGAAAAAGCATCGTAATAACGACTGTAAAAACGATGATAGGTTGTTTCATTTGTAGGTGACCAGCATTCGGAAAAAGGGTCGCGGAGCCGTACATTTACGGTCCGTTAACATTAGCCTGAGTAAGAAGGACGAAAATTATGAAAACTCGTGTAGTAATGTCCCGCTTAATTACCGTTTTCATGGCACTTACAGCATGTGTCACCATAGGTGCGCAGAATCTTCGAGTCGAGCAACTCGATCCATCGTTCGTAAAAGGAACACCTGCGACTAGTCAAGAGCACCACGGAAAAGTCACGAACACTTCGTCGGAAGCACGAACAGTCATTGTACGGTATTTTCAGGGTGGCGTTGCACTCGGACACTATGCCAGCATGTGTACAGATGACGCCTGTTACACGTTGCCCGATGAATTTTTTGGCCCTCCATACGACCTCCCAGAAGTAAATCTTGCGCCTGGAGTATCTGTTGCGTTGAAGGCAATTCTCAACCCTGTGGGCGAAGAAGGTTTGAGCACCATGAACTTTCTGATTTTCGACAAGAACAATCCATCCGATTCTGTGACCTATTCGGTTACGTTTGATGTTTCCTTGGCGAACAGCGTGACCGACTTGAGCGATTTGGTAGGAACAGTTGTTAGCCCGAATCCTGCTACCGATGTGGTGACAGTGTCGGGTCCGGAACTCACACAAGTCCACAATGTAATCTTGTATAGCATCAGTGGCAACACAATGTCTACCGTGCTTCATGACGGTACGAATCGAATGTTGCTTGATGTGAGTGCATTACCCGCAGGCGTATACAGCGCTGTGTTCAAGCTAACATCGGGTGCGTTCTACCAAACGTCAATTTCTGTCGTCCGTTGATCCGACGCTTCGGTTCGTCGCCTCGCACGCATGCAGCTCTCGTTGCTCTTGTTGCATTTGTCGTCTATTTCGTTACTCGCGTACCGGGTCTGTATTACACAGATTCTGGCGAGTTAGCCGCTGCGTGTTCTACGCTCGGTATTGCACACCCTACGGGTTACCCTCTCTTCACCATCATCGGTCACGTATGGCTGATGTTGCCCTGGACGTCTGCCATTGTTGGATTGAACGTCCTCGCGGCAGTGTGGACAGCTGCTGCAGTTGGTATGATAGTCCTGCTTGTGTGGGAGTTGCTTCATCTAATTCCGGTAGCCCCTTCTCGTAAGACCCCTACAACAGACAATGCGCTTGCAAAGCTTTTGCTTGCCGGTGCGTGCGCGTTGATGTTTGCATTTAGTGCAACGGTGTGGGCGCAGGGCACTGCCATTGAAGTGTATTCACTTCAGTTGCTGCTTACAACACTTGCGTTATGGTGTGTGCTTAAGAGTGTGCGCGAACAAGAGAACGTTGTGCGATGGACGGCGCTTGCGTCGTTGTGCACTGGCCTCATGCTGGCGAACCATCTGTCGAGTGTGTTTCTAGCGCCTGGACTTGCCGCAGTATGGTACGCAGGCGTTCGCGGTAAACGGTCTGTGGCCTCCTTGCTGCCTTGGCTAGTTGTCCCCGCACTTCTTGCCGTTGCGTTGTATGCTTATATGCCGCTTCGAAGCGCACAGCTTCCTGTAATTAACTGGGGAATGGTGCACAGAGGTTGGGAAGCCTTCATGTATCATGCGAAGGGCACGCAGTTCAGCGTTTGGATGTTCAGTGATGCCGAGGGATCGAAAGCGAACCTCGGACTCGCATTTAAACTTCTGGCTTTTTCGGTTCTATTTGCTGGAGTAATACCCGTCGTCATCGGACTTGTCTCTACTCTCAAACGTAATCGCGGTGTAGGTATAGGATTACTGTTGGTGTTGCTTGGCAACGTCATCATATCCGTCGGTTATAACATCCCCGACATCGACAACTATTTCATTCCCATGTTGCTTGTAGCAGCGCTGTGGTTTGCTGTCGGATTACATACGATGTTTGGCACGTTTCGCATGCGTTCGGCGTTTGCTTCGGCACTGTTCGTATTGCCTGTGATTGCGTTGATCATTGGTTGGCCTGCACAGAACCGTTCTACACACGTTGCAGTGGATGCATACACACGATGGACGTTAGCCAACGCAGAACCTAGAGCAATCATCTTATCGCGTCAGTGGGACTATTTCTGCTCAGCCCTTTGGTACATGCAAACCGTCGAGCATTACCGAACAGATGTAGTGATGATTGAAAAAGAACTGATGCGTAGAACCTGGTATGTGCCGTATCTGCAATACCGATACCCCGAAGTGATGAAACCCGTGCAAGCAGAGGCAGATGCATACATGCAATTGCTTGTTCAGTTCGAACGCGACGCAGATGAGTTCAAATCGAACTCTGTGCTTGTGCGACAGATTCAACAGCGTTTCGTAGACCTGCTTGTTGCCATCCTTAAAAAGAATTCCGATCGTCCGTTATACCTCACGTTCGAAATCATGGACGACGAGCCGGAGCTCCTCAGACAATTCGAGGTGCTTCCTGTTGGACCTCTTATCAAGATCGCGGTAGGGGGCGGAAAGGGTCAGCGCGTCAGCTTCAACTACACCGACAGCCTCATCCAGGGCCTTCGCGGACGCTCCGAACGGCTGGATGACGGCTTGCGAAAAACAGTGCGTGGTGTATTAGAAACCAATACTCGATATGCGAATACTGTGGGCGATTCCGCCGGCATGTCGCATTTTCGTCGCTTAGACGCACAACTAATTCAGCGTCGACGGTAAAGATCACGTTCCGGACAATACTCAAATGACACTTCGAAACAACGTTGTGCTGCTCATGTTATGTAGCATGACTATGGTTGGATGCCAAACATTCCAGGAACCCCCCACTGCAGCAGATGCCACTCCTCCGGCAGGCTATGCGCCAATTTTCGCCCGTTCGATTGCCCCTTTACCAACACAAAAACCTAAGAATCTTGCTTTGCAGGCATCGCGCGTTGATGTCACCAACGCAACGAAGGTGCGGGTGTACTTCAATGTCGTAGACTCTGCGGGTACTCTCTACTATGGTGGCACCCAGGCTGCGTTTAAAAACATGTGGTGCAAGGTTGTTGACAGCGTGCGTGGCGAAAAGAATGATGTAAAAAAGTTTACGTTGCGCGAAGTCACCGAAAACGACAGAGAACCGGTTGCTATGGCGTTGGTAATGGACAACAGCGGTTCGATGGGTGAAACGCGTGCTCGAGCGGCACAGGACGGCGCCGAAATGGTGATTGGTAAAAAGACTGACATCGATGCACTTAGCATTGTACGCTACGACCACAATACCTTACTTGAAGTACCACTTTCCACATCGTCGTCGCAGTTGCGGGCAGGACTAAAGAAAGACGGCTTAACGGGCTTTGGAGGTGGTACCGCAATTCACAGCGGCATTGCCACTGGTCTAGAACACCTTGTTGCTGCTGCTCCAGTAACAAGCTTTAAGCGCAGGGCGGTGATTGTGTTTACCGACGGACAAGAAAATTCGTCCAAGATTTCTCGCGACTCTGTTGTGAATCTCGCCTTGCAACAAGGCATACCAGTTTGTGGTGTCGACTTCGGCGATGGTGTGAACGAAGGATACATGCAAGACATTGCCAAGAAAACGGGCGGCTCGTACAATCACATCTACCGCACCGCAGAGTTCGAGCCCGTTTTCGAAGATGTGGTTCGAAGGCTCAAGAACTACTACGTCATGGAATTTTCAACAGAAGACTTCGGTGTGCATGCAGTGAAGATTAACATGTGTTGGCCTAAAGACACAGTGTCTACGACGGTTTCATTCGACAATACCCCAGACGTTGGTATGATTGCTTTGCTGAACGTGTTTTTCGATATCGACAAAAGTGCATTAAAGACAGAATCGAAGCGCGCAATCGACAACGTCGTAACTCTTATGCGTGTGTATCCTACGATGACAATCGAAGTCCGTGGACATACCGACAGTCGAAACCGCACGAACGACGCAACACACAACACAACTCTGTCACAGAAACGAGCAGAAGCTGTACGTGAAGCATTGGTGAAGGCTGGCGTCGACGCAACGCGTATTTCGTACAAAGGGTTTGGCGATGCCATGCCCGTTGCAACAAATGAAACCGAAGAAGGCCGTGCTCAGAACCGACGTACCGAATTTCTGATTCTTAAGCGATAGAAATCTCATGCGATTTGCATGAACATGGGGATGTATTCTACGAGATCAACACAATGGATGATCAATATCTTGTCTTCGACTTAGAAACTGTGGGCCAGTCGTACGACGGCTTCGACGACGCGCAACGTGAATACCTCGTGCGCTATGCGCAGACCGACGAAGAGCGTGCACGCAAGATCGATGAGCTGGCGCTGTCGCCGGTAACCGGACGCATTGTGTGTATCGGGATGAAGTTTGTTAAAAAAAGTGATGGAAGCAGTACAAGTGATCGAAGCAGTTCCGACGTTGCTGCTGGGGAAGGGTCCGAGGCAGGGGGCGGCACCGGTTGGAAGGAACGGATGGTTGCGTACTCGGTGGATGACTCTATGGCAGACGACGCTGAGCGTCGTGAGGAGCTATTGCCCTCGGGGACAACATGCATCTACAGCTCCGAACGTGTAATGCTCGAGAACTTCTGGCGCATGATTGCGCAGAATAAATCGCTGACGCTGGTCTCGTTTAACGGACGCAATTTCGATGCCCCCTACCTGATGCTACGAAGTGCTCTGCTCGGAATACGTCCGACACGCAACCTCATGGACGGCACCCGTTTCAGCTACAGTAATCACGTCGACCTGCTCGATAAGCTTACGTATTACAGTGGAGCAAGCAACGGAGCAACGCGAAAATTCAACTTCGACTTCTATGCTAAGGCATTCGGCATCACCTCGCCGAAGGCTGCAGGTGTAGACGGTTCTAAAGTCGGTGTTCTATTTGCAGAGGGACGGCTGGCCGACATCGCCGAATACTGCATGCGTGATGTGCAGGCTACCTGGGACCTCTTCCTCGTCTGGGAAAAGCTTCTTCGCTTTTAGGGAGCTGGGGCTTTGTACGGGCCGCCTAAACATAGAGGGCTGTTGAACGTCAAGGGGCTGGCGGATGGTGCTCGTGGCGTACAACGTAGATGTATTGTCCTAGCTCTGCGCCCAAAAGAAAGACAAGAGAAGAGTAATACATCCATAGAGCAAGAGAGATAATAGCAACGTATCCGCCATAGAAAGTACTAAAGCCTGTTGCAGTGTTCACATACCATGTGAACAGCATACGTGCCGATTCCCACAACACAACCGCTGTGGCCGTGCTTATCCAAACAATCTCTCTTGGTAGTCGCCTATTGGGAACGAATTTGTACAGCGTAAGAAACAGCACTGTGGTTGCAATGATGCTGACGATTTGCGCTGTTGCTCCAAAAAAGAAATTTTCTATTCCGTCGGGAAGTAGGTTGTGACTGAAGGTTTCGATGAGGGTAAGTGCTGGACTTACAATGGTTGTGATGAGAATGAGTAATGCCACAATCGCCGTCATTACCATGTCCTTCAGCCTGTAGAATATGAAGATGCGCTTTGTCACGATATGAAAAATGTTGTTTAGCCCGGTACGCATCGAACTAAACAACGCAGACGCCGTCCACAACAACGAGATGCCTGC
Organism: bacterium; assembly: GCA_034440235.1. Classification (GTDB taxonomy): domain Bacteria; phylum Bacteroidota; class Ignavibacteria; order Kapaibacteriales; family Kapaibacteriaceae; genus JAWXBR01. The sequence goes on from JAWXBR010000041.1 coordinate 46,505, forward strand.
AATCCATCCAGTAACAGTGTTGTATTCGAACACCATGCGTACTTCCTGAATAACTGCGTTTACAGCTTCCATGATATTGGCATTGCTCGGAAGAAACCGCATACTCAACTCGACAACGGCACTCTTCGTTGCCGTTTCGTCGATAAAGGCACTAACAACCGAGATACCAAGGAGCGTAAGTGGGATAAGGCAGATTAGCTGGTTGAACGCTATACCACTTGCAAACAGAAAAATGTGACGTTTATCTGTTATGGCGAAGAACTCTTCGACATGATGCCACGCATTGTGCGCCCATGGCGGAAAGCCTGCTACGATCTTTGTTAAAAATTTCACTTTTGGTCATCCATAGTTCTGATCTCCGCAGCAAAGATAGTTTTGCATCATGTCCATCAACCTCTGCATCATTCTCAGCCTCAGCATAGTGCTCGTTACGGGCTGTGCAAAGAAGGTGGCTCCGGATGGCGGACCCAAGGATGAAGTCCCTGCAGCCGTTGTTTCTACCGACCCTGCCACTGGCGCAACAAACGTTAGCGCAAAGAAAATGCGGTTCGAGTTCGACGATTATGTCGACCGCTCTGTGCGCAGTGCGTTCTCGATAATGCCAACGGCAAGGTTCACTACTTCGTATGCAGGTGATATAGTTGACGTAGAGTTCCGTGACACACTCGCGACAAACACCACCTATGTAGTTACGCTTGGTACTGAGTACACCGATATACGCGGCAACAAGCCGCCACAGTCTGTATCGGTTGTGTTTTCGACCGGACCTGACATTGATACCGGAAAAATCTCTGGCGAAATCGATGCCAGCGCACCAGCGAGTCTAGTGGTCTTCGCATACCCACATGCAGAGAATCTCGATAGTTCGTTCTCACCTGCTGTTACGCAGCCACCGTATCGTCTGCCTGTAGGTACATCAGGTCGTTTTACACTAAACGGTCTGGCGGATGGCCGTTTTCGGATTATGGTCGTCCGTGATGCAAATCGTAACGGTGTTATAGACGCATCAGAAGACTTCGGTATGGCCTCGCAAGATGTCGAGGTGCGTAACGGTGTCTCGACGTCACTAACTCTACGTGTTGGCCCTGCAATCGACCTTACTCCGCCTCAAGCAGTTTCGATAAGAGCACTATCGAGCTCATCCATACAGATTACATTTTCAGAGCGCGTTAGAATCGTGCCTTCATCAGGTGAGCCCTTCACGATTTCAGACTCGAGCGGTTCAAAAGTGCCTGTGAATTCGTGGTATCAAACTCGTATTCCCGACGACCGCATTTACATGCGCTTGCGTGATACGCTGTTGGCTCAAACCTACAGTCTAGACGTTGCGCCGGGCTCTGTTTCCGACTCAGCGGGTCTACTCATTTCAGACACTTCTCGCCGCCTTACGTTCAGAGGAACAACAGCAAGTGATACTGCTACGCTACGGGTTGTATCTGTATCTGTAAAAGACAGTGCTGTTGTTGCACCCGATTCGGGTATTGTGGTTGTTTTCTCAGAGAGTGTCGACACCACAACAGCTATCGTTCGTGACATCACTGCTACCGAACCCAACATTACAAGTGTACTATGGGATGGTCCGACGCGAATGGTGCTCCGTGTTTCACAACTTTCACGAACAGGTTGGCAGCGTCTTGCCATTCCTCTAAAAGGCATTCGGACACTTGGTGGTCTTGTGTTACCTGACACTGTTATTGTGCGCTCACTTATGGCATCCGAGCGTGTAGATCCGGGCGCGATTCAAGGTGTTGTAATCGATTCAGCCGAGTTTGGAACACCATTACTCCTGCGCGTTCTTAATGCCCGAAACATTGTTCTAAAGACCATCTACACAACGTCGGGTACACCGTTCACCATCGACAGTCTGCCAGCCAGTGAGATTCGTTTTGATGTAGTTCGAGATTCTAATTTGAATGGTCGGTACGATTACGGATCTGTTCGACCGTACATGCCTGCAGAATCCTCCTATCAATTCCGGCAGCTAGTTGTTGTGCGTGCACGCTGGACAATCGAAGACATCCGTCTCGTGATTCGCAAATGACGGTATTCATCGACAATCAAATGACGCAGCTCATAGAGCTACTGTCTCCATACGCGTCCATCATGCCTTTCGACGGTCGCACTGCCACCACTGAAAGTGTAGCTGCGCTTCACGAACAACTTGTTGCTTATGAAGCAGGTGCGATTATCGTCCGCTCTACAACCATCGTTGACGAGAAGCTTCTGCACAACACTCTTGTGCGTTTCGTTGCAACAGCAACAGCTGGCGCAGACCATGTAGACCAAGCCTATCTCATCGAACACGACATAACATTTGCAAGTGCAGCGGGCAGCAATGCAAACGCTGTAGCGGAGTATGTAATGCTCGCCATAGCAGCGTGGCAAGTCGAAATTGCGCAGCTCACACTTGGTATTGTGGGCTATGGTAACGTCGGTAGACGCCTTGCTTTTCACGCTCGATCCGTAGGTATGAACGTAATCGTATATGATCCTCCGCTTGCAGAAGTTCAAGCACTTGCTGAAGTTGTTGGCGTTACTGGTCGTGCAGGTGATGCTGGTGTTACTGTTCTTACATCCGATCTCGATGTCCTGCTTTCAACGTCAGACATTGTAAGTCTGCACGTACCGCTTACCCATTCCGGATTGCATAAGACATCGAATATGATTAGTGCCGAACACATCTCAAGACTCAGATCGGGTGCATTGTTCGTTAACACCAGTCGCGGTGGGATCGTCGATGAAGAAGCGCTCAAGAAGAGGCTTAAGTCTGGCGAAATTTCTGTAGCCGTAGATGTTTACACCAATGAGCCTCTTATTGACCTAGATCTCGTTTCTTTAGCGCTCATCTCTACGCCACACATTGCAGGTTATACTATTCAGGCGAAACGGAGTGCAAGCCGTCTAGCAGGACTTGCTTTTCTTGAGTGGATTGGAGCACCAACTCATAATTTCGATATTGCACTAGAGGATCTCTCGATTGAGGCCTCGCTGCCTCGTGACCTCGTAACAGAGACCAACCGCATGCGTGAAGAATTTGGCCGAATTAAGAGTGTTTATCCAACTTTGACTCCTACCCCTCAGGAACTAGTTGCCGCCTTCGACCATCTGCGCAAATCCTATCAGCTAACACACGAACTTCTACACGATCCCGAGTAGTGCACACGTGGCTTATCAAGTAGAAAACTCACACTTTGAGTCTATCGTCGTATTGCGAACGCAGCGTTACACCGACCATCGAGGATATTTTCAAGAGCTGATTCAGACCGATCAATTAGCTTCACTTGGTATTCCAACGACCTTCGCTCAAGTAAATCATTCTCGTTCGATACGGGGCGTAATAAGGGGCTTGCACGCGCAGCTCAAACCGGCGCAGGGTAAGCTCTTGCACGTACTGCGCGGAGCAATTCAGTTGATAGAGCTCGATATACGTCACGATTCTCCGACTTTTGGTCAGCACGTTAGCATTACGGTGTCGGACGAAAACGGACGTCTTGTGTGGATTCCACCTGGCTTCGCTAATGGCTTCTGCGCGAACAGCGAGTTTGCAGATGTTGTGTATTACTGCACAGAGTCATACAACCCCGATGGCGAGATTGCGATTCACGCGTTAGACAAGGCACTTGAAATTGACTGGTGTGAAGGACACACCGTGTTAAGTCAGAAAGACCGGGCGGCTCCTACACTCAGCGAAGTTTCAGACCTTCTTCGAGCAATTCGTTAACCTTACTTATAGACTCCGCTTCTGCATAGAAGCGAATAAGAGGCTCTGTACCACTGGCGCGGATTAGTAGCCAACCACCTTCGACATTAAACTTAAATCCGTCCTGCGTCTGAATATTCAAAACACTGTAGCGTCCGATTTTTAATGGCTTCTTCGCTGCAGCGGCCATAATTGTCTTTTTCTGCGATTCGGTAACACGCACATCCTGACGGCGGTAGCGATGAGGTCCGAACTCTTCGTCGAGCTCTGCACACATTTCGTTCAGCGTCTTCTTTTTCGTTGCCATCATCTCTAGCAGCAGCAATCCGTTAAACACTCCGTCGCGCTCAGGAATATGTAGCGATGTGCCCAAGCCCCCTGATTCTTCGCCCCCTATCACAATTTTTTCTTCGCTCATAAGCTTTGCAACATGCTTAAAGCCTACGGCTGTTTCGTACAGCTTAATGTCTTTCTTTTCGCAGTATTGGTTCACCATCGACGTTAGCGAAACTGTCTTGACGACAGCGCCGCGTCGCTTTTTGTCCTCGTACAAGTACTTCAACAGCAGCATAAAAATGCGGTGCGGGTCTACGTACGCGCCAGTGTTATCTACTGCGCCGATGCGGTCGGCATCGCCGTCGGTTGCAAGGCCTACATCGTATTTCTTGCGTTTGACGACTTCCATTAACGGACGCAAACATTCTGCAATTGGCTCGGGGTGGTCGATGTCGCCGAATGACGGATTGAATTCTCCGTGTATAATGTGTGTTCCTGGCAGAATGCGGTGCAAAAAGTCTATACCTGCGCCGTACATCGGATCGTAAACGAGTTTAACACCGCTGCGAATGATGAGATCGAGGTCAATTTTCTTGCGCAGGTAACGGATGTATGACTCTTTGGCGTCGAACGGCCGAATGAGTCTGTTTGTAACGTAGTCGTCGTAAGACAACACCGTTGCTTTTGGGGCTTTGCCTTTTAGCGCGGCGAGTTCATCTTCGATTTGGGCAATCTGCTCTGGTGTTGCCGGACCGCCGAACGATGCCTTAACCTTGAAGCCATTGTAAATGGCTGGGTTGTGGCTTGCAGTAATGACGATGCCTAACTGTGCGCCTTTTTGCTTTGTATGAAACGATACTTGTGGCGTACTCGAAAAAGTATCTGACAAATGCACGGTAATGCCGTATGAAGCAAGTACCCGAGACGTTTCTGCTGCGAACTCTTTAGACAAAAAGCGTGTGTCGTATCCAACAACAACAGCAGCACCTTTGGCCTTGAGCTTAATGATGTAGCGCGACGTTGCATGTGCTACGAGATTCAGATTGTCAAATGTAAAGTCACGCGCAATAACGCCGCGCCATCCGTCGGTTCCGAAAACGATGCTTTTACTCATTCGTGTTTGTTGTTTGCGTTAATGTTAAGACATTGTCTCTGCGCCAGCATAGGCTGCGTCGTCGCCGAGCATTTCTTCGATTCGAAGAAGCTGATTGTATTTGGCAACCCTATCACTTCTGCATGGTGCGCCAGTTTTGATTTGTCCGCAACCAACTGCAACAGCAATATCTGCAATCGTACTGTCTTCTGTTTCACCTGAGCGGTGCGAGACTATCGACGAGTAGCCGTAACGCTGTGCAAGTGCAATGGTGTCGAAGGTTTCTGTGAGTGTACCAATCTGATTGACTTTAATCAGAATTGAGTTCGCAATGCCTTCGGTAATCCCGCGAGCGAGGAAGTCTACGTTTGTAACGAACAAATCATCGCCCACCAACTGAATGCCATCGCCGAGGGCTTCGGTAATGAGCTTCCATCCATCCCAGTCGTTTTCGCCCATGCCGTCTTCGATAGACATAATCGGGTAGTTATTACAGAGCGACGAGTACCACGCCACCATCTGATCGCGCGAGCGTTCTTCGCCGTTACTCTTGTACATCACGTACTGTCCGTCTTTCCACATCTCACTTGCAGCAACATCCAATGCAAGCACGATGTCTTCGCCTGGTGTGAAGCCAGCTTTGTTAATTGCTTCCATGATAAGATCGAGGGCTGCTTCGTTCGACGTAAGTGACGGAGCAAAGCCGCCTTCGTCGCCAACATTGGTGTTAAGCCCCTTAGTCTTGAGGACCCCTCGCAAAGCATGATAGGTCTCGGTGCCCATGCGCAGTGCTTCGCTAAACGACTCTGCACCGATGGGCATTACCATGAATTCTTGGATGTCGATGTTGTTGTCGGCATGGCGTCCACCATTCAAGATATTCATCATCGGTGTTGGCAGCAACGCAGCGCGAACACCACCGAGATAACGAAAGAGTGGCAAGCCATGATAGTCTGCAGCGGCGCGTGCAACTGCGAGCGAAACACCTAGGATTGCATTTGCGCCGAGGCGGCTCTCGTTGTCGGTGCCATCGAGGTCGACAAGCACGCGGTCGAGCTGACGCTGATCTGTTGCATCCATGCCGAGAATCGCATCTGCTATCTCGTTATCGATGTGGTTTACAGCAGTTTGAACGCCCTTACCGTTATAACGCGACGCAGAAGTGTCACGAAGTTCGACGGCCTCGTGCTCACCAGTACTTGCGCCCGACGGAACCGCAGCGCGACCTAGCGCACCGTCTTCGAGCAACACATCAACTTCTATTGTAGGATTGCCGCGTGAGTCGAGTATTTCGCGTGCAACGATATCAACGATTGACGACATACAAACTCCCTATGCAAGCGTTACTGCGTTGGCGAATGCCAGCATGTTCATGCTAGCGTGATCATGCTAGTGTGTTCATGCAAGCGTGTTGATTGACAAAGCGTCGACTTCTTTTGCAAGTTTAATATCGTTAATCGTTAGTCCGCCCTGATCGTGCGTGCTAAGTGTAACGCGAAGCTTATTCCATCCGAACACAAAAAGATCTGGATGGTGATCGGCTTTTTCTGCGAGCAATGCAATTGCATTCACAAGTCCGATTGCTGCTGCAAAGTTCGATGTGGCTATCTCACGAACGATTGTGGCGCCTTCGTGGCGCCACAATAGAATGTCCTTGAGATGTTGAGCAAGCTCTACTTCGTTAAGAAGTGCTGGGCGTGCCATATCAGTTGATCTGCGCGTTCAGGCGATCGGTGATATAGTTCTTTGGAACGGCGCCGACGATTGTGTCGACGACTTTGCCGCCCTTAAAAATCAGTAATGCAGGAATAGAACGAATGCCGTATTCGAGAGCAGTGCGTTGATTGTTGTCGACGTCGACTTTTGCAATCTTGGCACGTCCTTCATATTCAGCAGCGAGTTCGTCCATGATTGGAGCGATTGCACGGCATGGTCCACACCATGCTGCCCAGAAATCAACCAGCACCACGGTACCGTCAGCGACAGTTTGCTGAAATGTATCGTCAGTGAGATGCAGCGGCTGAGCCATAAACAATTTGCCTTCCGAGGGGATTAAAAAAACAGAGCACAAAACTAGGAAAACCAGCGGCCATCATTCGTCAGCTTCTGGTAGAGTTTCCAACACCAATGCAACAACGTCGACTGCTTTACGCAGATCGTCGAGCGTGCCCTTGTTATCGATAACAAAATCTGCACCTCGCCGCTTTTCTTCCATTGGCATCTGAACCGCTATCCGAGCGCGAACCGCGTCTTCTGAGAGTGTGCTACGGGACGCCGCACGACGTACCTGAAGTTCCTCTGGTGCATCCACGACAACGATATAATCGAACCCCTCTTCGAGTCCGACCTCGAATAAAAGGGCACTTTCGATGGCTATTAAGGGGCTGCCTTCGGCACGGTGCTTCTCGATCTGCTGCATATGCGCCTCCATCACACGCGGGTGCACAATGCGCTCCAGGGCCGCCCGGGCCTCGTCGTGCTTGGGGGTGGGTCCGAACACCAGCCCCGCCAGCACCTGTCTATCGGCCGCGGCCTCGCCAAACGTGCTCGCAATCTCTTGGCGCACAGCGGCATCATTCTTCATAATCTCCCGAGCAGTTTCGTCCGAGCTGTACACCGTCCAGCCCCTTTCCCGAAGGATTTCGGCCACTGTGCTCTTGCCCGTTCCGATGCCTCCGGTTATGCCTATGATTTTCATGCTACAAAGCTACGGCCAACGACCCACGTTGCCCTTACGGCGCTTTTCCATATTTTTGCGGTTCTCTAATCCATGCAGCGTTCGTCTAGGGGTTAGGACACCGCTCTTTCACAGCGGTAACACGGGTTCAATTCCCGTACGCTGTACTTCAAAGGCCTCTTCTCTCGAGAAGGGGCCTTTTTCTATAAATACCCGCTAGTTCACGGGCTTTGCAGGTCTGAGTGCCTCCCCGCCCGCTCTTTCTGAGATAAGATTTTGTATAGATGCATTGCATGTTCGATGCGGTTAGGTTGCATTCGATCAACGTTTGCAACACCATCCGGAGTCGACGTCATGTTGTCCCGATTAATCATACTTACACTTACGTGCCTTGTTTTAACTGTGCCTGCATGGAGCGTGGGTGCACTCTTTGTACGGCCACTGCGGAGCACTGCCAATCTGCAGGCGATGCACATCAAAACCTACGACGCTAAAGTCGAGATACAGGATCATGTTGCCACTACCCTCGTGGAGCAGACTGTCTATAACTCGTTAGCGGAACAGGTCGAATCGACGTTCATTTTTCCTCTGCCGCCCGGAGCCATGATAACTGATATGCGCTACGAGTTCAATGGGAAGTGGTATGTCGCAAGCGTGCGAGAACGCAAGGAAGCACAACAGGCGTACGATTCTAAAGTCCGTAGAGTGCTCGACCCAGCACTTCTTCAGGAGCTGGGCGATAACCTTTTCAAGCTGAACATTGCACCTATCAATGCGCGCAGCGATGTGCGCTTTAAGATTACGTATACCGAAATCATTCCATACGCACTGGGCAGCCTTAGCTATAAACACATTCTTAAGACGACCGGACTCTCTCCGCTTCCTCTTGAGCGCGTATCACTAACAATCAAAGCCACGTCGCAAACTCCGATTGTTGAGGCCACAACGCCAGCTTATGCGAACGCCACAGCAAATGCAATTACCATTGTCAGTCCGAACGAAGTGAATGTGTCGTTTGGTGACGAACACTATTTGCCAGAAAAGGACTACACGTTTGTTCTGAAGTCGTCACACTCAACTGTAGAGATGACGACCATGACGTATGTACCTGTCGAGGCCGACTCGTTTGGTACCGATCCGTTCTTTGCAACATGGGTGCTTACACCCGATAACGAATTAGTTCGCGAGCCTATCAACATTGTAATTACCGCCGATGTGTCGTCGAGTATGGAAGGCATGCGCATTGTTCAACTTCGCAAGGCCCTCGAAGCATTTCTTAGCAATCTCTTACCAAGCGATCACTTTAACATTGTCGCGTTTAGCACAAACGCACGTTCATTCAAACCTTCTGTCGTGCCAGCCACAGCCGAAAACATCGCGAGCGCCCGAGCCTTCGTGAGCACGCTCACTGCATTAGGGTTAACCAACATTCACGACGCACTGCAAGCATCTCTAACTCAAGAGTATGTGGCTGGAAAGCAAAACACGTGTGTGTTCCTGACCGATGGAGAGGCATCGTGGGGTGAAACCAGGACAGATGTAATTGCCGACTCGGCAAAGAAATGGAATACGCAAAGTGTGCGGTTATATACCATCGGATTAGGCATGAGCAAATACAGCTTACTCGAAAGGTTAGCTCAAGATGCCAATGGCTTCTATACGCAGATCGAAGATGGTGATTCGATTAGCCTTCTCATTGCCGATCATATGAAGCGCATTTCAATGCCATGGATTGATTCGCCTGCAATGGCTTACGGAGGGTTACGAACAAAAGAAGTGCTTCCATCTGTATTACCCAATGTGTCTGTAGGCGATAGAATCATGCAGTTTGGTAGGTACGAACAAGGGGGCTTGTTTCCGGTGACGTTAACAGGTGCGCTTCACAATGCACCGTTCACACTTACGAAGGACGTACTTTTTGGCGACCCGGCAACAAACAACAGAGCAGTCGCAAGACTGTGGGCTCGCGCAAAAGTCGACGCACTCCTAGGAGAAATTGAACTAGTGGGCGAACACAAAGAGCTCGTAGATGCGATTATCGATCTCAGTATTCGCTACAACATTCTAACAAAGTATACTGCTCTCTATGCAGACCCAGACGATCCTTCTACTGGATTTGCTGATGAGCCTCTACCAATAGAAATTGCGGGTGTTCAGGTAAGCCCGAATCCTGTTAGCTCGGTTGCGACCATACGAATCTCTCTGCCTCAAGACTATTTCGGACAGAATGCACGCATAGACGTGTATGATGTTATCGGACAACGTGTTGCAACCATCGCTCAGTGCATGGTAACTGCATCAATGTCCATTCCGTGGAACGTCGTCGATTTGAACGGCGCACCTCTCGGAATGGGTACGTATACGTTAGTCGTAGCCGTTGGCAACGAGGTCTTTACGTCACGATTCGTTGTCAGGTAGAGCGATGAAAGCAATCATCCTTAGCATCGTGCTCGCGGCGATTGGCTACTGCGAAACCACAGCATTTGGCTTGCTTGAAAAGATTGGTATCGGTCGGCAAGTGGCTGTATCGTCTTCTCTGTCTACGTACATCCGTGGACGATATGCTCGTACCGTTCTGTCTGATACGTTCGGAGGTTTTGTCTCGGCCAGAAACCTGTACGGTGCATGTGTGCCAAGGCACGCAGTAGTCACAGTTGTGCGTGTACAGGTTGCAGGGGTGTGGAAACAAATGAAGATTGGCGAGAGCACTTCAATGTGGAGCGCAGGTCGTGAGTCGGGTACCGACAATCAAAAGAAACTGTTTAAGTGGATGAAAGATTATCGTCGCGACTATTTCATCTTCGAGTTTTCGTCTCTGGTGTCCGGCCAGAAAGTCATTGTAGAAACAACCTATGAAGAAGTCATTCCCATGTTTGGGAATAAATGGACTTATCAAGTTCCGTTTCCGTGGCTCGTTGGGTCTGACGACTGTCCTGTGAGTTCGTGGTCGGTTGACGTAGAAACGGACGAGAATTTTAGCCAACCACTCTTCACTCCAGTTATGCCGGGGATAAATATCGAGGGTCGGAAGATGACCGGTGTCGTTGCAAATGCGGTCCCTTCGCCATTTAACAACCCCGTGATTGAATGTCTCGAACACCCCGATCATCGCAACTCTACTGTCCGCGATATATACGGTACGCAGAAGCATCTCGGAGTCTTTGTGTCACCAGTTGATACCGAAGGAAGTACAAGACGTCGTACGATCTCCATCGTCATGCAACCAGGAGTTGCCGGTGCAACAACCGGCGATGTACAAGCTCGACTGCTCATAGACGCCTTGCTTTCGCGGATACGCCCTCAAGACCTGGTTAACGTTTGGAGCAACACAGCAACGCCACAATCTCTTTGGAAAAAGCCACAAAGAGCGCATGACGATAACGTGTATGCCGTTCTTAACCTTATTGACAATCTAAGCGTGTCAAGCGCTGCATCATCGTATAACAAGATTCTCGATTCGATTGTTGCACATGACAACAGCGATACCGCAGATCATGTCATTGTAATTGTAACAGGTGCGTCGTCGATTTCTGCCGATGACCTTGCTAAGCTGCCTGCTTCTATTAGTACAAATGTTGTGCTGCTTGCAAATGCGCTCCAGGCAAGTCCAATTCAATCTCTTTGTTGGTTGAGAGGTGGCACCTACCAACATGTCGCTGAGTGGTACGGCTGGCGTCGGAAAATTGCTCCAGTTGCAGACTCGTGTCTTGGCGTCGCCCTTAATACAGTTGGTGGTACAGCATCGAATGCGCTTTCACCAGAGCCGCCCGGCGAGACGGCACTTATGCATGGCAGTAGACGACCTGTCTATGCATACGATGATGATAGACAAGCGAAGAACGTGCAACAAGATTTTCAAGGCGTGATAGCCCGCACCTGGGCGAATGAGAGGATCGATCGATTAACACTTATTCTACTTGCAGGTGTCAGCGAACCGATTGCAATCGAAATGCAATCCGAGATTCGTAGGATAGGTACCACCTATCAGATATGGAGTCCGTACAACCCCGTTGTCGAATAACATTGTCATTGCGTCGGGCGCAGCCACTTAACTCTTCTCGGAATCTTTCGACCTGAGCCCCTTAAGGGCTGTGCCCCATGCCACTACCTGATCGAGCATTTTGTTAAGGGTCTTCTCGTGGTGCGCTTCGGGTTTGAAGATTGTGTAATTCTCGAAATCGGAGCGTAGCGACAGCGCGACCTGACGGCGGACGTCAGCTATCTCTACTTCGCCCATGACAAGCCTGAGACTTTCTACTGCACGTGTGCCTCCGCTACTTCCGTAACCAACGAAGCCAGCAGCCTTGTTATTCCATTCGAGCCATAGAAAGTCGATTGCATTCTTCAATGCTGCCGATGTGCCGTGATTGTATTCGGGTGTAACGAACACAAAGGCATCGAAGGGGGTGATGGCGGCGGACCACTTCTTCGTGTGGTCTTTGCTGTATTTGCCAGATGAGGGTGGTATGGGTTCGTCGAGCAAGGGTAGATCGTAGTCGGCGATGTCTACGAGTTCGTATTCGGCATCGCCGCGAGTAGCAGCAATCTGGTGTACCCACTTTGCTACGCTTTCGGCCTTGCGTCCGGGACGTGTACTTCCAATGATGATGGCTACTTTAATCATGGCACTGCTTTCGATAGATGCGGTGAAAATTCGTTTTCGTTAAGAATGTTCTGTGATACAAACACATGGTTAGAGTTCCACTAGACCCGCAGACAGAAAAATTTCAGCTAGAAGACTTGCAGCTTGTAAGACCTGATGTCCGATATCGGACTTCTTATCAGAATGCTTTTCAGGAAATGCAAACCGACACCGACCGTAGTGCCTGGCTGTATCTGGGTGCTAAGGCCCCTTTGAACATACCTGAGAACGATTTCGAAGGGTATGTGCACACGTTGCAATCACGCGAGACAAAGCCGCCGCCTGGCTTTGTGTGCGACTCGGTCTATTGGGGTGTCATTGGTGACGAATTGGTCGGACGTATTTCTTTGCGTCACGAACTCAACAAGTTCTTGTCGAAATGGGGTGGCCACATCGGCTACATTGTGCGTCCGTCGTACCGGCGCAGAGGCATTGCTTCAGAAATGCTTCGACGAATGCTAGAAATGGAGTCAGCGAAAAGAATTGGCCGCCTGCTTCTTACATGCGATGAAGGCAACGTTGCATCAGAGAAGACCATTGTTAGCAATGGTGGACTTTATGAGAACACGCTTGAATTACCTGATGGTATTCCGAAAAAACGCTTCTGGATTGAAGTGTAGTCCCCGAAAACATCCACGGTCGAGGACACGTCCGCGAACATCGAATAACGTCCAGGGTGTCTCTGAAGCCACAGGCACACCAATAAGCAACCACTCGTTGCCGCGACGTATGATGCGCGTACGGTCTGCGCTGAACGATTCGCCATGCACACTATCATCGTCGTCAGTTTTTCTATCGTCACCAACACTGCTAATCGTACTCGACTCGTATGCTCCGATGTCTGGCGCTGCGCCGATAAATTCTCTGTCATTTATTCCGGGAATAACAATACCTGCATCGATAAGGGGCGAAGAAGGGGCTGGACGAAAGTCGTTCTGATTTTCGTTCACGAACGTTGGACGTAGTTGCATGCCGTGCTCTTCGTATGGCAATGCGGTTCTGAGAGCTGCTAGTGACGAGAAGTTTTGTGACCCTCCGAAGCCAGCCCGCACACCAAAGGTTTCGCCTGAAGTATAGTAGGTGTTATAGTCACACTCGAGAATCATCGTGTTCTCTGGGGTCGGCTCGGCGTACGTACGATAGCTCCATGCAACACCACTACCACAAACGAATACGTTGTTGAGAACGACGACGTTTTTGTTGAAAGCCGGGTTACGCAAGTCTAGGCCAGCCCCTTTTCCGTCGCCCCTTGCCACATACGTGTTATGCATGAGAAATACGCTGCCTGCTCTTGCTGTGTCGCCCGTTGCAAACTTGAACGGAATGCCCGGAAACGCCACTAGTGTATCGTTGCCTTCGATTGTTGCATGCGATATACTAACGTCGGTTATAATGTTGCGAACTATGTATAGGGGGCCCGAAAGCGAAGGGGCCATAGAGATCGCGCCATTGCGGACATACATATTCCACATCCTGACGTTAGCAGCGTGGCCGTCGAATTCGATGGCATCGTCGCTTCCGGAAATATCACCGTCGTAAATATCTGTCTCGGACGTAAGAGAATCGTTGCGTTGTGGCGCAACGCCTTTGAGACCGTCCATCATACCAGAAAACGAACAGTTGTAAACGATGGTGCCGCGTCCAGTGAAGCCCCAGTCGAAAATAATTCCACCGGTTTCCATCATGCGGTCGTTGTTGGGGTAGAGCGATGGAACCGTAAGACCGTAACACAAAGCGGGTGTGTACGGTTCGTATGTAGCCTTGCTTACATAGGTGTCCCAGTCTACGTCATCGGCAAACCTGCTGTTCATCACGCTAACATGATGTGAGGCACCCACGAGCGAGATTTGTCTGTCGTTGAATTCGAACGTACAAGAGTCAACGACGACCTCGCTGCAATTTTGAAGGATAAGTGCTGTGCCATAGGGCGAAACACCGTAGTAGCGAAAGGTAAGGCCTTGTAATCGCAGGCTCGATGAATTGCTAATTGTAAGTGCGTTGTGTTGGACCGATATTGAGAGATCGTGTCCTGAGGGATGTGAGTTGTCTGTGAACTTTACAAACAGTTTCCTGTAAAGTGGATTGACGACCTGGAATGGAATGACTGTAGACGGACGTGGATCGCGCCACAGTCCATCGAGTCCGCATTCCTGCGGCTTGCCAAGTATGCAAGAGAGCTTGTGCGTCTGAAGATCTTCGCGCTTTGAATACGGGTAGAGACGACGTCCAGCTTTGGTAATAACACAGTTTACGTTTGCTCCGCTTTCAGAGAGCGTCGTCATGTACTCGCCCGGAGCCGCTGATAGCGTCCAAACGTGCTCGGTAGCATCGGCACCCGACAACACAGGTCGTGCACCGGCAGCCGCACGAATTGTACCCGGACCGATGTTGTTATTTATGCTGAGTCCGCCAACATGGTAGACACCATCGAGTAGTACAACTTCATCCGATTGTCGTGCGCTGAACATACCAGCCCTAAGACTGCCAGAATTTAACGAGTCGAATGCATCGCTCTTGCCATCTGGAGATACGTAAAGGGAGCGTGCTGCTCCACCTTGTTGTTTAAACTCTCGTGTTGTGCTTTGTCCCGTTAGCGTAATGTTCAACCCAGGCGTCGATGCGTCGGTTAGTTGCAATTGCACGTCGTACGATGTGTTTGGAGTCGCGTTGAAAATGCACGTGCTCAATCGCAAATCGTTTTGCGCACGTGAGACGCGAAAGCCCTGCTTCCAGATTGCCTCGTCGCTACGTTTATACTGCATAGAAGCAACGGCGTCCTCTTCAGGGTCGTCGGTCGCATTCAGATAAATATTTACGCCAATGGTATGAACATTGGCATAGAGTTCAAGCCGCGGCTGCGCCTGCGCAAGATGTGCCAGTAATGTCAGAATGATGATCAGCGTGAGCTTCATGGCGTCTACCTTCTATTACAACCTGGTACGATATTCTATTACAACCTGGTACGATATTCTATTACCACCTGGTACGATGTTCTATTACAACCTGGTACGATATTCTACACCAATTAGAATAGAGCGCGTAAGGCCATCCGGACGTATAGTACGTACGACTACTGGTGCTGCTATCGTGAGTTCGATGCGATTATAATCGCTTAATACGTATTCGAATAGCAGCGCTGCATTGAGTGTAACGCCGCGCGAGCCGACTATTTCACGACGCACACTTGTCGAGTCGACATACGTATCGTTTGCCACATGATAGATAGGCAGAACGCTTAGGTGCATTCGCAGCTTTTCTTCGAATGTCGACAGCATGTACGAAGCTCGCAGCAAAACGTCGGCCTGACGATTGAAACCATTTGTCGGATGATACTGGTGGGCGGCTGACGTAGCTGGATATACATCTGGAGTAAACGTATTGCTGTTTTGCGTGAGTGGTTGTTGCATTGCGGCAGCCAGCGAGAAGTCGCCCAGGTGCCACACAACGCCAGCAATTACATCAATTGTGCCCAGGCTCGGCTGGTAGTCCATGGGTAGCGGTGCGTTTAAAGGGCTGCCCTCTGGTGGAAGGGATGGGTATGAAATTCTCATGTCCGCATTATTGAGAGGAAATTTTGCACCAAGTGTTAGTTGCAGCTCGGGTAACAGGTTGCAACCACCAGTGACTATTACATCTGAAAAACCGATGGTTGACGTTAGATCACCATTAGCAATCTGCATTCCTATGCGCGCCGATGCATTCCACACCGTATCGAATGAATGACGTACCTCGAGCCGCGGCGAAATAACCTGTACGCCGAAATCAGAGAGTCCATACGAAAACGCAGCGCCGACCCAAGTCTGCGCTGCGTTTGTTTTGTCATCTACTGCGTGTACGTTAAGCGACCCAGCAGTACAGAATCCTGCATCACTGCATCCCTGTGCTACTACGTTTATGCATGATGTGCAGAATAACAGTAGAACAACGATGGCAGTTTTCATCTAGGCACTCTTGTATAGTTCGGATGTGTCCACAAAGATGAAGTAATTCTTGATGAGATTGTCCTTCATGTAAAACAGGTTCGCAAAAGGCACTGTAAGCGTACTATCGTCATGTCGTGTATACGTGACCTTTCCCTGCGATACGATAAGGTCGTCTGTTTCTTTTACATCGGCCATAGAGTGCTTGATGGCTTTGATGCTCGAGAAGAAACCACCAACTGCAGCCGCTGCGTTGTCGCGTCCGTGCACAGATTCACCATTACCGAAACGAAACTCAACGTCAGGGTGCAGGTGTGATGCAAAACCCGGCGTGTCCATCTTGTCGATCGAAGCGAACAGGTCGTTCATTTGCTCTTTCATGGCTTTTCCTTGTAATCGTGTTGAAATGTAGTCGTGTTTTCGATTTGCTCGAAGAGAAGAAATTCTTCTAGAGTTGTTCGAAACTACAGGAAATTCTGGTAAACTGACCCGCTGGTCGGTTTAGCCGTTTCCGTAGTTTGCCGTTATATGTTAACAAACATCACTGTTGTCGGTGCGGGTAGTCGGACAGCCTCGTCGCTGATACCAATGCTGCTGGAAGAGACCCCTGCGACCCTTCACCTACTCTCATCTCAGACATTACCCTACACCGGCGAACGTGTTCGCACCCACAAGCTCGATGTGCTCGATCGCGCGGCGTTGAAGCAGGTAGTGATGGGAACGATGTCAGAGGTTGTGGTAAATCTTGCGGCAATGACGAATGTCGACAAGTGCGAGACGGACCGACTGATGTGCTGGAATGCAAACGTCACGTTGGTGGAACAACTCGCGCGACTTTGTCGCATTATGGATGCACAGCTTGTGCAGCTCTCTACCGATTATGTGTTTGATGGTGCAAAAGGACTCTACAGCGAGACCGACCTGCCCAACCCCATTAGTTATTACGGTAAGTCGAAACTCGCGGCGGAGAATGTTGCGCTTGGCGCTGGGGTACATGCGGCTGTTGTGCGGACGAATGTGGTGTACGGACCCGATGACAACCACCCAGATTTTGTGCGCTGGGTAATCGATGCCCTCGATTCTGGTACGCCAGTGAAGATTGTTTCTGATCAGTTCTCAAACCCTACGTATGTCGATGATGTGGCCGAAGCGATTCTGAGAATCGTTCGCCGCCGTAGAGCCGGCATGTTTCATATTGCAGGCACCGACTGGATATCACGTCTCGAATTCGCACAACGCATCGCTGCAATGTTCAAAGGCAACGCCGAGCTGCTTATACCGATTACAACAGAAGAACTCAAGCAGCCCGCACGACGTCCGTTGCTCGGTGGACTCCTCACGCTTAAAGCCGAAGCAGACCTGGGCATGAAGATGCGTGGCATCGAAAGTGGACTCGTTTCATTACGTCACGCTGTGTTCTCGAAACAGAACATGCCAACTATCCGCAACTGACGCCACACGAATCTCACATCACAACTGAACGTTGTTCACGTAACACATCTGCATAATGGCACACACTACACTTCTCCGCGACGGAGCAATGGCAACCGAACTCGAACGCGCAGGGGTTGCCATGCACCCAACGTTGTGGAGTGCAACATCGTTGCTAACACATGCCGACGCGGTTTTAGCAGTGCACAAATCGTACATCGAAGCTGGTGCAGATGTATTAACAACTGCCACGTATCAATGTTCTTCTGAAGGATTTGCACGAGCGGGCTATTCGCACGACGAATACCTTAAGGCACTTCGCAACGGTGTAAGACTGGCGTCGCAAGCGCGAGCTATACAAGCGCGTCCGATGCAAGAGCAACTGCTGCAAGCGCAACCGCTGAAGATCTACGGCGGCGTAGGCTCAGTGGGTGCGGCCTTGGCTGACGGCAGCGAGTTCACAGCGGCATACTCGCGCACAACAGACGAGTACTACGCTTTTCACGACGAGCGCATTCGCGTGTTAGCCGCAGAAGGCATAGATGCGTTACTACTCGAAACGATGCCGCGTCTCGACGAGGTGCTGGTTGCTGCTGGAATTGCAATGTCGATTAAACTACCAACTGTAATAATGTTTAGCATAACGTCGGACGCACGTTTGCCCGACGGCAACACGCTCGAGCAAGCCGCTTACGCGTTAAGTGTCTTCGATAACGTTATCGGCATTGGCGTAAACTGCTGCTCGACCGCGCTTATACCTCGCGCGATGCAAGCCTTGCGTGGTGCAACCACGCTGCCCCTTGTTGCCTTACCAAATCGATGCGACCACTGGCTACCCGATGAGAGGCGTTGGGAGACCGGACACGAACACACCGACTGGAATACACTTGTGCCTATGTGGCTCGACTATGGTATGGGGCTCGTAGGGGGCTGCTGCCATACACGTCCAGAAGACATCGCAGCAATGCGTGCGATTTTGGATTCGAGCTCTTCGCGGTAATTACATCGGTCATGGATGTGCACCCATCCAAATAGATCTGTCGAGGCTGCGGTATTGCACTGCTTCTGCAACATGTGCGGCTTCGATACTCGTGCTTTCAGAGAGATCGGCGATCGTGCGCGACACTTTCAAAATGCGATCGTATGCACGCGCAGAGAGTCCGAGCTTTACCATTGCCTGCTGTAGAATCGATGCCCCGCGTTCATCGAGCATACACACACGCTCGATGTCTTTGCCTGACATATCAGCGTTTTTGAACAGGTGCTTGTAGCCATTGAACCGTTCGCGTTGCACGTTGCGCGCTTGCACCACGCGTCTGCGCACAATCTCTGATGACTCGCCCACTGGAGCCGATGTAAGATCTTGCACACGTACTCCGGGTACGTCTATGTACATGTCGATGCGGTCGAGTAACGGACCGCTAATGCGACCCATGTATTTCTGTACGTCGGCGAGTTTGCATTGGCATTCGTGTTGTACGCTGCCGAAATGTCCACACGGACACGGGTTCATCGAGCACACGAGCATGACATTGGCCGGATACTTTACGCTCATGCGTGAGCGCGAGATGGTGATGAATTTATCTTCGAGGGGCTGACGTAATACTTCTAGGACGTTGCGTTGAAACTCGGGCACTTCATCGAGAAAGAGCACGCCGTGATGTGCGAGCGATATCTCACCGGCGCGCACCGTGCCGACGCCTCCACCAACCAGCGCAGAATCGCTGATGGTGTGGTGAGGAGAGCGGAACGGACGGTGCGACACCAGCGCCTGACCCGGGGGGATGAGTCCGGCTACTGAATGAATTTTTGTTGTCTCTAACGACTCTGCTAGCGTTAGCGGCGGAAGAATTGTCGGAAGTCTCTTTGCGAGCATCGTCTTCCCTGCTCCTGGAGGTCCGATCATAATGATGTTATGTCCGCCCGCCGCCGCAATCTCCAGCGCTCTCTTCACACTCTGTTGTCCCTTCACCTCGCGCATATCGAGCGAGCTTGTAGCCGCAGCACCTGCAAACACTGCGTCTATGTCTACGCGATGTGCTTTGCGTGCCAGTTCGCCTGTAAGAACAGACACGGCTTCGGTAAGCGTGTCGACAGAAATGACGTCGATACCTTCGACAATGGCCCCTTCGTCGGCATTGCGTGTCGGTACCAGCAGGCGCTTGATGCCTTTTTTGCGGAGCATCATGGCAATGGGCAGAACGCCGTGAATCGGACGTAGGCTTCCGTCGAAGGCAAGCTCTCCCAGCATCACTGTGCTTGCATCATCGAGCAATGTGATGTGTCCGAGTGCCCCTAGAATTCCAACCGCAATCGACAGATCGAACGCACTTCCTTCTTTTCGCACATCGGCAGGTGCGAGGTTCACAACTATTCGTTTGGGTGGCACATCGAAGCGCGAGTTCTTAAGTGCTGCCAACACGCGTTCGCGTGACTCTCGAATTGCGCCGTCAGGCAGCCCTACAATCTGAAATGCAGGCAGTCCATTCTCTATGTGTGCTTCTATTTCGACCGGAAAAGCACTGATTCCGAATACTGCCGCCGAGTGTGTTTTTGCGTACATCGCTGGTCTTTCTGTGTGTAGACCAACATGTCTTTTACAACTCATTGTGTGACGACGGCTTTGAACAGTTACTTTTGCATTAATGCCGAAGGAGAAAAAACCTAAGTGGTACGTTGTCTGGTACGGTCACGCACCAGGCGTATATGCATCGTGGGATAAGGCCAAGTCGCAGGTGGATGGGTTCCCCGGCGCCAAGTTCAAGGCTTTTGATACGTTTGGAGAAGCAGATCGAGCATTAAATGCCGGTCCGCCCACTCCTGCGCCACGCGTTATGCGTCCGACCGACCCCGTTACCGGACTCCGTACATCCGCTACCAAGCCCATTGTGCCTAGCATCAGTGTCGATGCCGCGTGCGATATGACTACAGGCGTCATGGAATACCGTGGCGTAGACACGGCCACGGGCCAAGAGATTTTTCGAATGGGTCCGTTCCAGGGCGCCACAAACAACCTCGGCGAGTTCCTCGCAGTCGTCCATGCCCTTGGCTTGCAGCGTCGCGAGGTCGGCTCGTTACCCATCTACACCGACTCTCGAACTGCAATGTCGTGGCTAAAGAACAAGTTCGCAAAGACCACTGTTGAGCGCGACCGCATGAATGCCGACGTCTTTGCGCTTATCGATAGAGCCGAGAAATGGCTAAAACAGCACTCTTATCCGAACAAGGTGCTGAAGTGGGAGACAGACCAGTGGGGCGAAAACCCTGCCGACTTTGGCCGCAAATAGAAAGTAGAACTTCATGTCTCTGAACGTTGCTGTCGTACGAATGCCTCACGCAGCCGATCTGCCACTTCCTGCCTACGCTACTGAAGGCTCTGCAGGAATGGACGTCTATGCTGCTGTCGACGAGCCCCTTCTCTTGCCCCCTGGCGGAATAGTCATGGTGCCAACCGGTTTGCAAATGGCGGTCCCAGCGGGACACGAATGTCAGGTGCGTTCGCGCAGTGGACTCGCTGCAAAAAACGGCGTATTCGCTCTCAACGCTCCGGGCACAATCGACAGCGATTACCGTGGAGAAGTAAAGGTAATCCTTGCCAATATGTCCACACAGCCGTTCGAAATAACACGCGGTCTGCGTGTTGCCCAACTCGTCGTTGCGCGCTACGAAACTGTCCGTTGGAACGAAGGCACCTCGCTCGAAGGAACGGTAAGGGGCGAAGGGGGCTTTGGATCGACAGGTGTTGCGCTATGACAACCACAAATAGAACTGCAGGTGTTGCGCTATGACGATTAGCATCGGCTCTGATCATGCTGGCTTTGTTTACAAAGAGGCACTTAAGGCTATGCTCATTGGCGACGGACATGATGTAATTGATGTGGGTACGAAAGACACGTCGTCTGTCGATTATCCCGATTACGGCGTTGCTGCGGCTCGTCTTGTGCAAAGTGGTAAAGCAGAGTATGGTGTGCTTGTATGTGGAAGCGGCATTGGTATTGAGATCGCTGCTAACAAGGTCGAAGGCATTCGCGCTGCGAACTGCGTTACCGTAGAAATGGCACACATGGCACGTGCGCATAACAATGCAAACATGGTAGCCATAGGCGAGCGGCTTATTGGTCTCGAGCTTGCTAAAGAAATAGTAAAAGTGTTTATATCGACGCCGTTCGAAGGTGGACGTCATGCAAACCGCGTTCAGAAAATTCACGCGCTCGGAGACATCCGATGACTACATCAGGTGTACGTATATCCGGTGATACACGATGAGCTCGAACGTGCTCGTGCTTGCTGCGCACCCAGACGATGCAGAACTTTCGTGTGGCGGTACAATTAAAAAGCTTACAAGTGAAGGACGTACCGTTGTAATTGCAGACTGCACCCGCGGCGAGCTGGGCACGCGCGGTACACCCGAGCGTCGACGCGAAGAGGCCCATGCGGCGACTGCAATCCTTGGTGTCGACTCGCGGCTATGCCTGAATATGCAAGACGGAAACGTTGTTAAGTCGCAGGAAAATCTAAACGCTGTTATCTCAGCGATTAGAACAGTACGTCCGTACCTACTACTTATTCCCCCCGCCATCGATCGGCATCCAGATCATGAAGCAGTGCATGCGTTAGGTAGGTCTGCTGCTTTTCTTGCTGGACTGAAGAGCATTGTCACTATGGATGGTGCTCAGCCGCAAGAGTCTTTTCGTCCACATCGTGTACTATGTTATCAACAACATTTTGAGCTGCCTGCCGGAAACATTGTGTACGCAGATGTGAGCAGCACCTACAAAGCAAAACTCGACGCTATTCGGGCGTTTGCTTCGCAGTTTCATGTTCCCGAAGCATACACGAGCGACGAACCTCAGACGCATCTTACGAGAGAAGGATTTCTTGGTGAAGTCGAGGCTCGAGCGCTTTACTACGGCAGTCTTATTGGTGTAACACATGCCGAAGCATTTCTTTCGATAGAGCCACTAGGCGTTTCGTCGCTCTCGATGCTACTGTAGCATTAGACGAACGCGCTTTTCCACAGCCCGCCGGCACACACACCATGTCACGTCTAGAGCTCGGCACATATCACATCCCGGTCATGTTGCGAGAGTGCATGCAGTGGTTACAGCCGCGACCCGATGGATTGTATGTAGATGGCACGTTAGGTGGAGGCGGACATACGGCCGAGTTGCTTAAAACCGGTGCTCGTGTAATTGCATTCGATGCCGATGAAGAAGCTATTCGACACTGTCGTGAACGTTTCGGCGAAAACGAAAAACTGACGTTAGTACACGCCAACTTCGAATCGATGCCAGAGGTGTTGCAAGGGCGTCTACAAGGTGACATTCAACCGCACGACCGAATTCAACATCCAGACGGTATTCTGTTTGACCTCGGTGTTTCGTCATTTCAGTTCGACCATCACCAGCGGGGCTTTAGCTATAGAATGCAGGCGCCACTCGACATGCGTTTTTCGCCTGACGGTCAGACTGCAGCCGACATCTTAAACACTAGCACCGCAGAAGAGATTGTGCACGTGCTAAAATCGTATGGCGAGGAGCCCATGGCGCGACGACTGGCAGAAGCAATCGTACAGCGCCGTTCGCTCGCAGCACTGCGCACAACAGCCGATCTACGTGATGTAGTAATTCAGTCCATCCCTCCTCAACACCAACCCAAAACCATGGCTCGCGTGTTTCAGGCATTGCGCATAGCAACGAACATAGAGCTAGAGAGGCTAGAGGCTGTGTTGAAAGGCGTGGCGCCCCTTCTTGCCCCTTACGGAAGAATAGTGGTTATGAGTTATCACTCTCTTGAAGACAGGATAGTAAAGACGGTGTTCAAGGAACTTGCCGACAAAGGCATTGTGAATGTGCTGACGAAAAAACCAATCGAGCCCGATCGCGAGGAGATAGCTAAAAATCCGCGGTCCAGAAGTGCTCGATTGCGTGTTTGCGAACGTCCACTTTGACAATGCTCGTTATCGAATTCCAAAGAGTGCTAAGATAAATGGTCCGGTCGCGCTAATAACGACGCACCCAACGATCATGATGATAGATCCCGGAACCAGCATGATTTTCCCATCCGCCTGATCTAGATCAGCGATTCGCCCTCCGGAATGTGATGCCGTTCGGTGCCTTACCCACTTTAAAGTTCATCATTACCTTTTGCGTCGGCACATCTATCACCGATACAGTGTTGTCAACAAAGTTGCTGATGAAGGCTAGACGTCCGCGTTCACTGACCATGACGCCATGCGCACCCTGGCCGGTCTCGATAGTCGCGACCACCTTGTTATTCGATGTCTCGATCACCGAAACGATATTGTCAGGATTCGTTTCCGTTCCCTGATTTGCAACATAGACGAAGCGGCCGTCCGGGGTAACGAAGACTTGAATAGGATTACGACCGACCTCAACGGTGGCGACCTTCCTACGCTGTACAACGTCTATCACTGCGACGCTGTTCGCATCTCTCAACGAGGCATAGACATACCGTCCGTCGGGTGTGAATCCTACCTGCGCAGGCGCTTTGCCTACGGGTATGCGCGCCACTTCTCTGGATGGCGCCACGCCTATTACCGAAATGCTGTTGTCGTTCACGTTGGCGACATAGATCTCGCGCCCATCTGGACTCATCCGGAGCCCATGCGGCATTTTGCCGGTCGGGATTGTGGCGACAACCTTCTTCTGCTGAATGTCAACGACCGATAGATTGTTGTCCATAGAGTTGGTCACGAATGCCAGTCTGTTCTGCGCATCAACAATAACGTGTGCCGGCTCTCGCCCGACCTCAATGTCAGCTGCCCCACTTACGCTCATCGTTCCTGTATCGAATATCAAGAGCCTGCCACGTTCCATCCCTTTCATTTCCTTCATCCCCTCCATTTCGCCAACGACGAGCAACAGACTACCGTCGCGTGAGACCTGAACGTTGTGCGGAGAAATGGGCGTGGCAATCGTTCTTACCTGGCCGGTACCAAGGTCAATCTCACTGATGGAATTGCCTCGCTCGTCGGCGGTATAAACGAAGCCCACCTCTAAACTGTCCGCCGAAATGGAATCGGCGGAATACAGCCCGTTCTTGTTTGCCTGCTCCTGTTGAGTCCCATCAGGCTTTGAACAGCCAGCGAAGAGCATACTCATAGTAGTGAGTAGCACGAGCACAGTGCTTTTGGTCATTGAAAACGCCATTGCAAGCGAAATTCTCACGCGGCAAACTGCTCCGCCTGCTCGGCGCAACGATAGCACGCCTCAGCGCAGCGACGGCAGTGTTCCATGTGCTTGTGCTTCGTGCACTCATCACCGCATGCGCGACAGATCTCGGCACAGATCCGGCAGATCGCTCCGGAGAACTCGGAGCCTCTCGCCATGAACGCTGCAGCCAAGCGGCAGATGTCGGCGCAGTCGCGGTCGAGTTGAATACAACGGGCAAGCATCGTCGCTTGCTCTTCGTGAAGACATGCCGTTGCGCATTGCTCGCACTCGGTTGCGCAGGTGTTACAGGAACCAATACAGCTATCCATGGTTTCGTGTGACATCGGTTCTCTCCGTGTGTTATTCGATCATCATCTAGGAGGCTCGCGAGTGACAGGGCGACTCCGATGTTCCCAGCGGCAAATGGGTGTGCGCTATTGGCCATAAGCCATTGCACCAGCGCCGAAGTGCCTTCGTGTAGTGTTTACGAGCGTATTTTCGCCGCATGACATACGTTGCCGCGTTTTCATATCACGACCTGCTAGCCATATTCGGCGACGCATCGCCCCACCTCAATTCCGACATTGTTGTTCGCGGCGTTTCTACAGACTCACGAACGCTCGTCGCAGGCAATGCCTTTGTTGCATTGCGCGGCGAACGCTTCGACGGACATACTCATATTGAAGGGGCTCTTGAGAAGGGGGCTGCGTGCTGCATTGTTGATCGCATCTACTTCGACAACGCCGAGTTATTGTTGAGAGCTTCTCTCATTCCAGTTGCAAACACCCTTCATGCGCTTGGTTCGCTTGCACATTATCATCGTAAACGATTCCATATTCCAATCGTCGCCATTGCAGGCTCTGCTGGTAAAACGTCAACTAAAGAACTCACAGCAGCGGTTGTTTCAGCTAAATACAGAACGTTAAAAACCGAAGCCAACTACAACAATCAGGTTGGCACACCACTTACACTTCTGCAGCTTTCTAGTGAACACGAAGTAGCCATTATAGAAATAGGCACGAACGAGCCGGGAGAGATAGAACTGCTGTGTGCAATGGTGCATCCGACGCACGGACTAATAACGAACATCGGCAAGGAACATCTCGAAAAGCTTGTAGACCTCGACGGGGTTGAGCGCGAAGAGTGTACGTTGTTTGAGTATCTGGCAGACCACGACGGACTTGCCTTTGTGAACGTCGACGATGAACGCTTGAAGCAGTATGGATATCACCAAGGGTTGCGACGTGTTGTTACGTTTGGAATTGACCACCATGCCGATTTGCGTGTACACGTAGCATTCGACGAAGACCTTCATCCCATTATTCATGTTGTTAACAACACCTTTACGTTTCGCGCAGTCATGCGTTTACACGGCATTGCCGCTGCGTTAAACGCTGCTTGTGCAGTTGCCGTTGCTTGGGCTCTGAACGTACCTGCCGATGTTGTGCAACATGCGTTGTCTTCATACACGAGCAACACATCACATGGCTACGCACGCATGGTGGTGCAGCACCACAACGGTTTATCGATTCTAAATGACTGTTACAACGCTAACCCCGAGTCGATGTCGGTAGCAATCGAAACACTACGTAGGTACCCGGCACAACGTCGCATTGCGGTTCTTGGTGACATGCTGGAGCTTGGAACAAACGCACACTTCGAACACATGGCGATACTCGAAGAAGCTGCTGCAAAAAGCGATGTCGTAATTACCATGGGTGAGCATTTCCGCGAGGCAGTCGAGACCATGGAGTTTTCAAATGTGCAGTGGTGTAAGACCTATGTAGGTTGTGTAGAGGTAATGCGAGATATTATTGGTGCAAATACAGCGGTACTGGTTAAAGGGTCGCGCGGTCTGGCCATGGAGCGTGTAATTCACTTGCTAACATTGGACACTTGATGTTTTACCATTTGGCATTGTGGATTCGATCGCTGGGCGATGTACCTGGCATCAATCTCTTCCAGTACGTAACTACCCGTTCAGCAGCTGCAGCAATTTTTGCTCTCCTTATGTCGTTGCTGGTGGGTCCGCGCATTATTGCTGCTCTTAAACGCCGTCAGATTGGTGAGCAGGCGAAGCCCGAGTTACAGCAGGTCGGACAACATTCGTTGAAAGCGGGGACGCCGACGATGGGCGGACTAATTGTACTTGCAAGCATTCTTATTCCTACGCTGCTGTGGGCCAACGTTCTGAACATGTATGTGGTACTAGCAGTGTTTACCACCGCTGCGCTCGGACTCGTTGGTTTTCTTGATGATTATTTAAAAGTTGTAAAGAAGTATCCCAAAGGCCTCATCGGTCGGTACAAAATTGTTGGACAGGTTGTTACCGGACTCATCGTCGGCAGCTGCGTATACTTCTACCCAGAGTGGTTTTCTCCAACGCTCGAAGCTGTCAAAACTCTTACGACCGTACCGTTTGAGAAAAACGTCAACTTCGACTTCGGCATCCTTTATATCCCTGTGGTGGTTTTTATCATCACCGCCACGTCAAATGCTGTAAACCTTACCGATGGTCTCGATGGGCTGTGCATCGGAACAGTTGGCATTAGCGCATTAACACTCGCCGTTATCGCGTACTTCAGCGGCAACGCATTTTTTGCAGAGTATTTAAACATCATGCATCTGCGTGGCACAGACGAACTCACGATATTCTGTGCTGCCATTGTCGGTGCAGTTATGGGATTCCTCTGGTACAATGCCTATCCGGCGCAAGTGTTCATGGGTGATACTGGCTCGCTAGCCCTTGGTGGAGCAATTGGCGTGTTGTGTGTGCTCATCAAAAAGGAATTCCTGATTCCCATCGTGGGCGGCATCTTCTTCGCAGAAAGCATTAGCGTTATACTTCAGGTAGCGTGGTTCAAGTACACTAGAAAACGATACGGCGAGGGACGTCGCATTTTTAAGATGGCGCCTCTTCATCATCACTTTGAACGTAGTGGTTGGCACGAATCAAAAATTGTAACTCGTTTTTACATCGTTGCAGTTATGCTGGCCATACTTACGATGGCCACTTTCAAGGTGCGTTAAGGTGACAAACCCATTGATAGAGGATCAGCTCAACGAACACTATTGGGTAATCGGCGCTGAGATGGGCTACGGTCATCAAAGAGCTGTAAATCCGTTCAAAAGTGTTGCAGAAGGCAACATCATCATGGCGGGCAATAACGAGCATACGTCGGCGTTCGAGAAACGCTTGTGGCGACGGTATTTACGTCTGTACGAGTTGTTCTCGAGAATGAAGAGCTTCCCGGTCCTCGGAAAGTCAATCTTCGGCATGCTCGATAAGCTCCTGCACATCCCGTCGCTCTATCCCATTCGTAATCTATCTGCCGCAACGTTCCAAGTCGATGCCTTGCGAAGTCAGCTGCGTAAGGGGCTCGGACAAGGGGTCTTGAAAGCAATTAGTACAAAATGGCTACCGGTGCTTACGTCGTTTTATGTCCCTGCGCTCGTGGCAGACAGTGCGGGACACGAACCCATCTACTGCATTGTCTGCGATGCCGACCTAAATAGAGTGTGGGTGGCGAAAGAGCCATGGGACTCGCGTATCAACTACTTCGCTCCGTGTGGGAAAGCTGCACTTCGTCTGCAATCGTATGGTGTGCCACAAGAGCGGATTTTCCTTACCGGCTTTCCGCTGCACGACGACTTGTTAGGCGGACGTGAATTGAAGACCCTGAAACACGATCTTGCGATTCGCCTTGACGTACTAGACCCCAATCGTCGATTTCATCTCGCACACGGCCACAGCGTGCAGCATTTTTTGGGTGATAGCGTGCAGCACTTGTCAGCTGATAGCGTGCAGCACTTGTCAGCTGATAGCGTTAGGCACGTACCAGCTGATAACGTCGATGAAAAGCCGAAACGCTTATTAACTGTTGCGTTCACAGTTGGAGGAGCTGGTGCACAACTTGAGCTGGGTCTTGCATTAGTGAAAAGTTTTAAGAAACGCATTCTTAATGGCGAGATGCGTTTGCTTCTTATAGCTGGTACACGGCCAGATGTTCGTGATGCTTTTCAGGCCGCTAAAATTGCTGCTGTTGGGGATCATGAAAATCTTGAAGTTCTCTTTGCTTCAAACGCAGACGATTATTACACGCTCTTCGACCGAGCGATACGAAACACAGATATTCTTTGGACAAAGCCAAGTGAACTCTCTTTTTACTGCGGACTTGGCCTACCTATAATTATCGCACCTCCCATCGGGTCGCAAGAAAAGTTCAATCGCAAATGGCTTCTTGAAGTCGGTGCCGGAATGCGTCAGGAAAACCCCGACCACGCAGGCGAGTGGCTATTCGACATGCTCGACAACGGGAAGTTTGCAGATATGGCGTGGCTCGGTTTTCTCCGCGCACGCAAACTTGGGTTATACCACATTCTCGACGTGTTGCGAACAGGTCAGTTCTTACGCTCAGATCATCCACTGCAACGTTAGCGAATCGCACATCTACTATTTTGCTTCGCTTTATAAGTGCATGCGAAGTGAAACGTTGGTTACAACGTTGCGTGGTAATCCTGGTTCGATGTATGGTGTACCGCCCGAAGTTTTATCGGGGTTGATCCATGCTGACGCCATGTAGGTTGTGTTCGTCGCATTGTTTAGTCGAAATAAAACGTTTAAGTCGAGCACGCCTTTAATGAGACTGAATTTTCCTCCGATCGATGCATCAATCACCGTGTAGTTGTCGACAGTTAATGCGTTTGCATCATCAGCATAGTACGAGCCCACCATCCGCCCATCAAGTTCTGCATAGAGTCCGTCGAGAAACGTAGCATCGTATCGAAGTCGCAACGACGAAAAGGACGTTGGTATTCCTGCAATTTCATTACCCGCAAATGATAGGGTTCGTCCGGCCTTTGTTGTGTCTATAAATGCGGAGTCGATTGTATAGTCGTTGTACTCTGTGCTCATAAATGTAAACGAGGCTAACACAGACAGTCCGTGTGCCATCGAAACTCCAAGGCCGATCTCTCCGCCTAAGCGTGTTGACCTTCCTGCCGTTTGAAAGAATCGTCCGTTACGATACGGTATGATGTCATTCGTAACCACGATCATGAATCCAGCGGCATCGTACTGTATAGACTCAAGCCACGAATCATCGATGTGTGCCGCACCTTTCGATCCTAGTTCGTATGTGGTGCTCACGATGGGCTCGAGTAGTGGGTTAAGTGCTGTAAGCTGATCTTCACCGCGGACACTTACCGGATTTGTTTCGTTTCCGGCTGGTACTTCAACGCCACCACCGAGATTCGCATATACGTTTAACATGGGTGCAAACCTCATCATTAACCCAACCTTTGGTGTTACTCGATCGAACACACGTTGTGTGTCAAGCTGGGGATTGACGTAGTTCTCGGCGGAATAGAGGATGTTGTCGTAGCGTACGCCTCCTATGATGCTAAAGTCCTGCCACCTTATCTCATCTTCAACAAAAAGCCCCGTGTTAAGAGCCCCTTCACGTTTGTTATCGACAATCGAGGTGCCTCGCAGATGTGTTAGAGAGTCGAGATTGAAGAACAGAACGGCACCATCTTGCAATTGAACGTCTCCGCCAAACAGTATGCGGTTAACCTTATTGGAGTCGAACACAGTTACGTTCCGATAGACAGCATTGCCACCGACATGATATCTCGTGAAATCGCGCCATGTGTTGCGTTCTGATCGCTGCAAGTATTTCGTTTGTACGAATGCAGTTGTTGAAAGACCGTGTCCGCCGCCAAAATCATGGTCGAGCTTCGTACCAATGCGTCCGAGACGGTTGTTGCGATGTTCGTCGCGTTGTACATACGTTGGATTATATACAAGTGTATCGTCTTGCGCCTGCTCCGGATTAGCCGCGTACTGTTCTGGTGTTAAGGCACCGGGTATACGATATTCGTTATGTGCTGCGACGATAAAGGTGCTAAGGGTTGTCCGATCTGACAGATGAGCGACAAGTCCAACGTTTCCTTGTAGGAGTTCCCCTTGAGAATGAACACGCCAGCCATCGGTACTTTGTCGGACCAGTGATACGTATGCTTGTCCACTACCCATGGGTGTATTTGCAAGCAGAGTTTGTTTGTTATAACCGAAGCTTCCAAGACTCCCACCTACATGCACGAATGCGCTGTTTTCTGTTGGAACGGTCGTAATAGAAACGATACCGCCGGCGGCATTACCCCATAACGCAGAGGCATTCGAACGTATAATCTCTACACGTGAGGCATGTGTGATGTCGAGCAGATCGAATGCCGTACGACCGTCTGGTTCAGTTTCTGGGATTCCATCCTGATAATACCGAACCCCACGTGACGTACCGGCGTTCGATCGTTCACCGGCACCTCGTGCACCGAAGCCGCGAATCTGCACACGCACGTCTGCACCGCCAGACCTCGATTGTGCAAGAACACCCGGCACAAACGCAAGAATGTCGTCGAGAGCAAAGCCGCGTGACGATTGCATTACTCGCGGCGAAACGACAGTGATAGCCAGTGGGACTTCGTTAAGGTATTCCAGGCCTCTTGTCGCCGTTACTGTTATCGTGTCTTTGTTGTTCTTAAGCGTATCGGTCGATGATTTCGGACGCACCTGTGCACCAACAGTGGTGCCTGCAATGCAACAGGACAACACGATGATTAATAGTGCATTATAGGGAGTTCGACACATTGCTAAGGAATAGGAGACCGCCACATATCGCCACGATCTGTAAACACATAGTAGAAACCGTTATAAAAAAATTGAGAAACGGCTGCATTAGCGTCCGCGAATTTGTGACTCTGCCAAGTTTCACCGAGGTCTGAAGAAGCGTAGACCGCAGGTGCTCCAGTAGCAAACAGAAGTCCATCGTGCAGCAGAATGGTTGTGAAGTGCTTCATCATGCCGGGAGTAAAGCCGGGCTCTAGTTGCTTAAAGCCTTGTGCAGGAGTATACATATAGGTGGCTTGTGTGGATGTTACAAAAAGGATATCACCGACACCAGTAGACCACAAGACATCATGTTGCTGAAAGGGTGCATCTACGAGCAGCCAGGTTTTGCCTCTGTCATCCGACCGATACAGTCCTTTGACAGTACTGATGTACACGCTGTTGGCTACCGTGTTCATTCTATTAATCGTTGGCAAAGTGTCTCTGCTCTGCGTCCATGTTTTGCCCTCATCATCACTCCAAAACACTTTGCCACCAGAGAGACCTGCAAGAATTCTAGTGCCTATGGCAGTTGCATTGTATTCATAAGTAGGGGGAAGAGTGCGTGAAATCCATTCTGGACGCCCTGTGCCCGATTTCATTCGCCAAATGCCTGCACGAAGCGAAACCACCAATACTTCTTCGAGCCATGGTTCGAGCTGAGTGAAGATTGTCTGTTCGTACGCATCATGGATTGGAAATAATTGGGCGTCTGCAACACGTCCTGTGTGAACTCCCTCTTCGCGCGTAGCTACGAAAACCATACCGTTTACACATTTCAAATCAGAAACGTCGAACGTGCCGCGAATCCAGTTAGGGTTTAGGGCGTGCCATTGTGGTGAAGTCATACTAACTACGTAACAACGGCCTGCGCCCTTGCTCGTGCCGATAACAAGACTGTCGCCTGACAAAGCGAGTGCAGATATGTTCTCGATTTCGGCTGGACCAGCAAAGACGAAGGATGATTGGCCAGACTCCAGATTGAGCTTTCTGAGCCCCATCGACCGGCCCCCTAACAACAGCTCGTTATGCAATGCAATACACGCTGTCCAGCCAATAAAAGGAAGAGGCCATGTATGCAACGAGTCTGCATCGTCATCGAAAACGCGGACAACGGAATCGAGCACCAGAGCAAGGAAATCATCGACTTGCACAAGCGCGGCGCGCTCAATCTGTCCGACGTTAGCTTTAACAATGGGTCCGTCGCCTTCGTCAACTATCAACGATCCGTTCTCACAAATGAACCAAGGGTTATCGTCGAATTCGGCAACATCAAGGCACCGAGATGGTAATGTCACGGGCGACCAAGTCGAGTCTTTGTCCCGTCTCGAGAAACACACACCGCTGTCATTAATTGCTATGTAGCCCTTTTCTGCACGAATTAGCGATCTGACTCTGCGTAAGCCGGGTTCCTTTCCAAAGTTTTCCCAGTACAACCCTAGATCGGTGCTACGGTATAATCCACCAGTTGCAGTCCCAACTACGATTTGTTTGTCATCTACTACAATTGTTGTAACATTTTTATGCTTTAAAGAGGCTAGCACCGGTTGCCATGTTCTGCCCGAATCGATAGAGCGGACAAATTCACGGTTTGCACCTAAAAGTAGCACGTCATCGAGCTGTCTTACGACATTAATGCCTAGAGGAAGTCGAGCTCCAAACCGCTCGAATCGAAAGAAACCTTTTATGTCTGGCTGGGTTATTGCTTGCGCTTGAAGAAAATCAGGCGAAGTGAATAGTCCCAAGCACACCACAGTTAGCGTCAATATGCCCCGTTTTGTCACTCTTTACTTTCTAAGCATGGTGTTTGCGATTGGCTTCATGCCTGCGCAGCAAGCAATAACTCCTGTCAAATTCACAACCTTTCGACACCCTGCACCAGGTTACTTTGTATTCGCACCTAATTCTCCCGACTCGTTCGCATTAACTGACCATTCTGGTAGAAATATCTTGGCGGTTCGTTCTCAGAATGTCGCTAACGTTCAATTTACGGACTCGACAATAACCCATTTTGTAAGTAGCCCACGCGCCTTTCTCCGTCGAAACGGCGTCATGCAGGTCGTCGATACGCTTCGTTTAGAAGGCGACTACATCTTGGATTACCATGAAGGGCGTATGCTTTCGAATGGAAACTACGTGGTCCTTGGTTTAGAGTCACGCACAATCAACATGTCGGCTTTGGTTCCGGGCGGTAGCAGTGCCGCACGTGTTCAAGGCGCCGTAATACAAGAACGAACTCTTGGGGGCCAGACAGTATTCGAATGGAAGTCGCTAGACCACATTCCCGTAACAGATGCCACCGAAGACATTGAGCTGTTTCAGCCAACGATAGACTACATCCATGTAAATGCGATTGCAGAAGATACAGATGGGAATTTTCTTGTGTCCTGTCGACACCTCGACGAGATTATCAAGGTACACCGCACAACTGGTAGTGTCTTGTGGCGCTGGGGAGGGTCGAAGTCGAAGGGCAACCAGTTCACATTCCTAAATGACAACAGTGGCGGGTTCATAGGATTCTCACATCAACACGACGTGAGTCGCACGGAAAATGGTCGGATTTTGATGCTGGATAATGGCAACCTCAAGCCTACTCCGTTTTCGCGCGCAGCGGAATATGAAATAAATGAATCCTTAAAGACAGCAAAACTCACGTGGTCGTTTAGACCAACACCCGACATCTATGCAAAGGGAATGGGTAGTGTTCAAGAGCTTGAAAATGGAAACATCGTTATCGGATGGGGTAGTGAGTCAGAGAAAGTTCTCGCTCACGAAGTAAGTCGAGATGGCATAATTCAGGCGGAAATACACTCGAATGGCGGAGCCATCCTTGCTTACCGCGTAAGGAAGCTCGTGTTCGCCATGTCGGGAGCCGAACGTGTGATTAACTCAACTGGCACGTACACCTTTACACATGGCGACAGCAACACGCGTGTTAGTGTTCTCATAACACGAGCCGATGCACCGACCTCGGTCATAACCGAATGTCATTCTGTTGCACCACATGCCATTGCCTTTGTTACGACAACTCCATGTGTACCGCTACCTATGCGTTGGGTAATTCGCGTAAAAGACACGTCGAAAATTGCAGGTTCGACGAAGTTTGCTCTCGGCAACCTACCTATGGTTATCGTTCCTTCTCAAGTGAAACTCTATCATAGGCCAAAAGAGGGAATCGGGAAGTTTTCAGAGGTTGCAACTACGTATGATGCGATTGCCTTCGTTCTTGTCACGGCCTTTGTCCGTCCAGGCGAATATCTTCTTG
Organism: bacterium; assembly: GCA_034440235.1. Classification (GTDB taxonomy): domain Bacteria; phylum Bacteroidota; class Ignavibacteria; order Kapaibacteriales; family Kapaibacteriaceae; genus JAWXBR01. The sequence continues at coordinate 81,351 of JAWXBR010000041.1, forward strand.
CCTACCCAATGTGTTACGACCCTGTGCCAACATCACCTGGCGAAGGCACAACACAGATTTCTCTTGCACCCACTCTTAGATGGTCAGAAGGTTTGCAAACGGCGGGCTACGATGTCGAACTTTATGGGGCATCCGGTTCAACTCCCTTATTCTCATTCCGGACGTTTCGGCTTGATACTGTTGTTACCGGACTCGTAGCCGGTGACCTATACACATGGCGGGTTCGTGCACGCAGGCCAAATGCTGGTCCTTGGTCTGCGATGTATTCGTTCCGAACGCGACTTGGAACTCCCAAAGGAACCTGGCCTACGTCACTCCCCGATTCCCTTGCAGTAGAGCTACGGCCCATCTTCATATGGAACGCAGTGTCGAATGCTACAAGGTACCGCCTGCAGATATTTGCTCTTGGTACAGCTACGCCGATGATCGACACAGTTGTCACATCACCAATGTTTCAGTGGCTGAAGCCATTTGCGCATCATACATGGTATAGCTGGCAGGTCCGTGCGCAACTCGATACGCAATCTAGTGCGTGGTCAAAACAAGTTCAGTTCGTAACGCCTCCTGCTCCTCCAGTTTTGGTCAGCCCCATTCCGGAAGAACTTGAGGTCGACACTGAAAATACTGAAGCTACATGGTTGGCAGTTGCCGGCGGCATTCTTTACGACATTCGCCTCTTCAAAGACGTACTGCCCGATGCTATCCATCTGGACACAGTTGCTGCACTCCAAGCCACGTTCCCGAGTCTAGCGCCCGTAACTCGATATTACTGGCAGGTTCGAACATTGAGCCGGTACGGTGCGAGTGAATGGACGCCAAGGCGTTGGTTCCTTACTCGTGGTGCCGATGACCTACCTGCACCTGTGCTTTTAAGCCCAGTTGGGGCAAAAGATGTCGACGCTGTCAATACAGACCTAACATGGTCTCCTGTCGAAGGCGCGACGTTTTATCACGTCGAACTGACCTCAAAGTCAAACTTTACGAATCCAGACTTTGAGTGGTTCGACGTCAATGGCACCACCAAACTTGTCTCTAAACTTCAGTCCGGACGGGTCTACAGGTGGCGTGTAATGGGCCTAAGTGACGTGGCATCTGGCCACTGGTCGACTCCAGGGCTATTTACAACCCGGCCCGGACCTGGCGATTTGCTTCGCCCGCTAACACCTATAGACGGAAGCACTGACGTGCCAACCCAAGGTTTTGCAAGTTTTGTTACAGATCCAAGCTTTACGCTCTATCGAGCCGAGTTTTCACCAGAGCCAGACTTTTCGCACATTGCATATTCGATTGAAGGCTCTGTGTCACCGTTACCATACTCTCTTTTCGAGGCCACCTATTACTGGTGGCGCGTCGTCGGCTTGCGGAATGGTCTTGCAATTGACACTGGTTTGACCGCTGCCTTCTTAACCCAATTCACCTCTACTTCGGTTGTTAATTCCCAAACTCATGGCTCGCCGACCATCACGATAGATGGAGGCAATCTCGAGGTAAGGGGCGAAGTAGGGGGCTCATCTATCCAGATATTCGACGTCATGGGTCGACTGGTTCTAACCTCGATTGTAGCTGCTGGTAACGATTTCTGGCAACAATCGCTAACAGGTCTAGCCTCATCGCCCCATATCGTGATTATCACGATTCCCAATGGAACGATCAAAAGAGCAACTTTTTTTGTTTCTACCAGCCGCTTGTAACCATTTGAATACTATTTTGCCGAGCATCGCCCCCATAACAAGGGGTGATCTTACCATTTAGTCTAGTCCGAAAGCAAAAATTTTGAGATTTTCCTACACGTTTCACGAGGCAACAATGAAGGATTTCGCCGCTTTCCTTCGGCCAATCTCTACCCACATGAATAAGATGCTTGCTGCCGCAGCATTACTTGTTCTTATGTCGGTTAGCACTAGTGCTCAAAACATTGGTTGGGGCTATTACTTTTACATGTCCTCGCCTAGCACAGGTAGTGTTTATACACGAGGCGTAAACAGTGTTAGCATCCAGTGGAGGTACGACTACTGTCCGTGTTACATCAGCAAAACCGTTTCGCTCGACTGGTCTTCGAACGGTGGAGCAAGCTGGACCAACATAACGTCTGGTCTTTACGGTGGCACGACGTCGTATACCTGGAATATCCCCACAACTCAGACGGCATCGACTAATTATCGAATTAAGGTGTACGAAGACAACAGTGCGAGCTGGGGAACAAACTGGTTTAACGAACCTGCAATCTCTGGTCAGTTTACAATCCTTAGGGGATGTGCAACTCCGATTATCTCTTCGAGTCCACTGCCAGCAACCGTGTGTGCTAATACAAGCCAGACGTTTACCGTTGCCAGTGATATGACAGACGGAACATATCAGTGGAAGCAAAATGGAAATGTTGTTGCCACGACAAGTGTGCCTAGCTACACAATAAATCCCGTTAGTACTTCGCATGCGGGTGTTTACACTGTCACTCTCATCGAAAACTGTAATCCTACAAAGAATTCCACATCGGGTTCAGCAAATTTTGTTGTGAATGTTGCTCCGTCAATAACACAACATCCACAACCTATCGTGGTTATTTGTCAATCCGGACGTGACACACTGAAGGCTCGAGGAATTGGTGTTGGCAGAACCTTCCAATGGCGCAAAGACGGGGTGAACATTCCATTTGCAACAGATTCCAACTACGTAGTAGACAACGCGCAGTTAACCTCAGAAGGTTCGTATACACTTGTCATAACGGGAACATGTGCTCCACCTGCTATTAGCAATCCATCAGTCGTTAGCGTTGTTGTACGTCCTGCCATCACAACCGAACCAACAAGTCTGGCGCTGTGTCCTGGTTCAAGCGGACAGCTGAGTGTTGTTGCATCGGGCAATAGTCTATCGTACCAGTGGTACAGAAACAACGTTGCTGTTGCTGGTACTGGCAGCACACTTCCGTTTACGAACTACGCTGTCACTCAAGACGGTCAGTACTATGTGATTGTAACATCCAACGTACCCAACCCTAATAACTGCGCGGTTACCGTCAAATCTGCAATCGTAACGGTAACAGGTTATCGTCCGCCAACAGTCGTTACTCAGCCAACAGCAGTTGAAGGTTGTGTCGGTAAATCGGTGTCGCTCACAAGTGAGTTTCAAGGATTCGGTCTTACCTATTCTTGGACTCGTAACGGTGCCACCATTCCGAATAGCGCATCAAACTCTCTGTTGCTCAGCAACCTGACAACGTCTAATTCAGGCGATTACGTAGTAACTGCAACAGGTACATGTGGTTTGTCAGTATCAAGTACCCCAGTACGTGTGAACGTTGTGAAAACGCCAACGTTCTCGACACAACCTGTAAGCAAGGACGTTAATGTAGGCCAGCCTCTAACCCTAACATTAGCTGCATCCGACGCGAGTATCATTAAGTGGTACAAGGATGGTAAGCTGGTTGTAGGTCAAACAGGCACAACACTTACAATCCCTAGTGCTAGCCTTAGCGATGCCGGTTACTACAATGCAACGGTAAGCAACGCATGTAGTGGAATCTCTTCTGCTTATGCAAGAGTTACCGTTACCGACCCAACATCGCTCGTTCCACGCCTCACAATGAGTCAGGAAACAGCAGACCTCGGTCAAATTCCACTTGGCTACAACACAACCCAAACATTCTCGACTCTGATCCAAAACACTGGAACAGCGGTCATGACTGTTTCGGATGTCAGCATAACAGGTACTGGCTTCGCAATTGCCAATGCAACAGCAACGCCATTCACTCTCGCACCAGGTGCTACATCGTCAGTTTCAATTCGTGCTACTGCAGAGAACTTGAGCCCAATGACTGGCACACTTACAGTTACAACGGATGCGCCAGTACCGACAGGCATGCTGAATCTTACAGCTACTCCTGTGCTTCGCTACACCGCAGCTGCTGACGTCAGCTATGGCGAGGTAATGCAGTCGACCACCAAAGACTCGTGTATCAAGATCGTAAATAGTTCGACAACCGACATTACGGTCGAAGACGCCACGATAAGTGGACCAAACGCTGGATTGTACTCTGTGACTTCTGCGATTCCGATGACGATTACCGCTGGCGGAACTGGAGAAATCTGTGTAAGATTTTCACCAATTGCCGTTGGACAGAATTTGACAGCACAGTTGAACCTGACCTCTTCGAACGGGGGCAATTCAACAATTACGCTGATAGGCGCATCCACGATCACTGGTGTCGACGATCTTGAAACCCGCTCAGGCGTTACTATCTATCCAAACCCTGCACGTGATGAGGTTTCAATTCGTACTGCTAGCCCTGCAACGATTACAATCGTAAACGCTCGCGGTGCCAAGGTTGCAACTCTGTCTACAACCGCTGACCGCCTTGTTACATCGTGGAACACGAAGAGCTTCAACGGCACATCGGTTGCTGCTGGTACATACTCTGTACGAGTAGCTGGGCCACAAGGCACTGTAACCGTTCCTCTCGTAGTCGTCCGCTAACAAACCCGTTCAAGTCTATTCCGAAGGGCGTATCCTCTCCAGGATGCGCCCTTCTTCTTTATCATTGCGTCATGATCGATCTTTCACAGCGTTGGGCCTTGATTATTCCAGCCGCGGGCAAGGGGCTCAGGTATGGGGCTGATGATTCACCTAAGCAATTTTTGAAGCTTGCAGGACGGTCGTTACTTGCTCATTCTGTGCTGACCGGACTTTCAGTGCCCAATCTCACAACCGTAGTCGTGGCAGTTTCTGAGGAAGCTCTGGCAACAACTGCCGAATTGCTGAAGCGTGAGTGCTCTGTAAGAGAGGATAGTTCGATAGACAAGCGTGTAGTTCTGATTCCCGGAGGCCAAAGCCGCCAGGAAAGTGTGAAGAGGTCGCTCTCTGCAATTGCGGACGGGACGGTCGACTATGTCTTTGTTCACGATTCTGTGCGGCCACTTGCATCGATCGAACTCTATGACCGCGTCGGACGCGCTGGTGTAACTTATGGCGCCGCCGTGCCTTGTATGCCACTTGTTGACACGATCAAGGAGGTACACGACGGCATTGTAGTGTCGACGCCTCAACGTGACCGCTACAGGCGTATACAGACACCTCAAGGCTTCAGACTAGACATTCTTGCAGACGCACATGCGTACGCAACTACACATGGCTTTACGGGCACAGACGATGCCAGCCTGGTTGAAATGATGGGCATTCCGGTGCATTGTGTCGATGGCGAGGAAACAAACGTCAAGGTCACAACTCCTAGCGACTTACGGTTGTTAGATTGGTTGCTGACTTCGAATTCTTGAAACAATCGTGCTCAATTCAGATCAGTTATTGCGACAACCTACCCGCGCACGTATCTTTGCGCCGCTTTGATCCGATGGTGATCCTTACTAGGAGTTAATGAATGTTTTGGACACCTGAACTCGCTTCGTACCTTGAAGACGCACCCTGGCCTGCGTCCAAGGAAGAGTTAATTGATTATGCTAACCGTACTGGTGCTCCAATGCAGGTTATCGATAATTTGGTGGAGCTCGATGACACCGAAGAAATCACGTACGATGGCATCGAAGACATTTGGCCTGAATACGAGGCTTCGTCGGATGACATCTTTTTTAACGAAGACGATGACATAACCGACTATTGACATACTCGTCAATATTGTCGTCGCCCGTCGCGCTCGTCGTGTCGGGCGATCGTTGTTTTAATGCGTACACACCATTACATCGAAGTCTTATTCTTCGTTATGCTTTGCATGATGGCCAGTACCGTTGCATCCGCTCAGGATACAACAGAAACCGGACGTCGTGTCAAGCGTGTTCGAGCTGCTGACCGCGCAGCCGCGCTGCGCGAACCCGAACTACAGGAAGTTCGTGTTGAAGGATGTACCCTAACAACGCCAGGTCAGATTATTGGTGTTATTGCTTCGCAGGAAAGTGATTTGACGATCACGCGGCGTCTTACACGCTACTTCTACGACAACCTTCGACGCAATCCAGCTACTCCTGATACCATCCTAACGATACTTGGCAACATCCAACGCGATAGGATGGATGAATTGCGGTATTACAATTCAAAAACCGTACAGGCAGACAGCATCGCCGTACTCGAGTACCTTTCACAAAACGGCTTTCACTTTGGAACTGTTCGCGCACAGTTTGCTCGTGATACCTCGAGTCGAAAAAATGTACTCACCTTCTACATTACCGAAGGACCTCGGGCCGTTATAGACTCTGTCGCATTCCTGGGCCTAGACCGCGTTGATTCTACTGTCAAAAAGTCGGTGTTAAGTGAGTTTACCGTTAAGAACGGCGAGCCTTTTTCGGAGGCTGCAATCGAAGCCGAACTGCGAAAAATGGTGGTCGTACTGCGCAACTCAGGGTATTATCGTGCTCGGGTCGAGCGTGTGGGGACTGGCGTCTCTGATGATGGAAAACACGATACTGTCGTCGTGTTGTTCGAACCCGACAAGCGTGTCCGCATTGGAAAGATTATTCTACAAGAAGACACAAAGGGCTACAATTCAGTAGACACATCTACAAGGATACGTCAGCTCGAAATCGAGGAAGGACAATGGTACAGCGAACAACGTATATCTGTCTCACGGTCAAATCTCTTGAGCCTAAACACATTCGATGTGGCGGCTATCGATACTATTCCACGCGATTCAATGCCCCCAGGAATAGGTGACTCTGTCGTGTGGTTGAAGGTGTATACAGAGAACAGCAAGCCGTATGATGCCAGCATTAGTTTCCTTGTCTATCAGACAGCGCTCGACAATTTTGTTAATGTCGGTATCGGCGCAAATGCTCAATACCGAAACGTGTTGGGTGGGGCCGAAGTAGGCAGCGCTACTGCTCAATACGTGTTTCAGGATGTGAGTCGGATTTTCCAGGGTCAAACCCTAGAGAATGAAGTGCTGTTCTCGCTGACCTTCGCAAAGCCACACGCGGCGCGGATTATGGATATGCGTGTTGGTTTGCAGACTTCTACCTATTACTCGAAGAGAAATCTGATTAGTACGTTCAAGCTCGAATCATTCGGAGCGAGTTTAAAATTTCCTATCAGCCTCTATCAATTCGTCTTTATCAACAGCGCTGAGTTGAGCTTTTCAGTTGATAGGCAAATTCCACTCGATTTTAGAGATGCTCTCGATAGTGCGTTAGGCGATAGTCGCACACTTCAAGACAGTCAGAATGTAATTAGCACGTTTACAACATTCGAAGTCCTCGATAACCACCTAAGAACCGAGACCGGCTTGTTAGGTTTTTTCACTGGCATATTCGCAGGTCTTACTCTTCGCGGCGAACATAGAGACAATCCCGTCGATCCGACAAAAGGTACGTTCACGTCCGGATCTGTTGAATATGGCACTGGAGCAGGCAAGTTTGTCAGAATGCAGTTTTACAACACCACTGTTAGTTCGCTGCGCCCAAGACTCATAGCCGCAACAAAATTCAATGTGGGACACATTTTTTTACTGGATTATGAACGATTTAGTAGTGATAAAAGGAATGTGTATGTCCCCCTAGAACGTCAGTTCTTTGCCGGCGGCGCTTCAAGTATTCGCAGCTACGCATCGCGTCAGTTACATGACACTGGCTCTGGCATTATAAAAGACAGCGACCCATCACTTACAGCCATTCAATCGAACATTCTTGGTAGCGGCACCCTGTTCGAACTTGGAGTGGAATTACGTTATACCTTCCCTAGACCAAGTAATTTTGGCGACGTACTCGCTGGCTTTATTGAAAAAAGCGGCATTACATGGTTTGCCGACTTTGGCAATGCATTTAATCGGTTAACGCCAGACTTATATGGCAAGGCAAAACTGTTAGACTTCATCTATAATTCTGTGTTAGCAACGGGTTTTGGTTACAGGTTCGCGACCCCTGTTGGCCCCTTACGCATAGACCTTGCGACCAGCGTATACGACCCTTCAAAGAGTCACCCATTTATCGTCAACCGTCCGAACGCCCTCGGTTTTAAGAACCTTCAGGTAAGCATCGGTCTCGGGCACGCATTTTAAGACCGTCGACCTAGCACGTCCTATGCTGACGCTATCTAGATGGGAATCTTTCCGATACTTGACGATCGCTTAATTTGGAATCTTGCCGATAACAGAGTCTTGAATATCGATACGCGCCGCGTTTGCCATCAGAGCAAGAATTCCTTCTGTTACCATGTGCGGATGCGTTTCTGTTGTAATACCCTCTTGGTTAAGGGGCTCGATAAGGTGCTCGCTCTCGCCACCCGTAAGAAGCACAGGAACGGCCTTGCCATTGAAGGTGCTTTTCTGAACATTGCGAATTATGTTAGCAACGCCGCCAACAGCAGATGCTGTCACACCCGACATAAGAGAGTCTTTTGTGTTCTGGCCAATAACAGATGATGGCTCAGAATATTTAAGCTCGGGGATAGCAGCCGTCTGCTTCGATAAACCAAATAGCTGGGTAGAAAGACCTGCGAATATTGCGCCACCAAGAAAAACCTTATCGGCCGAAACAACATTGATGGTGATAGCCGTTCCGCAATCGATTGTAATAAGTGGTGGACGTGTGTGGTGCATCGCTCCGATTACACCGAGTAGTCTGTCTATGCCAGCGTTTTCTACGTTGCCAAAAGAGACGAGCTTTTCATTCCGCATGAGAAGGGAATGCGCATTTAGTACCATGTGGCCAGGGATGCGTTGAAGCACCTTGACGATTGCTGTTGTCTGCTTAGGGTTAACACTCGACAATCCGATGAGATAACGTCGGACAGTGTGGTCACGAAAGTGGTGTTGGACGTTTTTCTTCCATTCTTTGTCGTAAGGGAAGGAGAGAAATTCTTCGTCATGATGAATCTTAACACGGCTATTGCCGACATCTATGCCGCAGATGCCATATTCAAGTCCGTTTAATTCAATCTTGGTATCGTACAGTGTCGCCATCTGTTACGGTCCGTTCCATCTGTGTTACAACGTTACGTACGATCAAGCGTCCGTCTGACGCAATCCTGACAAATTTCCACGTGCCTTCAGTTTCAGCAATGCGTATATCCTTGCTACCCATGTCTAGTTCCTGCACCCAGGTCTCATGAACATCAAACCAAGGTCGCGTCATTAGCTCGGCCATCACATCGCGGAGATCATTAAGTAAGGAAGATACGGCAACACCGACATCAAGCAGCCTTAATGATGTGCACGGTTGAGTGATATTGTCAGGAAAAACACGCTGCTCTACGTTTATTCCCAGCCCTACAACCGTCGACGTACAACGACTCCCTTGGAATTCGTGTTCGACAAGCACACCCGCAATCTTGGCCCATCCTTGTTCGGTTTTTGCTTGCACGTCATTAGGGTACTTAAGACGAAAGAATGCATTTGGGCTGTGTTTTCTTAACACGCGTAACACGCTTTGAGCACCTCGGCCCATATAAGCGGAAAGTTCGTCGGTGGTTACGTCTCCCGAGTGTCTTATTCCAACCGAAGCATAGATGTTTGCACCGTAGTCACCGTGCCATGCCCGGCCCTTGCGTCCACGTCCCGCCGTTTGATGCTGAGCCGTCACCAACACATACGGGTACGAGACGAGAAGCTCTTTAGCATAATCGTTTGTAGACGAGACGATCGGTAGATGAAACTCAATTGGACGCAGCACGTTATTATAAATAAGGTTATGAAAGGACAACATACTTCATGACTTCGTCAAGAGGTAAAGATACGCGTCAAACTTGCCTGTGCTGCGGCAGCGTATTTTGGTAGTTCATAATGCCTATTCAACACGATACAATTTGCGCAGTTGCCACGCCGCCCGGGACGGCAGGGCTTGCCGTTATTCGTGTTTCCGGAGCGCATGCCATTGCCATGTGCAACGAGTTATTCCGTTCTAAAGCGCCCCTAACCGAAGCCAAGGATCACACAATCCACTACGGTTGGTGGTCTACGGCCACAGTTCGGATAGACGCTGTCACCGTCATGATATACCGATCCCCTAATTCATATACCGGCGAGGATGTAATAGAAATTGGGTGCCACGGTGGACATCATGTCATTCAACAGATTCTCGAATCGCTGCTCCAACAGAATGCTAGGCTGGCCGAACCAGGTGAGTTCACAAAACGTGCATTTCTCAATGGCAAGATGGATCTCACGCAAGTAGAAGCTGTAGGTGACATCATACACTCACAATCTCGTCTCGGCGCACAAACCGCCGCTCGGCAGCTTGCGGGCGGCTTCACAAAGCGTCTAGAAGAGTTTAGAGAAGCGTTATTACATGCTACTGGTCTGTTAGAACTCGAACTTGACTTCTCGGAAGAAAACATAGAATTTGTTAGTAAACCAGAACTGCGCCGCATCATTACTGGTCTCATGGAGCTTGCCTCGACCCTGGCATCTAGTGCTCAAGCTGCAGAAGTCCTACGTTCTGGTTTTGTCTGCGCTATTGTTGGATATCCGAATGCCGGTAAGAGCTCACTCTTTAATGCCCTTCTGCAGCGCGAGCGCGCCATCGTCAGCCCCTTACCTGGCACCACCCGAGACTTTCTAACAGAACCACTGTTTGTTCAAGGGTACTCGCTACTTTTACATGATACAGCCGGCATTCGGTCGACCTTAGACTCTATCGAACTGCAAGGCATCTATCTAACCACGTCGCTTATCGAACAGAGCAACCTAATTCTTGTAGTGAATGATATCACCCAAGGACTCGGCCATTCCGCTTCCCTTGTTGACGATATTCAACAACGCTTTCCAACGTCGACGGTTCTATTGATTCACAACAAGTTTGATGCAGTTCACCCGACATCTCACGTAGCAGACGGCAATGCTTCAGCAACACTGTTCTGCTCTGCCACAGAAGGTCTTGGCCTCGATGACCTACGCTCTGAACTTCTAACGCAGGTTCGCGCGTCTACCGAGGGCATTCAGGATGTACTCGTAAATCGTCGTCAGGCCATCCTGCTCGGTCAGATGGCACAACACCTAGGTTCGGCTATTGCAGCAATCGACACAGGCTTAGACAACGATTGCATAGCCGTTGACATCCGTAGCGCCCTACGCCTACTTGGCGAGATAAACGGTGAGACATGGAGTCCAGACGTACTTGACGCTGTTTTTTCTCGATTCTGCATAGGAAAGTAGCTCTATGAACTCGTACAGGAATTCTCGATGACCAATTACGTACTCAGACCACTCGAGGTCGACGATTTCGCTGCATTTGTAGACATACAGCGTCACGCCCTTGTGCACGCACCCGAGTTGTTTGGTTCGGATTACGAATGGTTTGAGAATTTGTCGATACTGCTGAAAGAGCAGCGCTTTGAGCTTTTTGTGAACTTCCCCTACCAGTTTATTCTTGGAGCTGTGCAGCCGGACGGTGAAATTGCTGCCATGGTCGGATTTTCATGCGAGTACGCACGTTCCAAGGTACGGCACAAAGGCAGACTTTGGGGATTGTATGTTCGCCCGGAATTTCGTCATCGTGGCTTGGCAACAGAGCTCGTTAGAACCATTATTGGCTCAGCCCAGGACGTAGTTGGTTGTGAACTCATCCATTTATCGGTCAGCAAGCATAATGACGCCAGCTTTGCTCTATATCTGCGTCTAGGTTTCTCGGTCTATGGAACTGAATTGCACGCAATGAAAATTGATAATACGTATGTCGATGAATACCTTATGCACAAGATGCTATTATGACGTTCCACGTGAAACACGTTCCACGTGGAACATAAAAACATGAAATTTGACTGTATTGTTATAGGTGGAGGCCATGCTGGCATAGAAGCCGCCTCTGCAGCCGCTCGGATGGGTCTAAGGGTAGGCCTCGTAAGCATGGAAAGGCATACAATTGGACGTCTTTCTTGTAATCCGTCGATAGGGGGCTCAGCAAAAGGTCACCTTGCTAAAGAGATTGACGCCTTGGGTGGCGTAATGCCGCGAATTGCCGATGCGAGCGGTATTCAGTTCAAGACGCTTAACGCTTCGAAAGGACCTGCTATATGGTCTCCTAGAAGCCAAAACGACAATGAGCTCTATCCTGCCTTCGCTCAAGCCCTTCTGACGCAAACCCCAGGTATCACGATCATTCCAGAGCGTGTAGAGGAGATTCTCACCCAAGATTCGCATGTGCGAGGTGTACGAACGAGCACGAATACCGAAGTACTTGCCCAGACAGTGATCTTATGCTCGGGTACATTCCTTAATGCAGTGATGTGGACTGGTACAACCGACACCAAGGGCGGTAGAGTCGGAGAGCAGGCTTCAAACCACGTGTCGGACATGCTTTTGGCGCATGGACTGCAAAAGGGACGTCTTAAAACAGGTACGCCGCCGCGTGTAAGCGCCGCGTCGGTAGATCTAAGTAAAACTGTGCCCCATCCCGGCGACGAGTCGCCGAGACCTTTTTCTATGCGCACCAGAGCGGTAGTAAACCGACTGTCGTGTTTTGCAACCTCAACAAATGCCCGTACGCACGAGATTCTACGAACCGGATTCGAGCGCTCACCAATGTTTACTGGACGCATTACAGGGGCCGGACCTCGGTATTGTCCGTCTGTCGAAGACAAGATCTCGCGATTCCCCGATCGCGACTCGCATGTCATTGTGCTCGAGCCAGAGGGCCTCAACACAGACACAGTCTACGTGAACGGGTATTCGACAAGTCTGCCTGCAGATATTCAGGAGCTCGGCCTTCGCTCTATTCCTGCGCTGGAGCACGCTCGCATTCTGCGTCATGGATACGCCGTCGAGTACGACTTCTTCTATCCGTATCAGCTGAAGTTCACAATGGAGACGAAGGCCATCGATGGACTCTTCTTTGCTGGACAGATTAACGGTACGTCGGGGTATGAGGAAGCCGCAAGCCAGGGCTTAATGGCCGGAATTAATGCCGCACTAAAGGTAAGGGGCGAAGGGGGCTTTGTTCTAAAGCGCTCTGAAGCGTACATCGGCGTTCTAATTGATGATCTGGTAAACAAGAACACCGAAGAGCCTTATAGAATATTTACGTCGTTGGCAGAGTATCGCCTTCTACTTCGCACAGACACTGCGTATGACAGGTTGTTGCCTCACGGAAACCGACTGGGGTTGGTCTCTGATGAAGCAAGAAAATCATGGCAACGCAACTTGGATCTGAAAGAACAAATTCATGCGTTCACCTTGGAAGCACGCGCACAACCAACGCTTGTAAACCCATTGCTTAATAAGTACGAAGAGGATGTAATAACAGAAGCGACTCCTCTAATCAACATCGCACGACGTCCGACCGTTCCTCTACGTCCCCTACTCGACCTTGCTTCTTTTGGCATGAACGACTTGCTCGACGAACACGACGAAACGGTAACGCAAGTACAAACCGCTATTCGATACGATGGCTACATACAGAAGCAAATGCGCGACGTCGAACGCTTTGCCGATCACGAACAAAAAGTCATCCCCGGCAACTTCTCATACGCCGACGTTCAATCTCTCTCTACCGAAGCCAGAGAGAAACTCACGCGGATACGTCCACAATCTCTCGGACAAGCCTCGCGTATACCAGGCGTGTCTGCGTCTGATGTGTCTGTGTTGTCGCTCTACCTGCGTTAACACGAGTGCATTTGTGTATACGCTGCATGTGCGTTTGCTAGCGGACAATCATCACGGGAATTGCAATGACGTTATTGCTGCCAAGAAGCACACATCTGTAAGCGCCTTGCGGCAATGCCTCAACGTTGAGTGTTTGTTCGTGCGTGCCACTGCCGGCAGCAGACAACACTAGTGCACCGTCAGTATTGAAGAGCATTATCTGAGAAGCGTTTGTTATGAACTCACCCTGCAATGTCAGTGATGAAGACGAGGGTTGCGGAGAGACAACAATTCGTTGCGCTTTTTCTTTGAAGTCTCCTATGCCATTTAGAATCTGGACCTCGACGATGGTGTCAGACTGATCGGCTAGTGGTGCGTCGTCATACGCTGTGATGCGAATTGCATAACCAGTGCCTACCGGCGTGTTAAGCGGCACCTTCCACAAGTACCCTTGGTTCTGCAACTTCACCGAGTCCTTGATTAGAATTACGTTGTCCTTTGTGATGAGGTCTATACGGCCAAGTCCCACAGAAGTCGTCTTCCACAGAATTGGAGCGTTTTTATCCAAATAAGTTATAAATTTATTTAATGGTAGGTCAAGGGTCAGGTAAGGGGCCGATAATTCAAACATGGCTACAGTCCATTCCGATACCAAGGCGCCATAGAATGCTCGAGTTCTCCAGTAATAACGCTGACCCTGCACTTCAAAGATTGGAGTTGTTACAACCTTGTCAGATCTCGTTGTACCGTCGAATACTATTTGATCGCCCGCAAATGTGCTATCTCTTGATCCCTGGACTTGTAGGCTGTCAAATGCACCTCGTGGAGACACTTGCAATGTATGCGGTATGCCAGCCAGCACCTTTACACCATTGATAGGACTAACGGCAATGGGCGACAAAATTTGTGTGGGTGTGGTTATAGCGTCGGCAATGAGTAATTCTCCAAAGTCGGTACCAGCTACAACGAGCGTTCTCTTATCGGGTGTGAACTGTGTTAGGAGCTTGGTGAACGTTCCGTTACCAATTGTCGGACGATGATATACTTCATATCCGGAAGTTTTAGAAAGACCTAAAACATTCAGATTAAAACGAACCTCGAGTCTGCTGTCCGTAATTCCTTCTTGAGTGAGCCAGATACGCAATGGGTAGACATTCGGAGCAACACCCTCGAACCGTGGGTTGATCGGTGAATACGGAAATCGTTTTCCTTTTGTGGCATTGTAAAACGCCGATGTGAATGAGGTAAATGTCACAACTATTCCGACTGTGTCGGTTGCGGTGCTGTAGGTATAGGTGTTGCCCGGAAGTACCTCATCTTTAAAGACCGTGTCGGATGGCTGCCCCGGAGGCCATGCGTGTCGTTGCGCACGATACACGAACAACTCTTTAGGAAGAGTGGCTTCGAATACAACCACTCCGTTAGAATCTACTTCTGTAACACCTGGGTGACCGTTTGCAGCTGCGCTGCCCCAAGCAATGACTCTGTGTCCGTTAGAGAGCGTTTGAACGCCCCCTTGAAGAGACGTGTAGATCTCGGGTGTATGACGGTATGTCCAAACTAATTCGGCTGTCTTTGCATTCTCATCAATTCGATAATCGACAGCGCGTGAATACTGTGGAATTCTAAACGTGCCATTGTCAAATAAAGAGATGCCATTTTTCGTGCGGCGAATGTCATGCTGGTACGAAAAGACGGGGTCTGCTACACCGGCAACAGCACTTGTAAACGTGAACTGATTGCGCTTTCCACCCATGAGCCACTTTATGTTGCCCGAAGCACGATCTATTCGAATTACCGATGAACAATGACGAAGGCTGACGAGCAAATCGCCATCGTGGTCGACCCAGACGCCATTGTTGTGAACGTATCGAATGGTTGCCGCCTTCAAGTCCTCATACGAATCCGTTACTGGAATATGGTCGAGTGTCCGCCATTGAAACACAACATTCCTGTCCTGATCTAGCTCCTGAATGATACCCTGTACAACGATAGCAGCAGGGTTTCCACCTTCTACTATCGTACTCAAATCCATGATGACATCCTCAAAAGCTTGTACCACGATATGCCCATTCGGCAACACCATGTGGTCGTGAAACGACGTCAGGTAGCCGTTGCCACTTTCGATACTGTCTGCCACTGCCCAAGAGGTATCCATTACATAAATCTTTGACGCAGTGCTAGCACCAGCAGATGGCTGAAAACGGCTAATGCTCATACGTCCGTTCGGAAGCACCTTAAAATCGAACGGCCAGTAGCTCAACCGTTTGAATGACCGCGGCGCTCCAGTTGTGTCGAGCGCCATTGAAAACCGCCCGTACTTTTCAGGAGTAATTCTGCTGTTTGGTGCTATGTACAAATCGAGCGGAGTAGCTCCTGAATTTGTCGTCACAGTTATAGGCGGAAAGTCTGAGGGTAAGGGGTCTACTTGTACTCCTCCATCACCTTTAACGATTTCGGTGTTGTGTGGAACACGTACTGTTGTGAATTGAAAAGTTGTATCAGGAAGCCCCCTGCCAGCTTGAACTGTTACCGTAATTGTCTCAAGTTCCTTCAACCTCGTAATTGGGATGATGTTCAGTGTCCTTTCGTCCGAGGCTCGCCTGACGTTTACATAGATCGGCCTTCGGCCTTCGCCTGTAACGCGAATGTTCTTATGCAGTGTTTCGGGCATACCCGAGATAACATGCGATGAACGGAGCACGATAATCATTGTTGGTGGTGCCGATGAAGAGCCGGGTAATGGCGAAAGGAATTCTAACCGCTGAGCTGTAAGAGTACAGGCTACAATTGTTAATGCGAGTATAGACAGAATTGGTTTTCTCATTTACGTACTCTTTATATGGCGGTGTACTTGTAGACTACAGAACTCAAATTTCAGCATCGTAGTTACTCTAAAAATAGTGTTTAGACGCTTAGCCCATGTCAGGTGCTATTTTGCAACCTTCTTCTGATTAACCATTGCAACCATGCTTGACCTAAAATTCATTCGTGAAAACGTCGATGTCGTCCGTGAGAATTGTCTCAGGAAAAATGATTCGAGCGACCTAGATCTGTTGATGACCCTCGACGCGACGCGGCGGACCCTTATCCAGGGGGTCGAAGACTTAAAAGCTCGTCGTAACGCTGTCTCACAAGAGATCTCCCTGAAAAAGAGGTCGGGTGACGACGCCACCTCACAGATCACTGAAATGCGCGAGGTTGGCGACGTAATAAAGAACCTTGACGAAGATTTAAGAACAGTTGAAGAGCAGATAGATGACATCATGATGCGCATTCCAAACATGGCTCATGCTTCTGTTCCTGTAGGAAAATCTGCTGAAGAAAATGTGGAGGTACGACGTGAAGGAATTTGTATCGAGCGCGAATGGCGCAAAGACCACCTTGAGCTTGGACGCGATCTTGGCATCCTCGACTTCGAACGTGGTGCGAAGGTTACGGGAACCGGGTTTGGTTTCTATGTTGGCAAAGGGGCTCGGCTGGAGCGTGCTCTCATTAACTACTTCCTCGATACAAATACGAACGACCGTGGGTACACCGAGATACTTCCGCCGTTCATGGTAAACTCTACCTCGCTGCGTGGTACGGGACAGCTGCCGAAAAATCATGATGATATGTACTACATGGAAAGAGACGAGTTGTACATGATTCCGACTGCTGAGGTGCCTATTACAAATTTTCACCGCGATGAAATGCTCGATGCAGCAGCTTTGCCAATTAAGTATGCTGGCTACTCAGCTTGTTTTAGACGCGAATCGGGCAGTTACGGCAAGGATACCAGAGGATTTCTTCGCGTTCATGAATTTAACAAAGTTGAATTAGTAAAGTTTGTCAGAGCAGAGACATCGTACGACGAACTCGAGCTGTTGGTGAACGATGTAGAATCGCATTTGCGTGCTCTTGGATTCACCTATCGGGTGCTACTTCTTAGCACGGGTGACATGACGTTTGGCGGGTCGAAGACATACGACCTCGAGGTTTGGTCGCCCTGTGAACAGAAATGGTTAGAGGTTAGCTCCTGTACAAACTTTGAATCGTTCCAGGCTCGACGTGCAAATATTCGGTTCAAAGACACCCCATCTTCAAAACCAGAATTCGTGCACACCCTAAACGGTAGTGGCTTGGCAACCAGTAGAATTATGGTTGCGCTGCTCGAGCAGTACCAGCGCCCTGATGGTCACATCGACGTTCCTGCGTGCCTGCGGCCGTACTGTGGCTTCGATGTGATTTGACGTGGGCTGTGGTTTTGATCTGTGCTGTGGCTTCGATGTGATTTGTGTTGGACTGATGTTGAACATGGTCCAAACTGCAACACACAGACCGCCAACTGCAAATCGTCCGTTCCTCCACGCTCTATCATCATCTTATTTCTTCTCTTTAGAGGGTTAAGAGAAGAGTAGTTATAGTAATACTGTGGAAACTGTGGATTAATAGTTCCGGATTGACCTAACTACTTTAATGTGTTGGGTTTACGGACTACCAAAGCGACTAAAAAGTTGTGGGTAACACACAAAGTTGCGGTCGGCGAGGCGGATAACAAATCAAAGGTTCTTCTTGCCCACGTCGTTGTCTGTATAAGAACGAACACTTTACAAATATTTTACACTGCGATAATGTGCACCCGTGGAAATCTTCGGGAGAACGTTTTATCGCAGTGAAAAAATGAGATATGTAGAGACCTGAGGCTATGTGTTGCCTTTGTGGGGCGAACGTTTAGGCGCTTAAGTACGAGGTGTACATCCAGACAAGTTTTTCTTGTGCCTGAATGTAGTTGCCTAGCATACTATTCGTGCCTTCGTCTTTAGCATCGTTGCAAAGCTCAAGCAGTTCTCGTTGCAATTGGAGTATTACTCCGAAAGAGGTAACGATGCTCTGAATGGCACGACGTCCGTCACGGACATTCTCAACAGGTTTTACTGTTGAATCTTTCGTGAAGGCTGCAAACGAATGAAAGGGAGTACTCCCGAGGGTGAGAATACGCTCTGCAACCTCGTCGATCTTTAACTGCAGATCGGTGTACAATTCCTCGAACTTGATGTGTAGTTCAAAGAATTTTTCTCCACGAATATTCCAGTGGAAACCACGGACATTTTGATAGAAAACCGCATAGTTTGCTAACAAAACGTTGAGTTCGTCAGCCAAATGCTGTGTTTTCTTTGGATCTAGACCGATGGCACTAAGTTTTGCCATACTGCCTCACCTTTCTGTTTTAGGAATTTTGCTGCCCTACGACGTAGCGAACCTGTGTTTGATGTAAGCCAAACAAAGTTCAGTCGTGGCATTGATTCCGTCGATGTGTGTTCGTTCCATTCCGTGTGATGCATGAACACCAGGTCCGATAAGCGCCACCCTGGCATCAACACCCGCTCTCCAAGCTGCCGTTCCGTCAGAACTGTAGAATGGATATACATCTACAGCATGTGGAATTCTGTTTTGTTCTGCAATTTCGGTCAACTTCGTGCGAAAACCATAATCATACGGTCCACCAGAGTCTTTTGCGCAAATAGAACAGAGCGTTTCGTTACCCTGAAGTGAATCACCAACGACGCCCATATCAATTACGAGCAACTCTTCCATGGTCGGTGCATAGCCACCCGCTCCTCCATGCCCAACCTCTTCGTAAACGCTGAAATACAGCTCTACAGGAACAGTTAAGCCGTTATTTTTCAAACTCTTAGCTACGTCAAACAGGACAGCACACCCAGCTTTATTGTCGAGGAAGTGACTCTTTATGTAGCCGTTCGGGAGTACGGTGCAGCGCGTATCGAAGGCGACGATATCGCCCACGCTAATGTTCAGGGCTCGTACATCGTCGGCGTTTGACACCTTTTCATCGAGGCGAACATGCATAGTGTCTGTTGTCCGCTCTTTTGTCGCTGCCTTATTATTAGCATGTGCAGAAGGATTGTCCAGCAGCACGGTGCCCTGCACGACAGATCCGCCTCTAGTATGAACTCGAACGTAGGCGCTTTCGAAGGTTGGCAACAGCGGACCACCAATTAAGGAGAACCTGAGGGTTCCGTCGCCTTGAATTGAGCTAACAACAGCGCCGAGCGTGTCGGTGTGTGCAGCTAAGGTAAGACGTGGCTCTGCGCCGAGACTGCACGTAACAGCCCCCTTCCCAGTCCTTTTAGGGTCGAGGCCCAACTCTCGCAGCGAGTCGACAAGAAAAACTGACGCCCGTTCGGTGAAGCCGGAGGGTGAGTCTATTGCAAGGAGTTGGCTTAGCCAGTTCAAGGTGTCCATGTTCACGCAAACATAATCGTATGTTCGCTATCTATGCCAGCAATCAAAATTCACCAGAGTGTTCTTTCTAATGGACTTCGAGTGGTCGTATGTCCAGACCACGGGGCCCCCGTTGTTAACGTCACCGTCATGTATCGAGTCGGCTCCCACGACGAGGTAAGGGGCAAAACGGGGCTAGCGCACCTATTCGAACACCTTATGTTCGATAACACCTCGAATGCTTTGGTAAAGCAATACGACACGTATTGCGCAAAAGCCGGGGGCACAAACAACGCTTACACGACCTTCGATTACACAACCTATTACATCAACCTACCTGCGCATCAGGTTGAGTTGGGTTATTGGTTAGAATCGGAACGGATGCGCGCTTTCATGATAACAGACCATGCTCTTTCTACACAACGCAGTGTGGTGGTAGAAGAAATAAAACAGAACGTCGAAAACCAACCCTACGGTAAATGGCGTCACGCCATGGAGGAACAGGCCTTCGACCCACAGTCGGCGTACTCGTGGGAAGTATATGGTTCTGCCGATGATGTAGAAGGTGTTACGATGGCTGATGCGAAAGGCTTTTTTGACCGGTTTTACCAGCCAGCAAACGCAGTACTATGTGTTGCGGGAGACGTCACGCCTGAACATGCCACCGAACTAGCGGAACGTCATTTCGGTGGCATAAACGCCCCGACTTCTATTACAGAACGCAACGTCTTCGACGCAGCGTGGCGAAGAATGGGAACCCACGGAATAGTGCCCGACGCAGTTCCCATGCCTGCAGTCTTTCTTGCTTTCCACGTTCCAGGATTGCTCGATGACGCATCGTATGCTGCAGAAATAGCTGCTACGATATTAGGAAGTGGTCGGAGTTCCCCCCTGTACCGATCACTTGTACAAGAGCAACAAATTGCTTCGAGCGTGGGGGCATTTGTAGATAAACGACTGCACGATTCGTTGTTAACCTTTTATGCCTATGCGTCGCGCGAAGACGTCACAGCAGACCAGCTCGTTAGCGCAATAACCTCTAGCATAGCTTCTACGACATGTACCGAGGCAGACCGAACGAAAGCTGTAAACAAACTGCGTACTAGTCTCGCCGCAGAACTACAAAGGGTCTCGGGCGTTGCCGATAGTGTTGCATATCATACACTTTTTTATGATGAACCCGATACAGTAAATGAGGTCCTCGACAAGTACAGCACACAGTCGCTCACACTCGTTCAGGAAATCGCCTCGGGATGTGCCGATGCTAGCCTGGGTGTGCGCGTCGACATCGTACCTGCGGTAGCCTAGGTGTGTGCGTCGACATCGTACCTGCATAGTTGCTCTGCAGCTCGCTTTAATGTCTCGTCGGTCTTAGCAAAACAGAATCGCAACACCGTGTCGCTCATGTCATTAGACGTCGAATAAAATGGTGAGAGCGGAGTACTTGCAACCTTTGCATCGATGGTTAGACGTCGCGCGAAAGACAGGTCTGCTTCTCTCGTAATGTTTTCGTATCCCAGCAACTGAAAGTAGCTGCCACTACAGGGACGAATGGTCCATGCGCTGCCTTCAACCATCGAAGCGAACAGATCGCGTTTAGCTTGAAAAAACGTGCGCAGACTTAGGTACGACGATGCATTGCTGAGCATGGCTGCAAGTGCAAACTGCGTTGGAGTGTGTACGCTGAATGACAGAAACTGATGGACCTTTCGAAATTCGGTTGTCAGCTGAGCCGAGGCTACACAAGCACCGACCTTCCATCCTGTCACGTGATAGGTTTTGCCAAAAGACGTCACAACAAACGTCCGTTCGGCAAGCCCCCTGTGAGCGAGTAGCGAACAGTAACCCCTTCCATCGAACGTCACAAGCTCGTACACTTCGTCGCTAAGTACTACAATGCGTGTGTTTTCGCACAAGGCTGCAAGGGTGTCTATATCATCGGCAGCCCACATCGTTCCTGTTGGATTGTGCGGCGTGTTCACGATGATCATTACCGTGCGATCATTGATCAGTGAGCGTACGTTATCCCAGTCGGGAGTGTAGTAGGGTGCGCGAAGACGCGAGGGGCGAACGACGCCCCCATTCACCAGGATTGCTGGCGCATAACTATCGTAGGCAGGTTCGAAGATGATTACTTCGTCGCCGGTGCGAACAGTTGCCGCAATTGCAGTAAACAATGCAGACGTACCGCCAGGAGTAATTGTAATCTGAGTTTCGGGGTCGACAGAAACGTCGTGAACGATGTTATACTTTTCTGCTATCGCCGCACAGAGGCTTGGTAAGCCACGCATTGGTGCGTACTGATTATGGCCACCGCGTGCTGCGGTGGCCAAGTGTTCTATCAGCTCTAATGGTGCGGGATAGTCTGGGAATCCCTGAGCGAGATTGATTGCGCCGTGTTCGTTGGCAAGATTTGTCATCACCGTGAATATGGTGGTGCCAACGTCAGGCAGCTTCGATACAATCTTCCTCAACATTACTATTTACGCCCCTTCTTCTTCCTCTACGTATGCCATCCAACGTACGTTCTTGGCAACAGGCTCACCTTCGGCATTATAACCGATGCTGAATTCGACAGGGTCGCCTTCTTGCAATTCAGGGAATTGCGCATTCAGCAAATCCTTATGATGGAAGAACAGATTGTTAGGTGCGTACTTTATAAAACCGTATCCATTTTTCAAACTGAGAATGTCGCTGTCGAAACGATCCTGATTGGAGTCATCGAAGTTGGCCATCTGTCCTGTGATGGGCGCTGCTGCGCTGCTTAATGGCGGTTCTAAGAAGGATTGATGTGGGAATGCTTCGCGTACATAGCTTGGCATGATTTGGGCTGGACGATTCTGGCGCGCCTCGTTGTTAACGAAGAGGTTTTGAACGAGAGGATCGTTCTTACGTGTCCGGTTCTCAATTACTTCGTGCATCGACACAGGATAGGTTACTTCTTCTAGAAGGTCTTGTGAAGTTCGAGTGACAATTTGTTTTCCTTCTTGATCCATAAACTCAAAGTCCCACGACAAAACCATTACGCGGGTGCCTAACGTGTTGAGTTTTCGCACAAGAGGTACATAGTCGCCATCGGCTGTGATAAGCACAACTACATCGAGTTTCTTGAGCAGACACATTTCGTATGCTTCGAGAGCCATCCAGACATCGATGCCCTTTTCTTCTCTTCTGCCACCGTTGTTGCGCACAGGCAGGTAGTGTGTAATTACGCCTTCCCACATGAGGATATCGTCGAACACGCGTTCGTAGTACAGCAGGTTTCCTCGCTGTTGTGCTTCCTGCGCAGGAATGCGTCCACGAAAGAAATGGCTATCTACGATCTGACAAAGTCGAACGTCCTCGTTCTCCATTGCCGCGACCTGATGGCGGATGAACTCATGTAAACCGCTAATGCTTATGCGGCTATTCCGTGAGTGATTAAACGCGTAATAGTTGCTTACGTGAAGGAAGTAGTTCCCATCGTAGAACACGCAAATACGCGTCAGCTTGGATGTGCTTTCAAGCGACATAACAGTACATAACTAATAGTGAGACAGGAATCGCTAACGTCTACGCGACAATGAGTGTGTGCCTAAACCGAAACTCCGAGTGTGTGGATCGGATATCGGTGAGGCAAAGATGTACAAAAAAAGTAATGCGAACTATAAAAGTAGTTTCGAATCGGCTAAGACAGGTGCCACATGGCGCCCGACGATTCTATTTAGCGCCAGACAAACCTATTTAGCACCCGACGATTCTAGAAGTTTAATGACCGTCTTGCGACGGAACTCTTTGGCGTATGTAAGTGCCGACTTTAACGAATAGTCCACTGCAGTAAGATCGGGTTTATACTTTAACAGCACCTGCATCATTTCAGATTCACCAAGAACAGCCAGCAACATGAGGGCTGTTCTGCCTTTTGCATCGCGCGCATTTGGATTTGCCTTACCGCGCAGTAGCTCTGAGAGAATATTCAGGTGTCGGTTGCCACATGAAAGGATAAGGGCGTTGTTACCTGCCTTGTCTTTGGCTTCGACGTCAGCTCCACCCTCAAGTAAGATCGTTACAGGATTGGTTATCTCAATCTGGGACGCAACTAACAAGGGCGTTCTGCCTTTGTTGTCGACGAGATTTGGTTTGGCACCGAAGGACAGTAGGAGGACCATGACGGGTTCGCGGCTATGAAAAGCGGCGGCATGAAGGGCAGTCATCCCGTTAAGGGCCTGAACATTCGGATTAGCGTTGTGCTCAAGAAGGAGCTGCACCATAACGCTATCACCAGCGATAGCAGACACCATAAGCGGTGTAAGCTCTTCGGCATCCTGCTCATTTACGTCTACTTTAGCCTTCTTCAAAAGCTTCTGCACGGCCGGTACATCGCCACTCTTAACCGTGGTGAGGAAGTCCTGGGCTTGCAATGAAAACGCCCCAGCTAACAAGAGCAGAGGCGTAACGAAGACAATGAAAATTTTACGAGCGATGGTCATACGGCTCTAGAAACCTTGCTTCTGAATAAAGATGCCTTTGTCGACCTTTGCGAAAAACGTCTGGTAGAACACCGGATCGTTGACCGCTTCAACGTCTAGCGGTTGTCCATTATTGTCGAATGTCTTTGCCTGAAAGTTCGCACGGACCTTAGAACGCCTACCCAGTTCGCTAACGTTAAGGCTGACTTCGATCTTTCGAAACTTTGCATACCGGACTTCATCCTTCGATCTGTTCGTCCGCGATCGATTGGGCGAGGACCGAAACACACTCTCAAAAACATCCAGCCAGTAGTCGTCGTTAGAAGCAGCCTGCCTCGATTGTCCAGAAATCTGAACTTCCTTCTCAGCAGTCAGTAAGCCCAGGTCAATTACAGCGTTTTTGACAACGAAGCCATCGTCCTGTAAGACGTTTAAGCAAGCCTTCATAACTAACCTCACATCGTTCGTATCGAACTCGCGGGTCTGAAATTCACGCACCTGCAGCTGGGATTGCGGAGTAGGTGCTGTGCGCTGCTGACTTACAATTGTGCAGCCAGTAATGGATACTAAACCCATTGCAGCTACCACAAGTAGGGATCTCATGTTGGAGGCCTTAGAATTTGCTCTGGTGATACGTAAACGAATCGACTTTCTCGTTTACAAACTTGATTACTACCGTCAGCGTGCGCTGCGACGTAGCTCTAGCGCCCGATTGATTGGAGAAGCCCCCTAGAATAAGGAACAGACCATTCTGACTTTGTGAGTATGAAGCTTCGGTGGCGATCTTGTCGTACACCCACGTCTCCTTATCGTTCTCATCTTTAGTGACAATGTTTGGAGACCCTAGTGATTCGGCAACCTGTGCTCCTGACATACCCTTCTTGATCTCACGCTGCACCTTACCCGCAGTCAGATCGCTTTCCTGACTCGAGTGAAGGTCTTTGTAGTTGTCCTGAGCAGATCTGCATCCGCCAAGAACGAGTGCACCTGCGGCAATCAATGCCACCGCTACTGATGCAATGCGCATGTTAGACTCCAGTTAATCATAGTTGAACGGCAACGCCGATCGTGAAATGAATGTTCTGCGGCTGGCTTACTTCAGCCTTAGCAGATGTGTACGAACCATCCCCTTGAAGTTCGAATCTTGTAATCTCTAACGATGAACTCCACATGTAGCGCATACGTGTATCGATTAAGATTCGTTGCAGTGCGTTTGGAAGGCTTACTAGATCTGCGACTTTTACACTGACGCCAGCACCTACACCGTATTGCCAAGCAATTGATGCGTCCGACTCAGATTTTTCTGCGGTACGAATCCCATTATACTGTGATACACTATACGTGCTGGTAAAAACCGAGGCTCCACCAACAAGCTCCACGTACGGGAAAACCCATGTCGCAAGGTTGGGCTGCAGTCGTACTGCGGCGTTGAATGGAATGTTTAATGATGTGGTAGTGTAGTCCACCGTATCGCGAAACAATATCTGTGTGAGTATTACACGTTTCGTGTCAGAGCCATGAAACGAGAAGCCAACCTCGCCCACGAAGGCCACAGGAATCGGATCCATATAGTATCCGGCATATAGATTAAACCCTATACCAGAATTATTCAAGTTGAGCTCCCTCATGCTGTCGGCAAGAGCGCCCTGCGGGTTGTTCACCATAAGACCGATACCCGCCACTGCGTTCAACGGCTGCTTCTTGATCCGCTCAATCAACTCCTCGTCCACATTACCTATTTGAGCACTTGCTATAAGAGCACTCGTTACAAAAACAGCAAGAGAAAATATCCAACGGCTCATGTGTCTCATCTTTTGTCCATTTAGTATAGGATGACCGTACCCAACAAGACGCAACCTAACGAAGCTCACGCAATGGTGTTGCATTGCATTGATGGGCTATAGGGGATAACATGAAGGGGCTTAATCATAGAGTTTACGATTTCGTTATAGTGTCATATGTCCTGCTTTTAACGTGCAAACAAGCATACACGCCCCCCATCTTTGCGAGCGGGGTCATCCGGGGGGAACACGCATGGTTACAAGACGAGAAATACTTCGAGGAATAGTCGGCACGAGTGTAATGGCGATATGTCCCATATCAACTTGGGCATGTCCTCAGGTAAACACAATGTCGGCGACCTCGAAACCAATACTAGAACACGCCCGCGACTTTAGTGCATGGGTGTGTTGGATTGGACATTCTACAGTTCTCATTCGCTTGAATGAGAAATGGATACTTACCGATCCATTGCTGTTCAGCAATTATGGCATTCAAGCGTTTGGAATGACACTTGGGCCACGACGGATATCGAACCCTGCCCTTCACATCGAACAGATACCTAAGCCAGACCTCGTGCTGCTTTCGCATGCGCACATGGATCACATGGATCGCAAGACATTGAAGGCGCTCACAGAACTATATCCAGGCAAACTCAATGCAATTACGGCGTCGAATACCTCGGATATAATCGACGATTTGCCATGGGGTTCGTTAAATGAAATGGACTGGGGAGAAAACAGCACAGTAAATGGGTTGTCGATTCGGGCACTAAAGGTTAAACACAACGGTTGGCGAATGCCTGGTGAGGCATGTAGGGCGGCTGGACAACGTCGCACCGGACGTTCGTACAACGGCTACGAAATTGAAAGCGGTGGTATTCGCATTGTGTTTGGCGGAGATACTGCGTACACAACAGACTTTACAAACGTGCGTGGACCGGTCGACATTGCCATTATGCCGATTGGAGCATACGACCCATATCCAGAAACACATTGCACACCAGAAGAATCGCTGGCCATGGTCGAAATGATGAAAGCACGATACATGGTTCCTATTCACCACGCAACATTCTGTCAGAGTCAGGAACCGATGAGCGAACCCATGCAGCGTCTCTACAAGGCAATCAGACGCTCTAGTTCTCAACTCGCTCTTCAGGAAGTCGGGGGTACACTAGGATTGCCGCTAGTCTAGTTGTCGGTCGCAACCCTCGTTCTGTAGAGTTGCTGGATACAACGCTCGTTCTGTAGAGCAGCCAGACTCTACGCTCGTTCTGTAGTAGGTTTGTTGCAGAGAGCATTATGCAAAGCCTATTCGCAGATCACGACGAACCGATAGCAAACAACGACGCGCGCAACCCAGATGCTCCGCTAGCCGATCGTGTGCGCCCTAGAACGCTCGACGACATTGCGGGTCAAACGCACTTGCTTGCAGAAGGCAGCCCCCTTCGCTCCTTCACAGAACAAAACCAACTTCCATCGATGATTCTATGGGGTCCGCCAGGTACCGGTAAGACCACCCTTGCCTTCGCGTTGGCGGCGAAACTTGGCTGGGCGATGGAACGCTTATCGGCAGTTGAAGCAGGGGTTAAAGACCTTCGTGAGGTACTGACACGTG
This sequence comes from bacterium, assembly GCA_034440235.1. Lineage (GTDB taxonomy): Bacteria > Bacteroidota > Ignavibacteria > Kapaibacteriales > Kapaibacteriaceae > JAWXBR01. Next base: position 108,927 of record JAWXBR010000041.1, read on the forward strand.
CAGAACGAATGCGGAAATCTGGACGAAGGTTTGTGTTGTTCATCGATGAAATTCACCGTTTCAACAAGAACCAGCAAGATGCACTGCTGCACGCAGTTGAACGAGGTATTGTAACGCTCATAGGTGCAACAACAGAAAACCCGTCGTTCGAAGTGAACTCTGCACTCCTCAGTCGATGTCAGGTCTATCGTCTACACGCACTAAGTGATGCCGAGATTCGCACGATCGTAGAACATGCTCTTTTGCACGATGCGGCAATGGTAATGCAACGTGTAGTGGTGGACGATTGGGAAGCATTGCTTGCAGTGGCTGGTGGCGATGCACGATCTGCACTCAACGCTGTTGAGTCTGCTGCAACGTTGGCATTGCAAGGGCCAAACGGTGAGCGTCGTCTTACACGCGAGGTTCTACGAAAAGCGGTACAGCAACGTGTTGTAATGTACGATCGTGCGGGAGACGCACATTTCGACACCATATCTGCATTTATAAAATCGTTGAGGGGTTCCGATCCAGACGCCGCACTTCTTTATCTCGCCATCATGATAGAAGCGGGCGAAGACCCATTATTCATAGCTCGACGAATGGTGGTATTTGCCAGCGAGGATGTAGGTAATGCAGACCCGCTGGCGTTAACACTGGCGCTTAGTGTGTTTCAGTCGGTGGAACGCATTGGTATGCCTGAAGGACGCATTCCGTTATCTCAAGGCGTTACATATCTCGCCAGCGCGCCCAAATCCAATGCATCATACGTTGCTATAGGCGAAGCACAAGAGCTTATAAAATCTGGTGTATCCATTACGATTCCGTTCCAGCTTCGCAATGCGCCAACACGATTGATGAAGGAACAAGGGTATGGTGCTGAGTACAAGTATCCGCATTCGTATGAAGGACACTTCGTTCGAGAATCGTACTTCCCAGAGGGAGTAGAACCCGTTGCAATGTATAGACCTGAAGCCGCGGGAAAAGAAGCAGAGATACAACGCAGACTTCGTGATTGGTGGCCAGAACGCTACTAGTCGTCTTTTCAGCGTCGCTTTTTATCGCGCCGGCGTTTGTTGTAGTCTATCGTCTCTAGCAACCGTGCCTGCGGACGGATAATGCCCCTCTCTCTCAAGATCTTCTCGGCATCGAGGTATCGCTGACGATTAACTAACGACCCTCGAGAATCTTTCGGTATCTGCGACATTGGAATAAGCGCTTCTTCTACCTTCATTGGTTCGGGTGGAAGGTCGTTTATCATAACACTGTTCGATGTAAGCTCAAGCCACGGTCCACCTCGACGTCTATTAAAGTCGAAGATGTCTGTAATAATTACAGGAGTGCCCGTGAACGGTATAGGACGCTTTGTTATCGAATCGTACTTGGCAGTCTCTACCCACTCGTAAAGCCATTCAGCGTCACCAAGAAGCTGACGTACACATGAGTGCGAGACTGGGCGCCCAGGCATCTCAAACTGATGAAATGCACTTCCAGCATGCTGATGAAAATTCACAGTAAACGGCAGGCGCCATGTAGAGTCGAGCGAAGAAAGCCTAAGCTTCGATTTCCAATTCACCGCGTAACGTCCTGGAAACGTTGGCTTCCGCTCTTCACCCGAATTAACACCAACAAATCGTGTTAGTTCGCCATACTCATAACAGGCGTATGCCTGCCAAGCGTTGCTGAGCATCAAAATTTTTGGAATTGTATCGGCACCTGGATAATACTGCGGGAAAACCGAGTATGCCCTCAAATCTTCCATTATCGTATCGGGCATAACCAACGTATCGCCTAAACGCATGTAGCGCAGTTCTTTGCGATTTAACAGCGTCAGAGCCCGATAGTTTGCTTTGGATTCTGGCGTAAGCGCAAAGGCTTTGCGTATGCTATCGATGACGCGTTTGTTCGACACAACAAAGCGACTGTATACGATTTTCGGAAAACGCTTGTTGAGCGAATCGATATGCATCTCGCGAGCTTTGTTCGCATTGTCTGTGCTGCCTGACTGTTTTTTATCAGCCGTTTCCTGTGGAGTCGGCTCTTTAGAACACGAAACAAACAGGATTGTCAGTAGAAAGAAGAGTCCTGCTGGACGTAGTATGGTAGTAAGGGGCATTGAAGGGGCTTAATGATGCGAATACAAATCTACAATTGGAACGTAACAGCAGACGTAGTTTGCGCCTATTACCATGTGCCGCTAATCCCTCAATACCTATGCCATTTCCGCGTAACATCGTTTTTCTTCTTCTATGCGTCGTTCTTATGAGTTGCAGCACCGACTTGCCACGACCCGCCGAAGATCCCATCTCCAGAGTCCCCTCACCTGCAGTCGAATCTGTGCGGCAATACGGTTACCGTGTTGTACGAACATTGCCACATGACAGAGCAGCGTTTACGCAGGGACTAGTAGTGTACGACGGACATTTTCTGGAATCGACGGGACAAAACGGACAGTCTTCTATTCGCATTGTAGATATTTCTACGGGCAAAGTGTTAAAACGACAGCCACTCGAAGGCATGTACTTCGGCGAAGGTATGGTTGTGCTAAATGGCAACGCGTATATGTTAACGTGGTTAAATCAACACGGCTTCATTTTCGACGCAAAAACGCTAAAACAGAAAGGTACCTTTCGCTATACGGGAGAAGGGTGGGGTCTTACTAGCGACGGTGTGCGCCTCTACATGAGCAACGGCTCTAGTACCATAACTGTGCTGGACGCTAAAGACTTTAGAGTGCTTCAGACGATTTCTGTCACACTGAACGGCTCGCCTCAGAGTAAACTCAACGAACTTGAGTGGATAGAAGGCGAGATATGGGCTAATGTGTGGCGCTCTGACAACATCGTTCGCATCGACCCAACAACAGGAAAAATAAAGGGCGTAATAAACATGCAGGGTCTTCTCTCGCCTACTGAGCAAGAATATCAAACCGATGTTTTAAATGGAATTGCCTACGACGCTGCAACAAAATCACTCTACGTAACAGGCAAAAACTGGCCTCATGTGTACGAGGTTGTAGTTGAATGAGACGGTTTGTTATTGGCGATGTACACGGATGCGTGAAAACATTAAGGCACATGATAGAAGAGCGAATAAACTGGACGCCCGACGATAGACTAATACTACTTGGTGACTATGTCAACAAGGGTCCAGACAGCAAAGCCGTCCTTGATTACATCGCAAAGTTGAAGTCCGTTGCTACCGGCACAGACAATCTCATAACGCTTCGCGGCAACCACGACGATATTATCATTCGCAAGTATATTAATCCGATGTGGAGTCGTGGCAAGGATAAACCTGGAATAGCTGCGACCCTACGGAGTTTTAACGTCGGCAGAGTAGCAGATATTCCACGTGCGTACATAGAGCAACTCGATGAACTTAAACTGCTTCATCAAGAGCATGACTTTATCTGTGTACATGCCTCGTTTAATACATCCGACAACAGCCCCTTCACCAATTACGAAAGCATGTTGTGGGATAGAACTGAAGATGTTGATTTGACTGTGACCGCTGGGCGACGTGTGATTTGCGGGCACACCCCGCAAACCGAATCTGAAATTCGAAAACGCTTAGAGCACGGCAAAATCATTTTGGACGGTGGATGTGTTTACGTACACCGTCCACACATGGGCAATCTTGTTGCAATGAATCTTGATACGTACGATCTCGTCGTTCAAAAAAATATCGAAACGTAAGAGTCACAACTTGTAAACGGGCAACCACGAAGTGAACGTGCGCATTTGCGCATTCTTCACCACTACGAGGTTGTTATGAAAACCACTCTTGCAATGTGCCAGCGGGTACTTTGCGCAAACGTTGCAATGTGCCTGCGGGTACTTTGCGCAAACGTTGCAATGTGCCTGCGGGTACTTTGCGTCGGTGTTCTTGTATGTATGTACGTGCCCGTTGCGCGAGCGCAGCCCCACACAACAATGATGTTTCCGAATGCAGGACAGCGCGGCGTTGCCACGAATGCATCGATTGTGGTGCGTGGTACACATCCCATTGTGCCACCTGCAATTACACATGCCTGGCCCAATGAAGAAAGTGCAGGGTGGCGTGCAGAAGAGCCAACCGTGCTACTTGTAGACGCTGCTCGCGTAGCGCGCATGCCACGTGAACGCTGGAGACGCGCGGCAATCGGCGGCTCATACACGTTCGACGATCCGCGCACAATGCGCTTTACCCCAAGCATTCCTCTTCGTATGGGGGTCACGTACCGATGTATTGTTCAAGGCATACGATTAACCGCAAATGGCGGTGCTGTAGCAACTGCACCACACGAATTTGAATTCACCACTTCTGCTGGCATACCGACCATTGCCCATGCTACGTTCGACACAAACTCTGTTCTGCGATGCAATCAGTCGGCATTTATAACATTTGCGACAATAGAGGAGAACACGCTTGCCGACGCTGCGGCACGAGTAAGAGTTGCTATTCAGGATGTAAATACTGAGCAATCGATGCCGTTGCCGCATTCTGTTGTACTTCATCCCGAGAAAGGTGCCATTGAGATTCGACCACACGGACAGTGGCCAGTCCAGCGCATTATTGCTGTAGACCTGCCATGGGGTAACGTTACTGGGGAGCCACGGAATTCTAAGTCATGGAGCATGATTGCGCGGGGTGCTGCTCGACTTGATGTGCAGGCAATAGCGAAAGACGGACGAGCTATTCCCAGCACCATCGAAACGTACTTCGAAAAACAGGATCAGGTACTGGCTTGTGGCGAAAGCGCTGCTTTTTCTACACCACAATGGTTCGACGATCGATGGAGATTTGTCCGTTGGGAAAGCGCCGACATCGCTTCGGTAAACAATGAGACATCATGTGCTATCGATGTAACACTTCCATGCAATCTGTTAGCGGAGCGGTTGCACCTAAAAGCTATTATAGAGCGAGTCGACACAATGCGAATCGTTGTCACGCTTGATAGTGGTGGCAGCGTTATTGTTCGCGACAGTGCCAACACGTTCTATTCTGAACTCTTTGATACTGATACGCTAATGTTAACCGACGCACTGCCCCAGTTTACGTTAACGGCAATGCCATCTGCTGGCTACACGTTTAGTGCTTGGAGTGCTCCAAACACTGCCTGGAATGGTGCTCCCGGTGCCACCATGACTATTACGCCGCAAGCCTTTCAGGGTGCAGTGATGGTTGGTGCAAATGCGCCAGCACAAGGCTTTCAAGTTCAGGTGATGCCCAACTTCCCAATGAAGATCACACCATTGGGATTTGGAGAGACGTTCAGGCTGCGAGCAACGATCGTCGATGAAAGTCCAGAGCCAGGGTTCAACGCAGAAGATGGGGTTGGCTTTACAACGCCATCGCAGTTTGAGGAGCCCACGCAAGTCGAACGCACGCCATGTGTACGAGCGGAGCGATGCTGGGAAATTGTCAGCGTAAATGATGCATCTGGAGGCACCGGAAATGAAGAGTTTACACCGGGAACAGAAGAAGCCTGTAAAACTGCGTGGTTAACGGACCCTGAAAACCACATCACATTTAGCGTCCGTCGTCGGCTCATTCAGCTACGCGTCGAACGCGTGCTGATTGCGTCGGAAGATCAAGACGATATCGTACGTGGACGCCAGCTCCATCCCGAATCATATGTGATTGTCGAGCTCCAGCAAGGGGCAGAAGGGGCTTACCGATGGACTCCCCTGGTATCGGCGACATGTGTTGCACAAGACATGATGGAATTTGCAACGTATGAAGTGCGCTGTGGTGACGTGGTGCGATTCCGAATTCGTGGATCGGCCTTACGTGGCGAAACATGGAAGTTTTGGGCAAACAGGCAAGGCTATGTAATGCCGGGAGGATCTGAAGTTTTATCCGGTGAAGTGCGCTATACGATGGTAATTGACAGAGACATCGCGCAGTTCGCAGGTAAGGATTGTGTTGGTAACGATGTTGAAAAACCTGAAATACGTCTGCGAGCTTGTTTCAAACAACAGTTCGGAATTGATGCATTGGGTTTGCGAGTTCGCGTTTTGAACGGAGCAAATAAGGCCAGCGCAACATTTCGCGAAATCTGGTTAGATCCAATGGTGTACTATGATCAGTATGAAGACGAACCCATTGATGGACGTCAGCTCGAATACATCCCATTGTTCGGCACACCTCTTCGGGTGCGATTTACCGCTCCCATCGATACCCGAACCGTATTTGCAGGTGGCATGAAGGCTAAGTCGTATGCAAACATCGACGTAAACAATACACTCAAACCCGACCTCGATTTCAGCGTAGCATCGTTTGACGACGAACACATTTCGTTTGCGCCTACCGATGGCTCCGCCGTCGACATTGTTGAGTTTCGAGTATGCGACCCAACCACGTCCCCTAGAAAACAGGCTCTTCATTTCGGATATATAACCCTGTTCTGTTCAACAAGTCTTAAGTCGATATCGGGTGAACCATTACAGGCTCGATTCTCGTTTCTGTTGTATGCAATGGAAAAACCTGGCTACGGCCTGTTTCTTGAAAAGGCGAAGTGGACGCATGATGGCGACAACGACTTTGTGTTTGCAAATACTGCCGAACTCTACAACGTGATTTACGGAGCAGTCTTAACGCCAACCAAGGCCGAGCACGCAGACCTTGCATTCCAACGCCTACCTGACTGTCGTGAGCAACAAGGAGTACCACCTTCCGAATGTGTGTACAGCTACAACGAAGACGACGGCTATTTCTACTTCTCGAATCATACGTTGTTGTTTGAACCCAGCTGGCTTGGAGAACGCGACTACATCTTTTCGCATATCGTCAGTTACGACGAAGACTGTAAAGACGAAAACGATTGCCTAGTAAACAAGGTTTATGATCTTCTCGATGCTGTGCGCGAAAAAGCAACGACGTATGCACCAACAGAAGCTGAAAAGGAAAATGGCATCTCCTGGGAAACGCTTGCTCCAGATCTCATCGATCTCGGTGCACAGTTTATACAAGCGTTGCTACCAATTGATGATCAGGATGAGTTTATCGGACAAATGACGTTGCTCGAAGGTGCTGCCTCGTTATGGGGTGCAGCAGAATCAACATGGCCATACATCAATAGGTATCATGACAATGGTGAATACGTGTATAAAGCACGTCTGTATCCACGTCGGCAAACTCGTTTCTGAGGATTATCATGATAAGGACAAGCCTCCTCATCGCATGCACAATCACTGCCGTGATAAGTGCAATGGCTCAGCTGCCTGATGCAGGTTTCAGCTGCAAATCGCGCGCAATTTTGAACTGGAAAAACGGTGCAATCCCGATGTGCACAGACACACTCATTATAGCTACCGATCCTCCGATTGCACGCAAGGTCAACAATGCATATCCACGTGCCGCTACGTTACACAGTATGCGCATGCAGAATGGAGAGCTGATAAGAGATGCTGAAATCGAATGTCTAGTGTTAGCCGAACCTCCTGTACAGAACGTAAGCTTGATTTTTGATCACGTCTTGCCAGCGTTTGACAAAGACGGTGCCCTGCTTGTCTATGAGGTCACCACATACTGTGGGTATTGGTTTGGTGATTCACTATCGGATACATCTACCATTTTGTTTTCGATGTTTCCGATGTACAAAGCGTTTGCAGAAGCAAGGCATGTCTCGAGTTCCACAGCATTGCCGAGCGAAGTACTCGTATCGCCCGTTACGATGCCGTCCAATGGTTACCCAATATCGAATCCGTTCTCGATCGTCGCTTTGGCAAAACACGGTGGTCTGGTCTTCGATCATTGGACAGCATCACATGAACGGATTGCATTCGACAAATACGCCCTGGAACAGAATATCTCAGTTGCGTGCTGGCCCATGGCAGAGACCGTGCGCTTTATTGCGTGGTACCGTGATTCCACTGTGAGCAGTGTTGCAGACAGTGAGATGGATGAGGGTGCTTCCGTTGTGCTGTATGATCTTCTAGGACGGCGGACACCATTCGAATTCCGAGACAGCAATCGGTCAACCGGTCTGTACATGGCAGTGATTACCACCACTGCCGGTGTACGTTTTCAACCACTTTTGATAACAAACTAGAAAGCTCTAACATGAAAACATTTTTTAGTGCACTGCTCACAACTAGTGCGGTAGTTACCGCATTTATAGTGACATCAGTTGGTACGTTCGATACAGCGTACGCGCACGTGACGCCTTCAGGCGGGCGCACCGACAAGCCTATTGTTCAAGGCACGACAATTACGATAGGTTGGGAAAAACAAAGCGATGTACCTATGGTCGATCTGTTCCTTTGGAATGCACTGACTTCTGAACGCATCGCCATAACACGAGGGGTTCCTACAGGTCAGGGATCGTATCAATGGAACGTGCCAACGAATCTTGCAAACGGATCGAAATACCGATTTGTTGTTGAGCCAACAAACGCTCCGTACCGGCGAATAATGAGTGATAGCTGGGTGACCGTCGGACTTGATAACGCGTACAAAGAGTCCGCACTAGACCTCCCACAACTGACGAATAATCTCGAAAACCTTGGCCGGATAACCCTGTATCCACAACCCGCCCATGATGTCGTCCGAATCCGGGTAATGTCCGATTTCAATGTTATGCGTGTGGCAAGTCTTGACGGCACGACTGCAATTGAACGCACACTTGATGCTGGTGAACGTACGCTCGACGTCAACGTTCAACTTCTGCCAACAGGGATGTACACCATCGTGATGACTTCAACCGACGGTCGTTGTTTATCGGCGCCCTTACAGGTCATCTCACGTTGATTGAGTAGGTACTGGCGCATTGTGACCCACGATGTATGGCATGCCTGCGCGCGGGATAATCACCCTCGTTGCGGGAAGGCGTTCGCGAATGCACAAGGCAAGCATATCGCATGCATCTGGTTCCCCATGCACGATGACAAGCATCGTGGGTCGCACGTCAGTAACAAAGTCTATAATTCCATGAAGTGAAGCATGGGCACTAAATCGAAAACGCTCTACTGCACACGAGCGTTTCACTTTGCGTCCGGCAAACTCAAACGGCACATTTGGCAATGAGTGCAGCATCTGATGTCCCGGACTCGTTTCGTCCTGAAATCCGATAAAAGCTATTCCAAACGTCGGTTTCTCCATCCAACTGCCCGCTAGCGCATAAGAAATTGTTCCGCGATTCATCATGCCACTCGAAGCAACTACAATCGATGGCGTCTTCATGTAGCTTTCGTTGAACAGCGTGTCGAAGTTCAGACGATTCTGAGGGATGTCCGAGATCTCAAAGCCGGGCACCCGTACTGGTTCGGTATAACAGTATTGATCGTAAATCTTGCTGACACGTACACCCATACCGCCCGTCCATATCGGAAGATGCGGGATGCTCCCCTTGCGCATCATCGAATAAAGTAATGTCAGGATCTCCTGCGTCTTACCTAGTGCAAAACATGGGATAAGAACACTACCGTTTCGACTTGTAACCATGTTTATATATGATGCCAAACGCTTTGCATCTGCTGGTATGTTGTTCGGTTGATCGCGTAGACAATTCGTGGCCTCGCATATAAGCACGTCTACATGTCCTCTGGGAACGCGAGCCTTTGAGATCACGGTTTGGTGATCGAATTGAATGTCGCCGGTATGCAGAATCCGTAGCCCCTTACACTGAAACTCTATGCTTGCCGATCCGAGAATGTGGCCTGCCCAATGAAAGGTCGTCGAAACATCAGACCCTCCGTTGTACCCACGTAAAGGGAATGGCTCGTTGTATGGGACAGCTTCGAATGCTCTGCGCAGTAATTCTATGGTATCGCGGTTATAAAATTCAAGTGCTTCCTTGGAGAACCACGTGGACACATCACTTTTTAACAGCTTCGCGCTGTTGTGGAGCATGATGTGTGATAGGTCGCGCGTGGCATGTGTCATTATCGGACGCAAGTGTGGCATCCGCCGCATCACATAGGGCAACCCTGCCAGGTGGTCTGTGTGCGCATGTGTTATCAGAAGAGCGTCGGTTGGACGTTGCTGGAGGTAGTCGAGAGCAGGAAAAGCACGTCCGTCGCGATACCTCGGGTGCAAACCTGCGTCCACCAAAATCCCCGTTCCATCGATGTCGAGGTAGGTACAGTTGGCACCTATCTCTTCGGCACCGCCAAGCATCAGTAGTTCAGCCGTCACAAGGTGCTCGATCTAGGAGTTGAATACATGACGGATTTCACCGTTGAATGCGAGGGGGAATACATGACGGAATATAGGACGGGTCATACGAGAACCGGAATGAGATTGGCAGGTGGTAAATTGGGACACGATGTCACCCTTCCAGCCCCTTAACAAAATTCGCATTGTGACTGCGGCCTCGTTGTTCGATGGACACGATGCTGCAATTAATGTGATGCGGCGCATAATCCAGGCAACTGGAGCCGAAGTAATCCACCTTGGGCACAACCAGTCTGTGGCCTCTGTGGTAGAGTGCGCCATACAGGAAGACGTTCAGGCAATTGCCATGACGTCGTATCAGGGCGGGCATGTAGAATACTTCAAGTACATGAAAGACCTGCTCGAAGAGCGAGGAGCAGGACACATCAAAATTTTTGCGGGAGGGGGCGGCACGATACTGCCGTCTGAGATTGCCGAACTACAGGCGTATGGCATAGCACGCATCTACTCTCCGGACGACGGACGTGCCATGGGGCTTCAGGGCATGATCGACGACCTGATGCAAGGTGCGGATTTTCCGATTCCCGACGTTTTTGGTGCAAGTCTGGCCGAGGCGGTAAAAGCAAAAAACCCTTTAGCTATCGCTCAAGCTATCTCTGCTGCCGAACGTCAAGCCACCGACCCTGGCGCAGCCGACCGTATTGCCTTTGCTGCAGATATAAAACGGGTAGCGGTACTTGGCATTACGGGGACAGGTGGAGCAGGCAAGTCGTCGCTTACAGACGAACTCGTCCGCAGATATAAAGCTGATTTTCCAGAAAAGACCATTGCGGTGCTGTCGGTCGATCCATCAAAGAGAAAAACAGGCGGCGCATTGCTTGGTGATAGGATTCGCATGAACTCTGTTCACGGCTCGCGTGTGTATATGCGCTCGTTTGCCACGCGCGAAGCCAATGTGGCGCTAAATCCGCACGTAGGCGAAGCAATTGGCATTCTCTCGTATGCAGGATTCGACCTCGTAATTGTAGAAACGGCAGGGATCGGACAAAGCGACTCACAAATCACAGAATTAGCCGATGTTGCGCTTTACGTAATGACACCAGAATATGGCGCTGCTACACAGCTTGAGAAAATCGACATGATCGATTACGCCGATGTGATTGCGCTGAACAAATTCGATAAACGTGGAGCACTCGATGCTCTGCGCGACGTAAAAAAACAATATCAACGAAGCCGGCAGTTGTTTACAAGACGTCCAGACGAAATGCCTGTGTACGGTACAATTGCATCGCAATTCAACGATCCGGGCACGAACACCCTTTACCGCGCAATTGTCGATTTACTGAATGAACGCTGTGGCCTCGGGTGGACGTCGACGTTCACCATAACCGAAGAAATGAGCGAGAAGGTCTACGTTATTCCTCCGGAACGCACCCGATATCTCGCCGAAATAGTCGACGATAACAAACGCTACGATCGAATGGTCGAGAAGCAATCAGAGATTGCGCGTACACTCTGGCGCATCGAAGGCGCAGTCGAAGCGCTTCGATCATCTGATTCGAGTTCTGAGTTGTAGTACATCCTTATCAATGCAACGAACAAATACAAACAGGGCACATCTATGAAAACATCTATTACCTATGTGATTGTCTTGCTTTCTGTGATTTTCGCAGGGTGCAGCAATGACGAAGGAACTGGTCCGGAAAAGAAACCAGCCCGCATTCGCCTTCTACATTTTGGATATGACGTCGGACCGCTCGACCAAAAGGTGAACGGCAGTGTGACAGCTTCGGGCGTCACCTATGGTAATAGCAGTGGATACAAAGACTGCGTTGCTGGACAAGACACAGTCACAACACACTTTACCGGAAATCCACTTGCTCGAATTAGTTCTCTGGAAACTCTTGCTGAAGGAAACGATTATACAGCGTATGCAATGCCGCCACTTGCTGCAATGAGTGTGTCACTGACCAACGATGCAAGAAACGTCCCGCCTGGTAAGGCTCGCATAAAACTCGTAAATGCTGCATCCGCTACCCTACCTGCCGACGATATAGGTCAAGTTGCACTTCGAATTACGGGTGCGTCTGGTCTTCTGCTCGGGCCAATTGGATCGACAGGTGTTACGGGTTACGTCGAAGTTGCCTCGGGAAAATTTGCCTTTACCCTCGAACGCCCTGCGTTTCCGACATGGTTTATCGATCTCGACACAACCACACTTGCAAGCAGTGGTGTTTACACACTCATTGTACATGGCACGCTAAGCGATGCTGATGCCTATCCGTTGAAGTACACACTGTATGCAGACAACGGACCCGGCGTAGACCATGTTGATTTGCAACAGGCCGCATCAACAGGCAAAATTCTGTTCGCACATGGTGTTTCTGGGGCCCCACCAATTAACGTTGCCGTCGACGGCACAACGCAAACAGTTATCAACCTGACGTTTGGGAAAGCGTCGACATACACAACGCTAAGTGCGGGAGCGCACACGGCAACGATTAGCGCCAATGCAACACCAATTCTCACCAATTTTCCTATTACGATTGAGAACCGAAAGGCGCATACTGTTCTTGCTACCGGTACACTTGTACCTGCCGACGTTGCTCCTTTAATTCTTGAGGACATCACAACACCCTTGTTTTCGTCGGCACTTATTCGATTTGTGCATGCAGCCCCTTCCACGCCAGACATCGATGTGCGGGCAACCCTAATCACTGGTGGTAGTATTCCTCTTCAAGAAATGCAAGGTGTTGGCTACCGCGAAACCAGTATCTCGTTAACGACAGGGTTGGCATTCATTCCTGTATCGCCAACCGGAACCTACACGATGCGGTTTATGAAAGCTGGCACAGAGGACGAATTATTCTCGCAAACAGATTTAACGTTTTTGCCCGGTAAAATCTATACTCTTTGGGTAGGAGGCTCTGCCTCGACTTCAACCCTTAAGGCATATGTGATTACACACAACCCATGATTACCAAGCAGCGCACCGAACTCGAAGACGTCGGCAAGAAACTAGAAGCACAACTCCTTCCTGAAGTTCGCGCTCTTATCGAGTCGTGGGAAAAACGTAAAACGGCATATGAAAGCGCCGAGTTTGTGTACAAGGTACGTGGCAAGGAAATCCGTGTCGAGAACTACACGCAGTCGTTATCGCACACACGTGTACCCAAGATTGCCGTGCCTCGATTCAAAGACTGGGGCGAGATTGTTCGATGGTGTATGCAGGAGAATTTTCCTGGCGAATACCCTTATACGTCGGGGGTGTTTCCATTCAAACGGATGAATGAAGATCCTGCTCGCATGTTTGCCGGCGAAGGCGGTCCGGAGCGGACTAATAAGCGTTTCCACTATCTGTCGCGCGGACTTGCTGCTGTACGTTTGTCCACGGCGTTCGATAGTGTTACGCTGTATGGCGAGGACCCCGATACACGTCCGGATATCTATGGCAAAATTGGAAACTCAGGTGTTAGTATCGCAACGTTAGACGATGCAAAAAAGCTGTACTCCGGTTTTGATTTGTGTGCACCGACCACGTCTGTTTCGATGACGATAAACGGTCCGGCTCCTATGATACTTGCCTATTTTATAAATGCGGCAATCGACCAAGAGTGCGAGAAATACATTCACTCGAACAGCATGGTTGCAGATGTGCAAAAGCGTATCGATGGCATCTATGCACAGAAGAATGTACCACGTCCGACGTACAGGCACGGTGATGGTGGAACAGATCTACCTGATGGAAACAACGGACTCGGCCTATTGTTACTAGGCGTTACAGGTGATCAGGTTTTACCGGCAGAAATCTATGAGCAGTGTAAGGTGCGTGCATTGCAGAGTGTACGTGGAACAGTGCAGGCCGATATTCTAAAGGAAGACCAGGCACAGAATACGTGCATCTTCTCGACAGAATTTGCGCTTCGAATGATGGGAGACGTACAGCAATCGTTCATAGACCGCAAGGTTCGCAACTTCTATTCTGTATCAATCTCTGGTTACCACATTGCCGAAGCAGGTGCAAATCCTGTAACGCAATTGGCGTTCACACTTGCTAACGGATTTACATACGTCGAATACTATCTCTCGCGAGGGATGAACATCGACGACTTTGCACCTAACCTTTCGTTTTTCTTCTCAAATGGCCTTGATCCCGAGTACAGCGTAATAGGTCGTGTAGCTCGACGCATTTGGGCGAAAGCCATGCGCAACAAGTATGGTGGCAACGAGCGATCTCAGATGCTGAAGTATCACATTCAGACTTCGGGTAGGTCGCTACATGCTCAAGAGATCGATTTCAACGACATACGAACAACACTCCAGGCATTGTATGCCATCTTCGACAACTGTAATTCGTTGCACACGAACGCCTACGACGAGGCTATTACAACGCCGACAGAAGACAGTGTACGACGAGCGCTTGCAATACAACTGATTATCAATAGAGAGTTCGGACTCTCGAAGAATGAGAATCCACTTCAGGGGTCTTTCATTATCGAGGAGTTAACAGATCTTGTCGAAGAAGCCGTGTACACCGAATTCCGACGCATTAGTGATCGGGGTGGGGCATTGGGAGCGATGGAAACAATGTACCAGCGAAACAAGATTCAGGAAGAGTCGCTGTATTACGAGACTCTAAAACACAGTGGGCAGCATCCGATTATTGGAGTGAATACGTTTTTGTCGGATAAAGGCTCTCCGACAATAATTCCTTCTGAGGTAATAAGGTCTACCGAGGAAGAGCGGCAGCAACAGATTGACAACAGGGATGCGTTTCAGACTCGTAACAGAAACGAGGCCCCAGCGGCTATGAAGGCACTTCAAGCCACTGCGATACATAACCAAAACATCTTTGAGGGACTCTTAGAGGCATCGAAAATCTGTTCGTTGGGGCAGCTTACACACGCCCTCTATGAAGTCGGTGGCCAATATCGTCGGAACATGTAAATGGGCGAATGGTAGGTTGGTCTCCCAACGTTGATGTCCTGATCATAAGGCAATGTCCAAACGACGGTGCAGAGTTCTCTCAACTCAATTCCCGGTGCTATGAAGATCCCCTCTGAATACTCAGTTCTCCTGCCAATGCAGCGTGGCGCAAAGGGCAAGGACGTACAGCTAGTTCAGGAATGGCTATCTCTTAATGGGGTCCAGCTCCGTGCTGATGGCGATTACGGCCCGGCCACAGAAGCGTCGGTTCGGAAGTTTCAAACGAAGGCAAAACTGCAGCCAACCGGCGTCGTAGACGAGTATACAATGCGTGCCCTCATAGCCCCTTTAAATAGGGCCTGCAAGCCCCTTACCACCACTGCCGAAACATATAGTCAGCGCGTCGTTGCCGCTGCGCGTAACCATCTTCGTGAACATCCGCGAGAAGTAGGTGGACAGAATAAGGGTCCGTGGGTCCGCCTGTACACTCACGGCAAAGAAGGTTCAGCATACCCATGGTGTGCTGCGTTCGTTACCTACTTGATGCATCAGGCTGCTGAATCGATGAAGAATCCGGCGATGCCAATCAAGGGCTCGCTGTCTTGTGACGAGCTGGCAAAGCAAGCAGTTACAGCCGAACGTTTTGTTTCGGAAGACGAGTTGCGCTCAGGCGAACGGAGTCGCACAGAGCTGGTGCCGGGCACGATATTCCTGGTTCGAAACAAGACGAATGCAAAAGACTGGATGCATACTGGACTTGTCACTGGTGTAATGAACGACTACTTCGAAACGATTGAAGGCAATACGAACGATGACGGCGACCGCGAAGGCTATGAAGTATGCCGTCGACTGCGTGGATTTGGCCACATGGATTTTATCCTGTTAGGATGAGCGCTGTGCCGAATGGCGGTCTTGTGAGCTTGGACGATGTCCGCAGAGCCGCCGAGACAATTCGTCCGTATATCCATTCTACACCCGTTCTTACCTCGACCTATTTCAACTCGCGCTTCTCCGCCGACATCTTTTTCAAGTGTGAAAACTTCCAAAAGGTAGGAGCATTTAAAGCCCGAGGTGCATGTAATGCTGTCTTTACCCTCGACGAGCCTACAGCTCAACGAGGTGTTGCCACACACTCTTCGGGAAATCATGCCCAGGCTGTGGCGTATGCCGCCAGGCTCCGCGGTATTGCCGCGTACATCGTTATGCCCACAAGTGCACCAGATGTGAAACGCAACGCCGTGCGCGATTACGGAGCAGCGATTATCGATTGCGACCCGACAATGGCGTCTAGAGAACAGACCCTTCTCGACGTAATCGATCGCACTGGCGCACACGCAATCCCACCGTATAACGACAAACGAGTAATTGCGGGTCAGGGCACTGCTGCATTGGAGCTTATCAATGAAGTCCCCGACCTTGACATGATCATGACACCGGTAGGGGGCGGCGGCTTGATGAGTGGAACAGCCGTCGCCGCAAGGGGGCTGAGGCCCCAAATGGAAATTATTGGCGTTGAACCAGAAATTGCCGACGATGCCCGACGATCTCTTATCGTGGGTAACATTCTGCCCTCTGGTGACCCCATGACGGTGGCAGACGGACTCCGCGGTATGCTTGGCGAGATTACCTTCAGGCATCTAGTAGAACACCGCGTGCAAATACGCACTGCTGGCGAAGTATCCATTAAAGCCGCAGTGGGACTTGTTCTAGAGCGCATGAAGATCGTGGTCGAACCAAGCGCAGTCGTTACCATAGCAGCATTGATTGAGGAGCCTTCGTTCGTTCTCGGAAAACGCATTGGTATTATCGTGACAGGGGGCAACCTGGACGTGGGACCATTATGGATCGGGTCATAATTCTTACGGGTAGCTCTGGCGGCATTGGGTTGGAGCTGATGAAACTTACACACGAAAAGGGTGTGCGAGTAATGGCTACGGCCCTTCCGGACTCAGTGCATTTGATTACCGAGGCAGGTTTCCGTGAGTCCGATAAACTAATGATTCGTCCGCTCGACCTTCGCGACCACGCGAACATCGACCGAGTAGTGAAAGAGACGTTAATGTGCTGGGGACGCATTGATGTCCTGATAAATAATGCTGGTATCAGCTACAGAGGTGTTGCTGAACAGATGAGCGCAGAAGAAGAACTAGAACAGATGACGGTGAATTATCTCGGTCCGATGTCGTTAACACGTCGCGTGCTCTCTGTTATGCGATTGCAGCGAAGGGGGCACATAGTGAATGTCTCGAGCGTTGGTGGCATGATGGCCATGCCCACAATGTCTAGCTACTCTGCCTCGAAATGGGCACTAGAGGGGGCTAGCGAGGCACTGTGGTACGAAATGCGTCCATTTGGAGTTTTTGTAACGCTAATAGAGCCAGGATTCATCAATTCTGCAGCCTTCCAAAAGGTGCGCTTTCCAAAGGCAACACACGATCTACAGCCGGGAGCGAATCCGTACGAAGAGTACTACACCAACATGGGGCGCTTCGTCACCTGGCTCATGGAGCATTCACTGGCTACATCAGCCTCTGTTGCTGCCGTGATCATGCGTCAGGTTTTAAAGAAACACCCGCCACTACGCGTTCAGGCGACACTCGACGCTTGGATTTTTAACGCCTTGCGTCGTTTCCTGCCTCGCCGGCTCTATCATCCTTTGCTGTATCGCTTCTTACCTGGCATTCGAAGCTGGGGCAAGCCTAGGTCGTAAGACCCCTTCCAAGACCCCTACAGACCCAAGCCACTAAACCCGTCCCTGCGTCCCCTTTTTGTACTTTTGCCGTCCGTATTCAATCGCGAGAAAGGTATCGCAAGAGGCATGCAGCCGTCGCAAGCACCATCACCAACTTCACCGGCAATTCGAACGGCAACGTCTTCGAGGTACGAAGCAGTTATAGGACTAGAGGTTCACGCACAACTGCTTACAGCTTCGAAGGCCTTCTGTGCCTGTCCGACGACCTATGGCGCTAAGCCAAATGTGAACGTGTGCCCAATTTGCCTTGGTCACCCTGGTGCTTTGCCTGTGTTGAACGAAAATCTCGTGCGATTTGCAGTAACCATGGGCCTCGCCACGAACTGCAGTATTCGCAGAGTTTCTCAGTTCTCGCGCAAGAATTACTTCTACGCCGATCTTCCCAAGGGTTATCAGATTTCGCAATACCAAGACCCAATTTGTTTTGATGGTCACGTAGAGATCGAGGTCAACGACGTTGCCAAGTCTATTGGAATAACCCGCATCCACATGGAAGAGGACTCTGGGAAATCGATCCATGACCTAGATGTCGACACACTTGTCGATCTAAATCGCAGTGGTGTTGCACTCATCGAAATTGTAAGCGAACCTGACATTCGCACCGCCTCTGAAGCTTCGGCTTATCTGCAGCAGATACGGCAAAACCTTGTCTATCTGGGAATTTGCGACGGTAATCTCGAAGAGGGTTCGATGCGATGCGATGCGAACATATCCGTTCGATTAGTTGGTGCCGAGAAGTTCGGCACGAAGGTCGAAGTCAAGAATCTGAATTCGTTTCGCAATGTCGAGAAGGCTATCGAATACGAAATCACCAGGCAGATCGATGTCATCGAGTCGGGCGGAACAGTACAGCAAGAGACCATGATGTGGGATGCCGCCAAGCAGCAGACGAAGTCGATGCGTTCGAAGGAAATGGCACATGACTACCGCTATTTTCCAGAACCGGATCTGCGTAGTGTAGAAGTAGCCGCAGAGTGGCTCGAACAAATTCGTGTCTCGTTGCCCGAGCTCGGACTGGCTAAAAAGCGGCGTTTTGTTGCCCAGTACGGACTTCCAGTCTACGACGCACAGATTCTTGTTGACCATGTTGCTCTTGCCGCGTATTACACAGAGGCTGCTCGCTCGTTAAAAAACCAAACTACCGATGCCTATAAGGCAGTAAGTAACTGGACAATGACGGAGATTATGCGCGTGATGTCGGAGCGCAAGTGCACTGTAGACGAAGTGGGTGTTCAGCCCGCACAGTTGGCTTCGCTCGTTGATGCGGTGCTATCGGGTTCAATAAGCAACAAGATTGCGAAAGACATTTTTCCGGACCTTATAGGCACCGGCCGAATGGCGGATGCGATTGTTGTTGAAAGGGGCTTAAAGCAGGAATCCGACGAGGGAGTGCTACAGCAGTTGGTTGACGAAGTATTGCGAGAGAATTCTGACAACGTAACTAAGTATAAGAACGGCAAAGACAATCTTTTTGGCTTTTTTGTTGGGCAGGTATTGAAAGCCTCTGGTGGATCGGCGAATCCAGCGGTGGTACGTGCTCTTATGAAACAAGCTCTGAATACCTAGGAACCTATATGCCAATAACACCTACGCGCACAATCTGGAAAAATGGCGACTTCATACCTTTCGAAGATGCCACGCTTCATGTTCTTTCACACGTCGTTCATTACGGCACTTCTTGGTTCGAGGGCATCCGCGCCTACGACACGTCAAAAGGCATTGCGATTTTTCGTTTAAACGAGCACATGAGTAGGCTTCGAGACTCTCTTAAAGTCTACAGAACAGAACTTCCGTTTTCGACTGAAGATTTAGCAGACGCCGCCTGTGAATTGTTGCGACGCAACGATCTCAGTACCTGCTACATCCGTCCTGTAGTGTTTCGTGGTGCAGGTGACATGGGTGTGTACGCGCTACGATGTCCGTTAGAAGTATTCATGGCTGCGTGGGAGTGGGGTGCGTATTTGGGCGACGAATCTGCTGAGCTTGGTGTAGATGTCTGCATTTCGTCGTGGGACAGGATAACACCGAACTCTATGCCCTCGATCTCGAAAGCCGGTGGCAACTACATGAATTCGCAGCTTGTGAAGATGGAAGCAGTCGAAAACGGCTATGCAGAAGGCATTTGTCTTGACAGCTACGGCAACATTGCTGAAGGCAGCGGTGAGAACGTGTTTATCGTTTCGAACGGCGTACTCATAACTCCTCCGGCAGCGTCATCGTTGCTTCCAGGATTAACGCGCGATACAGTCTGTACGCTTGCTAACGAGTTGGGACTTGTAGTAAAAGAGAGCAATATTCCGCGGGCCATGCTCTATACATGTGATGAAATGTTCCTTGTGGGAACTGCGTGTGAAATAGCGCCAGTGCGTTCGGTGGACCGAATTCCAGTTGGAAATGGAAGCATTGGTCCAGTTACCAAACTCATTCAGGATGCGTTTAGCGACGTAGTTGTAAAAGGTAACGACAAGCACAACTGGCTTACGTGGGTAACAAAAGAAGAAATCAACTAGAAAATAATCACGAAGACAACTGCGGAGTGTAGAGATGGCAAAGAGTGCTGGACCAAAGAGTGCCGGACCAAAGAGTGCTGAGAAGAAGGGGACAGTAAAGCCGTCATCCAGTTCTAATGGTACCTTATTTGATATTAATGGATTTGATAAAGCAACGTTGCTTGAATGGTATCGCATACAACATTTGGGCCGACGCCTAGATGAGAAGGCAGCGAACTATCTAAAAATGGCGAAGGGTTGGTCTTATCATGCACCGTTTGCCGGACACGACGGCATTCAGCTGGCCATGGGAAAAATATTCCGTCCGGGTAAAGACTACCTCTTCCCCTATTACCGCGACCTACTAACCTGTCTCGCTGCCGGCATAACTGTCGAAGAAATCATTGCGAACGGGTTGAGTAAGGATGTGGATGTAGCGGGTGGTGGCCGACACATGAGCAATCACTTCGCTAAAATTCCACTGAACATCCAGAATGTTTCTTCGTGCACAGGTAATCATGCGCAGCATGCAGCCGGTCTCGGACGATCGATTAAGTATTACGGTGGCGACGAAGTAGTGTATTGTTCTACGGGTGAAAGCACAACCTCTGAGGGCTACTACTACGAAGCAGTAAATGGTGCGAACCGCGAAAAGCTGCCCGTAATCTTCGTGTTGCAGAACAACAAGTTCGGGATATCGGTTCCGGTAAAAGACCAGACAGCGAATGCTATTGTCAGCGACAACTTCCTGGGCTTCAAGAACATGAAGATCGTGTTGTGTGACGGTCGCAATCCAATGGATTCGTGGCGTGCGTTAAGCGAAGCACGAGATTACGTCATGACCGGGGCGGGTCCGGCCATGGTTCACGCCGACTGCGATCGTCTCGGCTCGCATTCAAATTCCGACAATCACGATTTGTACCGTGAGACGAAAGAAGTTGAGGATATGCGCAGTCGCGATCCTCTGCCTACCATGCGAGAAACGCTTGTTGCAGCGGGTATCGCCACGACGAAGGAACTCGAAGCAATCGAAGAGGACAACAAACGAGCGGTGTTTGCTGCTGCTGATGTTATCGAGCCCCTTCCTGGCCCCTTACCAGAATCGTATACAGACTTCATACTACCTCCGTCGATCGTTGAGTACGACAACGCCACACAGGAGCAATGGACGCCAGCCGCCGATGCTCCGGTGCTGACGTTTCGAGAGGGCATCAACACCAGCATGCTCGAAGAGTTCCGCACAAATCCGAATACATTCTTGTTTGGTCAGGACGTAGCATCTGTAAAAAAGCAGGGCATTTTTAATGTCTGCAAGGGCATGCTCGACGAGTTTGGCAACAAGCGAGTATTTAACGCACCCATTGCCGAAGACTACATCGTAGGTACTGCCAACGGAATGTGTCGGTATCGCGACGACATACGTGTTGTGATAGAGGGCGCCGAGTTTGCCGATTACTTCTGGCCGGCAATGGAGCAGCTCGTAGAATGTTCGCACGATTACTGGCGAACGCGGGGTCAGTTCTCCGCAAACATCGTTGTGCGGCTAGCTAGTGGTGGCTACATCCAGGGTGGACTCTATCACTCGCAGAATCTGGAAGCAACGTTTGCGACATTACCCGGTATTCGAGTTGTAATGCCTTCGTTTGCAGACGACGCTGTTGGTCTTATGCGCAACGCTATTCGATCGCGTGGTGTGACAATGTATCTCGAGCCTAAATTTTTGTACAATTACCGTCCGACTTCTGCACCGCTTCCCCCAGAAAACGTTGTTATTCCATTTGGTAAGGCACGTGTTCGCCGTGAGGGAACCGACGTTACTATTGTCTGCTATGGCACGGCAGTGCACTGGAGTCTTCAGGCTGCGGCCATCTTAGAAAAAGAGAACATCTCGGTTGAGGTTATAGATCTTCGGTCGCTAATACCTTGGGACAAAGAGCTCGTGTTAGAGCGAGTGCGAAAGACTGGACGTTGTGTCGTTGCCCATGAAGACAGGGTAACGGGTGGTTTCGGCGGAACAATTGCATCGCACATAGGACAGGAACTATTCCGATATCTCGACGCTCCGGTAGCTCGAATTGGGTCGAAAGACGCCCCTGTCGGCTTTGCAAAATCGCTTGAGGCGGCGGTCTTGCTGTCTGTAGATGACGTTGTAGCTGCTGTGCGTGAAACTGCAAGATTCTAATACCACGAACCTGTCAGCCGCCTTGCACAGTGTCAGCGTTAAGTTGAGGTAACCCACAGAATAACACGGGTTTACACCCTTTTTCATATCGTTTGGTTTGTCTACGCAAGCGCGGTATATTTGCCCGCTTCGTTCCGTGGGCGAGGTACGCCATGGCGTGCCCGAACGCTAACTTTAGAGGAGTGCATGAGCACACAAGATTTGGAAGAGATACCAGAGACTTCGGTACACACTCGGGAAACCCCAGAGTGGATGAAAAGCAATCGCCAGGGCATGATGATTCTCATCGGCTTAGGGGTGGTTGTAGTGATTGGTGTGGCTGTGTGGCTGTATATGCAGTATAAGAACGATCAGAACACCGAAGCTACGATGGCGCTAGCCCGGATACGTCCGGTGTACATAGAGGGCAGGTATTCGATGGCGCTTACGGGCGACTCGATACCGCCTGTGGGTGATATCGACGTCATGGGCCTAACAGAAATTTCGGCTGAATATGGCGGCACAGAGGCTGGCAAGGACGCCGCTCTGCTTGCTGGCCATAGTCTTGTAAGCCTTGGCAGGTATGCCGAGGCGGTTGCAGAGTACGAGCAGGCTGAAAAGTCTGATGCCGTACTTGTGCAAGTCGGGGCTTTAAATGGATTGGGAGTTTGTAAGGAAGTGGACAAGGATCTAGCTGGTGCTGCCGCCTATTACGAGAAAGCTGCTGATAAGGGGCTGAAGACGGGGCTCGAAGCCCGTTCTCTCCTTTATGCGGGTCTTGCGTATGAGAAGGCCGGGGACACCAAAAAGGCCGGAGAACTCTTCACACGGATCGTTCGGAAGTATGGGGCGTCGGAGTCCTCGTCAGCTGCAAAAACAGGCCTCGCAAGGCTTGGCATGGCAATTGATTAGAAGGGGTTGGCATCCCATGCCATTTTTTTGCTTTGTGAATGACTCGAAATAAGTAAAGCATAGGTTTTTACAACTGGAGGTTGTATGCAACGTTGGTTTCGTCTAAGCAGTTTGCTGCTTGTGCTAACCGCAGCATTTACACTAGTCCGCGCACAGGATTATGTAGAGGTTCGTGGTAGTCTTGCTACTGGGCAGGTACGCGTCTTTGTGAGAGACACTATCTACCGTATCAGCGGCACGTACACGATTGGTGGGACACTGGTCATTGAACCAGGTACCCGCGTCGAATTTTTGCCAAACGGTCGACTGATCGACTCGACTGGCGGTCGAATTATAGCTGACGGTCGCATGACCGCCACTTATAACGCTGCCGCGGTCAATCCGCTGTTTCCGCCGTATACGGGTTATGATGACCCGGCATACTTTGGAGCACCGGGTGTGGTCACGTCAACCATTGCGCCAGAGCCCACGATTCACACGTCTAAATACGGCGTGGTATTCAATGTGGACCTTGGAACGGACCCGAACCTCCAGCAGCTAACGCCAGCTGAGGCTGTTCTGTACAAGGCGGCGCGCCTTGAACAAGGTGGTGTAATTACGGCTATTCGTCTGAACCCATGGTTCCGTCAAAAGCTTGGCAGTTCTATCAACGTCCGTCCGGCACGTATTACGTTCATCGCCGGTGACGTAAACAACTTCTCACGCGAGTGGGGACATATCGTCGTTCTTCCGGGATCACGCGCAGCGTTTTTCCGTGACGTCGATTTCAGAAATTTCCGCAAGGACACAACGGTTGATAACGAACCGATTTACCTGCGTAACAGTTCGGGTCAAGCGCTTTCGCGCACCCAAGCAGAAGCGGCGAACGATAACCTCCTCCGCGCTTCGAATGGTGGCGGTGGTGCTATCACAACATTCTCTGTACGTACATGGCTCGTAGGCTGTACGTTCATCAACAACATGGCGCGTTTTCGCGGTGGTGCACTGCAGGTCTTGCAGGCTCCTGTTGACCAATATGTTGGTTCAACCCTACAGTTGTATCCTGTAATAAGTGCTCAGACCATTGCAGCACTTCCTACATACCCTAATAATGTAAATCCTTGGCTGACAGATCCAGAAAACGCGCAACCGATCGTTCAGAATCTAAAGTCAATCGACAATCTGTATGATGTTGCGGCAGAGCCAATGACAGATGTGAATCGCCAGTCTCTGGATGATGCTCGTCTCGCCATGTATCTAGGTCGTATTCGTCAGTTGCGCTTTACGAATAACCGCGCACTTAATTCCGACGTTGGTCTTGTTACCATCGGTGGTATTCGATTCGTAACAGATGTCAATCAAGCAGCGACTGTACACGGTACTCTCGACCGCTCACGTAAGAATGAAGCTTCTGGTGGCGCTGTATACATCTCTGGTCGTGATCGCTTCACGGTTGGTTTTGGTGTCAACGACATGCAAGGTAAAGACACGCTTGAGTTCACTGGCAACTACGCTGAAAACCGTCAACCTACAGACCTTGTTGGTGCGAATCGCACCATGGGTGCTCGTGGTGGTGCCGTACACGTAGCCGATAACACAGCTGTGATTTTTGCTGGTCGCTATACTTCAAATAAGACGACAGTTCCTTTTATCAAGGACATGAGTACTGATAATCTGACTACGTCAATTACGAGCTACTCCCATGGTGGAGCTATCTATGCCAGCCCAAATGCTGGTCAGATCTCCGTTCGTGGTAATCTCGATAACAATCCACCGACACACTTCCTATCGAATGAGTCGGCACGTGGTGGTGCTATCTACGTTGCAACGGGTATTGTCGATACGCTTGCATCACCAATCGTAGGTGGTTCAGACGGTATTATTAATGCTCGCAACTACGGTTTCAACATCAAATTCCGTGATAACAAAGCATCTGCAGACGGTGGTGCTATCTTCACAGGTCGCAACATGCGTGTGTACGGTGCCGGTGGAGCAAGTGGTCCACTGTGGATATACGGTACAAATTACGGTGTTGAATTCACGAATAACACGGCTGGATACTCCGGTGGTGCCGTAGCTGTTCATCAGCCACAAGCACAACTACCGATCTGGCGTCGTGTCGTTCGCCTCGTACGTTCAACATTCGTTAACAACCGTGTAGGTGAAGTTGCAGACTCCATTAAAGATGAAGTCCGCGGTGGTGGAGGTTACTACTCTATCAACTCCGACCTGAACGTTGTTAAGGGAACCGAATTCCGCAATAACAAAGCATTCAACGGTAACGGTGGTGCTGTGTCGATTGTGTCTCCAGACACACTTACACGCAAGCGCTTTTTTGTATCGGATCTCGACAGCATGATGTACAACGCACAAGGTGTAGCACTTGGATATATGGCGCGCAACGACGTGTTCACATTCCAGACAATCACACCTCGAGCCGACGAACGCATGCTTACGCGCTTCTACGAAAACATTGCAGTACCAAATCCAAGCCGTCAAGGTAGCGGTACCACACAGCGTGATGATGTTCTTGTACGTCACCCTGTCGCTGGTATTCGTGAAAACGGTACTGGTCTTGGTGGAGCTCTGTACATTCTTGACAGTATCCGTGTTCGTGTTGATACCTTCGGGTTCGACCGTGTACGTATGCAGAACAACACCGCTTATACTGGTGCTGCGATCTACTCTGATAACTACGATCTGAAGCTCGGTATCCAACGTTGCCTTATCACAGGTAACCGCGCAACATCTGACATCGGTCGTCTAACAGATACAATCACAGGTCCGGTTCTTAATGGAAACAATCTTCCATCGAGTGACCTTGCTGGTGCTGTCCTCTACGGTGAAGTAACAGGTCCATTACCTTGGACCCTGGCCGGCACTGCTGCGAACTCCATCTACGACAACTTTGCCCGTTTCATTATCCGCCTGCCAGATGCACAAGACACCAAGGGTGTTTTGGCTGGCACAACAGGTATTGGTTTTGGTGGTGTTGATACACTTCGCGGCAACTATTGGGGCCGTACCGAAGCAAATGTTAACACTGTGCTTCCACTATCACAAAACCAGACATTCCAAAGAGTTCAAGAAACGTTCTTCATTCAAGGGAATGGCAAGACGCATCTAAACTTCAAAAGGAACGCAACGGTTAACCTTCGCGAACAAGGTCCATTCGAATCAACCTATCGCTACAATTACAAGCCAATCCCGATCTATGAGATTCCAGATACGCTGCTTCTTGCAGGTCGCATCTACGACATCTTTGATAAGGGAACAGACATCAAGACAGCCGACTACTCACGTCGTCGTATGTCGCCAATCGAAGACTTCGCTGTTGGTATTCCACCATATCTGAAGATGTACACGGACCCACTTAGGCCGTCATTCAACAAGTATGTAAAGCGTACTACGCGTAATCCATTCGACGCCGAAATGGATCCGTTTATCGCTCGTGTTCAAACAGAATTCGTTGGCAACCATCCAATTGGTTACCCAGTGTTTCTAGAAGCACGTGCCGATTACAGCTCGACTGCAGAAATCAGCAACAACGACACACGCGCTTTCAATGAAACGGTGTTCTTTGTTATCAACCAGCGTACTGGAGATTACATCCGTATGAACCTTCGTCAGAAGGGTCTAACAGATACAATTTTCCGTGCACGTGCTGAGCTTGTACCTGACTCTACAAATGGTGGTGATCCAAACATTCGTCGTGCCTTTGAAAACCTTGCTACGTATGGCTCGGGTGCAACGCTTCTCGCTCGCCTTGCCGACAACGGCATTGCTGAAGATTCGTCGGCACTTCCTGGTCGTCGTTGGGAAGGTTCAACAGTACTAGGCGAACTTGGCGGACCAAACTTCCGCTTAGGAAATCGTCCAGCACTTCCAACATCGAACAATGTCGGCGGTGACGGTGGCAAAGAAACGTACTTCGGTGGTGAGCGTTACCGCGCACTCCCAGTACGTGAAGGCGACGAAGTAATCGTTGTTTCTCGTACAATCCTTTGGAAAGAAGGCGTTGTTGCTGCTATTAACGGTGCACTATCGTTCATCGTAGGTAACAACACAATTCCACCAGTATTTACTGGTTCAGCTGATACACTTGGTACTGCAGCATCGATTCACCCTGCAATGCGCAACCGCGTATTCGTAACGGAAAATCGTCTGTACACACCGATCACAGCTGCTCAGTCACTTCGTGCAGACGGCAACGGCAGCTGGTTCAACGAACCAGCATCCTATCCAGCTGACTCTGCGGGTGTACCAATTCCATCGTTGGACTGGACAGAGCGCGATACCATCTTTACGATCACAGCAACTGACACAAATCAGTTCTTCGATCCTAGAGTCATCTTCGATAGCACTCGTGGCTCCTACCTCTCGTACTTCTATAGCATCACCGATCCAGCTTCAGCACTGAAGTACTGGTTGCGCGACACGCTAGTGAAGGCTTCTAATGCAGACAACATGGCATGGGGCGCAACCGGTTACCGCATCTTACGTGGTCGCCCAATCAACCCGTACATCGTACCAGGCGGAGAAGAAATCGAAGTAGTTGCAAAGAACTTCCCACCGACACTCGAACTTGTCGACTCCTTGCGTAATTCAGGCTTCCCAGAAGAAATGATCGCCAAGTGGATCTATCTGTACCCAAGCTACTTCCACGCAGAAGCTTACGACAACAATTCGATTCCGCTCGATCAACGTAATCCAGACAACACAAACGCTCGCTTCCTGCAACAGGATACTGTGAATTTGGGATTCATCGACTCTACGTCGTACCGATTCCGCATCCACGTTGTAGACAGCTTGCCTCGCTTCCTCTGGGCACACCCAATCCGTAGCACAACTGAGCAGCAGTACACAAGTATGCTCAAGGGTGATACAACGATTGTACTAGACCCAACGACAACAGACAGCACAGTATTTGCTAACGGCGTCTATCTGGATACGCTCCGGATGCTTGTTTCAAACTCACGTGTTGGTCGTCGTTTTGTCCAGCCAAATGCAATTGTGGATGAGGTGTACAACAACCCAGCGAACAATCAGCCTGACACGGTTAATATTCAGTTTGTAGCCAACCTCACCGACTCACTCCGCTTCATGCTGGATGTGAATACGGATGATGAGTTCGAAGACAATGCTGCAGTTGATCCAACACGTGCTGTTGTTCAGAAGTATGGTGCATGGGACTTCCGCTTCGGTAAAACTGCATACGGATTCCAATCAACATCAATTCGCGAAACACCAGGTGACACTGTAATCGACGAAGTACGCATGTCTCGTCCAATTTGGATGTCAAATCAGTACCTGCGTCGTTACGCAAATGCTGGTCAGACCGATGCCTTCGCTCAAGACTTCACAGCTACTGGTCGTATCAACATTCGTATTTCGAATGCTGAGGCCCGTGAGATTCTGAAGCCGATAAACGATCTCAACCCTGGTAATCCAATAAGTGGTGATCTAAACACCGACTCTATTGTTAGCATTGTTGTGAATGACGGTCACGGCGGACTTACCACACTTACACGTCGTGTATTTGTGAACGTTCAACCAACCATCCTTACTACATCGCTGCCTGGTGCTATTGAAGATCAAGATTACAATCATCCACTTCTCGACTCGGCCCGCCGAATCAAGGTGTACGATCCAAACTTTGGTCAATGGCACGAATTCACACTGATATACCCTGACCTAGACTCCGATTCTACACCTGACAGTGTTGCTGTTGATCCATACTTCGCTGAAGCTGGTTTTATCAATCTTATTCCACTCAAGACAACGCCAAGGTGGTTGAAGATCGATCCTAAGTCCGGTCTTCTTTACGGTACTCCTCGCGTTACCGATCTACCATTCTCTGATACAACAGTTCAAGTAACTGTCATGGTAACAGATGCTGGTAAACTCGTCGACGTTAAAACAGTAAGTCTGACTATTTCTGCTGTGAATCACGATCCACGATTGTTCTCGTCGCCGGTTATTCGGTGCGTAGATCTTGGCGACCCATATGCGGACACTATCCGCGTATCGGATCTAGATCTTAAACGCCGTCAAAACCAAAACGAAATACTTACCTTCCGTGTCATCGAACCAGAGCCAGTATCGCAATGGTCGTTCATTCCTCAACAACTGACGAGTGAAGCTTCTGACACACAAAAGGTCGTTATCAGTTCGACAAGTCTTCAAGGTACTCCCGACAGCAAGGGCCGTATAAAGATTCGGGTTGTAGTAACTGACCGTGCTGGTATCTCAGACACGCTCGAATACTACGTTTCCGTATCTGATGCAACGCGCTTCGCTGCAGACATTCGTGTTGAGAATAGTGTCGGTGCATTCCAAGTCCTCACATTCGGTGTTCAAGGAACTTCCATAGCAACCCGCGGAGACGAAGATGGTGCGTATGGTAAACTTGATTCGAACTACTGTGAATATGAATTGCCACCGGTGCCAATTCCTGACATCTTTGACGCTAGGTGGACAATCCCAACACGTCAAGGTATTCTGCGCTCGATCTTCCCGTTCTCAAACCAACCTGGTGAAGCCGTGTATCGTGCACGTTTCCAAGCTGGCGGATCGAACGGTCAAAGTGGAGAATTCTATCCAGTGAAATTGTCATGGTGCCGTGGAGATATTCCTGCACGTGATGCAACAAATCCTGGATCGTATTACATCCGTGATGATCAATCAAATGGTAGCTTATTCAACTACAACATGAAGCTGGGTAATGGAAGATCAGTCGCAGACATCACGCATACAAGTGATGGCACATGCGATGTAATTACCATCTTCCGTACTTCGGTCGAAGGTTTTGTGATTGTCTACGATTTCACAACACCTGTAGAAGAAGAAAAAGAACTATCGAACACCTTGGCTATCGTAGATGCGGCTCCAAATCCGTTCACTACGTCCACGGCAATCACATTCAACGCACCTGGTACTAAGAAGGTGAACGTAGAAATCTTTGACGCTATTGGTGTCAAGGTTGCTACTCTAGCAAGTGAAGTCTTCACTGCTGGTCGCCATACGATTGATTGGAACGGAACGAGCAATGGTACATCGATGAGCAGCGGACTGTATACAGTACGTATCTCTGACGGTGTAACTTCTGCCACACAGCAGATCGTTCTTGTACGCTAAAGCATATTCGCAGGGGGTCGGTAAAATGGCCGACCCCCGCTTCAAAAACGATTTTAAACATGTGGTAAACCATGGAGTACGTATGAAAAAACAGGTATTAGTTGCAATTGCAATTGTACTCTGTTCTATCGCGTTCGGCACTGTGGATAGCGTAGCGCAACAGATCTTCAATCAATTCCGTCAGCCGGAATTAGTTGTTGGTCGACCATACCGCGACGTTGATATCTGTCCCGTTTCGCGTTCGAACAAGACCATCATTCCCGCTAGCTCGTTTGTGCTTGCACCAACGAATGTGAATGATGTTGATGATGGCTACGCCTACGTTCAGTTTCCTTCTGGATTCCAACTGAACTATAATGGCGCTATTTACACAGGCATTTACGTTAGCGTTAATGGTTTCGCTACGTTCGACGCTACGAAGCTTGTTTCAGCAAAGCAATCCATTGGGTTGTTCCTGAATTCGGCTTCCTATCCGGACAATGTTGTTGCTCCATTTTGGGGTGATCACCGTCTGCGTACGAACCTAGATATCATTAATGGCTACATGCCATCGGAAATCTCATACACGCTCGACGTAGACCGTAATGAGAATTGCGATACAGCTGTATACACGCGCATTAATCCGATCACTGGTGTACAAGAATCATTTGTCCGCAGAGTGCTTATCATTCAGTGGAAGAACCTCAACATCAATGACCAGTCAATCAATTCAAGTGTTGGCAATTTCCAAGCTCGTCTGTACGAAGCTGGCGCCGCTGAGAATTACCAAGGCGACATTGAATTTGCATACGGACAAATTGGTGGCAACCCATTTACTTCAAATACAGTTGTTGTAACTCGTGGTGCTACAGTTGGCATCAAGGGTAATAACGGCTTCCCAGGATTCTTATCAGATTTCTGGAACGGTCTAGTTTGGGTTCCGCAAATCGGTGGTAACACACGCACAGACAGTACATCTAGATGGCAACCATCTGATGGTCGCTCTGATGCTATCATCCGCTTTTCGTCAATCCGCTATTTGACCTTTAATGTATGGGGCTTCGGCGATGCCGACACTTCAGGCGCACAAGGTCAACGTCACGAAGGTCTAGCACAAAACCGTCGCGTAACCGCCAACGACGCGCGTGTAATTATGCGTTCGATGGTTACTCGTCGTCTACTCGATTCTGTGTGGAAACGTCAAGCATATCAAGGTGATGTGAATCACTCTGGACGCTACTATTTCACAAAACTGAATCGTGCATTCACAGCTGACTCGACCAATCCACTCATCTCGCCAATCCCTCCGCACATCGTAATCTGGCGTCGTACAATCGACGTAGAGCAATACTTCCCTTTGCAGTCGATAACGTCTACGACAGGTAAGCAAGTATTACGCGTGATGAACGAAAGCGAAGGTCTTTATGGTGTTGGCGGCAAGGCTCCGGACGTAAGCAACCTTGGTCAGATCTACTACGAAGTAACTGAATACGATGCTGGTCTAATCATGCGATACCTTTCGGGTCGCTTGCCTGGACTTCCTTGGATCTATGACAACGACACAACGGGACCTGATTTCGGCAAGGTCAGCACTGACCTTGTTGCAGATAACGTTTCGTTTGGTACTCCTACATCCATCGGTAGTGATCTAGTCAGGATACCTGTCTATCTCAATGGTTCAATCAACGGTACATTCGCCTTCAAAATCGAACTACCAGAAATTGCATCAGTAACGACAGTAGATATCGAGAACAGCAACATTGATGCAGACTACTCGCACGATGTAGCAGTTGTTTTGGGTAACGGCGCATTTTCATCTTCAATCCCTGTTGCGTATGTAACAGTAAGAGCTGCTGATGTTTATCGCGTTGGTGGTATCCGCTTTAACGAAGTTGCAAAGCAAGACCAGGTCATAAATGGTGATGCTGTTGCAGGATCTTCGTCAATAGCTTCTTCGCCAAACCCAATGTCAACATCAACAACTGTTGCAGTTAATGTTCCGGTCAGTGGCACTTACACCGTCCGTGTCTTTGACACATTCGGCAAAAGTGTTGCTACGATCTTTAACGGCACGGCAAATGCAGGTACACTATCTGCAACGTGGAACGGTACTGACGCAACTGGAATGCTTGTAGCTCCTGGCGCGTACATCGTTCGTGTTGATGGTGCTACTTCGACATCGATTATGATTTCTGTTGTGCGATAAAACGCACTGCTGTTGAAATGAAGAATATTGTGATGATAATGCTGGCTGCCTTTTTGGCGGCCAGCAACATCACGACCGCTGGTGACACGTTACGCATTCAGTCGGTTCAAACAACGAATCTCTGCTCTGGCGACAAAACGTTTCTACTGACGGCTTCGATTGGCGAGGTCTTCTATAGTGATAGCCTCATGTACTTTGACATCACACTGAAATATGATACTTCAGTGCTTAGACCTACGCAGGGATTCCCTCAGGGAACGCTCGCAGGTCAACTAGGCTCCGGGGAATTCAATCCAGCGTTTGATTTTCGAACGCGAGGTGAAATCGGGGTTTCAGTCTATTCAATTTCAACGCATGCTAAAGGCAACATTCCACTTGTTGCAATCGGAGGCGACTTTATCGGTGATTGTCATGATCACGACTCGATTACGGTTCCGTTCCCGATTGACTTCAATGAAGAGTTCAAGAGAAAAGTAACGGTTAATGTTTCCGACATATTTAACGCAGTTGCGATTCCAGTAAACAGAGCCGACCTTGGGGCTTCAATAACACAAGATGCAATCCATATTGCAGCGCCCGATTCGACAGAAAGCTTTTTAATCGAGACAACAACTTCAGGATTAGAGAGAACACCAGTAGTGCTTACACTAGTAATGCAACCAACAACTGGCATTTCAATTGATACTGTACTTCTCGTTGGTGCAACAGTTGATAGTTTGATTCGAGCAAGTGCAGACACTATAAAAGTTTACTTCGTAGCCCCTTCTGGACCCTTACAGACTAAGGTTGCTATTTCGACGACGCACGAACGCGATGACGATTCAACGATGATAGTTGCTTATGTCGACTCTAGAGAAGATTGTGGTTGTATAAAGCCGATAAAAACAGACAGCATAAAGGTTACAACGCACAAGACGACAGTATCACAATCGGATGTCGATGAAGACTCTGTAACAATAGATACGATGGACGATGCCATCGTAGTACAGGGTGTTCATGGACAGCCGGGTTTTTTGACGGTTTTTTCCCTTGACGGCGCGGTTATCAATCGCGTAGTGTTTGACGAAGGGTTGAGCCGCATCCAGATCCCAATCCACGATCTGCCACATGGCGTGTATATCATTACCGTTACATGTGGTCGGTTGACACTAACGAATAAGTTGTTGAAGTGAAAAATCAGCTGATCTACTCATCAGAGGAGTCTAATATGATTCGTCGATATGCTCTCTGGGGTAGCGGCGCCAAACTTGGCGTTGCTCTTCTCTTGGTAGCGTTAACCACATTTGCTACGCAGGTTTCAAAAGCTCAGGCTGATAAGCCAGAATTACCGACGTTGAGCTTAACAGGCCATGCATCGCAGTGGAACCAAACCTACTATCCTGACGGCCGCATCTGGGTACCACGTCGTGGTACTAATGGCGAGCGCACATTGCTCGTTCCAGTCTTTATCAAGAACTGTTGGAGATCGACCTCGACCTATGAGGCATTTCCTATTTACAGCTTCAAGACGAAGATCCAGTTCGACAGCACCGCTCTTGAATTCATGGGCGTTGAAAAGAACGGTCCAGTTAGAGGTCAACAAGGACTTCCACTTGGTGCACTTGCTAAGGATTTCGAATTCTCGTCATCTGTTTCTCGTGACACAACGTTCCAGCGCGTAATCGCTGGTCCGTTGCAAAACCGTCTACGTGGCAAGCGCGTCATGATTACCGCAGTTTCTTCCAAGCAACTGCCTCAAACAGGAAATATCACTGAAACGTGCGACCAACGTCCGTTCGTTGAGCTGTTCTACCTGCGCTTCCGTGTTATCGCTAACCCAGCGTCAAACCCGGTAAGTGCTCGTACACCACTTATTCTTACGAATGACACGTTGTTTTATAACGATTTCCAAGTCGGCTACGAACTTCCGTTCCCAGGCGATCCGGTTCCGGGGACATTTGCAGGTCTTGGCGGCGTAGATAACTACTTCTTCGACCAATTCAACCAAGAGCAAATCCGCGATCCACTTCGTCCATCACGTCCAGGCATGATCTGGGTAGAAGTAACAGATGAAATTCCACGTCTGTCGTTCACAAACGTTTCTGACCGTCGATTCCGTATTGCGGACTCTGTGGACAACTCGAATAACGCGGATTGGTTTGTTGTAGACCCAATAACAATCGACTCCGGCGGTTACAGAATGGGTCAACCATTCGAAGACGAAGTTAATGGTGCTGCTACTCGCGACATTGACGTCATCAACGCAACTGCAGGTTCGCGTATGACGGATATACTTGTTCAGTCTGATTCAAAATGGTTGTTCTTTAAATCCTTCCGCCGTGGCGGTCTGGGTGAAATCGATCCATTCTTGCAGCCTGTTCGCGAAGGCATTATTCCGATCCTCGATAAGGGTATCCTCGGTACGACGCTAGGTGTTACGCCAGCGGGCGATCCAACGACATTGCAACGCGATCTTAATCTTCGCATTATATGCGACTGGACGAAGCTTGACACTGAAAATCCAGATGGTGAATTCGCTGGCGTTTATGTTGGGTATCTCACATTCAAGTCACTGTCGATGGATGTTTCGCCAGTGCGTTTGAAGGTAACGTTCATCGTATTCCGTCCTCCGTTTGAACCAAGTGAATTCGATGAAAAAAACGACTGGCAAAAGGGTCCTAGCGGTCCAACATCCGGTATCGTCCTTGAAGTACGCAATTCGAACAACCCAATCGAACGCACACTCATGGTATTCGGTGTAGGTGCTCGTGCAACGGATTATGTAGATACTCTGTTTGGCGAAACTGTTTACACTGGACCGCTTACATCATTTGGTGCACGCTTCCATCCACGTGATTCGGACGGTAACGACATCTATGCATACGGTCTTGGTGACTTGTTCCGTACGACTTACGATGCGTCTGGTGCTAACCCTGGCCCTCGTTCTAACTCGCGCGATATTCGCGACATCTATTCAGACTCCACGCTACAGTACTGGGTGAAATTCAATGCAGGTAGTGCACTGAATTACCCAATCGTAGTGTCATGGGATGCAGCACAGTTTCCAGCAGGTGCGTCGCTGTTTATTCGCGACACGCTCAATGGCTCACGCTTTAATCTGAACATGCGCGAAGGAACAAGTCTTGGCGGCACGCGCTTCTCGATCACGATTCGTGATGCCGACATCACAGCTTTCGTAATCGAATACACGCTTCCACGAGTAATGCAATTCCCGGTCATCAATCTTGGCTGGAACCTCCTGTCGATTCCTGTAAATCCGTCGTCTGGCCGCTCCAGTGATGTCTTCCCGAACGCACTGAACATTCCAGTTCGTTTCTCTCAGAACATCTATCAAGCTGAAGCAACGGTACGTCCGGGTGTTGGATATTTCGTTAAGTACTCCGATCCTCTCGACAGAAC
Organism: bacterium; assembly: GCA_034440235.1. Lineage (GTDB taxonomy): Bacteria > Bacteroidota > Ignavibacteria > Kapaibacteriales > Kapaibacteriaceae > JAWXBR01. The sequence goes on from JAWXBR010000041.1 coordinate 144,947, forward strand.
AGTTGCTGGAACGCGTATCTATCGCATAGACGAAACGCGTTTCCAAACCCGTCTGTACGATGGATGGAATACCATTGGTTCGCTGTCTGTTCCAGTCAGCATTGTAAATGTGACAGTAGCTCCTGTAGTCGGTGTATCCACAGGTCTACCTATGATCATTGGCGACATCTACAAATACGAGACAAATCGTGGTTATGTGCCTGTCACAGAAATCACACCAGGTCTTGGATACTGGATGAAGATTAGCGGTCAAGCGTGGCTCGTAATGGATGATCCAACACGTTCGCCAAAAACAACTGTAGGCGCGGTAACAGGTCTTTCAAGCGTTATCGGTTCGACGACACTTGTTAACGTTCGTGACAACGACAATAAGTCGGCTAACCTTTACCTAGACGAACAACGCGTTCTTACGTCGTTCGATGTATTCGGACTTCCACCGCTGCCTCCGAACAATCTCTTTGATGTTCGCTTCAGCAATCAAGCATATGTCGAAAACTCTGCAACACCAGTCATCGATCTTCAAGGTGCTACGTTCCCTGTCTCGGTTATCGTGAACAATCCATCACGTAACTACACAGCAGTAAACGCAGTAACGGGTGAAGTACTTGGTTCGATCAAGGCAGGCTCTACGAGCACTGTTCAGGTCATCAACCCACGTACACCTTCAGTCCGTCTTCTTGGTGATGATGCTGACCTCTCTACGCTGAGTGTTAACGTTACTCCAAACCCAGTCGCTACAAGCGGCGTAGTTGCTGTAACAGTACCACAAGCTGGCAATGTTACAGTGTCTCTCTTCAACACAGTTGGCGAAGAAGTTGCAGTATTGTTCAGTGGTCACAAGACAACTGGCGTATTCAATTTCGACATGAACAGTAGCAACATTGCTCCTGGTCGTTACATCCTTAAGGTTGTTAACGGCGCAACAGTTGCAACTGCTTCGGTTACTATCGTTCGCTAATAGAAAATGAATTCGAAAAAAGAGGGCAGCAGGAAACTGCTGCCTTTTTTTGTTCGTTCCAACTCAAACGGAGCGCATGTGAAAATGGAGCGCAACGGAGCGAACATGAAAATGGAGCTCATATGAAAATCACCATAGTTCTTGCAGCACTCTGTCTACTTGTTTGTCAGGTAGCTGCACAACGCACAGATACTAGAATTACACTAACGAATTTCTTGCAGTCTCAGCCCACATCCAGGACGTTTGACTTTGCGGCCGATGTGCGTGCAACAATGGGACTCGACACAGCATTGGGCGAGATGGAGATACCGCCGTTCGAACCGCCTGCGCCGGTGTTCTACGTGTGGACAGAAGTAGTAACCACAGAACGTCTTTGGCTTTCGCCGCTGGATATACGCAAACTGCGTAACGAGCAGTATGTCGAGGAATACCACATCGCAGTATCGAATCGCGGTGAGAACCTGCGTTTTGGCCTAATCGCTGGTCTGCCTGCTTTTGTTGATTCGGTTTATCTGGTGGACGGCTACACCGATTGGCCGGACAACTTTATCAAGCACAAAATGGAATCTGGAGTTCAATACGACGTACCCAATCCCTCTACACGGAAGTTTGTGATTCGCGTATACTACGACGGCAGATCCGCAGGTGTTAACGACAATCACTTCACGTCTCCATCGTTAAGTGTCGCTCCGCAACCCGTGTCTGGTGATGTGCTCAATGTTTCTAACATAAGCGTAGATGCAACAGCACTAGATGTTTTCGACGTTCATGGTGTACTGTATGCAACGGTCACGGTTGATATGGGGCTAACAACGGGGCTTTCCGTTGCCCATCTTCCTAGCGGCGCATACATGCTTGTTGAACGTCGTTCGAACGGAATACCTCGCCGATGTATGTTCATCAGGCAGTAATCGATAACCGATGCCATGAGTAACGACTAAAAAACCGATGTCATGAGTAACGACCAACACGGACAACAGGGCGGTCACCAAGGCGGCGGTCACCAAGGCGGCGGTCACCAAGGCGGCGGCGGTCAGCAAAGCCAGCAGGGTGGCCAGCAAGGCAGACGTAGAGGCCGAAGACGCCCTACGCATCGTCCTCATCGTCAGGATGCATCGCAGTTGCACAATGCGACTGTCTCTGTAGTGATTCCACTGTTAAACGAAGAAGAGTCGCTGCCTGAATTGGCAAGACGACTAGAACAGATTCTCGAAAGAGCTTCGCCCAAAGGTTACGACGTAATCTTTATTGATGACGGATCGACCGACCATTCGTACGATGTTCTTCGCGACATTCATGCTCGAAATCATCGCTTCAAGGCTATTCGGTTTCGGCGTAATTATGGAAAGTCTGCTGCCCTAGCCGTTGGGTTCGCAGAAGCCAAGGGCGACATCATTATAACGATGGATGCAGATCTGCAAGACGACCCAAGCGAGATTCCTTCGCTGATTGCAAAGCTCTCTGAAGGCTTTGATTTGGTGTCGGGGTGGAAACGTAAGCGACACGACCCTTGGCATAAGACCCTTCCCTCGAAACTCTTTAATACAGTGACATCGATGATGTCGGGGATTAAGTTGCACGACTTCAATTGTGGACTCAAAGCGTATCGCAGAGAAGTTGTTGAGAATGTACAGGTGTACGGTGAGATGCACAGGTATATACCTGCGCTTGCCCACTGGGAAGGCTTTCGCGTGACCGAGATACCCGTACTGCATCACGCCCGTAAATACGGCGTTTCGAAGTTCGGCAT
>JAWXBR010000042.1:0-4705 GCA_034440235.1 bacterium
AGTCGTTGAAAGACACGCGAGCGCGTGTGCAACCGTATTTCGAATCGACTATCGCCCCGTTATTGAGCGAAGGCAAGAATATTCTTGTCGTTGCACACGGCAACTCGCTACGGGCGATGATTATGTTGCTCGAAGACATGACGCCCGAGGCAATAATCAGCATTGAAATTCCGACTGGTGTTCCCATTACCTATGAATTGGACAAGGATCTACACATTGTCAGCAAAACCACACTTAAGCCGGTCGACGTTTAAAATTTTCTTTCTAGCCTTCTCTTTCTTCTTCTTTGTGTCGACGACAATAGCCCAAGAGAGCCATGTCCTACGAGCACTAAAGACAGAAATGGATAGAACGATGCTTGAGCTGAAATCTCAACCATCGCCACCGTACTTTCTATCGTACGCAGTTACCGAGTCGCATACTTCTACGTTTTCCGCTTCGTTTGGAGCAATGGATGGCGAAGAAACGTCGGCAAACCGAATCCTAGACATCGACCTGCGCGTTGGTTCGCACAATCTCGATAACACACGCAGCATTCGTGGTGTAGCATTTGAGATGGGTCGAGGCATGCGCTCACAGGAATTGCCCATGGGCGACGACGAGCGTTCTTTGCGGACTCTAGTCTGGATTGCTACAGATAGAGCATACAAGGCCGCTGTAGAACGACTTGGTAAGGTGAAAACGAATCTTCAGGTGAAGGTGCGAGAAGAAGATACTTCAGCTGATCAATCTATAGAGAAAGCCACCACATTCATTCAGCCTTTCAACCTCGTAACCTTCGATACGTCTGCATGGCGCGATCGCGTGCGTCGACTCTCCGCGGTGTGTGTTGGACATCCTGAGCTATACACTGGTAAGGTAACGTTACAATTTGACCAGGTCGTGAAATTCTTCGTGAATAGCGAAGGAACAATGCTACAACACGTCGAGCCTATTGTAAAAATGTTTGTTATAGTGAAAACGAAGGCAGAAGACGGAATGAGTTTGCCGCTCTATAGGAGTTATTCTGCTCACACTCTCGACAGGCTCCCGTCAGAAGAATCAATTCGACTAGAACTGGAGAGCATGACAAAGCAGGCGGTACTCCTTCGGACAGCACCACTAGCCGAAACATATTCTGGTCCGGCAATCCTTTCTGGTCGCTCAGCAGGGGTGTTTTTTCACGAGATCTTTGGTCACCGCGCAGAAGGTCATCGTCAAAAGGATGCTAATTCGAGCCAAACCTTTAAAGCATTTCTTGGAAAGAAAATTCTCCCTTCTTTTATCGATGTTGTATTCGACCCAACCAAGAAAACACTTGGTAACGTAGACATCGTGGGCGCCTTTGCATTCGACGACGAAGGTATTCCAGCACAGCGTGTTGTTGCTGTGAAAGATGGTGTCTTCCAGAATTTTCTAATGTCTCGGTCGCCTATCGAAGGATTTCCCAAATCCAATGGTCATGGCAGAAGGCAGCCCGGACTACGTCCGGTTTCACGCCAATCGAACCTGATCGTCGAAGCAAAAACCACCGTCCCCTACGATTCACTCCGTGCACTACTCCGTAAAGAATGCATAAAACAGAACAAAGAGTACGGATTGGTATTCGATGACATTCAAGGCGGGTTTACGTTTACAGGACGTACTGTGCCTAACGCCTTTAATGTGCAACCTCTTGTTGTGTACAAGGTGTTTGCCGACGGCAGACCCGATGAGCTCGTTCGTGGTGTCGACCTAATCGGTACTCCACTCACAACATTCAACAACATCGTTACAGCGGCAGACGACATTGGCATCTTCAACGGTGTGTGTGGTGCAGAATCGGGCGGAGTGCCAGTATCAGCTAGCTCTCCGAGTCTTTTGGTTTCTACAATAGAAGTACAGAAAAAGCAGAAGTCACAGGCCAAACCTCCGTTACTAGCCGATCCGTCTACAACGCTAGGTGGTGGCCAATGAGAACTCCACTGAGATTGATCATGGCTTGCCTTATGCTACTAATTGCAGCAATCGGTTACACTTCTGTCTGCTCCGCTGCAATCGACGAAGAAATGGTCTACAAAGCCATGCAGGACGAAATGCAGCGCAACATGCAAGAGCTGCAGCTAGGCAATCTGCCCCGCGCATACCACATGACGTATACGTTGTCGATACGCAAGAGCATCTCAATTCACAGCACTCTTGGCGACGTGCAGAGTGTTGACACGGGTACGGCTGCATACCTCTCAGTTGCAGTACGTGTTGGTGGACCCAAGTTCGATAACACGAACTACTTTGACGTAAGCTTGGGCTTCTTTGGCTCGAGTGATGACGAAGAAGCATTCAAGACGCGACGCATTCCGTTCGAGATTACATACAAAAGATTACGACGTGAGTTGTGGCTTGCAACGGACGCTTGTTATAAGCAGGCTGTCGAGTTGTACGCAAAGAAGGAAGGTTCACTGAAGAATCGCACACGAACAGACACGACATGGGACTTCGGGTATCTACTTCCAGAGACGCTTACGAACGTCTCGGGGATGGATTATAATTCGGATGTGAATGCCATGAAGAATTTGTGCAGTGATGTTAGTGCCGTGTTTCGCAATGCACCCGCTATACAGTCTGTGCGTGTTGGCGTTGAATACGTTCCAGAGGAAACATTACTTCTGACCTCGGAAGGACGTCGTATGCACAAGTTCGAATCCTTTACAGGATTTGAAATTGTCGCAGTTGGTCAGTCAGCGGACGGTATGCCTGTTGGCAACACCTATGCAGCATATGGCATTACCCCTTACGACTTACCTTCACGCGATTCACTTATTCGTGCCGGTGTGATTGTTGGCGATGTGTTAACGCAGGCAACACAGGCAACTACAATTGAACCATACTCTGGGCCAGTCTTGTTTGAAGGTCAAGCTGCAGGCGAGATTGTTGCTCAGGTCTTTGCACCAAATCTTGTTGCGCAGCGACAGCCCCTTTCCGATGGTGGCTTCTCTTCGAACGACAGGTACCTCGCTTTTCAAAATAAGATCGGTGCGCGAGTGCTCCCAGATTGGCTTAGTGTTCGTGCCGTGCCTACACATGAAAAAGACAACGGGCGTGCGGTTGCCGGACACTACGACATTGATGACGACGGTATCAAAGCTCAGGACGTTCGTCTTGTCGAGAACGGATATTTGAAAACATTACTATCGTCGCGTGTACCCACCAAACGCATTTCGGTAAGTAATGGCCATCAGCGTGGCGGCGCAGCGATGCTAAGTGTTATTGAGCTGTCGACGCAAGACGCAAAGCGACAACTCAATCCTGCTACTATGAAGAAGCGACTGCTCAAACTTGTCAAAGACCGAGACCTTCCGTACGGTATCGTGATTCGTAAAGCGTTAAATCAGAACCTGTTGTTTACGGGACTATATGCGGTAGCCGGACCTGATTTTCCGTTGCCGCAGGGAGAAGGAAAGCTGGGATTGCTAGAGGTTTGGCGACTGCATGCAGATGGTCGTGAAGAACTAGTGCGTGGTGTAGAGGCTGCCGGACTTGTGCCAGTCCTTTTCAAAGACATTATTGCAGTTGGCAAATCCACCACCGTACACAACTATCTCGCTCCTAGCGTGTCGCCATCATTCATTACGGGTGGCTCTCAGTACCTTGTCTCGACAATCATTACTCCAGATCTACTCTTCGAAGATCTAGAGATAAGACCAATTGAAGGTGATATGCCGACAACACCCCACCTTCCTTCTCCATTAAATTAGGTTAGCAACTGCCCATTCAACGTTGTTAGAGTTTCTCTGCAGTTTACTCGATTGTGTAGCGCACACCAGCGTAGAACAATCGTTTATCGAGTGGACCCCATACGATCGACGCATCAAAATTTGGTCCGTACGGATCTGTTTCACCGATTACTGCATCCTGTTGGATGAAGTCTGTCAGGTTTTCGCCACCGACATAGATATCGAGCACTCCAAACTTCTTCGTGATTTGCCCGTTCACGCGCCACCAACCATCAAAAGTAGACGGCCGTGAGCCGGTGGCTGAAGCTGGCAACCGTCCACCAGAGTTCCACGACAACGTAGCATCAAACTGCCACTCCGATTCTGGTGTACTGTATGAAAACGTTGTAAGAACGCGCGATCTGCTCGTCATGGGTTTCTGCTGAAGGGCGCCATTGTAAGGGGCTAACACATCCTGCCACCTATACGCAACAAGGACATCCAGGCGTGGTAGTGGTGATACAAGAACCTGTGCGAGCACGCTAGTCGCTGAGCTCTCACCATCGAGGTTCGAGATAAATAGTTCAGAATCTGAACGGTCGAAATCGATGACGACTTGATTTTGAAACTGCGTACGATAGACTTCTACATCGGCTGTAAGTGTGCGCTCGCCTATTTCAATTGTCGTCGTAAACGAAGCTCCCATATTCCAAGCCTCCTCTGGTCTAAACGAAGAATCAAAGACTAGGGCTCGGCTACTAATGAACGAGGGCATGTTCTCGACAATTACAGAGGGTACTCGCCAGCCCCGCCCGATGGATGCTCTTAACGAGGTAAAGTCCGATAGTGAAAGCTTTGCGTGTGCCCGTGGTGTTACGAATGTGCCGTATAAGTTGTGCGCATCTGCTCGCAGCCCACCGATGAGAACAAGCGACTCTGTCGGCGACACAGTCATTTCACCGTACACACCTGGCACATGTTCTGTTCGAATGAAGGTTGTTGCACCAACTGATTCTCTTACGTGATCGTTTAAG
>JAWXBR010000043.1:0-43819 GCA_034440235.1 bacterium
ACACACACACACACACGAACACACACACGAACACACACACGAACACACACACGAACACACACACACATTGTAGGGGTAGCAATATGAAGTCGTTGTTTCGCTTTTCGTTTCCAAAGACGTTTCTACTACTATTTGCGCTCGGCACCACCGTCGCTGTATCGCAGCAGTATTACACGATTGCAGGTGGTGCCGGCACCACCCGTACTTGGGGACAGTATGTGTACCCGAATCCTCTCCAAGATTACTGGTATACCATTCGTAGTCAGTTCCTAATCAGGGCATCGGAACTTCAGTTCTACACCATGCCAGGTGGCATCATCGAGTCGATGGCATTCAACATCAGAACGTCAACGCCGTTCGCCTCGCGCGCCCTGACGATCGAAATGAAGCAAACTACCTTGACAGCTTTGGTGAACCCCCAGGATAGAGCGGGATTCACAACGGTGTACACAACACCGTCGATGCAATTGCCTGTGCTGAACAACACACCAACGTGGCTGAATTTTCAGTTTCAGACGCCGTTTCAGTGGGACGGCGTAAGTAACATCATGATACACGTTTGCTGGTATCGACCAGGTTATACATACGTATTCCCTGACTACGAATACACAAATGTTTCTCCCGTCTATGCGACACAAAACTATTACTACAATGACATTAATAATGGATGTGCTGCCACAGTCAGCGGTGGTCTATACTCCGTTCGACCTGTACTTCGTTTTGGAGTCCTTGCTGGTATCGAGGCGTCATTCCCCGATGATGTAGATCCGCGCCGTATTCTTCGTGCAGGCTCTGTCTATGACGGCAGTCCTGGATTCCCAAAGCCATCGCTGTCGTTCCGTCAGTCTGTTGGACAGAACATTTCGTTGACGTATAAGATCATCGGACCGCTCCCTTCAACGAACGTTATCTATCAGGGACTCAAGGCTGGTGTCACGCCAATTGCGCATACCGGCACCAGCAACGGACTCTTCACCTACACTATGGATGATGCTTCGGGTATCGCGGCTGGTGCTGGTGGAACGCTAAACCTCACGAATGTCGCAGGTGGAGCATACCGTCTCGAGGCAACGTATACCATCCCCGGATACACGCAGCTCTATCAGAAGGAATTCAGCATTGCGTTCCCTGATGATGTTGCATTGCGAAGCATTAGATCTCCGCTAGAGGTTCCACGCAAATACCCTCGTGGAGTCACCATACCAATTTCTGCAAACATTCAGAATGTTGGTCTCAATGACGTCAAAAGTGCACGAGTTACTGCAGTACTTAGACGGGCTGCCGACAACAGCGAAGTATATCGCGAAATCACAACGTTTAACGGCACCCTTAAAACTGGTGAGGTGCAGACCGTCGACTTCCCTTCATTTACAAGTCTGGAAGTACGATCATGGACAGCATCATTCTGTGTAGAGTTGTTGAATGCAATCGACAATCAGGCAGCTAATGACTGTACACCACGCGTTGGAGCACCATCCTATGTGTTTCAGACCCTTTACAATGAAGAGGTTGGAGCACAGGCAATTGAAAACCCAACTACAACTGGTGAGTATTACGCACTTCGTCCGTTCCGTCCTCGTGGTCGTATTATCAACGGTGGTATTCAAGACTTGTCGGACATCCCTGTTCGAATGAAGATCACGAATCTGGCAACGGGAGCGCAGGTATACAATCAACTTATCATCGTTCCCGACGTTGGTGCCGAACCACCACTCAACATTTCGTCGTTCGAATTCCCAACGTTTACACCGCCGTCAGCGGGTCAGTATCAGGCATGCCTAACAACAGAGTATCTTGGTGATCAGGTAGCTTCTAATGACCAGGTGTGTGTGGCGTTCACGGTTAACCCAAACTTGAGTGGTGTATACACTATTGGTACCCTCAAGGCAGGCAACGCACGTAACTACCTAACGATACAAGATGCTGTAAACGACTTGTACAAACAGGGTGTATCTGCTGCTGTTGATTTTGAGCTTACCGACGCTGAGTACTCTCTTGGAAGCACCGCACTCAACCAGCCGGCACTCGATCTGACATCTAAGATCATTGGTGTCGGACCAAATTCGCCAATTTCATTCGTGCCTTCTTTGGATAAATCTCTGACAAAGGGCTCGGTTGTGATTACTCTGAACTCCGGTACGGGAGTTGGAATCCTTATGGGTCAGAGTATTCTTACATCAAACGTAAATGCGGTGCAGTTTACGTTCCAGAAAGAACCGCAGTGGGCAACCTCTGACGGATATTTCCGGTTCAATGGAGGCCTTCAGCGTTCGTTGTCATTTGTACTCAATGCCACCACGCCGTTCAGAGCTCTGTTCTACTTGGGTGATGGAACACACGACATATCAATCAAGAATTGCCTCATCGGTAATGCTTCGACTGCTGCGCCCAGTTACAATACATCGCTGCCTATTGTAAGTTTTGTTAGTAACACGCTTACGTTCCAAGCGGATGTACGTGTTGTTGGTGTTACGACAAACACGTATAGCGCAGGTATTGTCAGCCGTCAGAAACTCCCATCAGGCCGCGACGGAAACAATTCCGAACGTCTCGACACGGTACGTGGAGACCGCAACGAATTTGTTAATAACGACATAAGCGGATTTGGCTATGGCATTGTTACGATGGGTATTGGTGCTGCAATCAAGGGTGGCATTAACACATTCCAGCCGTACTACAATACACGTGGACTCATTCAGGACAACACCATTTACAATGTCCGTCGGGCGGGTGTATTTGTTGGTTACGAAGACGGAATCAAGATCACGCACAACCGCATATACAACGTTGGTGTTCTTGCCACAAGTGGAACAAACGTCGATGCGGCTGGAATTTTGATTGGCGGTGAAACGCGTTATCACAACATCAATACAGTAATCGATCGCAACGAAGTGTCCGGTATCAGCGGTGACCTTTGGGCTCGCGGCATCCGTGTTGATCAAGCGCGCAACATCTTCCCATCAATTGGTGGCGGAGGAAATGTCACCTTCCCACAAGTAGAGGAGAACACGGCAGTACGCAGCAACATCGTTTGGGGTCTGAGACGGACGGGTACTGGTGCTGGCATGGCCGGAATTCATTTGCTCACTGCTCGCAACACTGTGCTCACTGGTACAACCCAGTTCATTACACAAGCGCTGAACACCGATGGGTACTTCACCCGCAAAGATGTTGTGTACAACAACACGGTCTTAATGGAAGACGATAATGTTCTTGGCACCAACGCTGTAACCGGTATTGGTATCCAGCACGGCAACGGAACGACCCTTAAGAATAATGTTGTGATGATGCGCGGTACTTCTTCGGCTTCGTCATTCTCACATGCTGCACTTACTGTGCAGGGTATTCAGATGAATGATGGTAACGATCCAATGGCCCTCGTTTCCGATCGCAACGTGTATCAAGTTGGCAGTGCTTCGTTTGCACGGTTTATCGAGATTACTCCGTTGAGTGAAGTTGTAAGCCTTGGCACGACGAGTGAGTTTACGAACCTTGCGCAATGGCGCGCATGGACGCGTCGAGACCTAAACAGCGTCGTTGGTAATGTGTTCACAGAACACGAAGTGCTCGGAATCGCTCCGAATCAACGCCTTCGCGTGAAGTCGAATCCGACGCCTATTTCTTCGATTATGAACAACCGCGGCGAACGTCTTGCAAGTGTCACTACGGATGTTGATGGTGATCTTCGCGGAGCGAATGGACAACGTTATGATATCGGTGCCGACGAATTCAGTGGTCGCGAGTACAACCTCGACCTCGAGGCAATGGACATCTCGAAACCATCGACCTATCGTAGCAGCACGGGTGTTACGAGCGACGCTATGTACTACATGACGAAGTCGCCTGTAGACATCACTGCTCTAATCCGTAACAATGGCTCGCTTGGTAGCAGCAATGCTAGTATCCGACTCCGGATCTATCTCGAAACAGCGGCTTCGAATAATGCAGAACTTGTTACTCCACAATGGAGTGGTACTCCTGTAGTTGACCGTGTGGTAACGACAGCGCTTGCATCGGGTGAGTCGAAGGACATTGTGTTTACCGGACAGAACTGGACGCCAACAACGTACCTAGGTCTTGCCACCTATACAGTCCCTACACGTTTCTCGACGATGGGCTTCAACGTCACACCACGGTATCGCGTCGAAGTATCGACGGGGTCTGATGAGAACAATGCAAACAATACGTTCACGAAAGACGTACGCTTCTATCTTCAGAAGTCTGGTATTCGTGCAATTGTGTCGGCACGTGGATCATCGACAAACATCAGCTCTGGTGTACCGACAACGAACGACATTGCAGGTCGTTTGAATGGCGATAGTTTGATGACATACATGCGTCACATTGGCTGGATAAACGATCCGTTGATTGGACAGTATGCCTACGATGTATTTGAACGTAATGCATGGGAAGAACGCGCAGTCGATTATCGCATGTGGCGCACCGTGTTCTGGTCGCACGATCAGTCTGCGTTTACGCGTTACGAGCGCAATGACATTCGCGCATTTGTTGCAACTGGTTCACCTGCAGAAAAGAAGAACCTGGTTCTTGCTTCTCAGGATGCTGCGCGACTGCACGTTGGTTTGAACGTTATCAACGACCAAGCATTTGTGAACAAGGTACTGCGTGTTTCTAATGTGGCTCCTGGAACTCCAGTACCGCCACCAATTAATACGTATCACGACAAGCGCATCAAGGGTGTGACTATTGCGCGCGATGCAATCGAAACAGTAACTCGTACGGGCTTCACTGGTGACAGCGACCCAATTCCAGCACTCGTCCGCATTTACTCTGATGCAACGACAAGTGGTATTGCAAACCCGACCTACATCTATATGAAGGGCGATCGTACGACGTTCGACTCGATTAGTGGTGCCGCAGTACAAGGGCTTAATTCCACGTTGGTGTATCTGGGAGTCGACTGGCGACACTACAAACGCACAGGTGCCCAAACGGGTGGTGAGCGCGTACTTCGTGGTTCTATCGACTTTATACAGACCAATGGTGGCATCGTATTGCCAGTTGAATTGTCAGCATTCGATGCAAAGGCTCGTGGCAATGACGTCGACGTGTTCTGGGCAACTATGTCTGAGTCAAAATCCGATCACTTCATCGTAGAACGTGCAAGTGTCACAGAGGCAGGTACTTCATCATACAATCAGGTTACACGTGTTGCAGCAGCAGGCAATTCAACGGCACGTCGCGACTACTCTACCGTTGACAAGGATCTCGCTGCAGGCGAATACCTCTATCGTCTCTCTACTGTCGACGTCGACGGTACAGTGTCGACAAGCACCGAAGTAAGTGTAATTGTAACCGACGAAGTTGCTGGACTCACTGTTGAGCCTGTAATGCCACAACCAGCTTCAAACGCAGGTGGTTTTACTTTCTCGCTTCCTACTACTTCGGTCGTTCGTATAGAAATCATTAACACCGTTGGCGAACGTATGGCTCTGCTTGCAAATGAGTCATTCTCCGTTGGCACTCACGATGTTGATGTTCCTGTTAGCAACCTGGCAAACGGCTATTACACCATCGTAATAACTTCCGATGCAGGACAAGCAACTACGCCTCTGGTAGTTCAACGCTAACTTTTAAAAGTCCCTGACCTTGGCTAAACGCCTCGTCCTTAAATGGACGGGGCGTTTTTTTTGGTGGTAGGGGGCGAAGGGGGCCCATTCCGGGAGATAATGATTCCCGGAATCAGCCTCATTCCGGGAATCATTATCTCCCGGAATGGAGGGTTTTAAGTCTGCTAGGTGCATCCATACATTCTATCGAGCACGACTGATTAAACTGCTGCGTGCAAGCATCGCAAGAAAGGTGTTGCTTGTTGCACATCATGTTTGCGCAGTTGATGTAGGTCTCGGTTTCAGTACCGCAGTGATGACAGCGTCCGACCACCGACCGTTGTGGGTCGGAATTTATCTCGACGGCTATGCGCTCGTCGAACACATAACACAGCCCCTTCCAAAGAGCCCCTTGCACCTCAGAGTCCTTGCCATAAGAGACGATGCCACCATCGAGCTGGTTGACGTCTGTAAAGCCCTCGGCCATGAGATAGGACGTGAGTTTTTCGCAGCGGATACCACCGGTGCAGTACGTAAGGATTGTTTTGTCCTTGGCATCGGCCAGGTTCTTCGCTATCCATTCTGGGAATTCGCGGAATGATGCGATGTCCGGACGTAACGCACCTTCGAAGTGCCCGATGTCGTATTCGTAATCGGCACGTCCGTCTACCACCACCACATTCGGGTCGGTCAGCTTCTTATAAAACTCTTTTGGTGAGAGATGTTTGCCTGTTTGTTGTGAAGGACTTACAGGTACCGGACTTCGAAAGGTTACGATCTCTTTTTTCTCACGAACGAAGAGTTTCCGAAAGACATGTTCGTCTACCACATCGACCTTGAAGGTCATGTTGGCAAAACGGAGGTCGTTGTGGACAACTCGCATATAATGTTCGCATGCCTCACGCGTACCGGACACCGTTCCGTTCAAGCCTTCGTGTGCAACGAGAATCCTTCCGCGCAACCCAAGCTCTCTGCAAAGTATCTCCTGCGCGCGCACAAGTTCGGCCGGGTCGTCTATTCGAACGAATGCGTAATAGAGTAGGCAATTGAATTCTGTTTTGAGATCGTCGGGTGTCACGGTGGTCGTTGTGCAAAGAATGAGGTGAGGTTTTAGATGCATCAAATTTACAATCATGATGGTTACCCCTTGCGCCTTCGTAGATTTGAACAGCAGCAAAGAGGAAGTTGGTGACAAAATTCTATCACCTATATGTAATCGTTGGCTGCGTCATCGTATGCAGCTGCGCTGACATTTGGGCACAGGTTCTAGAACATCCGTATCGCACACCAGTGCGAGACGAACGTGTCGTTGCTCGCATGATAAACGCGGGCATGATTCGACGCGCCCACATGGAGCTTCGTGCGCTACGCGACAACGTACGCGCTACGTCTGCGCAAGACGCAACACCCTTTCGTTCGTCTGACATCGAGCGAGCATCACAAAACCCTACAGCCGCCGATAAAGCACTCGAACAATTTCTGCGTGACAGACACACGTCTCCAGAAATTCCTTTTGCATGGATGGAAAGGGGCTTTGCCGCCCTCGAAGCAAACGACGACGCTTTGGCCATTCAGTATTTCGAACGCGCATCGCAAACTGCATCCGACGTAGCAGTACGTCGCGACCAAGACGTCTACACACAACTCGCACACGAGGCAACGTTCTGGCGTGCTGCTTCACTAGCGCGCACCGGACACCATGCCGAGGCTCTTGCTGCTTTTGATGCGGTTGTGCGCGTCGATAGCACTGGTAACTACTCCGATCGTTCGTTGTACGCCATAGGTCAGCTGCACGAACGCAACGGCGATCCGCGCAAAGCGATTGCTGCATTCGCACTCGTGCGCACACGCTACCCGCGCGGACACGTTGTGCTTGCGTCGCGGATACGCGAAGCACAAAACGAACTCACACTGCGCAGGCCAGAACGTGCTCTTGATGTGCTCGCGTCGGTAGACTCAAGAATGTTAGCTGCGGCGCATACCATCAGTGGTGATTCGGATACAACACCGTTTCCGTCTCAGGACTACGCAGAAAATGCCGCCGAAGAAGTCCTGCTTCTACGTTCCGAAGCCGCGACATACAGAGGCAAGGAACGCGAAGCACTCGACAGTAACCGTGCGTTTTTGCAGCGATACCCAACGTCGATGTACAGATGGCATGTGCAGTTGAATGCTGGCTTCAATGCGCTGGCGCTCGGTCTAAACGACAGTGCGTTGACGTATCTGTCGACCGTCGTCGACTCCGTTACCGAAGAGTCCGACGGAATACGTCAGCTCGCCCTGCTGTACCACGCCATTGCGTTGCAGCGCAGCGGACGTGCTGATGAAGCACGTCAGGCATTTGCAGCCCTTGCGTCGCGGGCAGATTACCCGTACCAGGCGTTGGCACTTGTCGAGACCGGACAAGCTGCGTATCTGCTTGGTGATTACGATCGTGCACGCAAGGCACTCGAACGTGCTGAACGCGAAGCACCCGATGCACTTACGGCAGTGCGTGCTCAAATCCTGCTAGGCGCGACACTCATTGAACAACTCGAATGGAAAAAAGCCGCACAGGCGTATGAACGTGCAGAAGCAAAAGCTCTGAGTGCCGACGATGCCTACATGCCAAACAAGGAACGTTATCTCGCAGAGTCGCGCCTGAAGCGTGGTATCGCATACGTACAGGCCGGAGAACGTCAGCGTGCAATTGCAGCGCTGACAGATTTTTTGGGCAATCATCCGACTGACCCACGACGCGACGAAGCAACATTCTGGCTTGCCGAATCGATGTATGCCGAAACCCTGTTAAAAAACGCTCAAGAGCTCTACGAAGACATAGTAAACAAGTATACAGCAAGTCCGAGGCGCGAAGAGGCGATGTATGGGCTTGCATGGACGTTGTTCCGTAAGCGCGACTTCGACAAAAGTGTTGCCATGTTTGGCTCGATGCTCGAAGCATTCCCGAACACACGTTTTGCCACAGAATCGTATGCACGACGCGGTGATGGCTTTTACATCCGCAAACTCTTCCGTCAGGCAGCAGAGCAATACGCCGAAGCCGTAAAACGCGGCGGCAAATCAGAAGAAGGGGAGTACTCGGCGTACCAGCGAGGTCAGGCTCTATACCGAGCAGGCGCGGCGGACGAAGCAGCAACTGCAATGCGTCAGTTCGTAAAAAATTATAGCTTCTCAAAACTTGCCGACGATGCAATGTTTCTAGTCGGATGGTTGGCGTTTCAGCGCCGCGAGTACTCCGTGGCCATTGCAGAGATGCGCGACCTGTTAAATACCTACCCCACGGGCGATCAGGCCGTACGAGCACTGTACACGATTGCAGATGCACAGTACAACCTCGGAGATATCGATCCATCGCTTGCGACGTACCGACAGGTCATCGACAACTATCCATCACATGCCCTCGCTGCAGAAGCAGCGCGCAGCATGCAGTCGGCATTGGTTGGAGCAGGACGTACCGACGAAGCAATTCAGATTGCCGATGCACTCATTAATGCCAATCCGCAATCGAAGACTGCAGAGCAATTCCGATTTAGAAAAGCAGAGATCTTCTACACTGGCAAGAACTACAAGAGTGCTGCATCGGAGCTCGAGGCGTACATGAAGAACTCGCCCTCGGCAGAACGTCAAGACGAAGCCCTGTTCCTGCTCGGCAAGACCTACCTGAATATGACCGAAACTGCACAGGCACGTGCAGCATTTACCGATCTCGAAAAACGTTTTGCAACGAGCGACTTCGTACCACAAGCGTTGCTTGAACTAGCGGCATACTTCGACAGAACTGCAAGTGCAAAATCTGCGGACTCTGTGTTGGGCATTGTCATGGACAAATACCCGAACGACACAGCATACGCGTCGCAAGCAGGCTTCGACCGCGCAGCAATGGTGCGCCTTGCGGGCGACACTGCACGAGCTATTGGAATCTGGACTGTGATTGCTGATCGATACCCATCGACAGAGTATGGCGATCAGTCGCGGTATCAACTTGCCGTCTATCATAGGCGCGCAGGACGTCCGGACAGTGCGCGATTCCACCTCGGCGTCCTCGCTGCCCGCGTCGACCAGCCCTTACTTGCAGCAAATGCTCTGTACGACATTGGCGTCTCGTACGTGCGCGAAAAAAACCACGAAGAGGCCGTAAAAACATTTACACGCGTCCGAACAGAATTTGCCGGAGCCGAAGACTGGTACACATTGAGCTTGCTCGGTCTTGGTGAAAGCCTCGAAGCCCTTGGGCGCACACCAGAAGCAAAAGAAATCTACGAGCTTGTTCAAACACTTCGTACCGACGACGACTTTGGCAAAACAGCAAAAGCACGGTTAAAACGAATTGCGAAAATGAAATGAGCACATTCGCAACCATAACGAAAAACACCAACGCGTCGATAGTAAATAAAGATGTCTTTGTTGAATCGATAATTAACAAAGCTGTCGCTATTGAGTCGATTGTGAATAAAGCAATCCTTGTAGCTGTTGCCGTGTTAGCGCTATTCACTTCGGTAAACATTCAAGCACAACAGCCACCGAATCAACCAATCGATTTACCTGAATTCATCGTAACGGGAACGGAGCGCATCGAGGTGCCATCGAGTGCAAAGCAGCCCCCTGCAAAGCCCCCTGCCTTGAAAGCGCAAATACTGGATAGCCTTAATCCGACAGAAAAACACCCAATGCCGAAGATTGCAGCGCGTGCGTTGCCGAGTCCGATACGCCAGTACACCTTGTGGCCCGGCTACATCGAAGCAAGCATGGGTAACTACATCACGCCAAATGTTCTTGCAGGGTATTCGCTTCGTACAGGTGGTTACAGAGTAGACCTCAACGCGTTTGCAGAAGCAGCAGCAAGTGCGTGGGTGCCGAACGCAGAATACTTCAAAGCGGGCGCGAGTTTGTTTAGCACGTATACGGCACCGCAAGAATTTCTTGTGTTTGGTGGTAGTGTAACCGATGTCGACCTTGGCTTTAATACGAGCAACTACAGTTTATACGCACTTACTCCAGCATCGCAACGCAACACGAACAATTTGCACGCAGGGGTCGGAGTAAGGGGCGCCTACGAAGGCTTTCATTACGAAGGTGGAGCGTCGTATACATCGACGAGCATGCGTACGAATCGTGGCATCGAGACGATGAACGATGACGTGTCTGATAACAAGCTGCGTGGGTATCTAGCGTTAGAGCAGCGATGGACACAATACGATGTTGGCGCAAAAGTTGATCTACGTTTTCAGTCGTTTGCCGGAAATAGTTATCCGTTCATGGAAGGCAGTGCATTTGCACGGTACTCGACATCGTTCATGCGTTTATCCGCGGGTGCAGGTGTACAAAGTGCGATGTCGACGATAGGAGTGTCGAGATTTGGTGTGCTCGTTCTTGGAGAGCTCGATCTTTTTGTTGGTCCGGACATCACAGTGCAGGCAAACCTCAGAAGCGGACTACGTCCGATAACATTTGCGAGTCTGCTCGAAGAAAATCCCTACGTGAATGCATCGGCGTTTCTAGATGCTGCATACGACGTCTTCGACATCAGGGGATCAATCGTGCTACGTCCGTCGCTCGCCCTGGCCGTCACCGCCGGCATCCGTTTGCGTCAGTCTGAGCGCGACGTATTCTGGACGTCCGATCGTACAGGAACATTCGTGCCCTCATATTCCACTGTAACCATGCTTCAGATACCGGCTGACGTGCGGTGGTTCATGACATCGAAGGACGTACTCACTGCTGACCTTATGTTAACAACAGCGCGCATCGACAGTGTCGACAAGCCATACGTCCCGAGCGTACGCGCATCGCTTGCCTACGAGCGTGCATGGACCCCATCCATTCGGTCGGTTGTTGCAGGTATTTACGTAGGTGACCGATTTGCAGACCTGGGAAACAAGATCACGTTGTCGGGATACGTCGACGTACGCGTGCGCGCAGAGGTCGACTTCACGCCAACACTCTCAGCACACGTGCGCGCAGAAAACATAGTTGCAAATACAATCGTTTTGTGGAACGGATATGCCGAGCGGGGAGCCTTCTTCAGCGGAGGAATAACATGGAAGTTCTAACATGAGTACAGCCATACGTTCTAACACGAGTACATCCACATGAGTACATCCAACACATCGTGGGACGATACAGGGTTTGACGACAACGATGGCTTTGCAAAACCGTCGCAGCCCGTTGAGCCAACACCGCCCGTTGAGCCAACACCGCCCGTTGAGCCAACACCGCCCGTTGAGCCGGACATCGTAGAACCATCGGTAATGCAGGAGTTGCCTGCTGAAACGGTACACACCGAAGCTCCTGCGACAGGAGTAGAGTCCGCACCAGCCGCACCTGAGCCCATCCCGCAGCAGTATACGCGCGTTGAGCCACGCACGGTTGTTACGCCAGAGCCACCGGAGAGGCGCAGCAGGTGGGGGACTGCGTTCTTAGTGACAGCGCTGTTGCTCATCATCATGGCAGGCGGCTACATCGTGTCGACATTCTTTATGCGCGACGCAGTGGAACAAGAAGCGTTTTATGCTGACCCGGAACAGACACCGAATACATCGTCGCAATCGGCGAATTCAGATACGGTTGTCGTTGCGCAGGACACAACACCTGTTGCGCCAGTGGAAGATAAAAAAGATGAAATTAAGCGAAGTGACATAGCGTCTGCGTTGCCTGAGAAGAAAGCACCACCTGTTCGTGAGCACAAGGAGCCCCCTTCTCAGTCTTCTGAGAAGCCCCCTGCCAAAACACCTGCCAATGCATTGTTTGTAGTGCAAGTATTCAGCAGTCCGTCGCGCGACGACGCCGACGAATGGCTTCAGATTCTACGCGAGCGTAATGTTGCAGATGGCTTTATTACAGAGCAAAAGCTGGGTGGCGAAGCGTGGTATCGGGTCCGTTTCGGACAATACCCCTCACGTCAGCAAGCCGAATCTGCCGCTCAGCAGCTTGGATTTTCGAACCCCTGGATCGCACGCGTTCGATGAGTCGTTACGACGATACAGCACTCTTGCAAGTAGGTTTTAAATGGAATCCGAACGCAGTGCGTGGTTTCATCGTATCGATGGTGTTGCTGCTCGTCGTGTTGTTTGTTTCGATGTGTGTTCATCCAACGACACCTGACCCCATTCGCATTCCGAATACCGCTGTCACAATGATTGAACTTCGATTTGGAGATGGTGATGGCACCGGCGGCAACAAGGGGAATTTGCAGGAAGAGGGGGCGAAGCAGAAGGGACAAAAAACGAGCAACCCGCTCGAAGACGCAACGAATGCTGGCGGTTTGAAGACTTCTACACATCCGGTTCCGTTAGAGGGACACTCGAGACTCAACCCTGTAAAAGAAGTTGGTGGCCAAGGCAACAAAAAAGACGGTAGCGACGAGCACACGATTGGTGCGTCGGACGGACGTGACGAGGGAACGGGACTTGGGGACGCTGGTAGGGGGCGAGGATCGGGTCAGGGATACGGAATAGACTGGGGCGGCGGCGGCAACCGCACCGTGTTGTACAAAGAGCTGCCGAAGAAACCGCCTGGATCGATGGACACGCAAATACGCTTGCGCTTCGTAGTTGCGCCCGATGGTCGGGTTACGAAGGTGTGGCCGTATCAACGTAGCGGCGACCCCTCAATCGAAGCCGTCGCAATAAAGACCATGTACAAATGGCGGTTTAATCCGCTTCAGACGAACTCCGACATGGAAGGGTCGATTACACTGACATTCAGGACATCATAATATGAACCTCATCGACGAATTCATGGTGTGGTACAACGATGCACACGTGTTGCTGAAAATTGCAACGTGGGTAATTGGTATCTTGCTTGGATGGGCAATCGTAAAACGGTTGTTCAAGCTGGCGGCTTTCATAATCATTTTGATAATAATTGTAGTCTTTGCATGGCATATCGTATAGGCGTAATTGGCACGGGGTATGTGGGCCTGGTAACGGGCACCTGTCTCGCTGATGTGGGCAACACCATACTTTGCATCGACGTAGACGCTGCAAAGGTCGAGTCGCTCAAGAAGGGTATTGTGCCGATTTTTGAAGAGGGACTCGAACGGTTGCTCGAACGCGCATTGCGTGAAGAACGCATTTCATTTTCGCTCGATCTCGAAGAGGCAGTGCGGTCGTGTACTGTGCTTATGCTCTGTCTACCAACACCACCCGACAAAGACGGATCTGCTGACCTTGCAGCCGTGTTAAGCGTCAGCGAAACCATCGCAACCATGCTCAACACACTCGACATCACAGAGCCGCGCATCGTTGTCAACAAAAGCACTGTTCCTGTTGGCACTGCCGACAGAGTTACAGAAATCTTTCGTCGCATTGCTCCAACGCGCACCGTAGCAGTGGTTAGCAACCCCGAATTTTTGAGTCAGGGTGTTGCCGTCGACGACTTCATGAAACCCAACCGCGTTGTTATTGGCACCGACGACCCTTTGGCCGAAGCAATCATGCGCGACCTATACGAACCATTCGTTCGGTCCGACGCACCAATTCACGTCTTTGATGTCCGTAGCGCCGAAATCGCCAAGTATGCCGCCAACGCCATGCTTGCAACCAAGATTACGTTCATGAACGACCTAAGTGCGTATTGCGAAGCCGTCGGTGCAAACATCGAAAGTGTGCGTACGAGCATGGCATCGGACGAACGCATCGGACGCAGCTTCCTTAATGCTGGTATTGGTTATGGTGGCTCATGTTTTCCGAAAGACGTCAAAGCCATCGCCCATGCTGCGCGCAAGGCCGGCACTCCGCTGGCACTCGTCGAAGCCACCGATGAAGTAAATGAACGTCAGGTAAAACGCTTTGCCGATCGCGTGGTATCGCGTTTCGACAACCTGCTTAAGGGGCGCACTATCGCGCTATGGGGCTTGTCGTTCAAGCCTAACACCGACGACGTCCGCGAGGCACGTTCCATCGTCCTTATCAACGCTTTTCTCGACGCAGGCGCAACGGTCGTTGCCTACGACCCCGAAGCTTTGCAAACAACAAAGGCAGTCGTTGGCGATCGCATTACGTATGCTGCGAACCAATACGATGCTGCTGAAGGTGCCGATGCATTAGTAATCGTTACCGAGTGGAACGAATTCAGACGTCCAGATTGGCAACGCCTCCGCGACCTCCTAGTCCGTCCGCTCATCTTCGATGGCCGCAATATCTACGACCTCGACGACATGCTCGTCGAAGGCTTCGAATACCACAGCGTTGGACGTCCGAGCGTTGTTCCCCTCATGGTTGCCGACGAAGACATTTAGTCCATGCATAGGTCCAGACATTAATCCAGACATAAGTCCAGAAATCAAGTCCACTACTTTTCGCGGCACATGAATATTATTCGGCCTTTCCTTATCTCATGCGTTGTTGTGGCCGTCGTCCTGTGCTTGACGTATTGCACCACGACTAAACAAGACGAGAGTTCAACACAAGCAACACCTCCGAGCGGCTACGTCGCCATCGATAGCCTCATGCTTACAATCGACTCTTGCAAACAATGTGTGCAGCTCGAACAAGCCGACACGACGGTCGTAGGCGTCGAAACCAGAGGTATTGTTGCCGACATCCGCAATCGCAACGAACTCATCAGATTACAAGTGACCGACCAAGGCGAAATGGGCCGCAAAGCAACTGTCTTCCTGGTATGGGGCGGTTCGGTCTACTACCAACTACATATTGTCGACCAGTACGACAGACCTTTTTACGTCCCGGGCATGATTGTAAAAAGTGATACAGTTATCGTCAATTGCTCTATTCATCCAGAACAATGCAACGACGACCTGTTCGTATACGCGAAAGCGTTTTTTGATTGATGACTCAGGAATCAACCAATACGGGATGTTGGTATGTCCATCACAATTTTCTCATATACGGCAATAGAAGCGCTCAATCGTCTTGCAAGGAAACTGTTTCCGCTTTGTAACTCGTTCAGAATTGTTTGTGCCTCGTATCTAGTTTCTTATTGCCCGTGGTTATATGCCTCTGATTCATCCATATAGTGAAAGTTGTCGTCAATTTTTAATTGAAGTATCATTGTCATTCCGTTAACTGCTCATTACTTCAATAAGGCCAATCGGGAGCTACCTGTTACGAGCATCAGTCACCGTACGTGTATCGTTATTTGGCAACTCTAAATCCAAACGCAGATTTCTGAAAGGTCTTTTCTTTTTAAATCTGGAACCCAACATTCTTCTGCAGGATAACCAACAGGGATCAGTAAATAAGGTTTCTCATTTACGGGACGGTCTAAAACCTTGGATAGAAAGTTCATTGGGCTTGGTGTGTGGGTCAATGCAACCAAACCTGCATTATGAATTGCAGTAAGCAAAAAACCGCATGCGATACCACAACTTTCCGTTACATAATAATTTTGATGCTTGTAATTATTGAGTTCCAATTCATAGCTCCTTTTAAAAACTACAATCAGATATGGGGCGGTTTCTAAAAATGGTTTATGCCAATCAGTTCCGATAGGCTGCAGATCCCTAAGCCATTCGTCTGTCATTCGTGTTTCGTAACTCTCTTTTTCTTCCTTTTCTGCTGCAATCCGTATTTGTTTTTTCACATCAGCATTCTTTACCACGCAAAATGTCCATGGTTGTTTGTGTGCGCCCGAAGGTGCTGTGGATGCAGTAAGAATGATGTTCTCAATAATATGTTCAGGGACGGACTTGTTAGAAAAATCTCGAACTGTTCTACGTGTGTTCATCCAGTCAAAATAGAGCCGACAACGGGCTTCCATTTCACTAATCTCATAAGTTGCTTTTGTGTATGAAACAAAGGGGAAGCCATCAATGAGTTTAGTATGCATATTCTTTAAAGGGTAGTAGTCCGTTTATAGCATGGCAGTGGGTGTAGATCTCGATGCTGCGGCTGATCTATTGCACGAGTACATTCTGGGTCTACTTTTTACGCCTCTTCACGGCTCGTCCCGTAATGCTCCTATGCAGCTTTAGTCCATTGCGTGTGCGCCACCACCGTACGGACTTCAACCACATGGCTCTTATCAATCGTGCTAGGCCGAACTTGTCCTTCACAGCACCCGCAGTGAGCATGTTGCGCAGTTGCATGCGTTCCACGTCGCTTATCGATAGTTCGTCGGATGATGTTGACTGGTCGTTGAGGATGTGATTGAGCATCTGCTGCAGGTCGGCGGCAGCATCGCTGAAGCGTTGTGCGTCGATCTTGTTGTACTGCATGAGCAAGAGCAGGTGGTCGTAGAGCACCGCGGCGCGCTTGATGTCTTCGAGTTGGTGTTCTGAGCGGAGGGCTTCGAGAAGAGAGTTGGCGAGGTCTTCGAGTTCGACGACGTGCTCTTCTGGGAGCGAAAAGATTTCGGTGGGTGCCATGTCGTCGACGTTGACGTACGCTGAGCTGAGGCGCTGAATTTCTGTGCCGTAATGCTCGCTGATGTGAGAGCCCATGCGCTCCATGAGGTTGTCGATCTGACGCTGCAAAAGCCCCATTTGCCCCTTAAGGGCTTCTTGTCGAAGGTGACCCGCCGCGGTGTTGGCCTGGAGTTCGGTGTCGCGACGTTGCTTGATGAGCTCGCGAAGACGAATGGCGTCTCCGTCGGTAGAATGGAAGACCTGGTCCTCGATGACCTTTGCGTCGATGTGCATGCGCGCACTGCCAATCTTGACGGTGCTTATGCTAATGCCTTCGCCCATCATTGCGCGAAGCTTTTCGTAATCGATGTGTGCAACGCCGTCGGTGATGACGAGAATCTGTGCGTGACTGAGCTGGCTCTCGCGCGAGATGTCGTCGATGGCTGTCGTGAGTGCCTTCTGCAATGCAGTGCCGTTGCCAAGAGCGTTGACGTGCATAACAGTGCTAATCATGCGGTCGAAGGAGGGGACGTCGCGGGCTTCGAGTAATGGACCCACCACGAGGTCGAACGTGCGAAAGAAGATGGTGCCTAACTCGCGCTGATTCTGCTTGAGAAAGAGATATGCAATTGCCTTTGCTAGGTGAATGCGGTAGTTATGCCGCATCGAATTAGACGTGTCGAATAGAATGTATACCTTTTGCTTTCTGTCGTCCGGCGCAAAGCGGTCACTTTCTGTTTGATAACGAAAGTTATGAGGGGTCTTGGCACGGGGCATCCACAGCGAACGCTCCACAAGGCGCTGAAGGAACACATCTTCAGGCAACAGAAACTGGTACGGGTAGATGTTGCGCACTTCGGTGACGCTGCGAATAAGGTCGGCTTCGTATTCCTTGGCCTCGGGCACATGCGGGATGAGCATGTGTTCTTGCCCGAGATCTTTCACCGCCGGGTCGGTGAGTTGTAAGATGGGCGCAAGCGCACGCGCAATGGGATGCTCGAGGTCCTCAATAATGCGGGCTATCTCGTAGATGAGCGTGAAGTCCTCGGGCAGATGCTCCTCGACCGAATCGAAGAAACCGAACTCTTCCATGCGAGTGAAGAATTCTGACGTCTCGATGACGGCTCTGTCCATCTAGACTGACCCGTGAGGTGTGGGTATCATCCTAACGTGTGTCACGTGGCTCTGTTCAGTTCGCGTTCGACCGTAACAAGTGTTTGCGCCAATGTGCGTTCGACGGAATGTTTGAGTTCGCGCACTTCGTCGCACGCAGGCACGAAGTCGTGCACAAATTGCTCGAGGAGTTTTTTGTTCTGCTCGCGCGTGTTTTGGCCGCTGAAGCGTTCCTTCACCCACTCGAAAAACGAGAGTTTGACGTTGGTGTCGAACATTTGGGAAAGGGGCTGCTCAAGGAGCTTGGGTTCTTGCCGAATCCGCTCTAACATGTCAGTAAAGTCGAGCAGAATAGTAATCTGGTCGAAGCCCTTCGAAGCAGTAAGAGAGTTTAACACCGTCGTGTTGGCTTTCTTGAACATTGCTATCTCTTCAGGAAGGCCAACCGTTGCAAATACAAAGTAAAGTTTTGCGACATCTTCGTGAGCAACGGTGCTGCGTCCCTTTAACAATGCCAGTGCCCGCAACAAATCGAGCGACTTTGCCTGCGTGCGTGGCGAGATATAAAAGTCCTGTGCATTGCTGTGCTTTACCGTACCGCTAAGGGCGCGGTTGCGAAGGAATTCGTAATGCCGTATGACAATGTTTGTGAAATACAGCAGTTCTGCGGAGATGCTGATTTCGAAGTCCGGACTCCTGCCTGTAATGATGTCATGCAGTCGCTTGAGTTTCGAAAATGGAATCTTTGATGGTGGGGCGACAGTGCGTCCGGCGTGCACGAGATAGCGTTGCGAAATCTGGTACTGAATAAAAGGGTCTTTGTCTGGCAGAATCACGGCCTTGAATAGAAATCTGTCCATCAGAGCTTCAGTGACTTCCGATACACGCAGATAATTCGTCGCTGCGATGACAGAATGTAACGGAGAGCCGACGTTCTGCACACCTCGAATGAGGCGACGCTCATTCAGTAATGATAGCAGAGCACGCAGTGTAAAGTCGTTGGCATCGAAGATTTCATCGATGAAGCCGAACTCACTTTCGACGAGCGAGCCGCTGGTGTTGTGCGCAATACGTCCCGTTTTCAGTTGCTCCAGATCGAGTCCGCCGAAATACGTGTCCGGCTGCTGCTCCTTGCTCGCCTGCACACGAAAAATGCGCGCTCCTTCGAACATGCTAAAGAGCTGCTCGGCTAACAGCGACTTGCCTACACCTGTGCGGCTCTGCAAGAGCATGTGCTCGCCAGTAAGCAGGGCACACACGGCCTGTTCTATAACCTCTTCGCGATTAATGACGCGCTGACCGATGAACCAGGCTGCTTGCTTGAGCTCCCTGGCCGATTCTTCGATTGATGTAACGATGCCTTGCTGCCCTGCAGCCATTCTCCCTCCTGAAGTGACACTCCAATATAGCCGTAATTTGCACCCAATGCAGCCCCCTGACATATCGCAGCAAAAAGAAGAACCTGCAAATGAGGCGCGAGCGAACGCTACGGTGATGAACGCGAGTGCGACAGCCGAGGTTCTTCCATTGGCCGATCTCGAGCGCAAGGTTGCGGGTATGCCCACACAACCGGGCGTGTACCTGCACAAGGATTCGGCGGGTACCATTATCTATGTGGGCAAGGCCAAGAACCTGCGCAATAGGGTACGTGGGTATTTCCAGCAGCAACGTCCCGTAGACGCAAAGACCAAGGCGCTGATGCTGCGCATCAAGGATGTCGATGTAATTGTCACGGATACCGAGTCTGAGGCGCTGATTCTCGAGAATACGCTCATCAAGGAGCATAAGCCCAAGTACAATGTGCTGTTGCGCGATGACAAATCGTACCCCTATATCTGCATTACAAAAGAGCAGTATCCTCGTGTGTTCAAAACGCGGAGGGTGATTCGTGATGGCAGCAAGTATTACGGGCCTTACACCGATGGCACATATCTGTTCTATCTGCTAAAAACATTGCGCATGATTTTCCCATTACGTTCGTGCGAGCTCGCGTTGACCGATGAAAGCATTGCGGCAGGGAAGTGGAAGGTCTGCCTCGACTATCACATCAAAAAATGTGAAGGTCCGTGCGAAGCCCACGTCAGCCGCGAACGCTACAACGAATACATCCGTCAGGCGCAGCAAATCTTGATGGGCAAAACCCGTGACCTCGAACGTCAGATGGAAGAGCGCATGACAGAATATTCAGAAGCCATGCGCTTCGAAGATGCGGCAATTGTTCATCAGCGACTTAGTAAACTACGCGAGTATTCAGAAAAGCAAAAGGTCGTTGCGGCCGATAGCGCCGATCGGGACGTGTTTGCACTTGCACGTATCGGTGCTATGGCATGTACTGTGGTGTTTGCCATTCGCGATGGGAAACTGATTGGGAAGCGGCATTACTTTATTTCGCAGAGCATGGAACGCACGGACGAAGAACTTATACGCTCGACGCTCGAACGTTGGTATCTCGAAAGCGAAGTAGTACCCGACGAAGTGTTGGTGCCGGTCGAGCTCGAAGACGTAGACATCATCGAGGCATTCTTGTGTGAGAAGCGTGGACGCAAGGTCGAGATTGCAATTCCGAGGATAGGCGATAAGCGCAAGCTTATTACGATGGCCGAAACGAATGCCGATTTTCAACTGAGAGAACTCATTCTGCAACAGGCGCAGAAAGACCAAACTGTCCCGCGCGGCGTACTTTCGTTGCAGCGCGATCTTCGCATGTCCAAAATGCCACGTCGCATAGAATGTTTCGACAACTCACACATCCAGGGTGCAGAGTACGTGTCATCGATGGTTGTATTTGTGGACGGCAAACCCAAGAAATCCGAGTACAAGAAATTCAAACTCCGAACGGTCGAAGGCAACGACGACTTCGCAGCCATGAAGGAAGTTGTAACACGGCACTACACACGCGTTATAGCCGAAGCTACACCTCTGCCCGACCTGATTGTTATTGACGGTGGTAAGGGTCAGCTCTCGCAAGCCGCAGCGGTGCTAGACGAACTAGGAATACTAGAAAAGGTTACGGTCGTCGGACTTGCCAAACGTCTCGAAGAAGTGTTCTTACCTAATAACAGCGAGCCCCTTTTGCTCCCTAAAACATCGAGCAGTTTGCGTCTCTTGCAACAAGCGCGCGACGAAGCACATCGTTTCGCCATCTCGTACCACCGGCAACTGCGGGATAAACGCACCTTACAAACCGAACTCACACAAATCCCCGGGGTTGGCGCAAAGACAGCGCAGCAGTTACTCATCACACTGGGCTCAGTGCAAAGCGTCCGTGACGCATCGTTCGAAACTCTGCGTGAACACGTCGGCCCTTCGCTCGCTGCCAAACTCCACGCATGGTTCCACCCCCCGGATTCCGTCGAAGCAAATAGTCCTCTAGAAAGCCCACCTTCTGATGTTGCTTCATCGGATGACGCGATTGCAGGGAGCATCTCTTGACGCCACTTCTACTACGATTGCGTCAGAATCTCGAGGAGCTGCGCGAGCAGCCGTGGCACGAGTATACGGTGCCCGGACGTTGGGTTGGGTCGACGCAGCCTGTGCGTTTTGCGAATGCGCCGTCGTATTTCTTGCATCAGCTCGATGCTGTCGAGCTCGTGGCGAACAGAAGGCCGCGCGCTGTGTGGTCGGCGACGGATATCACGTATAACGGACTCGTCAGGCACATCACCGCATACGACCACGGTAAGGGGGCAGCCGAAGACGGCTGGAGGGTCACCGGTTCGTTTCTTAAACTTCTTTCGTTACTGCCATACCTTCGAGCGCTTGGTGTGTCGACGTTGTGCCTGCTTCCCATCACAGAAATCGGTGAAGTCGGACGCAAGGGCAACGTCGGATCTCCGTATGCAGTACGTCATCCGTTTCGCATCGACCCATCGCTGGCCGAGACGCACGTTGCAATGAGCGTCGACGACCAGTGTCGTTGCCTTATCGAGACATGTCACCTGCTCGGCATGAAGGTTATCGTCGAAGTTGTCTTGCGCACCGCAGCCATCGACAGCGACATGGTGTTGCACCACCCCGAATGGTTCTACTGGATAGACCAGGCTCGGCTCGAAGCAACAGGTGCCCCTTTTTCGGCCCCTTCGTTTAACGATTCTGAGTTGATCTCGATAAAGGAACGCGTAACAGTAAAAAACTTTAAGAACCTGCCTGAGCCGCACGAAGACTACCAGGCGTTGTTCGATTCGCCTCCGCATAAAATCGAGCATGACGAGCACGGATGGAAGGGGATCAAGGCAAAGGGTCTCGTGGTGCGCATTCCCGGGGCGTTTGCAGACTGGCCGCCCGACGATCCACAGCCAGCGTGGTCGGACGTGACGTATTTGCGTCTACACGACCACTCGCACTACAGGTACATGGCGTACAACACTGTGCGCATGTTTGAGCGGTCGCTCGATGTGCCGCAATACCGCAATCATGCTTTGTGGAATACCATTGCAGGCATTATTCCACATTCGATACGCACGCTCAACATCGATGGCGCACTTATCGATATGGGTCACGCACTGCCCGCCGATTTACGTCAGCGTGTTATCCACGAAGCACGTCAGCAAAACCAACAGTTGATGTTGTGGGAAGAGACCTTCGAACTTACCGCTGCATCAAAAGTGCAGGGTTATGATGGCGTCGTGGGGTACATGCCATTCGAAGCGCACGCACCAGAACGCCTACGCGCATTTGTGCGTCGCGTCGCTCAACACAACATTCCTGTTTCGTGGTATGCTGCTGCAGAAACACACAACACGCCGCGTGCTGCATCGCGCGTGGGTGGACGCGATTTCAGCGCAGCGGTATGGACAGTATTGCGTACTCTGCCAACGGGTATTCCGTTTGTGTGTGCGGGCTTCGAGCTTGGTGAAACAACACCCATCAACACAGGCCTTGGCTTCACAGATAGTGAGCGAGAGAACTATCCGGACGAAAAACTTCCGTTGTTTTCTGATGTGCGTCTCGACTGGGACACCAGCAACACCGTCGACGTCGAAATGCGTGCATTCGAACACCGATTGCGCACATCGTCGTGGTATGCAATTGCAAGCAACGACGATGTTGTCGTACCCATCGAAGTAACGGACTCAAACCTTGTCGCGTTCATACGCTACACGCGTGCATCGCGTCGGGGCATTGTTGTTGTTGCCAACATCGGTGCAGAAGAAATTAATGTTGGCGTCAACGTTCCGAAAAACGTTCACATCGCCCTTATCGAACCAAACGACACGGTCAAACTCCATGCCGACAATCACGTTGAAATTCGTCTCAAGCCATGGTCGTCGAAGATGTGTTTTTGTGTGATGAACCGGATGCCGTCTTAACTATCCAACTGTGTATTGGATGAGCAGTCTTCAAATACCTAAGCTAGTAGTGCCTACCACCTCTTCACCCACGACAACATCGGCACAAGTGGTGGTGATGCCGATGATGCACCCGATGCGGGTATCGCAAGAATCGTAACGCCTGCTTCTAATGCATACGTCTCGCCAAAATAACGAGCGGTGATGGTTACGGGCACAAACGTCATGGTGCGCATGAAGACAATTTCGCTGCAGAGTTTCCAGCGGCGTGCGATGCGGTAATCGAAGCCACCGCCGAAGATGGTTGCGTCGGCATCGAAGATGCCTTGCTCGATGGTTGTGTGTTTCTTGAAAGCGTAGCCGAGGTAAAGCGTGGCTCGACTGTCATCGTTGCCAAAGCCAACGGTTGCGTATAAGGCGTTGAAGGTAATGCGCGAATCGACGCCATCGGTTGCCAATAAATCATATCTGCTCTGGCCCCATTGATAGCCCCCTGCCAGCGTCCAGAGCGAATCGATGCGATATCCGCCCTTGATGCCAATGGAATAGGCGAATGCTTGTGATTCGTCGGCAGCGTCGCCCCCGAGCCAGGATTTGCGCAGTGGGGGCACGCCACCACCAATGAGCATGACGTTGTCGGTGATGCTATAGCCCGCCTGGAGTCCGACGACATCATACACACCCGTTGTAATGGTGCCGGCTGGCGGAATGATGGAGCTCGGCAGTGCGATGGTGCGGAAGGTGGTGGGGTCGGTGTAGGAGGGACCGCTAAGGGTGTCGCCGTGACCGATGATGGTGACAACTACAGGGTCGTTGAGCTCGGCGAATGTTAGTAAAAGGTTGACAGAATATGTGCCGACGAGCTTTGGCTTGAACGTTACGTCGAGATAGATAGGCGACCCCGATGCAATTGTTGATGGGGTTTTAAACGGAGGCAACGCAAAAACGGAATCGGTATTGTTGTTTATAGTATATGAGGTAAGCGTTAACGGGTAATCGGTTGTATTTACCAACACATCGTTTGTTGATTCGTGCAGGGTTGTGCCAATGAGCGTTGTGCCGACATCATAGATGCCACCGTCGACCTGAATGAGCGTGTTCAGGGCACGTCCCGTAATGCGTGCATTCAAGCGTCCTGCCGTGGTGTGCGCAACAATCAGGGCTGCTCGTTCACCTTGCTTTGTTGGCGTAAACGAATATTCGATGACAGCACTTGCGCCAGGAAGAATAGAGAAGTTGCCGTTTGTTCGCACGGCGAAATCTGAAGCCTGTAGGCCTTCGATGAAGAGAGCGCCAACTTGCAGCGTGTCCTTGCCTGTGTTGATGATGGCGGCGGTGATGAGTGAGTCGACGGCTTGGCCAACGAGGCGCGTGGAGAAACGGACACTCTTCAATGTACCCGAAGGTGCAATAAGACTCCAGCGCGAATCACTTACATCTTGCTGCAACATTCCGCCCGTAAGCGTATGCACTTCGGCTTCGGGTTCTGTACCAACCGTTACAAAGCGTTTCCCGTCGGATGTGAACGAAGGTGTTCCTTCTGCGCGACGTGTCTGATACACCTGCACGCCCGTGGATGCATCGAAGACACTTAGACGATAGAACGAAAGGAGTCCGAGGTGCTGTCCGTTCGGACTAAACACCGCGCCATACGCACTGGTGTTGCTGCCACTGCGCTGAATGGTGGTCAGCTCCTTGCCCGATGACACTTCAAAAATCTTTGTCTGATCGCGCTCGGTCTCTAATGCAACACGTGCGCCATCGGGGGAGAATGCGATGTAGGTGTTGTCGTTTACGAACTGACGTGTCGTGACGTCGCGCACCTTACGTCCGTCCGCCACATCCCACAACGAAGTACGTCCGTTCCCCGCAGCAACAGCAAGCAACGACCCGTTCGGCTGAAACGCAGAACGGTAATAATTCTTAACACCTGTTTCCCTAATCGTATACTTCAGTGCTCCGTCCGAAGCCTGATACACACGCACCGCATCATCGCCATCGGT
Source organism: bacterium (assembly GCA_034440235.1). Classification (GTDB taxonomy): domain Bacteria; phylum Bacteroidota; class Ignavibacteria; order Kapaibacteriales; family Kapaibacteriaceae; genus JAWXBR01. The sequence continues at coordinate 25,280 of JAWXBR010000043.1, forward strand.
AACAGCAACGAGTGATGCATCGATGCTCATTGTAACATGTTTTACATCTTTAGCACCACGTGGGAATACACGTTTAATGCGCCCTGTGGCGGCATCAACCAGCATGGTTGAGTCGCCCCAGCCCCCTACCACGAGCAGATTTGTGCCATCGCGCGAGACTTCGATTGCATGCGGAGCATTGGTTGGTGTGAGTTCGGCGCTCCACGTCAGTGCGCCCGAAGCAACATCATACCGACGCACGAGCTTCTCGCCGTACGTAATAATCGATTTGCTATCGGGTATAAACACAAAGTTGTATCCACCATCGAGCACGCGCAATGCTTCACCCGTTTTCGCATTCCACAATCGTACCTGACCGTACAATTCGCGTTTGCCTGTTCGTTGCTCCCACCCCGATGTCGCAATAATGCTCTCGTCGGGCGAATACGTGGTCTGCTTTAGTTTATCACCCTTGAGCGTCATAATTGCAGTCGACTGCTTCGTAATGCCCACCATCATCTGCGATGCGCGTAGCAAACACGAATCGCTTGCATTAACAGTTGCCGTCCATTCGAATCGATGTCGCGTAGCCGCTTGCGCCGCTACAATCCAACTCTGTCCGAGATTCGTCGACACTTCAAGCAGCACCGGTGTTGTCGGAGGAACGCCTTCGTAACGCAATGGCACTACCGATCCAACACGAAAACGCTCGCCGCCATTCGGCGACACGACGCGTAAGGTTGGACGCAATGGTGGAAGCATGCCCGAGCCGCTTGTTACGTACAACGGCTCGACCGGACACGGCGAGGCAGTGATATCCACACGTCCGATTGTATACTCGGCATCGCCCGATGCCACATTAACAGTGAACGTTATCGAATCTCCGGCAGCAATGGTAAGGGGCAGGGAAGGGGCTTGAAGACTCATCGTGCTAGGTCCGTTCATTGCCATCGAGGTAATGGTAACGGGACCTCCCTTTGCTACAATCGACGCACGTCGCTGCACGGTTTGTCCGGATGCAACGGTTCCAACTTCTATCGTCTCAGGATTATAACGAATTCCAATAAGTAACGAATCGGGAGTTATCAGTTCACTACGTGCTGTGTCGCCGTCCACGATAAACGTCAACTCCTCACTTGCAGCACATGTCTGAACGTGATTCCACTCAACAACACATCCACCGTTTTGCGTAGCAGCAGCAAAGATTCTTCTGTATGCCATCACGGCCTGATCTTGCGTCGTTACATTTTCAAACCACAGACCACCGGTATTCTCTGCAACTGATCGCAACACATCGGGGATGGGCATGCCTAGTGTTACGCAATACACCGTGATGTCATTTTCACGTGCAAGCTTTATCACAGCCTCTGCATTGCCACCGCCTTGTCCGTCCGTCAGAAACACAACCACGCGTCGCTTCGTGCCTTTCACAGCAGCATACAACGCACCACCCGTGTTATGCAGGAACCCCGCAGCAAAGCTCGTTCCGCCGCGCGGCTGGAGTCCGTCTATCGCCCTACGTAGCCGGTCTTTGTTATCCGTAAAATCGACGGCCACAAACGATGTATTGTCGAACGCAGTAATCGCACACTCCGAACCTTCAGTTAGCGCATCCACCCACGCATTTGCGGCCACGCGAGCGAGTGTGATGTTGGGTCCACCCTTCGCCATCGACCCCGAAATGTCGATCGCCAATACCGACGACACATCGGCCGCAGGCTGAGGTGACGGACAGTCTAGGCGGACGCCCCCTGCTTCGCGGCCCCCTTCAAAAACGCGCACAGATCGTGGGGTCCGTAACACATTCGTTGCCTGGTCGAACGCAACTGCTCGAGCGCGCATCTTGTCGCCGCTAGTTTTCTCGATGTTCGTGACGTGTACGTTCTGCGCATTGACACTAATGCTACACGTAATCGCAAAGGTAAAAAAGGATAGCAAGCACAACAGTATCATCGAAATCATGCTCATGCTAAGCAGTTTCGTCATGCTGTTGCAACGCTGTTTCGTTATGCTGATGCAGTGACGTATCGTCATACTGTTGCAACACGTGCTGTGAGGAAGACACGGCGGAGTGCAAGCATCGACGTCACAAGTACGAGCTGTGGGTGCACATTGCGGTGGATGTCGCGTGCTGCGAGTTCGATAATCGTGAGCGCTGCATTGAAGTCCGCACCGCCGAAACCTTGCGCGAAGCGGGTAAGGGGCTCTAGTTGGTCGCCATTTACAATGGCTGCATCGTCGCCAGAGACAGAAACATTACGTGCATCACGTAGCCAGAGTGCGAGAAGGGAGAGCATCGTTTCGAGGCGCACCTTGTCGCGTCCGTCCGCAACGTCGGCCGCGGCCTCGACGAGCGGCACACGGTAATCGCGTCCACGTAACGCAATGCGCAACATATTCACAGCCTCTTCACGCGCTGCATTCATGTCCTCGGACAAAAACGCACGGGCACGTGTAAGGCTTCCTTGCGCAAACGGAGCGATGAGACGTGCTTCACTTTCCGAGCAATCGTTACGACGCACGAGTTCTTCGACGATGTCTGCGTCTTCGAGTGGCGGACAAATTATTTCTTGACACCGCGATGCAATCGTGGGCAGAATGCGTGCAGGCTTCGACGTCGTAAGAATAATCGTGATTCCGTCGTGTGGTTCTTCGAGCGTCTTAAGAAAAGCGTTCGACGCTTCATGGGTCATCTCATCGGCACGTAGAATCAGCACCACACGATGTCCGTTCTGCGATGCCGACAACATCAGCGATTGCTTCAGCCTGCGGATTTGTCCAATGCGGATTTGCGTTGCACCCGCAAGCTGCGCTTCGTCATACGGATCGTCGGCCATCTCGCGCAACTGCAACCGCAGTGCATCGAACACCTCAGTCTTCATATCCTCATCTGCGTCGCCCTTGCCCGCAGGCAGCGCCGTCACCACAGTCACATTCGGATGTTGCAGTCCCTGGTTCTGCACACACGCATGGCAGACGCCACACGCATCAATCATGTCCTCACCAGTAAGGGGCTGCTCGCAGTTCACCACACGAGCAAATGCTATCGCCAGGGCAGCAGTGCCTGCGCCCTCCTGTCCCGTCATTAAAATGGCCTGCGGAAGCCTCTTCTGCAGGATTGCACGCTGAAGCATGCGCTTCACACCGCGCTGGCCGATGACGGATTTCCAACTCATGCCTCAAAACTAACACCCGCTGATTCCGGGAGATAATGATTCCCGGAATGAGCCCCATTCCGGGAATCATTATCTCCCGGAATAAATGTTGGTGCTAACTTCGCACATGCGCATTCTCGTTATCGAAGACGAACGAAAAGTGGCCTCCTTCATTCAGCGAGGTTTGGAGGAAGAGCGCTATATCGTCGAGACGGCCGCGGATGGGGAAGCTGGACTCGATCTGGCCCTACAGAACCACTTCGATGCCATTGTGCTCGATGTGATGTTGCCAAAGCTCGATGGGTACAGCGTCCTGAAGACCCTTCGCGATGCTGGCAACGCGACCCCTGTCATTATGCTTACGGCGCGAGGGACAACTGAAGACCGCGTGCAGGGTCTCGACCTTGGCGCCGATGATTACCTCGCCAAGCCGTTTCATTTCGAGGAGCTGGCTGCGCGGTTGCGCTCGATTCTGCGGCGTTCGTCAACAGAAAAAACAACGACACTTTCGTGTGGCGATCTGACGCTCGACCTCGTTACGCACTACGCGGCTCGCGGCGAAAAAGAGATTGAACTGACGACAAAGGAGTACGCCCTGCTCGAGTATCTCATGCGTAACAAAGACCGCATTCTTTCGCGTGCAATGATTATGCAGCAGGTGTGGAAGCACAACTTCGACCCCGAATCGAACATCATCGATGTGTATGTAAAACGTTTGCGGCAGAAGGTCGAAAAACCGGGCGCATCACAGCTCATTCATAGCATTCGTGGTGTTGGGTATCGCATGCGTGAGATGCACGAAGCCGACGTTTCACCCGACACCTCGAACGATCAGGAACCGTAGACCTGATGTGGCTCTTCAACAGAACAGGACTGAAGACCAAGCACACAGGAAGTCAGAAACGTAAAGGTTCGTAGTTTACACCGTGGCAGAAGTACTCACCCATGAAACTGTTCGTCGCTTGCGCAGCGGAGATTCCTCTGTTATGGGGGAGATTTATGACAGCTATGGTGCGACGTTATATGCCATTGTTCTGAAGATTGTGCGTTCAGAGATCTTGGCAGAGGACCTGCTGCAAGAGACGTTTGTGAGGGTGTGGACGCAGCGCGAACGATACGATTCGAGCAAGGGCACGTTCTTTACGTGGATGCTCAACATCGCGCGAAACCTATCGATCGATACAATACGCTCCAGCACCTATAAAATGAACCTCGACAACCGAACGGTCGATGATATCGTAGGTGTAGAGGAACCGGAGAGCGCAGACGGCATTATTCCCGAAACGATGGACCTTCGCGACCTGGTTCGAACGCTGGCGCCTGAACAACAACAGATTATCGATCTGATGTATTTCAAGGGCTACACACAATCGGAAATCGCAGAGGAATATGGCATACCCCTCGGCACAGTAAAAAGTCGTGTACGACTAGCAATGCAAAACCTTCGAGCGTATTTCGACGACAGAACTTGACTCACAGCGTAACCACAGCACAATAAGCAGCGAGTAACTCAGCAAAAAGACATGAACGGCAACGTAAACGATATCATCCACTCCGGCATCCTCGACCTCTACGTCGCAGGTGCTCTAACTCCAGAAGAAATTCTTGAGGTCGAGCACCACATGGCAACAGAGCCCGAGGTCGCAGCCGAAGTGATGCGTTTGCAACGAACCGTCGAACAATACGCTCAGCTTCATTCTATTACGCCACGTCCAGAACTTCGGTCGCGCATTCTTCAAGCAGTAGAAAACGCACGGCAGCAAGAAAGCAACGTCGTTGAAAACGCGAAGCACAATGAACAACCTGTATTGACGCAGGTAAGGGGCTCAGGACAAGGCTCTGGTGCTACATTTGTCGAGCCACGTACTTCAGACCCCGATCCAACACAGCGTGCACAACGTCAAGCATCGCGTGGGTGGCTGATGGCGGCGAGCATTGCGTTTATGATCGGACTCATGCCGGGTGTGTATTACTACGTGCAGTACAGTGGCGTGAAGAGCGAGCTGGCGCAGACGCAGGTAGAACTTGCCGATGCAAAAAGCAACCAGAGTGTGATGGCCTCGAAAGCCTCGTATATGGAAAGCACGCTCGAGCAACTCACCGACTCAAACATGATGCGTGTGCCAATGCCTGGTACACCAAAAGCAGCATCGTCGTTTGCTACAGTGTTCTGGAATAAGGGCACACAAGAGGTGATGCTCGACCTGCGCAAAATGCCGAACTGTCCAGCGGGACACGACTATCAGCTCTGGGCCATTGTCGATGGCAAGCCCGTTGACCTTGGTGTGTTTAATCCGGAGCGGGACACAGAAAAAGTCATGAAGATGCATGCCGTCGGCAAACCGCAGATGTTTGCCGTAACGCTCGAGCCAACAGGAGGCAGTCCCACTCCGACCCTTGACAAAATGGTTGTTGCCGGTGCAGTAACGAAGTCGTAGGTCCTAAGAAGACAGTTGCAGAGCAGGTAGACTTTGGGAACATTCGCGACTATATGAGATGTAGGGTGCGGCGATAGAAGAGTGGGGTCGAACGTTCGACACTTTAGTCTGACCATTCAACGAAGTTTGACAATTCACATGACGCAGGAGGATGCATGAAACTCTCCAGGAACGCCATCGAGCAGGCGGAGATGCTAGAGGAAGTGCTGCATGAGGTAATGAGTCCGCATCGCAGAAAATTTCTGAAAAAAGGGGCCTTGGTAGCAGCAGCTGCCGCTGCGCTACCTATGATTGGGTCTGGGTTGGCGGGATGCTCAGACGCATCGACCACGCCGACGGACGATACAAAAGCACGTGATATCAGGATACTTTCAGATGCATTTCTGATTGAAAAGCTTGCTATCAATACGTACACTGCAGCGGCAGCTACTGGCTTGTTAACAGGTGCGTATTCGCAGGTTGCTACATCGTTTATTAACGATCATGCAGGACATGGTGCACAGTTCAAATCGGTTATCACAGCAGATCTTGGTGGTACTGCTCCTGCAGATCCTGCTGTTGGTGTGAACTTCCTTACAGGAATTGCAGTAGACGGAACTACGAAATTCAAAATCGATCCTGTGTTTGGCAACTTCACTACACCGGCTGGTATTCTTAAGTATGCCATTGCGCTCGAACTAACTGCTGCGCAATCGTACTTCACGAACATTACATCGTCCGATAACGCAATGCGTCTTACGCATTTAAAGGCAATCGATGCAATGTCAGACATTGCTCCCGTCGAAGCACAACATGCTGCGGTTTTCCGTGCTGCACTTAAACTCCTCATTGGTAGCGATACCGACAAAGATGCAGGAGCCGACATAGGTGCCAGTATTTCCCCAACCTCTGCCATCTCGCAAGAGATGCCGAGGCCGTAACCAATACAGGAGAACTACAACATGGAAAAGTTGATATTCACAAAAGAGCATATCACAGAAGCTGACCTTCTAGAAGAGGTGTTGGCAGATGCAGTCGAAGGCAACCGCCGTAAGTTTCTTAAGCGAGGAGCCGTTGCAGCTTCTGCAATGGCAATGGCAGGAATGTGGCTCGGGCAAAAACGCACAATTCTAGCAGCCGACGACGGCCGCACCGATGTGCAGCTTCTCGCAGAATCGTTTACGCTTGAGCAACAGGCAGTGAATACGTATGCAGCAGCCGCCAGTTTAAAGAGTCCCGACGGCCTCGACTACATCAGCGGTCCAGTACTCAGTGTTGCCCTACGCTTTAAAGCCGACCACACTGCCCATGCTTTGCGGTTTAAGGAAGTATTAGAGCAATTAGGTGGCACAGTTCCTGCCGATACCACAACAACAACGCTTACAGCATTCCCGCCAGGCGCTAACAGCAAACTCGATTCTACGCGCGGCATCCTTCGTTATGCTCTCGCCGTCGAAGTGTTTGCCATGAAATTGTGGGTCGACTACTTCCGATATAGCGAGGATGCAAGGGCACGACGGGTGTTCATGGATCTCGCACCAAATGAAGGTGCACATGCTGCAATCCTTCGCGCTGCTCTTAAGCTTGTGCTTTCAGAACCAACCGACTACGACAACGCAGATGTTGGCAAAGCAATCGTTCCGCACATATTCGTATCGCAGGACGGACCAGTGTTCTGATATCGATTGCGTTGAGAGTGATAAGCATATCCGACGTAAACGCAACATACTATTTTTAAAGAATGGCTCTCATATGAGGGCCATTCTTGTATTATAGCAGTTCGACAATGCATTCTTGTAGTGAAGCAGTTCGGGAATCAAAGCCTAGAACGTTGGTTTGATATCGGACCGATACATCGGGAGATTTCGATGAACAGAAAAGAGTTTCTCAAGCTGTCTGGCCTTGCAGGTGCTGCATCGGTTGCTGCTGCCGCAGGTGTGAGCGCCACAGCGCTCGGTAAGCCCTTTGGCGATGGACAAGAGACAAGCGTGCAAGGGGTAGAGGAGTGTGTGCTGATTCCGTCGGAGACGGCCGGACCTTTTCCGCTGGACTTGAGCAAGGACCTATCGAAATTCCGTCAGGACATGCGTGAAGATCAGGATGGTGTAATCCATCGTATGAAGATGAAGATCGTAAGCACATCAAACTGCAGTCCCATTACAAATGCCCGTGTAGACCTGTGGCACTGCAATGCGTACGGGTACTACTCGGGTTTTAGAACGAGCGGACAAAACGGTAGTCAAGATCATACGGGTGCAACGTGGCTGCGTGGCATACAGATGACCGATGCCAATGGAGAAGTAAACTTCATTACGATATTCCCCGGTTGGTATCCTGGACGAACCATTCACATGCACTTTCAGGTGTTTCTTAGTTCGGTGTTATCTGTAACGTCGCAGTTGGCGTATCCAGTAGCAGAAACCAATGCGTTGTTAACATCCAACCAACCATATGCAGTGGCGGGTCCGGACCCTACACCTCCCAGCTCTGACGGTGTCTTCGCCGATGGCTACGCAATGCAAACAGCAACACTGGTGACGAATACTTCGGCAGGGGGCTACGACTCATTTCTACAAGTGGCCATCAACGCTCCGTCGACCGGACTCATTAACCTCGAACCCGAAACAGGCGGTCAGTTCACACTCGGACAGAATTATCCCAACCCCTTCACATCTCAAACTGTCGTACCGTTCACCTTAGTTAGTACATCTGATGTCGTGCTCGACATCTTCGATTTGGCGGGACGTAAGGTGACGTCGTTAAGAAAGTCCAGCCTGCCCCCTGGTCCTCAGACCCTTACGGTAAATCTTGCAACGTTGGGCCTTGCCGATGCTGCATACGTCTATCAACTCGAGGTGACAAACAACCAGGGCGACTTCAGGCAATGCAAGGTAATGACGCGCGCTCGTAACTAGCTGTCCTCGAGCGACCGGTAGAAAGTAGATTGTAAAACGAAAAAAGGCCTTCCGATTTGGAAGGCCTTTTACGTTAGAGTTTTATCGTTGACGGCCTGTTAGAACGTCAATCAGCCGATTGTCGGGTGCTTAGCGTACTTCTTTGTGTACCGTGTGACGGCGCAGGAAAGGATTGTACTTGCTGAGCTCGAGGCGTTCAGTTGTGTTTTGCTTGTTCTTCATTGTCGAATAACGCGATGCCGGCTTGCCTTCTTTTTTGGCTTCCGTGCATTCGAGTGTTATGATGACGCGTGCGCCCTTTTTAGCCATGACATTATCCTTAACTTGCTTGATACAGAAAACAAAGATACGGACTTCTTAGGAAACGGGAAAATGTATGGATAGAGGTCAGCGAGTCGCAGTCCTTGTGTCGCTCGGACTAATAGTAGTAACCGTTATACCGCTTGTGTTGTGGGTAATCCCAGCAGTAACAGACCTTTCAAAGGATATTGTGAGCAATTCCTCTGGATTGGTCTTCAGAGATACTCACGGGTACACGAAGCGCTCAAGCCAGTACGGGCCAGCTTATACCTTAGACGGAGCACTTGAAGAGCCATCGCAAGCAATTCTCGACAGTGTAGTAATAGAAATGCAGGGTGATTCCGACACATCACGCGTATGGTTTTACGTTACGAATCGAACGAACCGCAAAATCGACAGCATACGAGTCGTGGTTTTTGATGCGGACGAGATTAACGCCGCCGATGTAGAAGGATGGACTGCTCAATGGCCACCTTCTGAACAATGGCCAGCGTCTGTGGAGATAGAAGGTGTATGGTCGCAATCACGGCTTGAACGTGACGAATCGATTCGATTTGTCGCTCTACACATCGGACTTTCCGACACAGTTCAATACCAGGGCGCAATTCTTAACACGCCATAGATGGTCAATTGCACAGGTGTGAGCCTCATCGCCCAGTTCGCGATTTCTTTTTCGGAGTGCTTGTCGATTTTTTGGAAGTGCTAGTTGTCGATTTCTTTGAAGCGCCATTTGTTGATTTCTTCACAGCGCCATTGCTAATATTTTTTATCAGCTTGGAGGCACTCTTAACCGAAGGCTTTGCAGACACCTTCGATGCTGCTTTTGCACTTGCAGTATTCTTGGCAGTGCGGAAGGCATGTGAAATGGCTTGCTCGATGTGGTCGACGTAGATAATCTCGAGGCCTTCGGTTACTGCGGACTGAAGTTCCTCGACATCTTTACGATTGGCCTTTGGCACAAGCACGGTAACGACACCTGCACGTTTTGCAGCGAGAAGTTTTTCGTTGAGGCCACCAATCGGCAAGACATTGCCACGTAGTGTTACTTCGCCAGTCATTGCAAGATCTCCGCGAAGGGGCTTGCCGCTTGCTGCGGACAGCAGCGCAAGGGTCATGGTGATGCCGGCAGATGGACCGTCTTTGGGGATTGCGCCTTCGGGGACGTGGACGTGAATTTCTTTGTTCTTGGCGAAATCGGGGTCGAGTTCGAAAGCCTTGTGGTTGCTGCGCAAGTACGAGAGCGCTGCCATTGCACTTTCTTTCATGACGTCGCCGAGTTTGCCTGTTAGGGTAAGGCGTTCCGGACCCGGCATGATGGTGACTTCAACTGGAAGTGTCTCACCACCCATACTCGTCCATGCAAGACCCGTAGCGAGTCCAATCTTGTCGGAGAGTTCGCCTTCACGTTCCTTGAACTTCGGTGCGCGTAGAAATTCTTCGACTGCTGACTCATCAACCTTAATTGCCTTGCCTTTTGCGAGTTTCTTATAGCGAGCAGATTTCTTCATCGCTTCGGGATTTGCAAACGACCCGGTCTCGCCTACATCCGAAACGATGCGCATTGCAAGCTTGCGTAACACCGATGCTATCTCGCGTTCCATGTTGCGTACACCCGCTTCGCGCGTGTATTCGCGCACAATGCGCCGTAATGCACCATCGGTAAACGTCAGGTCGAAATCCTGAAGTCCATGTCGTTCTAATTGCTTTGGCAGAATGTGCCTCTTTGCAATCTCGATCTTATCTGGCTCTAGATAACTCGACAACTCAATTACTTCTAGACGGTCGAGAAGGGGAGCAGGGATGTCGTACTTGACGTTTGCTGTAGCAATGAACAGCACGTTCGACAAATCGTAATCGACTTCGAGATAATGATCGTTGAATGCATTGTTCTGTTCGGGGTCGAGCACTTCGAGCAACGCTGACGATGGGTCGCCACGGAAGTCCATCGACATCTTGTCGATCTCGTCGAGCAGAATGACAGGGTTCACGCTACCGGCGCGTTTCATTGCCTGAATAATCTTGCCCGGCATTGCGCCGATGTAGGTACGACGATGTCCGCGTATCTCCGCTTCGTCGCGCACACCACCAAGCGAGATGCGCACAAAGGTGCGTCCAAGAGCACGCGCTATCGACTTCGCAAGCGATGTTTTGCCAACACCCGGAGGTCCGACAAACGACAGAATTTGTCCGCGCATCGACCCTACGAGATTCAGCACCGAAATGTATTCGAGAATTCGCTGTTTTGGTTTGTCGAGGTCGTAGTGATCCTCGTCAAGAATCTTTTTAACGTGAGTGATTTGCAGATCGTCATCTGTACGAGTAGACCACGGCACAGCAGCAAGCATTTCGAGCCACGTGCGGTTCACGCTGAATTCGGGTGATATAGAATTCGTTTTTTTCAAACGATCGAATTCTTCCATTGCTTTTGTATGGACAGGTTCGGGCATGCCTGCGGCGTCGAGGGCGTCTTTTAACGGACCCAGTTCGGCACCGCCATCATCGTCGTCACCCAATTCTTTTTGCAGCGTGCGAATCTGTTCCTGTATGAAGTACTTGCGCTGCGACTTCTGTATCTGGTCTTGCACCTTTGTGTCGATCTCTGCTTCGAGCTTCAACAATTCCAGCTCACTCGAAAGCATCTGCACTAGATCGAAATACTGCGTCCGTAAGTCGCTGCTATTCAGAATCTTTTGTTTCGCTTCGACCTTTTGCGTGATGTTGGCCGCAGCATAGTAGAGGCGGCGAATAGGATCGTCGATGTTCTCGTATGCGCCAAGTACTTCAGGGGGCAGCGTTCTGTTGTCTTTAACGTACTGCTCGAAGAGTTCCGATGCGTGACGTGCAAGGGCTTTTACATGCCGGTCTTTATCGTTTACCTTAACGGTCACGACTTCGGTATTTGCTTCGAGATACGGCGTCGTGCGATGTCCCTTCACAATACGTCCCTGCACCATACCCTCCACGAGCACCTTTAACAGGTTATTCGGGAGGCGAAGAATCTGCAGAATCTTCGCAATCGTGCCGTATTCGTAGATGTCCTCAAAGCCTGGCTCTTCGGTTTGAGCATTGCGTTGGGCAACTACAAAAATGTATTTCTCGCGTTCCAAGGCTTCGGCCACCGCCTTCAGGGAGGTGGAGCGTCCGATCAGAACCGGAAAAATCATGTGCGGATAGATCACAATGTCGCGCAAAGGCAGCACTGGGAGTGACGAGGGGATAGCGGTACCGCGTTTCCCTGCTTGTTCGATGGTCGTTAGAACGTCTTCTTTTGATGGCATGGTGCAAAATTACGAACACGCACCGTAAGCTATTGTATCCCTTTGCACATAGCCGAACCTTCCTTATCTTTGCGCTCTTTGGTTAACACTGTCAACCCATCTACGCGAAAGACCGCTTGAGGCGTCCGTACATTCCGTTTAATGCTCCACGACCGGAGTCACAGCGAAAACAAAAAATTAATGAAGAGATCACTGCTGCCGAACTGCGTGTAGTCGACGCACAGGGCGCACCCCTCGGTGTACTCAGTAGGCGTGAAGCATTACGCATTGCGTTGGAGCGTGAACTCGATCTTGTCGAAATAGCCCCACAGGCAAAGCCCCCTGTTTGCAAAATCATCGACTATGGAAAGTTCATTTACGAGCAGACCAAGCGTGAGAAGCAGCAGAAAAAATTGCAGGTGCATTCGCTCCTAAAAGAAATTCGATTCCGTGCTGGTACCGACACACACGATCTCGAGTTCAAGACGCGACATGCAAAAGGTTTTCTCGAAGAAGGTCACAAAGTAAAAGCAACGGTCATGTTCCGTGGACGTGAAATCGTTCACCAGGAATTCGGGCACGCCCTCCTTCAGAAATTTATTGACGCCCTCATTGACATTTCGAAGATCGATCAGCCGATGAAGATGGAAGGTCGCTTCCTCTCGGTCACGATCGCTCCTGATTTGACCAAGGTGAAGAAGAAAGAAAAGGAAGCCAAGGCCGCTGCGAAACCAGTGTTCAAAAAAGATCCTGCTGTAGCGAAAGATCCTGCTGTAGCGAAAGATCCGGCTGTAGCGAAAGATCCGGCTGTAGCGAAAGATCCTGATGCTGTGAAAGTAAAGAAGGTTGATGTGGAAGCGAAGGATGAGGCCGTCGCACCCATAGCACCCGTAGCGCCTACAGCACCAACGCAAGAACATGTTGATATCGAAAAAGACGAAGCACCACCAACAGAGTAGGACGTCATGCCGAAGATGAAGACCAATAGCGGTGCCAAGAAGCGATTCAAGCTGACAGGCTCGGGACGTATCAAGCGTCAGAAGGCTGGCCGCAGCCATATCCTAACGAGCAAGAGCCGCAAGCGTAAACGTCAGTTGCGCAATGACACTCTCGTGCACAAGGCTGACACGCCAAACGTGTTGCATTGCCTAGCACTTCGTTAATAGGATTTTTTTTCACGGTTGATCAGGGAACCCGCTCTCCTGACGACCAACATCTGGAGCAACAATGCCTAGAGCTAAAAATAAAGTAGCGGCGCACCAGCGCAAGAAGAAGTATTTCAAGCTTGCAAAAGGTTACTGGGGTGCCCGCTCGAAGGTCTGGACGTCGGTTAAATACCACGTAGAAAAAGGCCTCCAATACGCATACCGCGATCGCCGCGCTAAGAAGCGCACGTTCCGTGCATTGTGGATCGTACGTATCAACGCCGCTGCCCGCCTAAACGGCACAACGTATTCGCGTCTGATGCACGGTCTAAAAGTCAGCAACATCACAATGAACCGGAAGATTCTTGCCGACTTGGCCATGAATCATCCAGAGGTGTTTGCGACAATTGCGAAGAAGGTAGCAGCGTAGGATGTACGTGTAGCATTAGATTTAGCCGCGTAGGATTCACGTGCTCGACAAAATCTCTTCTCTTCGAATTACAATCGACGCCGACCTTGCTGGCATAAACAGCAGAGACGGCGTCGAATCTTTTCGTTTAACACACCTCGTTCGCAAGGGCACTCTTCAGGCCCTTGTTGATGCATTGCGTGATGTACCGAAAGAAGAAAAGCCCCTCGTTGGTAAGGCGCTGAACGATCTGCGCAAACACACCGATGCAGAATTCGAACGCTTAAGCGAGCAGTATGCGAGCGTCGCAGATGTTAAGAGCATTGATGTGACGCTGCCCCCTCGCGGACCCCTACCGGGAAGCATTCATCCAATTACGCAAACACTTGAGCGTATCGTCGACATCTTCAGGTCGATGGGCTTCAGCGTCGCAGAGGGTCCGGACGTCGAAGACGACGCCCACAACTTCGGCAAGCTGAACTTCGCCGTGGACCATCCTGCACGCGACATGCAGGATACGTTCTTTGTTGATAGTAAAGAACGCAACGATCTACTCTTGCGCACACATACGTCGAGTGTGCAGGTGCGCCTTATGGAGAGCACGAAGCCGCCGATACGCAGTATTATGCCCGGACGTGTCTATCGCAACGAAGCCGTCAGTGCACGCGCGCTGGCTGAGTTTCATCAGGTCGAAGGACTCTACATAGACAAGGGTGTGAGCATGGCCGACCTGAAGGGCACCATCCTTGCATTTGCACAAGCGTTTTATGCGGCCGATGCTGAGCTGCGTTTTCGCACATCGTATTTCCCGTTCACAGAGCCCAGCGCAGAAGTAGACATGCGATGCTTTTTATGTAAAGGGGCTGGATGTAGGGTCTGCAAACACACGGGTTGGTTAGAAATTCTTGGGTGCGGCATGGTGCACCCGAAGGTGCTCGAAAACTGCGGTATCGACCCCGAAGTGTACTCAGGTTTTGCCTTCGGCTTTGGCGTCGAACGTGTGTTGATGATGCTCACCGGCATCGACGACATCCGCAAGCTGTACGACAACGACCTGCGCGTATTGCGTCAGTTCTGATATGCGTCCTCTCTCGCAATCACTATTAATGCTGGGGGCTATGTCGCTTTCCGAGGTAGCCGCATGCCACTCTTAATAGCTACAGACATTCGAAAATCGTATCGCAGGACCGGTCAAGCAGACACAGTCGTACTGCGTGGCGTTTCGCTTTCTGTGAGTGCTGGTGAGTTTGTTGCGTTGGTCGGACCGAGTGGAGCAGGCAAGTCGACGTTGTTGCATATCCTGGCATCGCTCGATGATGCTGATAGCGGAAGTATCGAGCTCACGTCAGAAAAGATTAGGCAAGCCTCGATCGGCTCGAGTAACGTGGTGAACTACGCATCGATTGACGACAAGCAACGCTCGCGACTACGCAATGAAGTGATAGGTATGGTGTTTCAGTTTCATCATCTGTTACCAGAGTTCACTGCGGTCGAAAATGTCATGATGCCATTGCTCATTGCAGGTGTGGCCGACAAAGCAGCACGTGCACGTGCCATGACGCTGCTCGAGAAGGTGTCACTAGCACATCGTGCTCCTCACATGCCTTCGGAACTTTCGGGCGGAGAGCAGGCACGTGTGGCAATTGCACGCGCTTTAATTAACGACCCTGCAATTCTTTTTGCCGACGAGCCAACGGGCAATCTCGATAGTGCCAATGCCACGGCAGTCGTGGACTTGTTGTGTGACTTACAGCGCACATCGGGTATTACGTGCGTGATTGCAACACATAGCGACGAGATCGCAAGGCGGGCGCAGAGGGTTGTAAAGATGAAAGACGGACTCTTCACGTCATAGGCCGCCGTGAATAAACGCCTCGGCTCACTGTTAATCTGGTACGGCATGTTCCTCGTTGCTTGTGGCATTGCGGGCTTTATGCTTACGGGAGAAAAAAGTTCATCGTCGATTCTTAACGGTGGTGTGTTTGGGTCGCTCATGGTTGTGATTGGATTGCTGCTGAAACAGGGTCGTCAGTGGACCATGCCTGCGGCACTTTCAGCAACAGCAATTTTTACCCTTACGTTCGTCTGGCGCGGCGCGGTACAATGGGTGGACTTCGCGCAAGGTGCTCAGTCACACTTAAGTGTTGCACTTCTCCTTAGCTTGATGTTCGTTGTCAGCGCAGTTGTTCTGGCGATAATGTTTAAGCATTACAGGCACTAAACGACACGACTGGCATCATTGATAGACACGACTAGCCGGCTTCATTCTACACTCTCTCGGTTTTGATATGTCGCACCCAGATACACATCCTATCGTTCATAGCACTACTGTAGTTGGCGTTGTAAAAAACGGCAAGGCTGCGCTTGGTGCAGATGGTCAGGTGACATTTAACACGACGGTGATGAAGCATTCTGCGAAAAAAGTGCGTAGGCTATTTAACGACACCATCCTCGCAGGATTCGCAGGTGCAACGGCCGATGCATTTACACTGCTACAACGCTTCGAAGAAAAACTGCAGGCACATCGTGGGAATCTCGATCGTGCCGCAATAGAGCTTGCGCGCGACTGGCGCACAGATAGATACCTGCGCCGCCTCGAAGCGATGCTCATTGTTATGAATGGCGAAAAAGCGCTCATCCTCTCTGGCACGGGCGACGTTGTCGAGCCCGATGACGAGGTGGTGGCCATAGGCTCAGGCGGACCCTTTGCGCTGGCCGCAGCGCGCGCCTTACTGCGTAATACAGACCTCGATTCTCGCGCCATCGTCGAGCAATCGTTGCGTATCGCAGGCGAAATCTGCATTTACACCAACGACAAAATCATTGTTGAAGAACTGTAAGACAATGCGTAGATCATTAAGTAACTTTACGATGTGTAACGAAGCAAGATTGTTGAAATGGAATTAACACCACGGCAGATAGTTGCCGAGCTTGACAAGTATGTAATTGGACAGGATGCGGCAAAAAAAGCTGTAGCTATTGCGTTGCGCAACAGGTGGCGACGTCAACAGGTTGCAGGCATGCTGCGTCAGGAAATCATGCCGAATAACATCATCATGATCGGTCCGACCGGCGTTGGCAAAACCGAAATAGCCCGCCGTCTGGCCAAGCTTGCCGCAGCCCCCTTTGTGAAAGTCGAAGCAACGAAGTACACCGAGGTTGGATATGTCGGACGTGATGTAGAGACGATAATTCGCGATCTCGTAGAAGTTGCCGTGGGCATGGTGCGCGCCGAGCATTTTGCCATTGTGCAAGAGAAGGCCACCAAGGCTGTCGAAGATCGCATCCTCGATGCGCTTGCGCCGCTGCCATCACCGGGCATGTCGTTCGACTTGTCAAACTCTAATGGCGACGAAGAAATTCAGGCACGTCGCGCGAGGCTCACAGAACAGCTTCATGCGGGGGAACTCGAGGACAAAGAAATTGAAATCGATGTCAAGGTCGATGCCATGCCAGGCATGAACGTAATGGGTCCGATCGGACCCGACAGCATGGACATCAACATCGGCGAGATGATTCAGAACATGATGCCCAAGCGCACCAAGCGTAGACGCACCACGGTTGCCGACGCGCGTAAAATTCTCGAAGCACAAGAGGCAGAGAAGCTTGTCGACATGGACAAAATCATCCGTGAGGCCATGGTGCGTGCCGAAAACACCGGCATTGTGTTTATCGACGAAATCGATAAGGTTGCGTCAAGGGGCGGAGGGGGCTCAGGTCCAGACGTATCGCGCGAAGGCGTACAGCGCGACCTACTTCCCATAGTCGAAGGCGCAACGGTCAACACAAAGTATGGTCCCGTTAAAACCGACCACGTTCTTTTCATCGCATCGGGTGCATTTCACGTCAGCACGCCAAGCGACCTGATCCCCGAGATGCAGGGACGTTTTCCGATTCGCGTCGAACTAAACTCGCTCACCGAAGGCGACTTCGTTCGCATTCTCACCGAGCCAGAACACGCACTCATTAAACAATACACAGCCCTCATGGGCTCAGAGGACGTCGCGTTAACGTTCGACGAGGGCGCAATCCGCGCCATTGCTCGCACCGCAGCACGTGTGAACGACGAAATCGAAAACATTGGTGCACGCCGGCTTCACACAATTCTCACAACGCTCCTCGAAGAAATTCTGTTCGATGCACCCGATGCAATCACAGAAAAAACTCTTCTCATTACCGAAGCAATGGTGGACGAACGGCTGTCATCGATTGTAAACAATCACGACTTGAGTAAATACATACTGTGATCGTATCGGTTCTCATAGTGCTATTCGCACTCGTTACGACAGTTCAGTCGCAGCCGGCCGACAGCGTGTACGTGTTTCTTTCGCCATCATGTCCCGTGTGCAAGGCATCAACCAAAGCATTGCAGCAGTTGCAGAAAGACAATCCCTCTGTTGCCTTTGTTGGTGTGGTCGACACAGCAAGCGCAGACTCCGCAGAAGTTGCCGAGTTCTACTCCGATTATAAACTTCGCATGGATGTCAGGTGGGACTCAAAGACATTAGCGGAACGATTCAAGGCAACCACCACGCCCGAAGTCGTCGTGCTCCACAATGGCAAACGTGTATACCAGGGCCGTATCGACAATCAGTACGAAGCTCTTGGCAAGCGACGTCGCGTCGTAAATGTGAACGACCTTCGCGATGTACTCGATGTTCTCGCACGGGGTGCGGTGCCCTCGTTCAGGCGGACGATACCGGTGGGCTGCTTCTTGGAGAAGTAGGGCGTGTAGTCCCGGGTCCGGGTAGTCACGATGTTACGTTTGGTAGACACGCAGAGGGTTCCATCATGGCAAGGCAGTGTCGGAGCTTTGTGGTGATGATGTAATGCGCTTCAACAGCGAGTACGTTTTAGCGCGTGAATGCTCTGCCTCGTACCAGAATCAGGCTATCAATGGGTTGAAGCTGTTCTTTAGGCTCGTTGAAAACAGGCACGTGCAGGCCGACGACTTGCGAAGACC
>JAWXBR010000044.1:0-12851 GCA_034440235.1 bacterium
CGACGAGTTCTTCACTACGGCCGTGACGTCAACGTTAGTAACAGGATTCAGACCAACGTTCTGAATCTGCGCTGCAAGAGGCAGATTGATGTTGATTGGGTTTTTCTTTGGTACTGGCTGCGGCGAGCGGATACCCGATAGCGCGACATCATTCGGAAAGGCAACGATAAATGCTTTACGCCATGAGGAGACACCACAGGAAGAAGTAAAATCAACTTCCACACGATAGGCACCGCCAACAGCAGATGCAAGGTTTAGGTCGCCATTCGCACTGGCATAGATACCAGATGCTTCACCAAACGTGTACGTATAAGATCCGCCTGTTGCAGCTGTATGGTTGATCGTTGAGCTGCCACCACTAAGGGCTTGGTAGACCGTATTGGTTGCTGGCAGTGGTCCAACAATACGATAGTTGAACGAGTAGCTCGCACCCGCTGACTGGAAGAATGTAATCGATGGCTTTGGATGCAGTGCATCGCTGCCATTATAGACGTCACCCGCCTTTGTAATGCGGCGTGGGTCTACTTCGTCTGGGAAGGATTGTGTTACACCAGTTTCCGATTTGAAACGGACAAGTGGACGGAATGCCTTGTACTCGTTTATATAGGTGACCCAGCTATAGCTGTACATGTAAGCGATGTATGGACCATATGCTGGCGTGCAGGTTGGCGTACCGTTGAATGCATAACCATAGGCGAACAAATACGGATACTGACCAGTGTAGTTAAACGGCGGATTGGGCGGACGTACATGTGTTAGCAAGTACTGCGATCCAAGCTGATTGTATGTGTAGTTACCCGTACGATTCAAGCGGCACAGATTTACAACCAAATTGCTGGTACCATCCCACGTGAAATTTGTCTGGAATGGCCAATCAACCCATGTCGAGTCATTTAATGCAATGGGGTTCAGAGTGAATGCAGGATTGTTATATACCTGCGTCAAGCCCGTTTGCCACGTATTAAGGAACGTTGTGGTGGCCGGTACTTGTTTAAGAGATATCGTAATATCCATGTCAAATCTGATGGCACGCACAAACCGGTATGCCATGGACGAAATTGGTCCAGCGCACATGCCTGCTGCACGCATGTCTGCGGCAGTTACGATATACTGCTGACGATAGCTCGTCATGTAATCGTATGAGAAGTAGTTCCAGTCAGAGAAGTAGTAGTATTCGTTCGGGTAGTTATACACGTATGAATACGATGGTACTGTCTGCTGGCCTGCGCCTACAAAACCGTTAACGACATAAGTCTGCTGAGCAACAAGTGTTGCCGAGCAGGCTATCATTAATACAACGGCCAATGTAGCGAGTCGGCCACCCAAATGGGTAAGTTTCGACGCTTTCATGGAAGTTCCCAGAAAATTGAAATGTTGGTTGATAATTGTGCCAGTTGATAATTCATTTGAAAATCGTGTCTAGATCACAGCCGACATAGAGTAGCCGTGGTAAAATCGCAGTCCTATTGTAAACGCTGACCTCTTTGACTGTAACCGCAAATGCAATCGTAGTCGTGAACCTGTTCGTTACAACCTCTTTAAGATACGACTCCTAGAAGTATCAATAAAGCCACAATGTGCGAGGGCGCGTTGAAGCGGTATGACTGCGAGGTTAAATCGTTGTTACCAAACGCGTCAAAAAAAGATTATTTAGTTGCTGGAGAGGGGAAAACCTTCACCAACAGCGCTTTTGAAGGAACGACCAGATTACAGCTAGACTGGCTCCTGTAGCCACTTCCGCAGTATAATTCGATGCGACGACTGCTTCCGCCAAGATCCACGATAGCGTGTGTTACTCGCGAAGGGTCGGCTTGTATCACTCGTATAGAGGATGGTTCCGAGAGGATGAAGGACTCAGAAATACCATTATTTACTGATGTCGCAAGAATTACAGGTGTGTTGGTGTTTCCTGGGTTCTTAATAACTACTAAGCCCCTTGTATCATACGGACTTGTGAAGCCAGATGCCGACGTGCTGAGCGGTTCGAAGCCCCCTCGGCCGTCGCCAGACAGGACGAGCCCCTTGCCCGCATCATATCGGACAACATCGTCCTCGGCGCCATACATATTGCCACACACGACCAGATCGATGTTATTGTCGGCATTGATGTCGAGAAACTCGACGCCAAGCACAGGTGCAATCTGACAGAGATCGGGTAGCGGCTTGAGCGTAAATCGACCTTTCCCATCATTGATAAGCACCATCGAACGCATTTCGATGGCACGCTTGTGCATGGATGTATCAAGCTGACCCTGGTCTAGGATGTCTTCAATTGTCGCCTTTGCAAAGCCATTGTACTCGTTGAATCGACGATTTAGTGTCGGCATCTGCGCGAAGATCTTTGGACGATCGCGTACAAGACGACGTTTGCCTTCGTTCGTATAAACGATGAGTGCATCGGTGCTGCCATTGTCATCGAAGTCGCCCGAATACAATTCGATTGGTGACGCCGGACTTCCCTGATAACGGGTATTCATACCGATGTTACCTGCTACATAGTCGATGTCGCCATCGTTATCGATATCTGCGCCATTGAGACTATACCACCATCCACAAGTGCTATCGAGTCCGCTTATTGTAGTATTGTTTACGAAATGTCCGCTCACATTCCGAAACACCGTTAGAGGCATCCACTCGCCCGCCACCATAAGGTCTATAAAGCCATCAGCATCTATATCGGTCCATAGCGCCGCCCTCAACATTCCAATATTTTTTACATCTGGTATGCGCACGTCTGTCACATCGGTAAACGAACCCTTGCCATCGTTCTCGAGGAGATACGACTGCGCGGCAAGTGGATACTGGTCGGTCTTTACACCCCCACCAATGAACAAGTCGACGTCGCCATCGTTATCGAAGTCGCATGCATTAAGTGTTGTTGCATTCGTACGTACACGCGAGGGCTCTCTTGTGCTACGCGTGAATTGTCCGACGCCATCATTCAAATAAATTCGCAGCCCGCGTTCGGGTGCATCCTCGTCGTACTCTCCACCGCCACCTGCCACAACGAGATCGCGATCACCATCACCATCGACGTCTACGAGAAGCATTGCCTGGTCTTCATAGGTAGAGTCTTTGGCAAGGGTCGGCTGCGCCATGGGGCTGAAGAAAGCTCCTGTGTCGGGCGTCGTGCTACCTGCATTCTTCGTGCTGCCCGCACTTAAAGATTTTTGAATGTAGTACGCGCGGTTGTACCCCTTCGAAGCACCGTAGACGACGTCGTCGAGTCCGTCGCCTGTGATGTCGCCGACCGCAACGGACGGACCTCCCCACGACATACGCGTGGGCATAAGTCGGTATCGCTTGAAGTCGTCGAAATAGTTTTCGTGGTGTACGTAACCGAGACCAGAGGTTGTTGTTACGTTCTTAAACTTTGCATGTATGTCGCTGGGTGGTGCAAACGGCGAGCCCCCGGCTTTGAGCCCCATACTATGGGTAAAGGTGAGCTCAGCACCAGCTGGCACGCGGGTGCGTACGTCAATACGTCCGTCGGGCCACTGCGCAATAATCGAGTCGGCGGCCGATATATTTTTAGTGGAGCCCTTTGGTGAGTCTGCATTCGGCGCATGACCAAGTGCAACGAGTATGGTTGCGTCCATCGACGACTGGTATCCACGCACTGGGTACTGCTCGAAGTACTGACGTGTTTTGCCAGCAACAACTCTAATCTTCGTACCGATGCCAGTTGGATTGCCCTTCGTTCCTTTGAGACGGATACGAATTGCTTTAGTACCGCCTCGCTCTACCGTGGTATTACGATAGATGAATTGTTCACGATCGAGATTTGCTACAACGAGATCTAAGTCGCCATCGTTATCGAGATCTGCGTATGCGGCACCCTTCGAGGCACTAGTATCGGCAATACCCCATGCTGAGCTGACATTAGCAAAAGTTATATCTCCATCGTTGCGAAACATGAAATTCGGTTCGCGCAGAAAATTTGGTTTCGGCATCGTCTCGGTTAATCGGCTGATATTATAGACATAGTCTTGATTCGAAATGTCGTCCATGTAGCCATTTGCTATGAAGATGTCTTTGCGTCCATCATTATCGAAGTCGGCCATCAAACACGCCCAGCTCCAATCAGTTGCAGCAAGGCCTGCATGATACCCAACATCGCTGAAGCCGCTTGAGCCGCGGTTTACCTGCAGCATGTTGCGCGTTACCTGGTTAGAGTCGTACGTGGGATTGTAAATGGACATATCCCCGCTCGTTCCAGAGTTCGTAATACGACGCAGGTGGTTCGACGGCAGCATGTCTGTTGTGAGAATGTCTGGCAAGCCATCGTTGTTAAAGTCGGCGATGTCGCAACCCATGCTAAACGTCGAAAAACGTCGAATGAGCTTGTTTTGCACAGCGCTGAATGTGCCGTTGCGATTGTTGAGATAGATAATATCAGAAGCGTTAAAATCGTTCGCTATATACAAATCTGCATAACCATCAAGGTTGATGTCGGCAGCAGTAGCAGAGAGTCCCATCCCAAAATCTTCGATACCTGCAGCTTTTGATACGTCGGCGAACGTGCCATTGCCGTTGTTGTGATAGAGGTAGTCTGTGCGTCCACGCTGACGCGATTGTGCTGCAGTTAATCGTGATGAGTCAGACGACACTTGCTTGCCCGCTTCGACGCGCTGTCTGAAGTCGGAGTACACACATAGGTAGCAATCGAGTTTGTCGTCGTTGTCGTAGTCGAAGAACACCGCATGCACCGTCTCATCATTCAAGGCGAGTCCGTACGCTTGTGCCTGTTCTGAGAACCTTCCTTTACCTTCATTTACTAGCAGTCTGCATGCGTGTTGCCAGCGCGCAAGGAACACATCGAGTTTGCCATCGCCGTTTATGTCGACAATGGTTACGCCCGTGCTATACACTAACGAGTCAGCTGGAATGCCAATCGCTGGCGTGATATCCGTAAAGCGCATGTCGCCATCGTTTCGATAAAACGCAACACCGCTCCACGAAGAAAAAACGAGGTCCGGACGTCCATCGCCCGTGATATCCCCAGTAGCAACACCACACCCCGGCACCATAAAGTTGATGAGCTTTACATCGAGCGTAGTCTTTGGCAGTCTAAGGGTGTCTTGTTTGAATTGGACACCAGTTCTCTCAGGGGTAAGGCGCTCGAAAAGGGGCTGGGTGCTATGAGAGACTCGTGAAGCATGAGAGCCTTGTGCAACAAGAGAGCCTTGTGCAACAAGAGAGCCTTGCGCAACAAGAGAGCCTTGTGCAACAAGAGAGCCTTGCGCAACAATAGAGCCTTGCGCAACGAACAGCGCAACAAGACTCACGAAGCACATACGAATACATATCACTGCTGACCTCTTTAAATGTGCTTGGGGCGGGGCTTGAACCCGCACGTCCCTTACGGAACACGGGATTTTAAGTCCCGTGCGTCTGCCAATTTCGCCACCCAAGCATCTTATACAACACTCTATCTAAAGCACACTATTTCTCGATCAATGCGCCTATGATTATCGTTTCGATCTGAAATTTACGGTTCTCGGCGCATTCGTACACGAACGATTTCGACGACCGCCGGAATAATACTCACAACAATGATGGCAAGCACAACAAGTGTGAAGTTGTTCTTGACAATTGGCTGCTGGGCAAACAAATAGCCGAGCATCGAAAACGAGCCGACCCAAAGCGCAGCACCAACGACATTATACAAGAAAAATTTACCATACGTCATCGAGCCAATGCCTGCCACAAACGGCGCAAACGTGCGCACAATGGGCATAAAGCGCGCAAGAATAATTGTCTTTCCGCCATACCGCTCATAAAACGCATGTGCCCTGTCGAGATGCTTGCGGTTCAGAAACTTCGATGTGGTACTTGTAAACAGTTTTTCGCCCACACGTTTACCGATTGCATAATTCAGTGAGTCGCCGAGCACTGCGGCAACAAACAGCAGAATCATCAGCAAGCCAACATCAAGGTTTCCAAGTGAGCACAATGCACCCGCAGCAAACAGCAAGGAGTCGCCGGGCAGCAACGGTGCTACTACAAGGCCCGTCTCAGCAAAAATGATCAAGAACAAAATCGCATACGTCCACACTCCATACGTGCTTGTTATTGCCGCGAGGTGTTTGTCTATATGCAGGATAAAATCAAACATGTGTTTCCGTAATGTCTACAGTTATGAAGTACCGCGTTCAAGCGCCTTTCGTACAAATCCATCTGCTCGGTTCAAGTGTTCTGTTGCTTCCGCGAGCGTGCAGTGCAGTGCGGCCATGACAATTGCGGTCTTGACATGTCCGTTTGCTTCGCTCAGCAACCGCTCTGCCTCTTCATACGATACATCCGAAGCATTCATCACAATACGTTTTGCACGTTCACGAAGCTTTTCGTTCGTGAGCTGCAAATCCACCATCACATTACCATACGTCTTGCCGATGCGTACCATCGATGCTGTTGTAATCATGTTTAGTATCATCTTTTGTGCTGTTCCGCTCTTCATACGTGTCGACCCTGTAATTGCTTCGGGTCCGACGTTCGCGCAGATCAACACATCCACAAAACCCGCATGTTGTTCGACGTGTTCGCGTGCATTTGTCGACACAAACACCGTGGCATGTCCACGTGTATGTGCTTCGCGCATTGCCCCCACCACAAACGGGGTACGTCCGCTGGCCGCAATCCCACACACAACATCATGCGCCTTCAACATTTCGCGCATTACTTCGGCTCCGCTTTCTTCCCTGTCTTCAGCCCCTTCCTGAGACTTAAACATTGCATCGCGTCCGCCCGCAATCACACCCTGCACCATCTCCGGGTCGGTGCCAAACGTCGGTGGCATCTCCGAGGCATCCACGACGCCCAGGCGCCCACTCGTCCCTGCGCCCACATATATGAGCCTTCCACCCGCCCGAAACGCAGCACTCACCAGCTCTACGGCAGCCGCCACATTATCGAGCTCGAGGGCCACGGCATCGGCCACCAGCCTGTCTTCGGCGTTAATCAGGGCAACGATTTCGCGGGCCGAAAGCAGGTCAATCTCGGACGTGTGAGGGTTCACTGCTTCGGTGCTTAGTGCTGCCAACTGCTCAAATAGCGTCATAGGGCAAAGGTACGGGGCCAAAAGGGTCTGGTGCATAACCTTTCGTCATTTCCCCAACGATAGTTATATTTGAAGTTCTAGTATTTCCACGACGACAAGACTCCCAACCGATGGCACATCATAAGTCAGCAATAAAGCGCATTCGCACGAACCGTCGCCTCAAGCTTTACAACCGCGTCAACCGCAAGTCATTGCGCGAAGCTGTAAAAGCAGTCCGTGCCTCGACCACGTACGACACAGCGCGCACAGCACTCAACGAAGCTTTCAGCGTCCTCGACCGAATCGCAGCACGCGGCATCCTGCACAAGAACGCCGTTGCTCACCGCAAGAGCGCACTAAGTCACTTCGTCAAGGCGCTCGAAAAGAAGGCATAACCCCCTTTTCGCGTCGGCACGTCTCCACACAACAATCTACATGCACCCGTAGCTCAACTGGATAGAGCACCTGACTACGGATCAGGAGGTTTAGAGTTCGAATCTCCACGGGTGTACAAACAGTGATACAGACAGAAACACACGGACACATGAAAATCAGCTAGGTCGAATAAAATAAGGTGATTAGCATAGTATATCACCATCGCCATGTGTCTCCCTGTGTCACGTTGTATCAGAAAACCGTCAGCATATTCGTCAGCACTTCGTTAGCTTCGAAGTAACACAACGAACATACTGACGGTTTTTTTATGCGCCTTTCGTTCTATCTCGATAAGCCCGATGCCGAGCGAAGCATCATTATGCTCAACGTTTCCTTTCGAGGTCAGCGGCTTCGCTTCGGGACAGGTGTTTCGATGGAGCCAACGCACTGGAACCCAAAGCGACAGGAACCTAAAGCCTCGGGTCCGACAGTAAACGCAGATCGCCATCGACTTGATGGTATCGCCAAATTCGTTCGAGAGACCTTCGACGGCATGAAGTTCGGCGACAAGCAACGCTCCATCACACCAGAAGACATCGCTGCGTTCAGGAGCAATGTTGGCGAATTCTTAACTCCTTTGTCGAAAAAAGTCGTTTCGGCAAAGGGCGGCGAATTCAAGACTGACTTTGACCAGTTCATTGCCACCTATACGATTAGGTCAAAGACAGGCATGGTAACTACGCGTCGCCCTATTGACGCAACTATTCAACTTTATCAACGCACGCTAGACTACCTAGTTGATTGGTCATTATTTGCAAAACGGCCGCTTGCGTACGACACCATCGACGAAGCTTTCTATGCAAGCTATTGTGAATGGCTCGGTCGAGGTGGCATGACTGATTCCTCTGCTGGTAACTACATAAAGACTCTGAAGACATTTATGAAGTGGTCTCGGCAGAAAGGGTACCACACAACATCCGCATACGAGACGTTCTATCGTGACAGTCGAACAGGAGATACAATCGCGCTAACGGTCGAAGAACTCCGGCGTGTTCGCGATCTAGACTTAACCAAGGCACCTCGACTTGAGCGATCGCGTGACCTCTTTTTGTTGCAGTGTTACACGGGCATGCGCTATGGCGACTTGTCGAGGTTGGAGCCGCGTCACTTCGACGAAAGCGCAGGTCTCATTCGTTACACATCGCAGAAAACGGACACTCCCTGCATCGTTCCTATTACAAAACCACTAACGAAACTCCTCGAACGATATCCCTCACGTTTATTCGAGTTTCCTTCGGACGTTAAACAAAACGTATATATCAAGGAAGTCGCTGCACGTGCAGATATGAAGCAGTCAGTTTCAGTCTCACAGTGGGTCAACGGCAAACGTGTGGAAGGGGTCTTCCGTCGCGATGAACTCGTCACTACTCACGTTGCGCGTCGGACGTTTGTCACAACCTCGTTACGCTTCGGCGTCCCCGAGGCCGTGATCAGCGCCGTCACAGGCCATGCTGCAAAGGGAATGCTCCAACATCACTACGTAAAGTTCGACGAAGAAGGTATTCGTGACATTATCACACGCGCCTGGGAGCAACTGTAATGCAACCGAATGAATTGTACTTGCTAAGTCCGTTGGCTTGGACCCATGCACAAGAAGTTCTAGCACGCGAAGCCGACATGATTGGCCAAGGCATCAGTAAGAAGAAGCGTGCGGCATTCCTCGAACGCGAATGTCAGCGCCTAATGGAAGTTGCGAGCATATCCATTCCGGAGTCCATCGACGCGGTTCTCGCCGATCTCTCAAGCACTGACATCGTCGAAGGCTACGAAGCCATGCGAGAACGATTCAGACGTCACGGGTTCGAAGGCACGACGCGCACATTACGCAACATCAGTCGCCGACTTGACTGCGACGAAGTCGGTCTCGACATGGGCACCATTTCCGCAGGATGTCACATTCTCGCTGACGACGAACACTTTGCAACGGTAGCCCGACGGGTATTTGGTCCACTTGTAGACACGTTCATCGAACACCCCGCGTATGCATCAGGTGAAATCGCGTTCGAACAGCTCGCGCAACAACAATTGCTTCCATCCGAGAAAGACAAACGTTCACAGGCATTGGCAAAAGAAGCCGTCAAAACAATGCTCGAAGGCATGACGGAAGTAGACTTTGGCAATGTTCGGGACATTGCCTACTTGCGAGGAAGGCTACTCGATGTCGATTTGGCTGACATCATGTGTACCATCATGTCTACAGGTGGTACAACTACGATTGCCGAAGTGATGCGTGCTTCGGCCGCATCACAGCTCAACCAATATTGTGATGTATTAGAAACTGCGCTCACGCAGAGGATCTATGAATTAGCGTCAGGGAAGGGCAATGGAGTTGATCCCTCGCCAAGCAACCCTACAATGGACACAGCGATCCTTCGTGTGAATCCCGACCCTCACATGGAAGCAACAACGAGCCAATCTCCGCTTCTATCAATACCAGAGGTGATGTTGATGCTGGGCGTTTCGAGGTCGACGATCAACCGAATGTTGGACGATGGCGTCCTAGAAAAAATCAAGGTTAGGAATCGGACGATGGTGACGCGCAAAAGTTTAGACCTGTATGTGGCGCTATCGTGAAAAGGATCACTTTTCTATTGTTGCCCTGTTAGCCGATTCTCGTAAGAAATCGTTGGTTCGATTATCCGCACCCACACCAATCGCTGTGCGCGGAATTTCCACTAAGGCGAGTCATTTCGCGAACGACGAGAAACGCTGCCGCCGGAGTCCTGTAATAACAAGGTGAAGGTTTAGTTCATATGTCCCGATTACGCAGCAACTCTTCAGCCGACAACCAGGCAGCAAATTTAAGTGGTCACGTTAACGTGGAAAGCGCTTGTCACGCTGCACGGAATTCCCACGCAGTATCTCACTTCTTGTCTACAATTACAATTTTGTCTAATACTTTTCCAAGAATTCGTAGCTGGTTGAGGATCAGGGGGTCCTTTTGTTTAGGGTAAGTAATATTGATTGGGACGACCGCATTAAGATAAACGCCACCACAAGACGTGAACGTGCTGAGCGGTTCGCGGCAGGTTTCGATTGTACACTCTATAATCGTAATACGGACGCTATTTGGGTAATGCACCGACAAACAGGATGCTTCAGAAGAGTTAAAAATGCCATTCACTACACCACTCTTTAACGTGAGGTTGCATGTTGCTACCATTATCGGATCCAAAAGAATAGCAGTACCCATATAATCCAAAAACTGCGCCAGCAAGAGGGTGTCTCGCTTGTTTAGATCCAACGGTCTGAAAAGTGATTCAACATCCACGGCAATACGATACTCACTACACGCACCGATTTGATCAGAGTAGTCAATGCGAATCAGTAAATCTGCCTGCGCAATTGTGCAATTAAACAGAATTACAGCGAGAGTGGTAATAGTCTTCATGATTTTGAACTTTAATCTTCAACAGTTTTGTCATCAACCCGTGGCACCACCTTCATCAAGGTCTCATGACTAGGCTTGCTCAATCCTTCATTTCCATTCCCACCATTGTCCATAAATCCACCCAGTTCATCTCCATCGTTTGTCATTCCCGAAGACCGTGCGGTAAGACCAGCATTCATAAGAATTTGATGCATAATTTCATGAGCCTCAGCAAAGCCCACAGGCCAGCCACTAGATCTTGAAACTCGTGAAACATTCTTAGTCATGTTAGGAGTTGAACCTCCTGAAAGATCCCCACCACTCATCTTCTGCTCTCCTATCGAAAGTGCGCCTCCACGATAGCTGCGATACTTTTGTCCGGTGGGTAACCCGCTTAGTAATGTTTGGTCGTCATTCGTTATTGCCTTGCTCTTGTATCTCAGATCCCCACCGACTTCTTCTGGGGTCCTACTAGCGGCGTCATATTTGCTGATTTTCAACCTGTATTCAACGGCATAACCCGCTTCATCTTTATACTGGTTCATGTTATATCTACGCACTACAGATTCCGCCATTTTGTCAAACTCATCGTTCGTGTACGCTTGGGGGTACATGTCGGGATCATCTGAAACCGCAACATGAACCTCATACTCGACAACCCGCTTGGTGGAGATGCTTAGACCCGACTGCTTGCTCTTAAGGTGCTCCAGATAAGAAATACCTTCGAGACCATCAAGGTCAATGTTGTCAACCACGCGGTTCATGGCAAATGCATAGGGCGTCCAGCTTGGAAAACTCATTGTCAAAGGATCGACACTTATAAACCGGGCAACTCTCGGGTCATACATCCTGAAGCCATAATCCTGCTGCCCACCCGCCCCCTTCACATCATTGTCATTTTCTTTACCATTGAAGCCATACCGGTATCCGCTCTGCTGCTCTGTTCTCGTTTCCATCGCCATGCCGTACGGATAGTAGTCGGTTCTTGAGAGGACGTTCGGTAAGTACTCGCCGCCGGTGGCGAGCGTTACTTCGTCGCTTACGACGGCACGGACGTTGCCAAGGTGGTCCTTGAGCTCGTAACTGCGTTCTTTTGCGTTGCGGTGGAAGACTGCATCGATCGTGTCCTTTGCAGTGGACGACCATGCGAGGTTGGGCTTAATCATGCCCACGCGATCACTGCCGTACAGGGGTACTTCTTTGAGTTTAATCGTACCCGATTCTATCTGCTCGTAGATGGATAGCACTGTTCCGCTTGCGTCGCGGACGTACCACGTTGTTTTCTGCAGCACATTAGTTGCGCTGTATACGCGTGCACGCACCCGATTACCTGCAGCATCGTAGGCATACGTAATGCGCGAGTCTGTCTTTACAATGGAGTCGATCTTGTTCGATGGGGTCCATGATATCGATGTGATGTTCTCTTTAGCGTCTGCCGTCAGGTTCCCGATCAAATCGTACGTGTAGTTTGCTGGGTCCTGATCTTCTATATCGTTAGGATGTGTGCCTGTGACAGCATTGGTGTCATTGATGTAATCGAGTTTGTTCGTTCCAGAAGCGTACGAGTACCCCAGCATGTCAAAGTCTGTACCTGCACCATCATAGCGCTTCAGAGCCGTGATGTTGCCGTTCGGATCATACGCGTACCGCGTGCTCCAGTTGAGTCCTGCCGTAGTCCACTCACCAGTAGCAGCATCATTGAAGATGCTGTCGCCCATCAGCCTGTTCAGAATGTCATAGCTACCAAAGGCATCGCGAGCAAATGTTCTGTTGTTGCCATCGCCTGCGTCGCCGTCGTGACCAGGGTCGAGATCGTGATTCAGCGACGGAATATTGATCCCCTTGAGCCAGCCGTTCAGAGTGTACGCATAGTCAGCCCCCTGCACAGAATCGAGTCCGTATTCTATACGCCGCATCGGACCATGTCGTTCATACTCATACGCTGCATCGCGGTCCCACATCCAGCCATCGAGGCTGCTGCTGGAGCTGACCACACGTCCGTCGTGA
>JAWXBR010000045.1:0-15719 GCA_034440235.1 bacterium
CTTACGAGGTCGCACAATGATCGCACGCTAGTGAACGATCGTTGTACTGTAAGAGTCGAAGTGCGCTATGTACAATCGTTGTGCAATATGTGACAGCCGTTGAACATTTAATTCTGAAAGACCCTTTGCGCCCCCTGCCACTGTATGTAATGAATGTATGTCTGGGCGCACTCATAGGCACTATGATTGCAGGTGCGCCAGTGTATGCTCAGTGGCAGAAAGTTGCATTGCCCGCGCCGTACGACACAGAGTACTATCTCGACATTCAGTTTCTTGAGAGCAATCCGAATTATGGCTGGGCATGCAGTCAGGAACGTGCTGTAATTCGAACGACGGACGGTGGACTGACGTGGGCGGGGACAATGCTTCCTGAGCGCTTTTTTGAAAGCGTCATGTTTTTGAACCCAAGTGTTGGGTACGTCTCTGGACCCGGCGGCATTTATAGAAGTACCGATGGCGGCCGATCGTTTCGGGACGTAACACCGTTCCAGATGGACAGAACTATCGAACAAGGATGGGGCTGCTTCTTCTTGAATGAGCTCGAAGGACTCTATTTCGTGGATGGGTGTGGCGGACTTCAGAAGTTCTTTAGAACAACTGATGGGGGCTCGTCGTGGACGGTGTTTCTCGGACAAGTATCTAGTAGTGGTCTTTCCGACGGCATTATCTATCGTAACGGCTCTGGATTCGCATCAAGCAGCGGCATCATCTGGCGCACAAACGACTTCGGTCGTACTTGGAATGTGTTTACAGGAACCGGACCGAAATACTGGACCGAAGAAATCACGAACATCAACTCGACGTTTCTCTTGCCTACCGCTGGCAACGATTGCAGCGGAATGCTCGGTAAGGGCGGATCGCTGCGATGGACAAGTACCAATGGCAGCTCGTGGTCTGAGTTCCAAACTGGTAACATGATGTTCGGTTCGTTCCTTATCGACGAACAACATGGATGGGGGGTCGGCACTGGCCGTGCTGTGTATTACACCGACAATGCAGGCGCGTCGTGGCAACTTCGCAACTGCGGTATCGAAGGTGCCTCCGACGACATTTACTTTATCAATCCGAACAGCGGATGGATTGCCGGCGAAGGAATCTATCGCTCGATCTTTGACAGACCACCAACTCTCGTAACACTCGATCCGCCAAAGGACACCATAAAAATGTGCGAAGGTGAATCTGTGTTGGTAAGGGGCAGCAAGGGTCTTGTGAATTATTCTTGGACAGATGGCGTTCAGGGCGACCAGAGAATACTAAGCAATGCTGGTAAATACGTTATTACCGCCTTAGACCCCATAACGTGTTTCGTCAGCCTCGACACGGTGAATATTTATATCTACCCCGCAACTACACCCAAGATTCTTGCCTCGAAACCAAAGGTATGTTTTGGCGATAGCGTCGTGCTTCGTGCACAAGGTCCGTACGCATCCTGGGCCTGGTCTCAGGGCTCTACTTCGGAGAGTATTACGGTTTCGCAAGCCGGTGATTACGTCGTTACAACCGTCGACACAAACGGCTGCACGCGTGTATCTGCGCCATACGTGGTTAGTATTCGACCTCCGGTGAAGCCTGCAATTGCCACAAATCATCCGCTAACATTCTGCATCGACGATTCTGCAACGTTGTCCGCGCCAGGTGGATTTGTAGAGTATCTGTGGTCGACAGGTGAGAAGACGAAAGACATTGTTGTTAAGACACAGGGACAATACGCGGTCCGCGTCGTAGACGACGCTGGATGTATTGGTACATCCGATTCTGTATTCGTAACGGTGCTCAACATTCGCAATCAGATTGAAGTACAGATTCTACCTGGTAGTTCTGACATCGTTATACCAGATCATGTTGTTGGGGACCAGAAGTGTGTTTCGATTACAATTCGAAATCTCTCTGATAGTACAATGCTGGTTTTGCGCGAACCGCATCTTCTACGTAATGTGTTTTGCAGTGTGCCTCTTGCACAACTTCCACTCGTTATAGGTCCACTTGGCACACTTTCACTTTCGATCTGTTGCTCTGTTCTAGATACTGGCTTTGTTTACGATACGCTCGAAATACCCGATACGTGCTCGTCGTCGTTTCTACCAGTGCGTAGCCATGGCTTTGGGAATTTTTTCGATGGTATATCGCGCTGCAATGTGCCGGTAGGGGCGTTCATCTACCGTGCTGGTTCGTCGTACCGACTTTCGAACCCCTTCCCCGTACCTGCCACTGGAAACATACGCCTGCAGGTCAGAGCCACATCCGATGCTGCGGGAACTTCGGCGTTGCCAGTATCGGCAAACATCGTTAACACCCTCGGACAAATCGTGGCGGTGGCCAATGTGGTAAGCTTTCGCGAGGGCTCTGAAGACGTCACGAACATCGAGTCGGACATCCAGCACCTCATTCCCGGGGCGTATGCGATTGCCGTAACGCTATCCAACGACACCGTCCTGCGTCACTTTCCCTTCGTCAAGGCCGCCCCTTAACTCAAGCCCCCTTCGTCAAAGGCCGCTCCTTAACGTAACTTTGTGGCTATGGCCATTATAGTATCTCTCGACCCACGCGTTACTCGTCTGCAGATTCAGGCCGATCCGGAAGTAACTTCCGAACCGAAGCCCGATCTCGATCAGTTTCAGACGTACGAAGTTTTTCACCAGGCAAAGTCGGGCGCACACCATACCCACGTCGGTTGTGTGCATGCCCCTAATGCGGAAATGGCGCTCGTTCTTGCGAAGGAAACGTACGGACGTCGTGGACAGACAACCAACATTTGGGTGGTTGATACGGGTGCTATTTTAACGATGCGTGCAGAGGACAGCGATGTCTTCGAAACCACTCCCGACAAAAAGTACCGCGAGGTTAGTGCCTACATGGTGCGCAACAAAGTAGAAGATTATAAGAAACGACAACAGCTAGGGACGAAGAAATGAGTAATGAGAACAAACGCGCCGGAGCACAGAAGAGTAGCGGATTGAATACCGAAGCATTGAAGGATTTACTCTTTCGCGTAGCGGACGATTCGCTTATTCTGGCTCATCGACATTCTGAGTGGACCGGATTCGGTCCGTTGCTCGAAGAAGACATTGCATTCTCTTCGATTGCTCAGGACAAAATGGGACATGCAAATGCCTTGTTCAAAATCCTGCACGAAAAGCTTGGCGAACCCAACGCCGATGCGATTGCATTTGGACGTACCGAAGACCAATTCAAATGCTGCCAATTTGTCGAACTACCAAACGGCGGCTACGACTTTTCACTAGTACGTCATTTCCTCTTCGATGCGTCGGAATTAATTCGCTGGCAATTCCTCCAGCAGTCTTCGTTTGAGCCTCTTGCCAAGCTTGCTGCAAAAATTCAGGGCGAAGTAAAGTACCATGTCTATCACGCACAGACGTGGTTAGTGCAGCTCGGAGCGCAAGGCAACGAAGAAAGTCGGATACTCATGCAAACGGCTCTCGACAAAGCATGGCCATACGCGCTCGGAATATTTGAACATGGAGCCGCCGAAGGGGCTCTTATCGCTGACGGTGTATTTGTGGGCGAAGACGTTTTGCAATCTGCGTGGTTAGAGTTTGTAACCGAACGATGCGCAGCAGCACATCTGACTATTCCAACGAACACGACGGCTGTACTGGGCGGTAGAAAAGGTTATCATACCGAACACCTCAAACCTCTCCTTGATGAGATGAACGAAGTGTTTCGCATTGACCCTTCCGCGGAATGGTAAGATGACAGTCGACGACATCCTACTCGCGTTACAGGACGTAAAAGATCCCGAGATACCCACGATAAGTGTAGTCGACCTCGGTATTGTTACGAAGATCGAGATAATAAATAACGTTATCAACGTAGTCATTACACCAACATTCGTGGGATGTCCGGCCATCGACATTATGAAGCGAGATGTCGAGACCGCATTACGTACCCTTGGTGCAGATGACGTACACGTAGAGGTGAATTACGACATACCGTGGTCTACGAACAGAGTTAGTGAACGCGGACGTGCTGCACTCCTCAAGCACGGACTCGCTCCACCACAGCCCTACACGGTTGAGTTCGAACTCGATGTACTTAACGACACTGCATGTCCGTTCTGCGGCTCACGTAACACCACAATGAAAAGCCCCTTCGGACCGACCCTTTGCAGGTCATTACACTACTGCAATAACTGCCTTCAGGCTTTCGAAGGTTTTAAACCTCTTTAGTTAGAGCTGCCAGCGAAAGGTTGTAAACCTCTTTAATTATCGCAGCCAGGAAAGAGGAACGGTCTCTGTGCGAATGGGTGTGCTGAACATAACAAAGTATAGGCCAGCCCCAACGCCAGACATGTCGAGCTCGTTAATACCTGTTGCTACGCTCTCGTCCAACACGATGCGTCCGTCTACGCCAACGATGCGCATGTTGTACGGACCCGGCTCGTTGCCTACGATATCGAGTACGATTGCGTTGTCTTCTGGTAACACATGCATCGTAAGTGCTGCTGTGCTGAACTGACGCACTACGCGGCTTGCAAGGTTGCAGCCCGACACAAATAGGAAGCCACCTTCGGTGCTTGTAACCGGACATATAAGGTGCTTCCAAGAAACTCTTCCCCAGCGCAGCGACGCCACTTGCACGTTACCTGCAAGTACAAGGCCACGCACTTCGGTAATCTTTTGTCGGGGTGACACAATGCGAACGTCTGTCAATCTGATGCGAGTAACTCGATCTGAACTACCTATCGGTAGGGAAGACGTATACGTTCCGCGATCGACACTACTCGGCATGAACACCGAAACATCTGTGAGCAATTCTGCAAACAACGTGTCTACGTGTAATGGTAGCAGTGCCTCGTCGACCTCTACATAGACTGGGATTCCAAGATTTTCTGTACCTGCTTGTGCAGATGCAGATTCAGCGATGAGTGTAAGTGGTAGCGCATCAAGAATGCCTATGCGAACAATTTTGACGCTCTCACAGCCGAATGCATCTGTTCCACGTACGAGGTACGTGGTTGTAACGCTAGGAGAAGCAACAGGTGTAGCAATTGTCGGATCGCTTAATCCATCGACTGGAGACCACTCGTATCGCGAAGCACCTTCTGCTACAAGTGTAACTTCAGACCCGATGCATATCGATGTGTCGGAACTGAGCTTTAGATTTAATGATGACACGTCAACACGAATGGTGTCAGAAACTGTGCACGATCCTGTCCGACCGGTCACGATGTACGTAGTTGATACACCAGGAGAGGCCACTGGTGCTGGGGAGGTTGGATCGTTTAATCCAGAGACAGGCAGCCACGAGTATTCGTCGGCATCTCCGCTTACGAACAGTTGTATCGAGCCTCCACTACAAATGCCAATATCCTGTCCAGCAGAAATCGACGGAGTCGATTTTACATCTACCAAAACAGTATCGTAAGAAATGCAACCATTCGGGTCGACCGCCTTAACGATATACTCAGTGTTCTGCGTTGGAAGTGCAATAACGCTCAGGCCAGTGTCCTTGTCAAGTCCGGCCGATGGAGTCCAAGCAACACGTGTACCATTGACCCCAGTACCCGATAGCGTAGCAAGAAGAAACACAGGGCTGCCTTCACACGAGCTCGCATCATTGCCTGCCGATATTTGTACGCCTTCGACTACAGTGATTGTTATGCTTGCCGTATCGATGCAATCGCCCGAGCGTGCTTCGACGAAATACGTTGTTGTGATTAACGGACGTATAACGGTGCTAGAAGAAGTTGTATCCGCAACTCCCAGTGTTGGCCACCACCGATGAAAACTGCCGCCCGAGACTGTTACTGGCACACCAATGCCCGCACATGTTTCTATTGCTCCAGCTATCGTAACACTAAATGTGTCTACAACATTCACAACAACGGTGTCTTCTACTTCGCAAATTCCCGCTCGCAATCGTACGTAGTATGTAGTTGTCTGCAAGGGTCTGGCAAGGGGTCTTGGTGCTGTTGCATCCGAGAGACCTGTTGTCGGAGTCCATGCGTACGAGTCAGCGCCGAACCCATCCAGAATAACTTCGCCACCGATACACATTGTCTTATCTGTACCACCACCTAGCGCGCGCACACGTACGAGCACTGTTGCTGTGTCCATGCAGGTGTTTGCACCCGCGCCAATAACGGTGTAGCGTGTTGTTGAGGTTGGCGTGGCAACCGGTGTTGGCGAGGATGGGTTGTCGAGCGTTCTCGATGGTTCCCATCTGTACGAGGTGGCGCCTTGAGCATTAAGGCGAACGCTTTGGCCCGGACAGATTTCGAGCACCGAGTCTACCTCGACATCTGGACGTGGCCGAATGTTGACAATGGCGGTCGCTGTGTCTTCACCGAAAGGATTTCTAACAACAAGTCTAACCGCAAACACGCCTGCGGCAGGGTAACAGATTAGACCGGGATCTTTACGATCGGATGTCCGCGGTGTAGCCCCCTCAAAGACCCATTCATACGTGTCGACTCTTCCCACACTTTGATCTGGGAACGTTAAGCACGTGCCAACGCAGCCACTGTCTGTTGCGAATCCTGCTTCGGGTGATTGACAATACACACTGGTTACGCTACCAGTCCCCAGGTAGTTGGCAACGAAGGTCGGTAGACCATTGCGACAAAGGTTGCCAAGGTTAATAACGCTGTCTTGAAAACGGATGCTGTCGGCAGATTTTTCGGCATCCGAAATCATGGCCAGGTATGGCTGCTTCGGACGTCCGATGTAGATGCGGCCATCCGGACCCAATTGCATCGGCGTCCATTCATTATTATTCGGAAGTAGTCCGACCACTGCTATAGAGTTCTGAATTTCTATTGCTGTAGAAGCCGCGGCGTTAAACTGATAGATCCTTGTAGGAACGAAGCCACTGGATACCGATACAGCAATGTAGACGCGGCGGCCATCGCGAGAAAACGCTGCGCCATAGTGTGCACCGAGATTTGACGGCGGGAATAGGCTTACAGCATTCAGAACCTTGCCGGTAGAAACATCGAAGTCATACAGTTGCGAATTACCTGAGATAGACGTGATTACAAGTTTGCGTCCATCTGGCGAGATATGCATGTTGCCGGCATTCTCAACAACAAGTAAAGGATTGCCTGCATCACTGATTGTTGGAAGCGGATTAACACGACCACGCTCGACATGAAACGAAAAGAAGTGTCGTGTTTTTCGACTGCGTACTACTATCCACCAGCCTTCGTTTTTACAATCTGCTACAGCTGCTATGTGTTCTGTGACATCGTCATACAGATGCTGATTTTTGGTAACGACTTCACCATAGCCATCACCACCACGCATATCAACAACAGAATAGTAAAGACAGTAACAGCGTCCATTTAACGCTGTAGAGGTAACTGGTGCAGGATTGAAAATGTAGTAGAGCGATGACGATCCGGGTGCGGGAACGATAATAGCACTTTGACTTGTCGAGGGATCGCCGTTCAGCCCTGTACCATTCAACATAACTTCGTGCAGGCGATTGTATACCTTTACGCCATCGGTGTAGAACAGTAAAGAACCAGTTGCGGGGTCGGACATCGAAGATGACCCTTCGTTGGTTTGCAACTGTCCATCTGCAAGAGGTTCACCAATCCCATTGCGAAACGTCAGCCCAACTTTGTCACCGAAATACCAATTCCATGCCTGACGTTGCGCCCTCGATTCCGTACTCGCAAGTGCAAGTAGAACGAGGGGTAAAATCAAGAGGCTATATCGGCGGTGCGTACACATTTGTGCACGGAAAAATACAACCCGAATTGACCTGTGATACCATGATGTTACGTTTTCGTAACGCATTCATACGCTTGGCTTTGCTGTAAGTTTGTAACTGACCTTTAGGTCAGGAAGGCACCATGGAAAAGAAGATACTCGTAGTAGACGACGAGCAAGATATCGTCGACCTTATATCCTACAATCTTGGCAAGGAAGGCTACAAAGTCTTTTCAGCGTCGAATGGCATAGCCGCCGTCGAAAAAGCAGAGAAAGAGCGGCCCGATCTTGTGATTCTAGACATCATGATGCCTGGAATGGACGGATTCGAAGTTTGTAGAGCGCTACGCCAGAACCCGAACACCACGGCCTCTGCCATTGTCTTTCTGACTGCCAAATCGGGCGAGATCGACCAAATCCTGGGCCTTGAGCTGGGCGCGGATGATTACATCCAAAAACCTGTAAGCCCGAGAGTGCTACTTGCGCGGGTAAAGACCCTCCTGAGGCGGGGCTCCGAGAAAATACGTACTGAGACCATTGCGGCGCCAGAAGTGATGCGTATAGGCTCACTCGAGGTAAATAGACAGAACTACACCGTGCGCATCGACAACAAGGAGAGTTTCTTCCCTAAGAAGGAATTTGAACTGCTTGCCTTCCTGGCATCGAACCGTGGCAAGGTGTTCACGCGCGAGGCATTACTTCGCCGCATCTGGGGTGAAAGCGTGTACGTTATCGATAGAACCGTCGATGTGCATGTATCGAAGATCCGTGAAAAGCTGGGCGATTACTCGCATTGGATCGAAACGGTGAAGGGTGTTGGCTATCGCTTCAGAGATCACGCCTAACTTTGTTGCATGGCCCCTAACATGCGGCGACCTACGCTTCGCGGTTTCTCGTTCTTCTGGCTAACGTTCTCACTGATTGGCGTTAGTCTCGTAGGTCTGTTCATTCTCAAAGAACACCTAGATGTTACGCATGTTCTCTTGTACCTAGGCGTTGTTGTCTGCACCACGGTTGTGTGCATGCTCCTCTATGCGCGTGGTATAGAAAAACGACTGCTAGGTCCGCTCGATGAAATAACGAAGGTTACTACCGCTATTACCGAAGGTGCGGTGTCTGGACGTATTGCGCTACAAGACGATGCCTTCCTCGACGTGCAGCTCGTTGCGCAGGCCGTAAATCGTCTTGCAGAGAAAGCAACAAAAGACATCAATGAAATGCGTCGCCTTGAACGCGTACGCAGCGAGTTCGTAGCTAACGTTTCACACGAGTTGCGCACACCTATTTTTAGCGTGCAGGGTTATTTAGAAACGCTGCTAGACGGTGCTATGGACGACCCAGCAGTAAGCCGTCAGTTTCTAGGCAAAGCGCACACAAATGCATTGCGATTGAACGCACTTCTTAGCGATCTCATAGACATCTCACGCATCGAAAGTGGTGAGCTACGCCTGAGTTTTCGCTATTTCAACATGAGCGAACTCATTCGCGAACTTGTTCATTCCACAGAGATTCGAGCAACGCAACGCAACGTAGCCGTAAACGCAGACCCCGCGATGTCCACAGAAGTAATGTGTTATGGCGATAAAGAACGCTTGACGCAGGTACTAACTAATCTTATAGACAACGCTATCAAGTACAACGTGGTCGGTGGTACGGTCATCGTTTGCGCAAAACAAGAGCAACAAGGACTCATCCGCGTATCTGTCTCCGACACAGGCATCGGTATTCCAATCGAAGACAGCACGCGCATCTTCGAACGCTTCTATCGCGTCGATAAAGATCGCTCACGTCTCGTGGGCGGCACAGGCCTTGGCCTTGCAATCGTTAAGCACATCCTCGAAGCGCACCAAGCGCCATTCGAAGTCAGCAGCGAAGTGGGCAAGGGCACCACAATTACGTTCCGCCTTAAAGGCGACTAGCACACTACGCAATCGCATACACACGTATGCGGGGTACTAGCGCACAACACGCACAAGCGACGTCGATACGCGTACACCACTACGCAACGATATGGCGTATACGCCCGGTGGTAATGCGCGCACGTCTGCAACAACCGTATGGTCGTGCTGCTTCCAGCCCGCATCTACTTGCATTCCGGTTAAATCGGTTACTCGCACATTATCTACGATACCTTCATGCGTTAGCCCGAACGCAACATGCGATGAAGCTGGGTTTGGGTAAGGGGCCGAAGCCAAGGGGCTTGAGCCTGCGTCGTCGTCGACACTCGTTAGCGCAGCGTCGAAAAGAAGGTCGTCTATATAAAAGCCATCCGACTGACGGGTAAGATTCGATCGAAATCGAAGACGCAGAAGTGCCTGACCAGATTTGGCTTCGAAGAAACCATACCGCCATGCGTCATCACCTTTCGTAGTATCGGTCCACCTCGCGTCTTGCGATGCATTCCACCAAGCTACTGGCTCCCAAGGTCCGTTTAGCCCAGCGTACGATACGTCCATAAACGCCGTATCCAACGCATCAACAAATGCCGCAGCATACCACGAGATGCGTGGTAC
The DNA here is from genome assembly GCA_034440235.1 of bacterium. Taxonomy (GTDB): domain Bacteria; phylum Bacteroidota; class Ignavibacteria; order Kapaibacteriales; family Kapaibacteriaceae; genus JAWXBR01. The sequence continues at coordinate 10,190 of JAWXBR010000045.1, forward strand.
ATAGCCTTCAACTAGTGGCAATGAGACGTCGTATGGGTAGAGTATGACAGTGTCGCGAGCCGACGCAGGATATGTGCCAGCAGGTGACTCGGTGTACGAGCCCTGCGAAGTGTGCACAAAAGAGCGTGACAGTCCCCATGACCCACGGCGTACCCAGTATCGCGGAAGGCTATCAAACAATTCCGCCTCGTAACCAGGAAGGGGTTCGCCAGAATATGCAACTACTGTATCAGAAAGAGGACTAACGTTGCCGTCAGCGTCAATAGCTTCTGCTGTGAAATGAAACCACCCACGTGTGCCCAAATCAATCTCATACGTTACAGTGCGGCCTGTATCAGAAACAGCAACAACAATGTCGAATTGCTTCTCACTTGCACGAATGCGAATCTTTGCAAGGTTTACTAATGGTGTTAAGCTATCGTCACGTAGCGCTGGAATCGTCACCGTTACTGCTGTCTTCTGATTGGGTTGGCTCACATACACAACGCTGTCGACTACAGGCCGACCTGGACCCTTCGAGCCCCCTGCAAAAGCACTGTCGAGGCGCGCAAGACTTGTGTCTGTAGGTGTTGTAACCGTTAGCGAATAATGGTAGAGATTGTGTGCAGTAAGTCCGGCATCTGTGTATGCAAGCGTTGTAAGAGGCAACGTCGCGATGACCGTGCCTTCGCGACGCAGCACGTAACGCGACACAGATGTGTCGAGTAGTTTGCCAAACGAACTTGTTGTCACCGCTGACCACTCGAGCTGAATGACCGTGGGCTGTGCAGGAAGTATGCGTGCGTCGAATAAATCTGGAGCCGATGGTGCACGTGTGTCTACAACTGCTGTGTACACGTCGTTGTCCGCAATGTTTACAGTAGTGTTGCGCATGTCTACCCACGATGGGTACACCTTGCCATCACGGAAGTCGCAGCCACTGTAATCGCCAGCAAAGGTGCGTCCGTCGAACGGATTGTTGCGCAGATCGTTCACACCATCGCCAATACGTCTGTCAACCCACGTGGTACCACCGTCTGTTGTAAGAGACACGTACGTGTTCACGAGAATGTTTGCGTCGTCGTCGCGCGAGTCGAAGTACATGATTGCGAGGTCGCCGCTACTCGTCGGGTCGACTGCCATCCAGGGCCAGAACTGATCGTTCTTCGTGTCTGAGTGTACGATGACAGGCGCACTCCACGTTGTGCCGTTGTCAGACGAACGACTGAAGAATATGTCGGGCACCTTACCCGCTGCCCAGCAGAGATATAGCCATCCGCGACGTGGACCGTTTGTGTTGTCTATTGAAAGTGTTGGGTAAGCCTCTGCACGCACGCTACCCTTTACGCGACTGTTTACCTGCGTGCCGATTTTGCTCTTCGTTCCGAACGAGGCGTAGGTGTGAATGATGCGCGGCGCAGTCCATGTTGCACCACCATCTGAGGAACGTGCATAGCGCACTGAGCGCTCGGTACCGCTGTTCCAGACGAGGTGCACGCTGCCGTCTGGACCCGTTCTTGCGAGAGGAAAACTTTGTCCGAATGTGGTGTCCTCGCTCGTGCGCGAAAATTTTGCGCTTACATTAACTGGCTTGGTCCACGTAAGGCCACGATCGGTACTCTTTGCAAGTACAATCTGCGTAGACGAATCCTTGTTGATAACCCGCTTCCAAGGAATGTAAACATTTCCTCTATAGGGCGAAGCCGAAGCGGTATCGACATGTACGTAATACTTGTCTTCGAACGCAGAGTCGGCTGTTTGGGGTCCGATGTGCTGAATAACAGGTATGTGTGTTTTATGCCACGTGCTACCACCTGTTGTAGTAATGCTTACGAACACACCATTCTCACCAAGCTGCGGCAGCGTACGATTAAAGCCACCGTAGCACAGATAGCCACGTCCGTCGGTATCAAATGCAACAGACGGGTCGTTACTCGAAGCCCAGCCAGTCCGCACCTTGCCAAGGTTTACGTTGCTCCATGTTTTGCCACCATCTGTGGTGTAATACGCCCACGTCGAGCTCGTGCCGCGATAGTCGACGGCAGAGCCAATAAGATTCAGCGGATTAGTCGGATTAATTGCAATAGACGACTCGTTCTGTGCCGGTAACTGATCTGCTTCTGGTGCAATCATGTTTGCATTGAGAAACGACGACGGGAACGGAGTACTTACAACCCAAGGCAACAGTGGAATGTTCGCCGTTGCAGAAGGTGTCGGATGTGCGCGTTCCATGTGCCTCTCGTGCATGTTCTCTTGCGCACATAGTGCATAACAGGAGGCAATAGCGATAACAAGTGCAACGATATTCTGTCTTGATGCACGCGTGAAAACTTCGATTAGATGAGATGCATTCATAACGGTCCGTTAAAGGGGCTAACTAATCGTATTCAAGACACTTCACCCTGTGACTCAAAGTTGCAGATCCGCACGTACACGTGCCCAGCCGTGAGCCTCGACAAGTTTTCGCAGTGTACGTTCATAACGCACAGTGTCTGGGTCTTGCACAGCACGCAGAGTTGTAACGATGTTGCCAAGCGTTAGAATGCGCGACGCAACAGGAAGCGTTGCTGATAACGACGCAGCTTCACGCAAAAGCGAGCGGGCTTCTTCGGGATTTCCGCTTCTGACGCATGCTACGGCACGCACGTTTAGAACAGTGCAACGGTCGGCAGAAGAGAGCGACAGCACATCGAGCTGCCGCAGCAGCACATCGGCATCTTCGCGCCTGCCTAACTCGATGTTCGCACGTGCTGCCATACAGGTGAGCATTACGCGTTCGTGTAAACTAAGCAAACTCGCTGCATTAAGTTGAGCGTGCACCTTGCGCAGCGCCCCTTTAGCATCACCTGATAAAAGTGCTTCGGCTGCGTCTGCAACAACATCGCTTGCCGATGCATTTGCTGCCACAACAGGTGAAAGACCTTCGTCTGAAGATTCAACAGATTCGGCATTGTCGGCAATTCCAGAATCTGGGAGAGCCGTGATGTACTTCTCTCGAATCAAACGCGCTATTTCGGGGGCGCCTATTTCGTCGGCGGCTTGGGCGGTTTCTGCTAACATGCGTTCTGAAGTTGTGGTGTCCTCGGCTTCGATGCTGTGAGCAGCAATGTACACCGCTAGTTGATGACGCACTTCGGCAAGCTGAGCGTTTGCGTATTCACGCGAAAGAATGTCGGTGATGCGCTGATGGACGGCTTTGCGTTCTTCGTATTCCGGACGATGCAGGAAGTATGTAAAAGCAAATGACTGCGTGAATTCGTAGGTCGTTGTTTTTACACCGTACCGAGTGCGCATTCCAAGGCTCTGAAAGAGTCCTGTTGATTGCTGTAACCGCCGAAGTGTGCGAATCGCTGTTATTACGTCGACATTTAGCAACTCCGAAACCATGAAGGCAGTGAACTCGCGTCCCTCTGCAGCACACAACGACAACACAACAGCATCTTCTTCGGTGATGTCGCGCAGTACCACATCGGTTGCGGGGTGATCGCTCGACTTCACCGCTAATTCATCGACGGCATCGCTTGTAATGGTGCCGTCGGGTTGCACGAATCCTGCATGCTGCAGGTATTTGATATACTCTGTTAGTATTCCCGGAATGCCGTCGGACCTCTCATGCAAGCGCTTTAATGTTGCGTCGCTGATTTGTGCATTCGGTACAAGCGAATGCACAAGTGCTAGTGTTTTGTCTGCTGGCAACGCTTCGAGCGAAACCGTGCGTTCTATTGCAGCCGACGACCGAAGAAGCGTTGCTAACGGGACGTTTGCGCGCTGTACAATCGATGGAGTGAACGTCCATACAATGAGCACCGGCACATCGGCGCCAATACCAAGAAGCTGACGTACAACCTCGACAGATTGAGAGTCCGACCAATGTCCGTCGTCGACAAGAAGTATGAACGGTGTGCGCTGTCCTATTTCGCGCAACGTGTCTACGCAATCTTGCACAGCCGCTTTCTTCTTCTGTTGCAGTGCTGCAGTCTCTTTCTTGTATTCATTCAGATCTTGCGACACTGCCTTGAATGCATAGATGAAATCGCCAACAAGTGGTATTGCAGACAGCACAGACATACCAACATTCAGCACAAGCCTCTTGCGTGCTTTTTCTTCCGACTGCAAATAGAGTTGTTCAATAGCAAGACCAAACGGCTGCAGAGGTGCGATTGCGCTGACGTTGAAGGTGCCAATGGGTGGACGGCAATCGACGCGAAGCACAATGGTCTTGTCGTCGCGCAGGCCTTCGATCCACGTAAGTAACGCACTCTTGCCCATGCCCGGTTCACCGGACAAGAACAACACATCACCCTTACCACTTCGCCATGTTTCGACTACAGTAAGCAGTCGATTGCTTACTGCATCACGTCCAGGCAGAGCGGCTGCATGCGAATGCTGCATCACGAATCAGTCCTTCTATCGCTACCGTGTTCAGGTTGGGTTCCACTCTTATTATCGCGTCGTACCGCAAGAAATGCGCGCAACACCTGTTCGCTCTCACCATCGAGTAGTAATCCCTGGTTGCTAGAATGGGCGAGCGAACCAATAGGCGGCGATGGTTGCAAACCCTCTTCGGGCTTTCCGTAAATCATTACCATGGCGTAGGTAATAAGCAACATGAATTCTAAGCCCAATGCGCCTAGCACAATACTCGGATCTGTCGATGGTAGAAATTTTAATCCGCGAATGCCAATCACAATTATCAGAATTGCGGCGCCCATGTACACAAAGCCCAACACCGTGTTGCTATAACGTTCGGTGAAGTACTCGCGCATATAGAACTTGATTGCGTCGTGTGTTTTCATGAACTGTGAAAAGCCCTTTGCATCGCGCCAGTGTATTGCGCTTTGCAACAATTCAAGATCTACATACGGCACATGATAGATCTCTGCGAGGTCATGTAATCGACGCAAATCCGCTGTTGCGATGTCGCGCGTAAGCTGTCGTATTTCTTCTGGCGTGTGCTCGCCGTATTGCGACAACGACAAGTGGTCGAGCATCGTTAGAATTTCGCGCTGCATTTTTTGTCGCACGTAGCCCCCTGGAAAGAAGCACGTAAGGAGAGCCGCCAGAACGAAGCCCCCTACCACAACAAGGGGTGAGAAGGCGAGGATCGGACGGAATATGTAGTCGGCTTGTAAGGGGCTGCCCGGCGCACGGGGCTTGGTAAGGTCGCGCTCGTCAACAAGGCCCCATGTTGTTAGAAGTCCAGTAGTAAGCGTATCGTCCTGACGGTTTTCGGCAATGTGATACGAGACACTACTGCCGTCGCGTACGGTTGCGTTGCGCAGGAAGGACTCGAAGAATCCATCCATGAGGGGCACAGCTACGAATACAAAAAGGACAGTCGTACAGACGAGTACGAGTGTTGAGAAGGTGACGATCTGCACGGGCGTGTGCTCGTGGAGCTCGAACGTCTTAGAACGATTTGCAGCTGACATGTGCAATTATAACGCAAACGCGGACCGCTTTAACACAAACGCGGACCGCGTTAATACAAACACGGACCGCTTTAACACAAACGCGGACCGCGTTAATACAAACACGGACCGCTTTAACA
>JAWXBR010000046.1:0-7475 GCA_034440235.1 bacterium
AAAAAATGTCATCGCATCATTGACCTTTCGGATCATTAACACGTTGTCTTGAACACCCTTCTTAATGGCGCTGTGCTCTGTCCATTTCATGAACTCGCGATAGCTGCCCTCAGTAAACCGGTTCACTCTGAACTGTCCGTCTGCTGAGGTAACAAATTCATAAAAATTGTTAACGTCTTTGCTACCGAATACCACGCCCACTCCGTGACTATTGTCGCCACTTGGTTGCCGCAATGTTGTCTCGATCGACCAGTTCTTTGTAAAGTCTATATCGACGTTCTCGTAGAAGTAGACATAGTTCGTACTGTCTCTTCGTTCAATTGTGTAACGTCCATCCTTAACCGCAACAATAGTTTCCGAATTGAACTCACCAGTGTACCACTTAACTGGTCCGTTAAAGTCTTCTCTGTAGATCTCTTTCTGCGCAAACAATGTTGTGGCAGAACAGAGGCAGAATACAGTCGCAACTAAAATGATGGTGACAAGGGGCTTGAAAGAGTAAAGAGTAAGGGGCTTCATATTCAACGATTGTTTGTTTTAAGAACACGCATTTGCACAAGAGAAATCAAGAGGAGCACAACAAAAATGACGTAAGCCATGGCACATGCATAACCCATGGCATTGTTTTCGATGAATGCCTGGTGATAGACAAGGTAGACGAGTGTAGTGGTTGCGCCCCTCGGACCGCCCCCTGTCATCACGTACACTTCTACAAATATCTGAAAAGACTTGATCGTATTAATCACGACCACAAATAACATGGTGCTTCGAAGCATTGGCAACGTGATGCGCCAGAATTGTTGCCATGCATTTGCGCCTGCAAGCTCTGCCGTTTCGTAAAGGTCTTTTGGAATTGCCTGCATTCCTGCAAGGAAAAGCACCATGTAGTACCCTGTCGATATCCACACATCCATGGCCATGATTGCGCCAAGTGCAGTACTCGGATCTTGCAGCCATCCATTCGCAGGAAAGGGCAGACCAAGCATTGCGCACAACGAATTCACGTAGCCATCACGAGCATATAGGTTCGTGAAGATGAGTGCAATGACAACAAGTGATGTAACCGAGGGCAGGAAGTATGCGCTTCGCAACAGGCTTCCAAAGCGTGCAGATCGCCTATTGAGCGCTGTTGCAAGTGCAAGGGCAAATGCAGTGGTTACCGGAACCGTTCCAAACGTAAAAACAACTGTATTGCGCAATGCTTGCCAAAACGTCGTACTCTCGAACACCGCTCTGTAGTTATCGAAACCCGTGAGCGTCATCGTGTTGGTTAGCGTCTGGTAATTCGAGAAGCTCAAGATGAGAGCGTACACAAGCGGGTAAATCCAGAACACACACAACGTGATAATCCATGGCGCAAGCAAAGCAAGGGTATAGAGGCGATTTGAATGCATACCACGTTCTAGCAAACGATTTTTGTGCATACCAATCTTACGCATGTTGCTCATCGCGCACAAAATCGCGCAAGGTTGTGTAAAGCAACGACATTGGTAAACCCACTACTGCGAAGTAACAGCCTTCGATTGAACTCACAAACACTGCGCCTTGGTCGTCCTGAATTCCGTACGCACCCGCTTTGTCCATAGGCGATCCGCCTTCCACATACGCAGCTATCTCATCGTCGTCGAGATCGCGAAACGTCACTTTCGCAGTGCCTACAGCCGTTGTACTTCGCCCTCCATCAACCAGTGCAATGCCCGTGTACACCGTATGGGTACGTCCACTTAACGTCTTCAACATGCGAGTGGCGTCGTGAGCACTTACCGGCTTGTTCAGCACCATCCCATCGAGCACAACGGTTGTATCGCTTCCAATTACAATAGATGGGGAGGTGCACATCGCAGCCCCTTTCAGCGCCTTCATGAGAGCAAGCGCCGAGACATATTCGTGCGGAGGTAAGGTATCTGAGACCGATGCTTCGTCGACATCTGGACTAACGGCGCTAAATGCAAAACCGATACGCGTCAGTAGTTCGCGTCGGCGTGGAGACTGAGATGCGAGGATAAGGGGCTTTGTAAGGCCGAGTATGCCGTTCATCTTTCCCGTCACTTAAGAGCACTTTCCACTGCTGCAATAAACTGTGGGTCGAGTGGGTCGAGTCGGTGATTAAAGCGATGGATAATCTTTCCATCACGATTAATAAGAAATTTTACAAAATTCCATTCCAGTGCGCCGGCAAATTCCTTGTTGCCTCCGCCTTGTGTTAGGTAATCGAATAGCGGAGCTTTTGCTTGACCCTTCACGGTAATCTTACTGAACATTGGGAAGGAAACGTTAAACGAGGCTCGGCAGAATTCGGCAATCTCTTCGTCGCTACCAGGCTCCTGTGCACCAAAATCGTTAGCAGGGAAGCCAAGAACGACAAGTCCTTTGTCCTTGTACGTGCGATAGAGTTGTTCCAAAGAAGAATAATGTTTTGTGTAGCCGCACTTACTTGCAACGTTCACAACTAGGAGAACCTTGCTCTTGTACTGAGACAGTGAAACAGTATCACCATCTATCGTTGTGACTGTGAAATCGTGCACGCTATTCTCAGCTATTGTTGGCATCATTAGAATCAGGAGTATTAAAAGTGTTTTCATAGTATCCTCTACGAACGGGGGGCGTTATCCTCGACGAATGGAATCACCCGGGCTGAGCCCGAATGAAAAAGGCAACAGGTGGTGTGTTCTGTTGATTTACAAATTGAGTTTCGGTACATGTGTACTTGTCTTGCGGCCATGTAGCTAGGTATTGGCGCAACAACGCAAGTTCAAGTTCACCTTCGGCATGTCTGTAACAGACAAGCGCAATCATACCGTCATCGGCAATCAATTCGCGTGCAGCCGCAAGCGCTGCATGTGTGGTCTCGGCATGTGTTGTAATGTTCTTGTCGCCACCCGGCAAATACCCTAGGTTGAAGGTCACGGCTCTCACAATGCCCACATGTTCTGTAGCTATGTGCTCCCTCATCGTCTCATGACCAACCAAATGCAAGCGCGCATCGACCTGCGTGTCCCGGAGTCGTATGTGTGTAACATCCAGTGCTATCTGCTGAATATCGAAGCCGTACAGTACGCCGCTCGCACCAACACAACGTGCTAACAACGCTGCATCCCAGCCATTGCCCAACGTAGCATCAATTACAACGTCGCCAGAATGTAATGCGGCTTTTAGAAGGAAGTGAATGAATGTCGTTGCGTTGTCGAACATGGATTGCGTATGCATTAATTGTTGTTGAGCAATAGAGTTCATGTATAGTCTTGTACGATGTTCACATCACAGATAGTCCTGAAGGATGTCGACCTCTGCATCCAATTCTTCGTCTCGCAGGAGGTTGTTCACAAGCTGCTTTGCTGCCCAAGGCGCAAGCTGACACCCTTTCGTGCCGAGTCCGGTCAACACCACATGCCGCAAATCTATGGGATGTCTGCCGATAAGGGGCCGCTTGCGCAGGGTGCTCGGACGAATTGCAACGCGATGATCGACGACGGTGAGCGTACGTCCCGTCATTTGTTCTGCCTCTTCGGTTAACATCTTACGCGCTGCATCTGTCGGCGTTGGCTCGTGGTCATCCCAGTCGTTCGTTGCGCCAATAAGATAGTTACCGTTCATCAACGGCGCAATCCAATGTCCTCTATTAAGGATGTACGGCATCGGCTCACCACTCATCTGCACTTCTAGAATCTCGCCCTTCGATGGTTCTAACGTTAATCGCGACCACAATGGGTGTTTAAGTGCATCGATTCCGATACACCAAACAATGAAATCAGAACGCTCGCTGGTCTTCCACGGCAAGGCATCAATACCTTCTTTATCTGCAACAGCGTTAATTACTTCGGCCCCTTTGCGCAGCAGCGCTGCGCGACCCTTATCAAGAAAGAGCGGCACATCGACAATAGCGGCGTCATGCACGATGCACCCACCGTGTGGGTAGTGTATGCTTTCGAACTCGCCAGCTTCTATGCGAGTAATGCGCATCGTTGCGAGCTCACCCGACTGCATGCGTTTTTCGAACCATTGTTGTGTTGTTACGTCGCGAAACACCCTGCGCAATTCAATGTCGCGCCAAATGCGCACCGGGTCTGCACAATTGTCAACGTCGTCGTGCTGTCCTTGTACGATTTCGAAGTCACGAAATGCTTTGCGTGCTTGTGGAATGAGCGTGTCGCCCCTCCACGTCGGCTTTACGCGTTGTCCGGTTAGCGGATTCAAAATGCCAGCTGCAACGCGCGACGACGTATGGTGTCCGTGAAGGGCCGCCGATGCGCTTGCATCGACGATGCGCACATGGTGTCCCTCGGCTTGCAACAGCAACGCCAACCACGTTCCTGCGAGGCCTTGTCCGACGATGGTGAACGTCATGCGATAGATGGCGTGTCGAGTCGAAGTACATCCTGTATCATCGCGAGTTCGTCTAACTCAACTGAACGCCATACTCCGAAACGGCCGTCTGCATTCACTGCGGCAATCCATGTTTCAAGCGCCGCTTTCTTTGTTCTGCTTTCGTCGTTTGGCTGACCTTTGACTTCAATTACGAGCGTCTCGCCATTTGTCATTCGACATATAAAGTCTGGTTGGTACTTCCTTCGCGATCCATTCCACAAATAGAGAATGTGAAAATTCTGATGATCGTTCTTAACCCAACTCGACACGTTTGGACTTTCCTCGAGGCCATTAGCAACGAGTGACTCCCATGCGCTATCGGTTACCACGTAGTTGATCTGGCACTTGACAGTTGGGCGAACAGTTCGCGAGGTAAACCATGTGTGCATCCACGCGGTGGAACCGAGTGGTTGCTGCTCGTCAAATACCGCTTCTAAGCCCTCCTGATTTTGTGCGATAACGTAACGCAAAAGATGCTGAACTACCCTGTCCATGCTTTGTCCGACAAGAATGCGTCGGCGTAATGGTTCGTTGTAAAACTCCGACGGAATCTCAATCTTCTTTGAAGCGATAAACTGTTCGGCAATTCGAACAAGCTGCATCAAGAGTAGCTCGCTACTTCCGGAATACCTTCTGTGAAGTTCGAGCCATGCTTTTTGTGCCGCCTGGAAAACCAACCTCTGCAGGCGAAACGCTTCTGGAATTTCCTCGAGGTTAATGCTTTTTACTTTTGAGAAGTCTTCTGCTGTACCGAGCGCTGGAGCGAGATCGGCGTGAACTAACACGCTAGCAGGATCGATATATAGCGGTTCGACCCGATCCCAATCAACAACCAGGCTTGTGCGGATAACATGCTCGACTCGAACGATATTCGGCCATTTGATTTCGTGCTCCGTCCGTGCCTTAACCACTTCAATCTGGTGTGTTGGTTTAGGTGGAGGTGGTGCCACATCATCACCTTCGACGTCCTGAAAAATCGAAAGCGGTACACCAAAGACGTTCACATACTCAGGTGTAAATAGGCCGTTTTCATCAAGGTCGTAAGAAACCCTTCTCAGACCACGACCAATTACTTGTTCGCAAAGCAACTGACTGGTGAATGCTCGTAAGCCCATAATGTGCGTCACGTTTTTAGCATCCCATCCTTCGCTGAGCATGGCGACCGAAATAACTTTCTGAAGGTTTTGTCCCGGCTTACCATTCTTACCAACCGTATCCACAATTGCGCGCAGAAGCTCTTCCTTTTTTAAGGAGTCAAGTCGGTGCTTTTCATCCGGCGCGATGTTTGATGCGTTAATGATCATCCTAAGATGTTCCTCGTACGCTTTATCCGAGCCTGCTGCCTCTCCAATCTCAGCTTTGTTTAGCACTTTGGAGTCGACTCGCAGCATCCTAGATGCATCATGTAGTTCAGGAATTATCGAACCACCATTTTGAAAGTAGAATTCAATCCTCGCCGCTGTTTCCGTTCTATTACACACCGTAAGCATTACTGGAGGAGATGCATGACCTTCATTCTTCCATGCACGTGCGGTCTCACGCCAATCATGTGCGAGTAAAGAATATGCCTGTTGCACAAGTTGAGGCAGAGCCTCATGCGGGTCGGCACCCCGCCTGTTAAGATCTTCGCCGACTTCGGGCTGTCGATAGAGATGATATAGTTTTGGTCGGAGTGTCGTTGTATCGGGAATAATCCCGTCACGTATCACGACACGCGGAGTTTTTACAAGCCCACCTTCAATTGCATCATTCAGTCCAAAGTCCGATACAATCCACCCAAATAGTGATTGTTCACTTGCCTTCTTCCCAGACGGAGTAAATGGGGTAGCCGAAAGGTCGAAGCATCGATTGATGCGTAATACTGAGTGTATTCGATCAAGACCTTCTATCCATTTCGTTGCTTCATCAAGATCGAATCCCTGTTCTTCAGCTACTTTCCTGCCCAGTTGCACTTCTTTTGGGACGCGGTAGGCATGATGCGCTTCATCATTAATTACAATGATGTCTTTGTGTTCTGCTAGTGCTCCAAGCACACGCTTTACAAATGCTCGATCGCTCTCAGGGCCTTTTTTCACTACTGAACGTTGGGGCTCATTTAACGGCATTAACGAATGCCAGTTCTCGATTTGAATGACAGCACCGTTGAGCCGTTGCCTCATTGCTGGCGAAGGGCAAATAGAAAACTCGTCATAGTAATTATTGATATTACCCGGCAGTAGAACCTGTAGCCGCTCGCGCACTGTCAGGCCTGGCGCCACGAGAAATATTGCTTTAGAAAAACGTTTGTTTTCTTTTGGAAACATCATTGCATTCAAGACCTGCCATGCAATGAGCATTGCCATAACAGTTGTCTTGCCGGCGCCTGTTGCCATCTTGTTGCAGAGGCGTTCCCATTCACCGCCGTCACCAGGGATGTTAATACCCTGTTTCGCGTTTGTCGGTGCTTCAACCCACCATATAAGAGTTTCGATCGCCTCCAACTGGCAGAAGTAAAACGGCAACTGACGAGCATTTCTGTCATTCCAGTGCTCGAGTAGCCCGCGTGTAATGGTTGTGATGCCGGGGTAATTATCTTCACGCCATTCATCGACGCGTTCTCGGATTGAGTTAACTCTATCCAATCGCTCAGTTCGCTTTGTATTCGCCTGCGGGTCAAATATTTCGTAGCTCGCAGGACGTCGCCCTTGAACGAGTTCAAGGCGCCCGTCTTTGTCTACCCAATGCGACTGCGGTACTGCATAAGGCGAGTTAACGATGAGAGATTTACGACTCATTGAGGTGTGTCCTATAACGCTGTTCAGGGTGGCTCTTTGAGCTTGGGTGCTTGCGTTCCAACTTTCCAGAGGCAATCAGCCTGGATAAGAATCGGTCTCTTGTCCAGCCGTCGCCTCTCCCAATGTATTGGGCTATTTCTCTAAGAGATCGAAATTCTCCGGCACAGTATCCCAGGATTAACCGTTCAGTCTCTGATGGATATCTTCTCTGCGCAGCTGTGGCAGAAGGTGAACCACTAACAGGTAGGCTCGGGTCCTTAACAGGTAGGCTCGGGTCCTTAACAGGTAGGCTCGGGTCCTTAACAGGTAGGCTCGGGTCCTTAACAGGTAGGCTCG
>JAWXBR010000047.1:0-13860 GCA_034440235.1 bacterium
GTGACCGAGCTCAAGAACTCGAAGTTCGAACGGACTGTGACGTTAAACATCAAACCATGGCTCGTTCGAGTTGATAAACATGGCGACTACCGAAGGTTCGCTCGCTTTTATTTCAGTGGTGCCGAATCCTGCTCGTGATGAGTGCCGACTCTCCTTTGATTCTAAGAAATCAGGTCCGGCAACGATCGAAATCGTCTCATCCGACGGTGCCGTGGTTAAACGATTCGCAACAACCTTCACACGCGGGATGAACGTTCTAACAGAGTCACTGGCATCGTACAGTGCTGGGCTCTACTTCGTACGATGCAATATGGACGGCATGTCCGTTGCATTGCCGGTGACCGTCAGTCCGTAACTAGTCATGTCGAGTGTCTAATTGGGACCGTACGACATTAGTACGGTCCCTTTTTTTTGACCGTTTCCTGCATGCTATCGTAAAACTTGGGAATACGTTTCCAGGTTAGAATGGTATAACCTGGACTTTAAAGCGCAACAGCAATCGCTGCCGCGTCCACACGCCGCGCACCTGCATCGAGCAATGCAAGAGCACAGGCATTCATCGTTGCACCGGTTGTTAAGACGTCGTCGACAATCAACACACGAGCTCCTCGCACATCGTTCATAGCCCCAAGCGATACCCCGCTTCGGGCCCCGAGCGAAGACCCGCTTCGGGCCCCTTTCGGAGCCCCTTGCCAGTTGTTGTCAATTTTGAAGGCATTGGCTACGTTAGCTAGTCTGTGCTGTGCATCGAGTGTGGTCTGCGTACCGGTGTAATGCGTGCGCATAAGCGGTTCGGTGTAAAGTACGTCGAGAGCACGTGCAACTCCACGTGCGATGAGAGCAGCCTGATTGTAGCCACGTTCGCGTAGTCGTGCTGCATGAATGGGAACGGGCACAACCATATCGTAACTAAGATTAGTAATGCCTGATGAATGAGTGTCCGATTCCAAACGGTCGCGAAGCGTCGCACCGACTTCGTATCCGAACGCTGATGCGAGTTTTGTGCGCTGATTGTATTTGATGGCGTAGATGAGGCGGTCGGCGTGACTGTCCACTTGTACGGCGTAACGGGCGAAGGCATTGGTGATGAGCAAATCGTCGGCGCCGAAGTTGCGTTGGAGGAGGGCAAGGACTTCAACTTCACGCGGACCCGGTGGTAAGGCGTCGGTGATTGCATCGCTAACGCCCGGTAAGCGCGTCGGCGCTGCGCCGATGTACTCGCCCGTAATGAGGCAGTGACGCGGGAACACCACGTCGTCGAATGCAGCGCATAACGTACGTACGCCATGCACCACCGATGTGCATAGGTGCGAAACCATTGTGTTACCGAGCTTCGTTTACGAATTGCAATCGATCAACAATTTCCTTCGGCAGTTGCGGCGCATGTATGCGTGGGAGCAGGAACGAGCTGAGTGACGTCAGGTCGTCGAACACACGTTGCTTGATGGTGGCCGTCAGGTAGTCGTGTCCGCTCGAGCCGCCTGTGCCAACGCGCATGCCGATCATGCGGCTAACCATCATGACGTGACGGAAGCGCCATAGCGAGACGAACTTGTCGAGCTCGATGATGGCATCGAGAAATCGGTAAGGGGTCTGCAGAAGGGGCTCGCTTCTGTACGTCGCAATGAAGAGTGTTGCGAGTGTGGCGCGTTGTGACAGCCGACGTGCCCCTTTTTCGATTAGGTCGCTGTAGGTGGTTTCGTCGAACAAGGCAAGAAAGCCCCTTTCACTTGCATCGATTTGTGCGAGTGCTTCTGCGGGGTCGCGATGTTCTACTTCGGCAAGTGCGCGGATGTCGGTGCGGTCGCGCTGGAACATGTTTTTTACAGCAACCTGATAGGCTTCCCAGAAGGTGAAGTCGCCGTGTTGCATGAAGGGTAGGTTTTCGAGCCAACGTTCGACGACGTCGAAGAGGGTCGGACCCGACGTGGCAGTTTCGAGGTCGCGCTTGTGGGTGTCTGTTAAGCTTTCGGTGTACGACTTCATTACGCGTCGCTGGTCTTTAAGACCGAGCGTGCGTTCGAGTGTTCGCCATTGCAACGACTGAAAGCCGCTGGCAGGGTTCAGAAAATGACGGAAGTCCATGAACTCGCCGGGCGACATTGTTTCGATGATGGTGAACTGCGCGGCGAGATGCTCCATGATGCGATTCACGCGTTGAAGGCGCGACAGACACAATGCAATTTCACTTTCGTGCACATACTCGCTATTGAGTTTTGCAATAATCGACCCTACTTCGAACAACACCTGCTTAAACCACAGCTCGAACGTCTGGTGGGTGATGATAAACAGCATCTCGTCGTGTGCAGGTGCACCATGTTTGTCGCTCTCGGGGTGTTGAGCACCAAGTACAGCATCGAGGGCGAGATAGTCGGCGTAGTAGAGCATAGTTGCAAAGTTTAGTAGCGTTCATTGAACGCTCATGAGGTGAACGTTCGTGTTTAATAAACGTCTGAGCGACGAAATACCGCAGTCTGGGCAATGCGGTCGTGTAGAGCGAGACGTGACTGACTTGCGGCCATGAAACATCCGACAAAAATGATTAGACCGATAAACGTTCCGATGAGGTCGAGGAAGGCAAGAGCAGGCAAAAGTGCAAGTACTTGCAGGTAAGCAGATGCATCGCGAACAGCCCATCTGCGAACCCAGAGGCTTATCGAACCACGACTTCCGTCTGCATGTGCAACAATAAGGCCCAACATCATTTTTCCGGGAGATGCACCGAACATGGCACTGATAAGCGAGTAGCCAAACGTAATCAACACAAGGGCATAGGTGTACACTGCAATGATAGAAGCATACATCGAGGCATCGTCTGCCGGAATACCCATGAGACGGTACATGTTTTCGACGTCAGACGACGACTCGGGATTCACCATTGGAACCGTTATACCACTCTTAACGAGAAAAACGGTAGCGACGCCTGATATGATTAGAAGAAGTACGACGTCGACAATCCACGCCAGAAATCGCATTCCAAAGCCAACACGGAGTTGCTCAGGAGGAATTTGAACTGAACCATAAGGATTGTACGGAAGATTATCCTGTTGCACGCTTCGCTCCATTGGGTTGAATTTGTTCGAGAATCGTAACTGCTACGTCGTACTTTTTGAAAGGCGGCATGAGGTACACGCCGCTAATGCGATCTGTGACCTGACGCAATAAGTGTACTGCGATGTCGATGCCGATGTTCGAGGCTTGCTTTGCATCGGACCCCGCTTCGCGCATGCGACTGCGCACCCAATCGGGGATGGTCATGCCGGGTACTTCGTAATGAAGAAACTCGGCGTGACGAATACTGCGAAGAGGTATAACGCCAAGCATGACAGCTATATCGATGTGTTTGATTTTCTCTAGGAAAACCTGAAACACATCTGCATCGAACACGGGCTGAGAAAACGCAACATGTGCACCTTCTGATGCTTTTGCAGCGAGCCTGTCTATCTCGCGTTCGATGTCGTCGGCGGCAGGGTTTACTGCACATGCAATGCAGAATGACGTTGGGTCGCCCAACGGGTTACCCATGAGATCTTGACCCTGATTCATGCGTCCTAATGCACGCACAAGTCCGACCGAGTCTACATCGTACACACTCGTAGCGCCAGGGAAGTCACCGATGTGTGTAGGGTCGCCTGTTACCGCCAGAATATTTCTCACACCCATTGCATGTGCACCAAGTATTTCGCTCTGCAAACCAACCATGTTGCGGTCTCTGCATGCAAGGTGTGTAATGCATTCTGTACCCATCTGGGTTTGGATGAGCTGCGAGATGGCAATCGGACTCATCCGTAAGCGTGCACGAGCACCATCGCTGATGTTAACTGCATCGACGCCATGAGTTTTTAAGAAGGCAGCCCCCTCCAAGACACTCGACATGTCGAGTCCGCGCGGCACGTCGAGCTCGACGGTCGACACAAAGCCGGCGTTCAGTTTTGCATGAAACGAAGTGGGCTCTTGGCGCGGCGCGTGGTTAACGGCAACGTGCGAATGATCGCTGATAACAATAGGGGACGAGCCAATGGTGAGTCCGCGCACTGCATCTGCAATTGCACGTAAATGCTCGACCGTTGCACCACCATCGGCACCAATAATTGCAGCGCCATGTTGCACAAGACGGACTGCGGCTTGCGCCACGTACGACGGCTCTGCATTGTACACGGAGAGTCCGTCTACAATTGTCGGTATACCCACGTCAGGCAAGGCAGCAAGGGGCACCGGGCTAACACGCAGCGACTGAATAATGCCAAGCATCCGTTGAGGTCCGACCGTGCCATTCGAGCCCAGCGCTTGGAGTCCGTGACGCGTGAGTCTGTGAGCAACGTTGGTCGGGTACGGACTCGCCAGTACGCTACCGTCTTCGGGGAATGACTTTAGTGCAACGAGAGGAATGTCTGCGCTTAGTTCTCGAACGATGTCGATTGCAATTTCGAGCTCGTCGAGATCGATAAACGATTTTAGTATAATCACATCGGGTCCGGCCGCCAAGAGCGCCCCAATCTGCTCTGCAAACGCAGCGCGCATGTCGTCGGCAACGAGCGGTCCGAGCGGACGCAGTCTGCGTCCCGTCGGCCCGGCCACAGCCGCCACCGGTATCGTACCATTCGCCGCAGCCCGAGCAATCCACACACCCTTGCGATTAATCTCCTGCACACGTGCAGCGAGCATCGACGACTCGAGTGCATATCGGTTTGCGTTTATCGTGTTGCTTTGCAGCAGTGTTGCACCAGCATCAACAAAATCGTTGTAGATGCGCTCGACAATAGCGGGTGAGGAAAGATTGTACCTGTCGGCGGGACGTTCACTGAAGCCACGTTTTCCCAGCTCGATAGACATCGAGCCGTCGGCAATGATGATTTCTTTTCCAATGCGCTCAGTGAACAGCACACCACCAGGAGTTAGCGTCGGCGCTGACTTCGTCATCTCGACTCCCGCGCAGTCTGGCGCTCATCCTTCGCCGATGGTAGATGCTCTTCTACAAGCAATGACTCTAATGCCAATGGCGACCGCGGTTGCCACACCATGTACACACACATGGCAAGCATGCCAAGGTTCTTGAAAATCTTACCCCAGCCAACCTCTTCCTTATTGCCTTCGCCAAAACAGCCGCAATCGATATTCAGTCCGTTTGCCATTGCCCATCCAATTGCTGCGATAAACATTACAAGCAACACGCCACTCACAACTGCAGAAGAGCGAACGCGTAGGCCAAGCACAAGGCAGACCCCTACCAAGGCCTCGAGCCATGGCATCACAAGGGCGAATGCATTAATGCTCCAGTCGGGCATCATCTGGTAATGGACAATAGAAACCGAAAAGGCATACGGCTCGGCAATCTTCGGCACGGCAGCAAACAAAAAGTAGCCGCCGAGAAAAACTCTCAGCAGTAGCGTCAACCATTGAAGGGGTGTATTCATGCGACCTGCAAGTTACGTCTGAAGAATATTGTAACGATGGTATTGACGGGGGCTAGGAAAGGGGCTATCTTCGGGGGTCACAAATTTTGATTCTTCATCAAAGGAGTCGACCATGGATTATTCTACTACGGATGGGGCTGCGAGTGCGGGATTACTGGCGATGATAATAGGGTTTGGTGCAATCTTCCTTTTCTTCGGATTACTGGCGTACCTCTTCTACGGGTACTGTATTGGCAGGATCTTCCAGAAAGCTGGCAAACCGTTGTGGGCAGGCTTCATTCCCATTTACAATTGGGTGGTATTGATTGAGATCATCGGCAAGCCAATGTGGTGGGTTGCAGTTGTTCTGGCAGCTTTTATAGTTGGACCGATGATTCCGATTATTGGGATTTTCATTCCATGGGCCATGATGGTTTTCCTTGGCATCGAACTCGCTAAGGTATTTGGCAAAGACACTGTATTCGGTGTGTTGACTGGTCTGTTTTGGTTCGTCATGATTCCAGTTCTTGCGTTTGGCGACGCACAGTATCAGGGCGCACAACCAGCAAGCGATCAAATGTTCTCGTCATAAGACGTTGTAGAATTTTTGTTGCAACGCTCCCTCTGGGAGCGTTTTTTTTCCGAATTATTGAGGAAGCAGTATGCCTGAATTTGGAGGAACCGAACTCGCCATCGTATTTGGTTTAATTATTATTCCGTCGATCGTGTTTGGTCTGTTTTATGGCTATTGCACCGGACGAGTTTTTAAGAAAGCTGGACGTGAGCTCTGGGAGGGTTTTGTACCCTTTTACAACTGGTACGTCTGGATTGTAATTGTCGGACGTCCGACGTGGTGGACGGTACTGCTATTCATACCAGGCGTAAACGCCGTCATTCAGATCTTCCTTGCCATCGACATGGCGCGAAGCTTCGGCAAGGACGAAGTATTCGGCGTACTTCTCTTGTGGCTACTTGCCTTCATTGGCGTACCGATTCTTGCATTTGGTAACGACAAGTATATAGGACCGTCGGTACAACAACCGAATTCGCTAGTGCAGTCTTAAAGTGCACCAACACGATATCGCAATACTCATCTACGATAGTCCACTGCGATTGTCAGCTGCGAAATTCAACTGCGTTTATAAAGGCCGGAGCAATCCGGCCTTTTCATTAGTCGCCCAATGTGCGCAAGTGAGCACATGTAAATTATCAGGTTGTAATCCATGACCATATAATCAAAAAGATTACAATCGAGCTGAGCGCAATGCCTACGTACGCAATCATGCGTCCACCGCGTACATCACGTCGGACGTTCGGAGCAGCTACGGAGAGGTCGATGTGTTTTGCGAGGCGTAACACGTAGAGTCCGCTGAGCAGTCCGGGCAATCCCCAAACTGCCGACAGAACAATTGAAGCGTACGCCAGCCAGACAATGCGCGTGTGGATTTTCATCCGTTCGACGGATCGAGGGCGCGAGAGATTTGCAACGCTAGGTCTTCATAATGCGCCCTGGTCACGGCGTCAGCCGTGATGGCCCCTTTAAGGCGCTTTAGGAGCGACGATAACTGGGCGCGGGAGATGGCACGGACGTCGGAGGAGTAGACTGACGGACCTCGCATCATCATTGCAAATGGATTGTCTGATGAAGAGGCAGACGGCGGCGTGGTTTTATCGATGAGGTTCTGAACAAATGCGCGCTGAAGGTTGCGACGGTAGAAGTCGACAGGTGACTTAGCTGTGACTTCAGAGAAGATGCTCTTTTCGACATCAGTAAGAAGTTCTGGTGCAGTGTACGAAGTCGCTGTAAAGCGCGTTTGCTGATCGATGAGGCGCAAGAGTTTGTCGTTGCTCATCACGTTACGCATGACGCTTGTTTGTGCGTCGGCGACTCGTTGTACCGAACCACTGACGGACAGCACAGAAACTAAACGCTCGTCGAGAAGCCACGTTGGTGTTGTGAAGACGTTCTGCGAGAGGAAATCGACAGCAAGTTTCTGACGTTCTTTCGAAACTGGTACGTATTGGGGTCCGGCTACTCCAAACACCTTACGTTCTATGACAACACCGCCTGGGATATTCGCTACGTGATGCATCTCGCGCTGGTACTGACCAATGATGTCGTCGTACACGTCGGCAAGGCGCCAGTACTGCTCTCCATCTTTTGCAACAGCGTCGTAGGCGTAACCCATTGCACGACGAAGATTCGCAATGCCAAGCGCCGAGGATTTAATTGCGTCGTCGCCCAGGTCTTCCATCTGAGATGTGGGGTCGATTGTTTGCCACTGTTGCGAGCCGAAGCGCAGCATAGGGTCGCGCTCGGACGCTCTTGCCCATGCGTGCAGCGTGTCGCGTTCTTCGTCGGGTGTTTTTGCGCCGATGATTGGACGGTAGCCCCAACGTGTTGCGTGCAAGTCGTACGGACCAATACGAGGAAGGAAGTGGGTTACACCATCGCCTGGTTGCGCCACGTAGTTAGCGCGGGCATAATCCATGATGGAAGGTGTTGTGCCAAACTTCGACGTAAATGTCGGCGAACGTAGCGAATCGACGGGGACACTGCTCGATGCTTTCATGTTGTGTGGAAAGCCAAGTGTGTGTCCGACTTCATGCGCAGCGACATACGCCACAAATTCTCCGAGCAGGTCTTCGGGAATCGGAAGTTTGTGCGAACGAGGATCGGCAACTGCTTGCGAGAAGTACCAACCAGTAAGCGTTTTTATAATGTTGTGAAACCAACCGATGTCACTCTCAAGGATTTCACCAGTGCGTGGGTCGTGGATGTTGGGTCCGTACGCGTTTTCTACCGGCGACGGATAGTAACGAATTACACTATATCGCGCATCCTCTGGAGACCAGTCTGGGTCTTCTTGAGGTGTAGGTGGATCGATGCAACGAATGGCATTCTTAAAGCCCGCTGCTTCGAAAGCAACGTTCCAGTACTCGACGCCTTGCTTCAGCCATTTTCTGTACTGCACAGGTGTTGCGGGGTCGATGTACCACGTGATGGGCTTGATAGGGTCGACAAGTTCACCACGCATGAATGCAGCAGTGTCGGTTGGTTCGAGGCGCCAGCGGAGGATGTACTGACGTCCGACAGCTTCGGGTTCTGTACGTCCGTAGTCGGTCTGATAGAGCGAGAAGAATCCTACTCGAGGGTCTGCAAGGCGCGGCATCATTGGCTTTTCGGGCAGACGCACCATAGAGTGGTGCATCGTAAAGCTCATCGTACGTGCTGACGGATTCTGCGGAGCGTTGTCGGCAGAGTACGTGATGACGTTTTCGATTTCGACGTTTGTCGGAAAGCTCTTTACGAATTCGATATAGGAACGGTCTTTATCGAGTCCGCCCATCTTGTATTGCTGCCTCGCATCACGTCCGGGTGTAAAGATGCTAACATCGGTTACAAAGATGTCTGTAATATCTATTACAATCGTCGACGAATCTTGGTTAAACGCCTGAATACTAAACGCGCGAATAATTTCTTCGAAGTTCGACGCCTTCACAGCACGTGAAATAGGAAGCGTGTCGGATGCAACGTTTTCGAACGACACCGTGCGCAGAAGCACCTTGTCGAACTTGCGTTCCCACCGCACAACGTACGTGTTGTTTTCTTCGCCGCCATATCCCATCTGCGGTGTTTTGGCTATGCGCGACACAAGTAGAAAATCTGTGTTAAGGGTCTTGACAGGGATCTCGAAGAAGACTTTTTCTTCGAGGCGGTGCACGATAAAAAGTCCAGAGTCGGTTACCGCCTCCTTCGTAATTACCTTCTCATACGCCTTGATTTTTTTCGGCGACGCATCGGATTGCGGAGCCGATGAGGCCCCTTGTTGCGAAGAGTTTAGGCTGGCACAGCCCCCTACAAGCCCCATGACAAGTACAACACTTGCACACAGGAGGATGGTTCGATTTGTTGCGCACAGGAGAAGGGTTCGAGTCGTTGCACACAGGTGGAGGGTTCGTTCTGTAGCAGGCATAAGGAATGTTCGTTTTGTCATAGCCTCAATAATCGGGAATCGTGTCAAGAATAAATAGAGCAATCTTTTGTCGTGCAGGCCAACGCTAGGTAGAGACGAATCACAAGAGGTATCTTTGAGATGTGCGACCTAAAAACGGACTTTGCGTTGGACTTGATGTCGACCTTGAACGGTTGCCGCGTGCTTTTCGTGGTGGTCCCCATGCGTTTCAGGGTAGAGATCGGACTCTTCCGGACAATGCTCTTGCATTTGTACACAGCTTGCCCACAACTCATCAGACGTCGTCTATATGCGACACAATTGTCGGTTTTAACGCAGCAATTGTGCGCGCAACGCAGCATGTAGCGAGTTGTTACAAAATCAATCTTGCTTTCTACGAGAAATACGGACGTGAAGGCATCGACGCACTGTATGCTACGCGTGAGCTGATAGGTGACTCTTACGTTGTTGCGGATGCAAAACGTGGCGACATTGGCAACACTTCGTCCGCATACGCTTCGGCCATCTTCGATGACCTGAAGGCCGATGCGATAACGGTGTCGCCGTACATGGGACGTGATTCGGTCGAGCCTTTTCTGGCGTATGCCGACCGCATGGTGTATGTGCTTGCGCTGACATCGAACCCGGGCTCGGCCGACTTTCAGAGGCTTGTGGTTGAGGGACGTCCGTTGTACGAGCACGTCATCGACAAAGCACTTTCATGGGACCGAGCAGGTGACATCGGTTTTGTTGTAGGGGGCACACATCCGCGTGAGCTTGCTGACATCCGTTCGAACTATTCCGATGCGGCCTTTCTTATCCCCGGTCTCGGCTCGCAAGGGGCTGGCGAAGACGCCATGGTCCAGGCAAACGCTGGAGGTCCGGCCGTCTTCAACGTCTCGCGCGCACTGCTCTACCTCACCGACGCCGACGACTTCGAGCAGCACGTTCGAGCAGAGGCCGAGCGCCTCGCGGCGAAACTGGCGTAGGCCATATTCCAAACGACTTACGACGCTCATTCCGGGAATCATTATCTCCCGGAATGGATGTTGGAATGGATGTTTTTGTCGCCGCGGGTCTTAGGAAATAATCGGCTCCTCCGTCACAAACGTTCGACCTCTTAGCATGTGTATTGTGGAGGCCCACCATGCAAGAAATTCTTAATGAGCGAGCGTATCAGCGGCGGGTGCATGCAATGCTGTCGGACCCAGCAACGACGTGGACATGCACCAATGGCGACGTCATTCAGATCGTTGCTGCGGGGCTGATAAACGTCCACGACGGACCCGATTTCCGCGACATGTGTGTGCTGCACAAAGGCATCATTCACGTCGGCAATGGAGAATTTCATGTGCGTGCGTCTGACTACGGCGCACACGACCATGCAATCGACATGCGCTATGCTTCGCTCTTGCTGCATATTGTGTTCACGAACGACGCTCCACCCGTAGACGATGCCAGATGGACGTTATGTATACCAGTGCCTTCGAAGCCCGCTCTGGCAAAAAATGTCTCTGCTTCAACAGACCCCTCTGAAAGCCCCTTGCCAGAATTACAGCACCATGCGTTGCTGCGGCTTTTGCGCAACACTGCCGAAGCGCAGCAGCACATGAGGCGCATTGGTGTACGCGGCGCGACAATAGCAATGGCGACAGCATGGTTAGACCGGTTGAGCAGAAAACGTCACCGTCCGATGCATGCAGAGGTGCTTGTGGGCTTGCGCGATGGAGTTGCAACGTCGCCCATCGGACTACTAGCAGAGGACTTTTCGATGTGCCATGCCGACGACGTACTTGGCGCAATCAATGCCGCGGAACATCGAAGCATCGCTCGGGAAGGGGCTGCGATGCGCAGGGAGCTCTTTGTGAATGCTGTGTTGCCCGTCTGTTGTGCACTGGCTCGTGACGATCAGCGTATCCCGTTGCTGCACTGGTATTGGTCGGCGCGGTCTGTGCATCCGTATGGACATCTTCGTAGGCGATTTCCGGACCTAGCGCAGCTGTACGTCTGGCAACAGCAGGCCATGCTTGAGTATCTGCGTCACCACGGCACGCGTACAACGGTATGTGCAGATATCATCCACTCGTACGGACTCGAGCACACACTTCGCTTCCTGCGGCTTGTCGAGGAGTAGCGGCTTGTCGAGGAGTAGCGGTGGTTGAGGACTGGCGGTGGTCGATGAGTAGAGTGTCCGGTGTGTGGCCCGTATCTTTGCGGCTTGCATGCACCAAGGAGTCCACGTGTCGCGTACCGTACTTGTAACCGGAGCCAACGGTGAAATTGGCCACACCCTATTAGAAACTTTTTCAACGCAGGATGATGTGCGCGTACTTGCGCTCGACCTCGCACCATTACACGACGAGCTGCAACCGCATGCTGCCATTGTTGTGCAGGGCGATATATCCGACCCGGAGATCGTTGCTCGTCTACAAAAGGAAGACATAGACGAGGTGTATCATCTTGCTGCATTGCTTTCGACTAGTGCAGAGAAATTTCCTGAAAAAGCTCATCATGTAAATGTGAATGGCACACTAGGACTTCTTTCGATGGCACGTGCGATAGGGGAACGTCGTGGACGCACTGTTACATTTATGTTTCCGAGTACGATTGCGGTGTACGGACTTCCTTCGATCGAAAAAAAGAACCGTGCGGGGATGTTACGCGAGGACGAATTCCTGACGCCACATACGATGTACGGTATTAACAAACTTTACTGTGAGCGCCTTGGTGAATACTTCGCAACGCGTTACGGACAAATCACAGAAGAAGGTCCGGACCGTTGGGTTGACTTCCGTGCACTGCGTTTCCCAGGATTAATAAGCGCGTTCACAGTCCCAACTGGCGGCACAAGCGACTACGTACCAGAGATGATACATGCGGCTGCCCAAGGCAAGCCGTATGAGTGCTTTGTACGTCCGGACACCCGCATTCCGTTTATGGCAATGCCCGACGCTGTACATGCACTACTTATGCTTGCTGCTGCTCCAGAGACAGTACTAACCCAGCGCGTGTACAACATTGGTGCGTTTGCACCATCGGCCGAAGACGTTGCTGTGCGTGTGCAGGCTGCGTTCCCTGGTGCTGACATTTCATACGAGCCGAACACAAAACGTCAGGCCATTGTTGACTCGTGGTGCGCTGACGTGAACGACAATGCAGCTCGTAAGGACTGGGGATGGAAGGCCGAATACGACATCAACCGCGCGTTCGACGAATACTTGATTCCGAACATCGCTGGTGTCTATGCTGGTTGAGCATGCACCAAATCTGCTTATCCATGAACAATCGCCGTACCTACTACAGCACGCGTACAATCCCGTCGCATGGGAGCCTTGGTCAGACGTTGCATTCGCCCGCGCAGCAGCAGAGGACAAACCTGTATTTGTAAGCATTGGTTATGCGGCATGCCACTGGTGTCACGTTATGGAGCGCGAGTCGTTCGAAAATGCTGAAGTCGCAAAATTCCTCAACATAAACTTTGTTAGCATAAAGGTCGACCGCGAGGAACGTCCAGATGTCGACGCTCTGTGCATGGACGTCTGTCAGACGATGACTGGGCACGGCGGATGGCCACTGACGATTTTCATGGATGCCGAGCGACGTCCGTTCATGGCCGGTACCTACTTCCCACGCGAGACCACGCAAGGACGACTCGGCTTCCTAGACTTGCTGCGTCGCATCCACGATGTATGGACAACTGACCGCGATCGCGCAACGACAGCTTCGACAGAAATCATGAAGTCGCTGCAGGAAAGTGCAACCATAGACTTCTCCGACGAGATTGATGCAAGCGTGTTCGACGTGGCACTCGATCATCATGAACGTATGTTCGACACGGTCAATGGTGGCTTTAGTACACGTCCGAAGTTCCCAAGTCCGCACCACCTGCTCCTCCTCATGCGCATCGCTAACGATCGCAGGATAAAGCACCTTCAAGGTGAGACGGTTCAAGGTGAGCCGGTTCAAGGTGAGACGGTTCAAGGTGAATCCTCTCATGACGACATACTAACAATGGTTACAAAAACGCTCGACGCGATGCGAGCGGGCGGTATATATGACCATGTTGGTTTTGGATTCCATCGGTATAGCACCGACAGCGAGTGGCTTGTGCCTCACTTCGAAAAGATGTTGTATGACCAGGCGATGATGATGCTGGCGTATGCAGAGGCATATCAGATTACGCGCGACGAGACATACAAACAGGTGGTACTCGAAATTGCGGAGTTTTTGCGTCGCGACATGACGTCTTCCGACGGTGCCTTTGTAAGTGCGCACGATGCAGACAGCGAAGGAGAAGAGGGCAAGTTTTACGTGTGGTCCTTCGAGGAACTCGAGCCCCTTGCCGACTTACGAGCGCTATCGTCTTCAGTAGAGCAACAGAACCTATCGTCTTCAGTAGAGCAACAGAACCAATCGTCTTCAGTAGAGCAACAGAACCTATCGTCTTCAGTAGAGCAACAGAACCTATCGTCTTCAGTAGAGCAACAGAACCTATCGTCTTCAGTAGAGCA
>JAWXBR010000048.1:0-54011 GCA_034440235.1 bacterium
CAATCAGTTGGCCTCGAAGAATACGAGGGACTGACGATTCTACTGACGGTTTACTTA
Organism: bacterium; assembly: GCA_034440235.1. Classification (GTDB taxonomy): domain Bacteria; phylum Bacteroidota; class Ignavibacteria; order Kapaibacteriales; family Kapaibacteriaceae; genus JAWXBR01. The sequence goes on from JAWXBR010000048.1 coordinate 58, forward strand.
TACAACTTGAAACAACCTGACACAGCAACAAAGGGCTGGATGCATGTAACATCCTTGTACTATTCGATTTAACCCTGTTTGTCGTCTCCCTGTGTTTCTGCGTGTTTCGTGCTTTGTGCTCCCTCGGGGACTCGAACGCTGACAATGAACTTGGACTTCCACTAACGGTACTCGATCTGCACCATCACTGAGCGCGTTGGTGCGAGGTTGGCCGGAATTTCCGTGTAGTAGTAGTCGGTAAGGTTGCGGCCAATGAGCGAGATCTTGATGGGTGCGATGTTGAGTTTTGCAGCGTTGAATATGATGCGTGCGTCGAGAGCGTGAATAGGGACACGTTCGTCGGCTTGTGCGATGAAGAGGCCGAGGCGGTCATCAATGCGTTTGATGCGGTTTTGGAAACGGTAGTCGGCCTGGAGTTCGAGGAAGGGCCAGACAGACCAAGCAGCACGTGCGTAGAAGAGGATGTTATTACGGTAGGGAAGTGGCGCATCGAGTACCAGATCGCGAGGCAACATGGCCGTGACGCCTAGATCGATTCCAAGTGTGCTTGTGAGCATGGTTCGAAGTGTTGCTTCGGCGCCTAGGATGCGCGCGCGTGTTACGTTTTTGAACACGATGGGTGCTGACGGACTTGTTAGATCGAATGTTGGCTCGATTAGATCATATAGTTCGTTATCAAATACGGCTAGATCGAATTCGAATGGTATGAGCCACTGTCCGGCGGTGTGGTGGATGCCGAGCTCACCAGACCACGACGACTCCGGACGTATCTCGGGGTTTGGTGATACCTGAAACGCACCGAAGCGGATGTTGGCATAACGTTCGGCAATAGTTGCGGCGCGAAAGCCCCTTCCTGCTGAGCCCCTTACCGTGGTGTTCTCGGTCACATGCCATGAAAGACCAGCCTTCGGAGAGACTTCGATTTGTCGTGGAAGAGTGAACGTTTCCTCGCGGTCTACGCGCGCACCTAGTGTTGCTATCAGGCCATCGGTAATTGTCCATTCGCCCTGCGCAAACGCCGAAAACACTGTCTGGTACTGCTTTCCGTAGACATCGGCTCGTACGAAGTTTAGACGTCCGACCACACCAGTCGTAAGAATAAACGAGCTGGTGAGCAGAGATGTAACCTGTGCCTCTACGTTGTAGGAGTAGGCCGTGGACTGGGTGGAGTCTTCGACAATACCCAGGTTGCGGTTTTCGAAGCGGGTGCGGAACATGCTCGGACGAATTACGAGCGATGTCGCATTGGAAATAAGCTGCGAGTATTCGATGCCTGCGGCAAGCTTTGTTGAGCGAAGTCGTTCGTTGAAGTCCGTGCCGTCCTGTGGAGACGTCGCAGTTCGTAAACTATCCCAATAAATGAAATTCTGCTTGTCATCGATTGCGCCAAATGCAAAACCTGACAATGAAATGCGATCGGAAGCTTTCCATGCAAGCTTTGTGTATGCGTAGCCACGATTGCCCTCGTCGTAATTGCGATAGCTTTCGTCTGAACGGATGCCAACGCTGACGTTTGCGCTAACATCGCCGAACGTCTGAGCATATCGCGCATCTGCGCCTGCAAACAACGGCATGGTTGTGCGATAACGCCATTGCTCGTATCGCGGAAGTGTGTAGAGTCCGCCATACACGCGCGCATATACTTGTGCCGAATCGGTAGGTGCTTTCGTGATAAGACTAACAACCCCGCCTAACGCACCAGTGCCATAGAGTGCAGAGCCAGCCCCCTTAATAATCTCGATGCGATCGATATCGGCAACAGGAAGCACATCGAATTTTATGTCGCCGTTATCGCCAGAGAGCAATGGAAAGCCGTCGAGCAGCACAGCGGTGCGCGAGCCGACGCCAAATGCAAAACCCGATGCGCCGCGAATGTTTACCTGATCGCGCGCAACGTTTACGCCGCTGACGTACCGTAACGCTTGGTCGAGCGACGTCTGTCCGCGTCCCGTGACGTCAAGTCCGTCCACAACCGAAACACTGATCGGCACATCCTGCACCGCCTGCACACGTTTGCTGGCACTGACGATAACCTCTGCTGTTCGCAACGCCGATTCGAGCATGGTTAAGACCACATCGCGTCTGTCGTTGGACTTAATGATGAGAGTTGCTGTCGCAGGTTCATATCCAACCGAGGATGCAGCAACAACAATTCTGCCCAGAGGAACATTGATGATTTCAAATTGACCCTTCGCATTTGTGACTGCACCAAGGCGTGTGCCTTCGATGCGAACCGTAATGCCGCGAAGTGGAAGCGCTGTAAGTCTGTCGGTGATGCGTCCCCTTACAATCGATGACTGCGTCTGATTTGCAGAAGGTGATAGTGTTGATGTTTGCGACGGACTAGCCAGCAGCGACGGACTACTCGTTTGCGACGGACTACTCGTTTGCGACGGACTACTCGTTGTGTCTTTTGGCGTTTGAGCAACAGCGAATACAGACGCAATGCAGAATATTGCTGCAACTGAGACGATGAGGCCCGCCCGCATCAAAATGGTTGCGGTGGAAGATTGGAGAAATCGATGCGGAAGTGTACGCGCTTGTCTTCGTTCACATTCACAGTTAACGCACTTGGTTGTGTTGGGTCGCCCGATAGCGAATACACATCGAGCATCCGCCAGTTGAGCTGAAAATCGGGTCCGTACCTTAACGCAACCACCACATACCCGAACGTCCGCGGCACACTTGTCACGGCAATGGTGTATGTCGACGCGTCGACACGGCGGGGCATGGTGTCCGAAACAAGTGCCTTTCCGGACAGTAGGGCTCCCAGGATTTGGGATGCGTCTGTCGGTGCTTCGTCGAATGCAACCACGCGTACTTCGTACACAGAGTCGGCTGGCGGCCATGCAGCACTGCCGCCGACATACGTTATGGTACCACTCACTCCGGTAAAGGTTGGCACGAGCGTCGGATCGAGTCCGCCACACCCCACACACAGCACAACACACGCACAAAAAGCAATCCGCAGTAAGATCATGAACGCAATATATATTGGAGCACACGCCCTTCACGAAAACTGTTTGTTATGAAGCCATTGCTTACCCGCGAAAACATAGCTGCGCTTGACATTGCGTGCAACGACGAAGCTGGACTCTCCCCGCAAGTGCTCATGGAGAATGCGGGTCGGTGCGCTGCAAACATCATGAGAACCCTCATGCCTTCGAAGGGGACAGCGGCGTTGCGCATTCTGATCGCATGTGGTGGCGGTAATAATGGCGGCGACGGACTCGTAATTGCACGTCACCTGCGCGACAACCACGACGTCGCAGTCCTTCGTAACGACGATGAGCAGTGGGCGCACATCGACAATGCCTACGATGTAGTTGTCGATGCACTCATCGGCGTCGGCGGCGGAAGCGATTTGCGCTCACCCATGGCAGAACGTGTGGCACAGCTCAATGCGTTGCGGGGGATGAAGATTGCGATAGATCTGCCAACCGGACTCGATGCGACAACGGGCGTAGCACATCGCGAGGCATTTCGGGCAAACGTCACAATTACCATGGCTGCCTCGAAGCCCGGATTGTATCGCAACGACGGTCCGTTACATGCCGGCACGATCTACGTCGCAGACATCGGCGCTCCCGCAGAGATCGTCGAACGTTTCGCACGCCACCACATCCGAACTCAGTCCGACATTCGCCTGTTGCTACCACAGCGCACGTCCAACACATCAAAATTCGATTATGGCAGGGTGCTCGTGATAGGGGGCTCGCGTGGGATGCGCGGGGCACCAGCCCTTGCTGCACATGCAGCCCTCGTCGCCGGAGCAGGCATTGTCGAACTTGCCGCACCGGTCCTTCACCCGCTCATCCCCCGCGAAGTAATGACGCATTTGTTGCCAAGTAATGAACACGGCTTCGTTGCGCGCGATGCAATGGAAGTTTTGACTGAAGTAGTGAAGAAGGCAACGGTGGTGGCTGTTGGACCCGGTCTTGGTGCGGACAACAAATCGATCGAAGCAGTTGCCGAATTCGTGAACTCTTTGAGGCACGATTTGCATGTGGTGATTGATGCCGACGGACTTCGCATTGTGCCGCTGTTAAAACGTCCGATGCAGTCCTTGATTCTCACACCACACCTCGGTGAATTTGCTCGTATGCTGAACACAGATGTTGCCTCCATTCGAACAACGATAGTTGAACGTGCGCAAGCATTCGCAAGAGAACACAATTGCATACTGCACGTCAAGGACGTCCCTTCAATAACCACGGACGGTGCACATGTGTTCTACACGGTCAATGGCAATCCGGGTATGGCAACTGCAGGAAGTGGTGATGTGCTAACTGGCATTATTGCAGGACTTTGTGCGCAGCGCCTTTCTGCATTCGATGCAGCTACACTTGGCGCATACTTGCATGCGCGAGCAGGGGACTACTACGTTGCAACACATGCAATGGAAAGTCTAACAGCAACCGACATAATTCATGCACTGGGGTCGGTCATACCGAATTGAACACGCAAACAACCAAAAACACCATGCAAGCACGCGAACGTGCAAGAAGGCCATGAGTACACGCCAATTCCTTGCGCTCATACCTGTAGTGGTTTTATCGATAGCCATTTTTGTGGCGTCGTCGCTGCCTGCCTTGTCACCGCCGTCCCTTGGAATAGAATGGCAGGACAAAGTATTCCATGCCATCGCGTATTTCGTCTACGGTTTGTGCGTACAAGTCGCCGTGCTTGGCTACAAGCCCTCGATTTCCATGTCACACGCTTGGATATACGTTGTTTTGATTGGCGTTTTGTTTGGCATTAGTGATGAGGTGCATCAAGCGTATGTGCCATCGCGGATGGCAGAGGTCGCTGACGCCGTTGCCGACGCCATAGGTGTGCTGTTATCGACGACGCTTCTTGGAGCTACGCGTAGATTTCTTTTTCGCCTTGGATGGCGCTAGACTTTTCTTCGAACGTATACTTTTCTTCGAACGCACAACTTTCTGCCTTGGAGAAATGCTCTTCTTCGCTTTGTTCTTCTTTACGACGTGTGCCGGATCATCCGTATCTATTGCCGCATCTTCGCTGAGTGTTGGTAGAGGTGTACGATATGAAAAAGAAGCAAGCGCAATCCCGGCAAGTGTTTCGACGCCTTTGTAAGCATGAACGCTTGGTCCGTTCGAAATAAACGAAAACACAAGCGGCTCGCCATCGAGCGTTTTAACGTAGCCAGCAAGTGCACTTACATTTCGAAGAGTGCCGGTCTTGCCATGCAGATTATTTTCTGCAGGAGTCTGCTTCATACGTCCGCGCAGCGTGCCGTCTACTCCTGCAATTGCAAGAGTGCTTGCATATTCGGGTCCCCAAGACTGCGTCGTTATCGACCTTAATAATGCAACCTCGGTCGAGGCGCTTGCAAGATTGCGTCTCGACAATCCACTTCCGTCGTTGAACGAACAATCGAGTCTGCGGATGTCGAACGAATCGAGTGTTTCGAGCAATGCAAGCTTTGCGCGTTTCGCTGTGGTGTTATAGTCTCCACACCATGCTCCAACGGCTTTAAAAACATGCTCGGCAAGAAAATTATCGCTGCGTTTGTTTACTATCGAGCAGAACTCAACAATCGAGCGGTTGTTTGACGTTAACATCTTCGACGTAGAGGGCGTTGTCTGTTCGGCCACCGACCCGTCTACGACCACTCCACCGGCACGAAGCCGAGAGCGCAGCGATCCCGCAACGACGAGTGCCGGACGTCCCATGTTGAAGTACGATGTGGAACTTCGATTTGCACCTGGGGAACCCGTGACAACAAACTGCTGAACACCACTAGGAAGCAATTTTGAGGTGACGCGTACACGCGCCCTGCGCTTGCGTTTGCTCTTCGAAACGGGTCCGTCCACCACCACCACATCAAACGCATCCGACGACGGCACACATTGTGCAGAGGCTCTTCCGTTAGGGGCTCCATTCACAACAACAGCTACGCTGCTCTTGTTCATGGAAAGGGCTCGCACAGGTGGCAATGGCTGCACATGCTCACCATCACCGCTGTACACCGCTCTGTCTGCCACTGCATCGAATTGCGAACCATCTCCGATGATCGAACCTGTAATGCGCTTAATGCCCATAACGCGCAGTTTATCGGCAATGTCTTCGAGGTCGTTTATCGAAAGCAACGCATCGCCGTGACCCACGATGTACACGTTGCCCCTTAATGTGCCTTGTGCATCAATTGCACCATCGGTGCGAACATCTGTAGAGAGTGTGCCATTCTTGCCAAGACGTTGAAACAATGCAGCAGTCGAAAACAACTTTGTAGTTGAAGCAGGAGTGAGCATCACATCGGGATTACGTGAGTACACAACGCTATTAGATTCTAGCGAGTACACCATGACGCCGGTGGATGTTTTACGCGACTGAATGGAAGTAAAAAGTTTATCGAGTTGTGTTTTAAGTGCAGCACGTGCATTTGTACTATCAACCGCAGTTAAAAACACGGTGGTCAGCGCGGCTTTGTTTTTTGTCGAGTCTGAAGCATTCGCTTGTGTAGTGGCACACAGCAACAACACAAGTACTACAGGAATGGATGCCAGATTTGAAAGCACGAATGCACGCATCTGTTCAACCGACCCTGACGTCCACTTATACCGTTCGTCCTTCTTAAACCACGTCATTTGTCTCTTTGCATATCGGCGTGTATTGCGTTTAAATGTCTCGAGCGCTTCATTATTCGTACTACGGTTGTTCAAGACATCAATTGCTTCAGCATAACCAACAGTTTGTAATGCTTGTGCCGATTCGGACACACCGCTTTGCAGCACCAATGCAGTTTCTTCGAGCAGTCCGTTGCTCCACATGGCATCGCAGCGCGCATCGATGATTGTATGCAGCAATTCTTTTTCCTGTGCAATGCCAATGTATTCGACGTTGTACGCCGGAGCATTGCGCGGAATATCCCATGACGATGAAAAGGTACGTCCGGTCGCGCGAAAATACTCGAGGGCTCGGATGAGTCTTCGGGGGTTCATATCGGCATACCGTTCTGCCGCGCGAGGGTCGACGCTCTGAAGATCATCGAACAGACCCTTTCGGCCCCTTACCTCGAGCTCTTCGAGGAGCGTTGCGCGAATTGTCGGATCGGCTGGTGTGATTTCTGCAGAGAGGCCGTCCAGGGCCGCCGCGATGTAGAGTCCAGAGCCGCCAACAACCACTGGAAGTGTGCCCAAGGGAATTGCATCGATTGCATTGCGTGCTTCCGCAGCAAATTCTGCAGCACTGTACATCTCGTCGGGATTACGAATGTCGATGCAGTGATGTTTTACAGAGGCGCGTTGCTCGAGTGTAGGCTTCGCCGTTCCTATGTTAAGCATACGATAAACTTGTCTAGCATCTGCGCTCACTACTTCGATCGCCATATGCTCCGACAGGGCAATAGCAGCAGCAGTCTTTCCTGTAGCCGTTGCGCCTGCGAGAACGAGTACCTTACGCACGTCTTCATGTGAGCGCGCATCTTCATGCACGAGCGCGCTGCGCACGTCACCTTCGCTTGTCATCCCAGCCTTCCCGTCCGATGAGCGGGACGAATTTGAACGGACCGAGGTTTTCTACGGACCAGTCTTCGGGTGCGTTGCGGGTAACACGATAGAGTGTCTGTTCTTGCTCTGTACCGACGGGTACAATAAGGCGTCCACCGATCGTAAGCTGCCGTGCCAGTGTTTCGGGCACATCCGGGGCGCCGGCAGTGATCAGAATGCCATCGAATGGTGCGTATTGGTTCCATCCGATGGTGCCGTCGCCCGTGCGATGTGTGACGGTATATCCGAGGGAGCTCAACAATAGTTGGGCCTGTTTTGAGAGTATCTCGTGACGCTCTACGGTAAAGACATGTGCACCGAGATGCGCAAGTACTGCTGCCTGATAACCGCTGCCTGTTCCGATCTCAAGAATTTTATCGCCGCGTTTCAGGCGAAGTGCTTGCGTCATAAATGCAACGGTAAACGGTTGCGAAATGGTCTGTCCGTTGTCGATAGGTAGGGGCGAATCTTCGTATGCGCGAGTACGCATGGCGGATGAAATAAACAGCTCGCGACGAATGACTCCGATTGCCTGCAAAACGGCTTCGTCGGTGATGCCACGCTCGCGCAACTTCTGCACAAGCGTTTCGCGCTGTTCATCTGAAATGTTTTGAACTTTATTTGGTCTAGAAAGCATTGATGTTAAGGGGTAGCGAGTACTTGAGTAGCAATGTTATCTTAAGAAGCAGCGAGTACTGCAAGATGTTCTTGGAGAAGTTCTTTGAGGCGTCCAGGCGGTACGTCGAGTGAGAGGTCGCCCTGGTAGGCAAGGCTAATGCCACCGGTTTCTTCGCTCACCATAATGGCAACGACATCGGCCTGCTCTGACAAACCGAGTCCCGCCCGATGACGCGTTCCAAGATTGCGTGTCTCCCAACGCTGACGGCTACTGAGCGGCAGCACACATCGTGCGGCAACAATGGTGCGGTTGTCTATAACAACTGCTCCGTCGTGTAGGGGCGAACGCGGATTAAAAATTGAAATGAGAAGCTCTGACGAAACAGCAGCCTTAAGCTCGATGCCAGTTTCGACCGTAACCTTTACGTGCGCTGCACGCGCGAACACAATAAGAGCACCGATGTGTTTACCAGCCAAGTCTGTAACTGCCTCGACTACGTCGTCGATGGTAGCAGAGTTTGTAACGCGCATGAACCATCGGAAAATTTTTGTCTGTGTGATGATCAGCAGCACACGGCGCAGCTCGGGTTGAAAGAGTACAACAAATGCAATGAGTCCGATATCAGCCAAACGCCTTAGAACCCAATTCACCGTTTTTAGATTGGCAGCTTCGGCAACGAAGCCAAGACCGAGCACAACGACAAGTAAGATCAGTATCTGTACAGCTACGGTGTCGCGCAACGAGCGATACACCATGTAGAATACAACTGTGATAATCAGTACGTCGAGCAGGTCAACAATTGTGACCGATAGAAATCCGATGCGAAAGAGTTCGCTCATGGCGTAGGCGTAGGCGTAGCGTCCGGCTGCGGCAATGCCTGTGAACCATTCAACCGCTCATTCTCGCGCTCGTATGCACCAATGATTTCGGCAACGAGGCGGTGGCGTACAACGTCGACCTTGTCGAAGTGCACAAAGTCGATGCCTCTGATGTTTGCAAACAGACGTGTGACGTCGGCAAGACCCGAATCGGCTTTCTTCGGCAAGTCGATCTGCGTTACGTCGCCCGTTACGACAGCTTTCGAATCACGTCCGAGTCGCGTCAGAAACATCTTCATCTGAATGCGCGAAGCATTCTGCGCTTCATCGAGAATAATAAACGAGTTGTTGAGCGTACGACCGCGCATGTAAGCAAGTGGCACAATCTCGACTATGCGTCGCTCGAGCATACTCTTGAGTTTGTCGGCACTTACCATTTCACTCAACGCATCGAGTAAGGGTCTGAGGTAAGGGTCAACTTTTTCGGAGATATCGCCGGGCAAGAAACCAAGCGACTCGCCGGCCTCGACGGCTGGACGTGACAGGATGATACGATTTACTTCGTTGGCTTTAAGTGCTGTGAGAGCCATTGCAACGGCAAGGTAGGTCTTACCGGTACCGGCTGGACCTATACAGAACACGAGGTCGTTGCTCTGCACTTTTTTATAGTACTCGAGCTGACGAGGCGTACGCGCACGAATGACTTCTTTTTTACCCCACAGAATCACGTTCTGTAAGTCATCGGCACTGATGTCCTGTGTGGGCCCCGTCTTGCCCCCTTCCACCAGATCGATGATCATGGCAACGTCGGTAGGCGAGAGACGTCCGTTCCGTTGCAACGTATACATCAGCTCGCTGAAGATCGACTCTATCTTTTTTACTTCGGCGGGTTCGCCGCGAAGGACAATGGTATCGCCGCGGACGGTGATGGCAGTGTCGAACTTGTTTTCTATGAGTTGGAGGTTGGACTCCTGAGATCCGAAGAGCTCAAGGGGGTCGATGTCCCCGATTTTGATTTTCTTTTCTACGATGTGCATACAGAAAAATACCATAAAAGAAGAAGGCCAACCCTATGGTCGGCCTTCTTGGCGTCAAACAATATTGTCGGGCGAATTAGTTGCCAGCTTCGCTGCTCTTCTTTTCTGCTGATGCTGGCATTGTGCCCGGGGTATCGCTTGCTGCGGACATAGCAACGCGTTTTTTACGATAGTATGAACGTTCTGCTTTCATTTCTTCGCTCGTCTTTGGTCCAGCCGGCGGAATTGTTAGCACCCATCCTGGTTGGATGATGTCAGGGTTCTTAATCTGGTCGGTGTTTGCCTGCCAGATTTTTGGCCATTGGAACGGATCGCCGTAGATCTCAGACTTGCCAGAGATATTCCAGAGGCAGTCGCGGTTTTCTGCCCATGTACCAACGGTGTAACCCCTGATTTTCTTTTCGCGATACAGACCCTTGATGTCACGAGCATCGGCAATGATGCGATCGTAAAATTCAGGAAGTGCAGCTACACGTTCGCCGCGCATGCCGTTCAGTTCTGTTTCGAGTGCTCTTACATCTGCTTGGCGGTCTGCGAGCATATCGTCGTTTAGACGTTGCATTTCGCGAATACGACCTTCGAGCATACCAAGGCGTTGACGGAAGCTTGCTACGTCTGCTTCTGATACGCCCAGCATTGCATAGATGTCGTCGTTACAGCGCTTGAGATCGGTAACCGATGTAGCAAGGTCTGTTTCGAGCTTCGTTACATCCGAACGAACACCGGTAAGCTTTGTGTTCGCAGCATTATTGATACCCCTGTACTTTTCAATACGAGCATCTGCTTCTTCACACGAAAGTTCTTGATCGGGCTTTGATTCTGGAGGCGATGGAACTGAGCTTTGAGCCATGGTTGTCGAAAGACCACCAAGTAGTAAGGCGAGGATTAGTAGTATGTTTTTCATTGTTATACTCCTTATCGTTTCTTGGTTGGTGTTGGTTCAGGTGCTACGACTGGTGCATTTGGATCCCAGTCTGGCCAGATGTTTGGCCAGCGTGACATTTTGTCCTGAACAAACGCCTTACGTTCGTTGCACTGACGTACTTCACCTTGACGCGAGTTCAGTTCTGAACTGATTCGTGTTCTGTTACGCTCAGCCGTTTCCGTGTCGGACGTGAGCTGTCGTTCTTCTGTGCGCAGCTTGTTAATCATGGTCTGTTGCTCTTCTTTGATTTTGCAACTACATGATGAAAGTACTGCAGTCACTGTGAGCGACGCGAGTATGAGCGCTATTCGGCTCATTCGTTGATTTCGCATTGACAACCTCCCTGATTGTGTTAGTGCGTTGGCTTGATTATTCTCTTGTCGGCGGTTAGGACCACCGACCGCATCCTTGGTTCCAAATATAACGGCTTCTCATGGTTTGGTAGATTTGCTGTTTCCACATTAACTATTCGTCATAAAAGAGCAGCATGGATCTGATCCCCAAGGTATATGTCCCAAGCGAGTCTGAGCAACGATGGTACGAACAATGGCAACGTGACAATGCATTCGCTTCGAGTCCATCTTCCCGACAACCATACAGCATCCTGATGCCACCCCCAAATGTGACAGGTATCCTGCACTTTGGACACGTTCTAAATGTAACCCTTCAGGACATCTACATTCGTTGGAAAAGGCTGCAAGGGGCTGAGTCGTGCTGGTTCCCGGGCATGGACCATGCTGGCATTGCAACGCAGACGAAGGTTGAGCAGGAATTGAAGTCCGAAGGTAAAACACGTTATGATTTAGGACGCGAAGCGTTCATCGAACGCACGTGGGAGTGGAAAAAGAAGTATGGCGGCGTAATCGATCAACAATTACGCACACTTGGTGCATCGTGTGATTGGGACAGGTCTCTATTCACAATGGATGCATCGGCATCGCGTGCGGTACAGCACGTTTTTATTGAGTTGTTTGATGAAGGTCTTATTTATAGAGGCAAACGCATCGTAAACTGGTCACCCGTAGCGCAAAGTGCCCTAAGCGATGAAGAGGTTGTCTTTAGAGAAGTGCATGAGCAGATCTACACCATGCGTTATCATCTTGAAGATGGCTCGGGTACCATGCTGGTTGCAACGGTACGTCCCGAAACCATCTTCGCCGACGTAGCCCTCGCTGTCAACCCAAACGATGAACGTTACACACATCTCATCGGCAAATCGGTCATCATTCCACTGCGTAATACGCCAATTCCCATCATCGCAGATGAATACGCCGATCCCACATTCGGAACAGGCGTTGTAAAGATTACTCCCGCACACGACCCTAATGACTTCATCGTGGGCACAAGGCACAATCTGCCCATGCCGTCGTGCATAAACCCCGATGCCACGTTAAATGATATGGCAGGGGAGTTTGCCGGACTCGACAGGTTTGTTGCTCGTAAGCGCGTAGTAAAGGCACTCGAAGCCAACGAACTCCTCGAAAAGTCTGAACCGTACACCCACAACGTTGGATTCAGCGAACGCGGCGATGAGGCAATCGAACCATTTCTAAGCGATCAGTGGTTTGTGCGCATGGAATCGCTTGCCGCACCAGCTCTCAAAGCCGTTCAATCGGGCGACGTAAAACTGCACCCTGAACACTGGATTAAGACCTACGAACACTGGATGTCGAACATCCGCGACTGGTGCATTTCGCGGCAGTTGTGGTGGGGACATCGCATACCGGTGTACTACACGATGGATGGCACGGGCTTCACTGCGGCGGCTTCGGAGGATGAGGCTCGCAAAAAACTCAACCTCGGCGCTGATGTACAGTTGCGTCAGGACAACGACGTCCTCGACACGTGGTTCTCAGCTTGGCTCTGGCCCCTTACCACCATGGGTTGGGACGGTACACCAGAATCTGGAAAGGAAATCCGCGACTTCTACCTCCCTACCAACCTCCTCGTAACGGGTCCGGACATCATCTTCTTCTGGGTCGCCCGCATGATCATGGCCACGCTGAAGTTCGACGTGAAGAAACGCGTGCCGTTCACCGATGTGTATTTCACGAGCATTATTCGTGACAGTAAGGGACGCAAACTCTCGAAGTCCCTCGGCAATTCGCCCGACCCCATCGGTGTAATCGATCGCTACGGCGCAGACGCCGTGCGATTCACCATGATCTACCTCGCGCCCCTCGGCACCGACGTGCGTCTCGACGTCGACGAGAAAACCCAAGACATCCCCTCGATGGAGCTGGGCCGAAACTTCGCCAACAAAATCTGGAACGTTGCACGATTTCTTCAGATGAAGAAATCGGAGCAACGAGATGCTGAGGTGAGAAGTGATCAGGAGATTGCCAATGCAATTTTACGGCTGCAATATGACGCTACTTGGTTGAAGTACCGGTACGAAGGGGTTTACAAGGACATTAAGGCAGCGCTGGACGACTTTCGAATCACGGAATATTCCAAGTTGCTACATGAGTTTATATGGATTGACTACTGTTCGATTTATGTAGAGAAGCTGAAGATCAACCTCGAATTCCTAGAAGATCAGAACGAGCGCGCCAAATACTTGGAATTCGCGTTCTCCATTATGGAAAACCTGCTCATACTCCTTCACCCGGTGATGCCGTTCATCACTGAAGAATTGTGGCATGGACTGTTTTCTAAGCCGACCGACGTCTCAATAGGAAATTCGACTCCTCATGCGTCAGTGCCGACGCCGGATGAAGGAATCGAAGAACGTTATCATACAACTGGGCAAGCTGTGCTGTTAGCTGTGGTTGAAAGTGTCCGGAGAATGCGATCCGAACTCAATATCTCACCAAGTATCAAACTACCTGTGGTCCTCGAGGCGGACGGTGATGTAGTCGAGTTTCTCGCGTTACATATTCCAGTCATTATGTCAATGACCCGCGCAAACAGCGTTTCGATAAATATCGATCCACCTCTAGGGAAGTATACGACTCAAGTGGTTCGAGGTGTGAATATTGCGTTAGAGGTTGGCGGCACCATTGATGTTGAAAAAGAACGCGAACGACTTACTAAAGAAATTGAGCGTCTGCAGGTCCTCGTGCGTGGTGTTTCAGCGAAACTTTCGAATGAAGGATTTGTGGCAAAGGCGAAACCAGAGGTGGTTGAGGCAGAGCGAAAGAAGCTGAGCGACTGGACACAGACGATTGAAACTTTACAACGGAATATGGATGCAATGGCGTCGACTCCTCAATAACCAGCGCAACGAATAGCACACAAATAACCATGACTTCAAACAATGTTTACCTAGTCGACCCCATTCGCACACCTGTTGGCAAGTACGGCGGTGCGCTAAGCACCGTACGTCCGGACGACATGGCTGCACACGTCATACGCACACTCGTTGAGCGTACGGGCATCCCGGGTGAGGCAATTACAGATGTCATTCTCGGCTGCGCAAACCAGGCGGGCGAGGACAATAGGAATATTGCACGGATGTCGGCGCTGCTGGCTGGACTTCCATTTAGTGTGCCCGGTGTGACGGTAAACAGGTTGTGTGCTTCGTCGCTCGAAGCAGTCATTCAGGGTATGCGCGCAATTCGTTCTGGCGAAGGCGACGTGATTCTCGCTGGTGGTGTAGAGAGCATGACACGTGCACCATACGCATTGCCAAAAAACGTTGGTGGTGCATCGTTCGGAAATCTAACGGCCTACGACACGGCACTTGGATGGCGATTTCCGAATCCGAAGATGGAAGCAATTATTCCGCTCGAAGTCATGGGCGAGACAGCAGAGAATGTGGCAGAGCGTTACAGTATATCGCGGGAGGATCAGGACGCGTTTGCACTCCAATCGCATAAGCGTGCCGTAGCAGCTCGCGATGCGGGACGTTACAACGATGAGATAGTACCGGTTGTGATTACTGCTAAAAAAGGTGAAAATATAATAGTAGACAAAGACGAACAGCCGCGTCACGACACAACACTCGAAAAACTTGCAACACTTAAAGCAGCGTTTCGCAAGGGAGGCAGTATAACGGCCGGAAATAGTTCGTCGCTGAACGATGGTGCGGCTGCCATGCTACTTGTGAGCGATGCAGCGGTAAAGACCCATGGGCTTCAGCCCCTTGCCAGAATCCTTTCTTCGGGAGCGGTTGGTGTAGATCCGCGTGTGATGGGAATCGGTCCGGTCGGCGCCATCCGCCTCGCATGCGAACGAGCGGGCATCAGTGTGTCCGACCTTGACTTAGTCGAGATAAACGAAGCCTTTGCGGCGCAGAGCCTAGCATGCGTGAGAGAGCTTGGACTCGACCCCGAACGTGTGAACGTTGATGGCGGCGCAATAGCCATTGGACACCCCCTTGGGATGAGTGGTGCGCGAATATTGGGTCATCTCGTTCGCGAAATGCAGCGAAGGGGCTCGCGATACGGGGCTGCAGCGCTTTGTATAGGAGTCGGACAGGGTCTAGCCGTGGTTGTCGAGCGTTGCTAAGGGGTTGCGACGTTTTGATGCGGTGTTACTGCTTTGTTGTGTACGCATAAACACGCACTAGAAAACGTGTTAAGTCCCTTTGTAGTAGCGTAGTTGTACGAATTGATTGACCTGCCGGCATCTGTTAAGTTTATGTGTTCGGGTCGAAACACATAAGTAAGCAATCGGGCAGCATGATAGCAAAGAGGGACATAGAATCGCTTCTAGGGGACGCCACACCCGAAGCGATCTTCCTACACAGTCCAAACGGAACAGTTCGGTATGCTGCTCCTGGATGTGAGGCTGTTCTAGGCGCCGACGCACCAGCACTCGTTGGCACATCGCTTATCGATCGCATGGCAAAGCAGGAGCGTCCACGTCTCACTGAGGGGTTGTTGCGTGCCCACCTTCGAGGACAAGCATACGGTCCTGTTCTCGCCCGCACAAACGATGCTGCTATCCGCTGGGTTGAGATGCGCACGCGTCCAGTGCACGATGGCAGTGGGGGCGTGATTGAGTTACATACAACCATGCGTGACGTGACGAAGCGCATCAAAATCCACGAAGAACTTTCTATTAGAGAGCGGCTTGAACGCGAGGCAAACCAGCTTGCACACGTAGGTGCGTGGCGACAGGACATTGACACACAAGAGATTTATTGGTCCGACGAAGTGCGTCGCATTTTTGAAGCCGACGAGTCGTTTCAACCTACGGTTGAAAGCATTCGAGCGCATTACACCCCAGAATCTGACGAGCGTGCCTCGCAGGCCCTGCTTACGATCCTGGAAACTGGTGAAACGCAGTACATTGATTTGCAGATTACAACGGCAAAAGGTCGCACAGCCTGGATACATGTGATACTAAAGTGCGAAATGGACCAAGGACGTCCGGCTCGCCTCTATGGCGCTATTCAGGATGTAACCCAGCGCCGAAAATTGGATGCAGACCAGAAGCAGCTTGTCGAGGAGCTAACCCGTCAGCGCGACCGGTTGGCTGAGTTTGGCTACATGGTAACACATAATTTTCGTGGTCCGGTGTGCAATCTTGTCACCCTTGCCCGCCTGGTTCGTGAGTCTGCTGACGAAGCCGAAGCCGCAGAGCTGCTTCAGCACATTTCATCGTCATCCGACCAGTTACTTTCGATGATGGATGATGTCGGTGCAGTAGTGCAGGTTGAACGCGATGGCAGCGTGGCCGACGATGATGTAGACCTGAACGACTCGATTGCAAATGTGATGAAAGGTTTCTCGGCAGACATCCACGCGTCGAAGGCTAATGTTACGTGGGATGTAGAACAATCTCCATCACTGGCCTATCCACGTGTCTATCTAGAGACAATTCTTCGACATTTGGTCTCGAACGCACTAACATTTACCACGAAGGATCGGACTCCGGAGATTCATATCAAATGCTGGAATGAAGGCCATCATGCCTATTTGGAAATCACTGATAATGGTACAGGCATCGACCTAGCCCGATATGGGGATTCCATTTTTCGACTGCGGACGACGTTCCATAGAGGTAACAAAGGACGCGGTGTGGGTCTATTCACCATCAGAAACATTGTCGAGTCGATGGGCGGAGAAATAACAGTAGATAGCTTGCTAGGCAAGGGGACGACGTTCCGGATTAACTTCACGCGATTCAAGGGAGAGCCATCATGACGGCTGCACGCACAATGGTAGCACTGGTCGATGACGACCGCACTTACCAGTTCACAACAGAACACATGCTTCGTAGACTCGATGAGCAGATTGGCTTTCGTTGGTTCCGCGATGGTGAAGAAGCAATGAAATTCCTCGAAATGCACATCATGGACACGTCGCACCTGCCAGATGTCATCATCCTTGATATCAACATGCCCTACATGGACGGCTGGCAGTTCCTCGATGCGTTTCACGCCATGAAGGCGCGTATCGGCAAGCCTATCGACATTTACATGGTCAGCTCCTCGATGGATGACCGCGATGCTATCAGAGCCCGCTCATTTGAAGAAGTCACCGATTACGTCGAAAAGCCGATAACGACAGAAAAATTGGCAGCGATGCTCCACAGAACGCAGAACTAATTCGTTCGACGGTCCACACCTACTTCGTTCGCCGGCAGACGTATATTTGCCAGATGTATACAGCACCACATCTGGTCCTCCCGAAGATCGACAACCTACGCGCAGTTGACACCTACGTTGCTAACGGAGGTTACAATGCGTACCGCTCTGCTTTAAAGATGACACCCGACGAAGTGATTGACGTTGTAAAACGTTCAGGGCTTCGCGGACGCGGTGGTGCGTGTTTTCCGACGGGACTCAAATGGTCGTTTATGCCTAAGGGCAACGAGAAGCCAAAGTATCTGGCAATCAACGGCGACGAGTCAGAACCAGGCTCGTTTAAAGACCGACAGATTTTCGAAGACAATCCGCATCAGCTCATCGAAGGTGTGCTTATCGCCGGTTATGCTATGGGCATCAAACAGGCCTTCATCTACATCCGTGGTGAATACCACAAATGGGTGACGATTATGGAGAAGGCACTCGATGAAGCGTATGCAAAAGGCTTCGTTGGGTCGAAGATGACTGACACATTTGGTGGCACTTACTCGATGGAGATTGTTGTGCATAAGGGCGCGGGCGCCTACATCTGCGGCGAAGAAACTTCATTGATGAGTTCGCTCGAAGGTGACCGCGGCTATCCTAGGTTCAAACCTCCATTCCCAGCAAACAAAGGTTTGTGGGGCATGCCTACAACGATTAATAATGTCGAGACACTCGCAACCGTGCCACCAATTATCGCAATGGGTGCAGACGCGTATGCAGCCATTGGCGCTAAGGGTCACTCGGGTACAATTCTGTACGGCATAAGCGGACACATCGTGAAGCCGCAGGTTGTTGAACTTGCGTCCGGCATCCTGCTAACAGACATCATCCACGACGTATGTGGCGGTGTACCAGGTGGTAAAAAAGTCAAGGCAGTGATTCCAGGGGGCTCGTCGATGCCTCCGCTAAGGGGCGACGAGATTGAAGGCGTGCGCATGGACGAAGAATCTCTTAAAGTCCTTGGTACACACATCGGAACAGCGGGAATCATGGTGATGGACGAAGACACAGACTTGGTAAAAGTCCTTCTTCGCATTGCACACTTCTACCATCACGAATCGTGCGGACAGTGTACTCCATGCCGCGAAGGTTGTGGCTGGATGGAAAAAATTCTTCACCGTGTTGATCATGGTGATGCTACTTCAGAAGACCTCGATTTACTTCTGAATGTCGCATCACAAATCGAGGGTCACACGATCTGCGCCTTAGGTGAAGCAGCAGCATGGCCAGTGCGCGGCTTCATTCTGAAGTTCCGCGATGAGTTCGAACGTCGTTGCAAACCAAGCAGATCGTTTGTTTCGCTGAATGTGGTGCACGGACGTCGTAGCAACGTGCCAACCTTTGTGAACATTGGCTCTTGAGTAGCACAAAGTATACACGCTGCAAAGCCCGAACACTCTACAAAGCACGAACACAATGAAGCGCATCGGAATTATTGGTGGGTCGTTTAATCCGATTCATATCGCGCACCTCATTATTGCCGACAGGTTTGTAGAGCAGATGGACCTGACCTCTTGCTACTTCGTACCTGCATTCCAGACTCCGTTCAAGGTCGGACACCCACCGTCGCATGATGCTACTCCAGAGCAACGCCTTGCTATGGTCGAGAGTTCGTTGGTACTCAACCCGTACTTCCTTTCATCGGATGTCGAGATTCGACGTGGCGGTGTATCGTATACAATCGATACCATCAAACACATGTGCACGCAGCACCCAGATGCAGAATTGTGTCTGCTCATAGGTAGCGACCAGGCAATCGAATTTGTACGATGGAAAGATTGGCAGGAGATACTTGCCATGGCCCAGTTGTGCATAGCACGACGTCCGTTCCTTCTCACACCCGAGCAAGAAGAACGCATGAACGAAGCACTAACGGTTAATGGCCGATCACCAATTTGGATTAATGCGCCCTTGCTCGAGTTGTCATCGACCGAAATACGACGTCGAATTACCGAAGGTCGTACTGCCAATTACATGACAGTGAAAGCCGTAATCGACTACATCCGTGAGAACGGACTGTACAGCAAGGATCGGTGATGCCTATCGTTACTCAACACAAGTGCCAGTGATACGGTATCTCATTACTGCAGCATTAATTATTGTTGCCATCGGCATGGTCTTTCCTATGGCATGGATGCTCGTTGTATCACTGCGTGCAAATCCCGAACAGTACAGCACGATGGCACAGATGGTGCAGGGTCAGACGACCGTTGTGAATTACACCGACGCATGGCAGAGCGATAATTTTCTACGATACTTTCTTAACTCATCACTAGTGGCTGCTGTTGTAACGGCTGCAAACGTGTTGTTTTGTTTCTGGGCTGGGTATGCATTTGCACGACATCGATTTCGCGGCAATGCATTGTTGTTTGCATCGGTGCTTGGAGTACTCATCATCCCTCAGCAGGTGATCATGATTCCGTTGTATCGCCTCATTTCAGAGCTCGGCTGGATTAACACGTACTGGGCCCTAATCGTGCCCTGGCTTGTAACGCCGTTTGGAATATTTCTTGTGCGGCAGTATGTAGAGAACCTTCCGTCGGATATCGAAGACGCTGCTCGATTAGACGGCGCAGGGGAGTGGAACATACTCTTTCGCATTGTAATGCCCCTTTGCAGACCCATACTAACGGTATTAGCCATCTATGTTTTCCTGAGCAACTGGAATTCATTCCTATTCCCGTTCCTTTTTACAACGGATGAGCA
The DNA here is from genome assembly GCA_034440235.1 of bacterium. Lineage (GTDB taxonomy): Bacteria > Bacteroidota > Ignavibacteria > Kapaibacteriales > Kapaibacteriaceae > JAWXBR01. The sequence continues at coordinate 20,200 of JAWXBR010000048.1, forward strand.
GCATCGCACGCTGCCTGTTGGACTTGCGTTTTATTTGGGAAAACAGTCCATTGACTGGGGTCACCTTATGGCCGGAGCAAGCATCGCAGCCTTGCCTGTTTTGATCTTGTTTTCGGTATTTCAACGGCGAATCATCGAGGGACTTACTGCAGGCGCCTTGAAAGAGTAAAACGATAGATCGCTACGCACATTGAAGAGTGAGCGGACACATCGTATCTTTGTAAAGTAACGTGAGGTATAGATGTTAACACTTCGTCGAGATATAGTTGCGGGTTCGCCGCTTGTCACAGATATTGTTCTGTCTGTCGTGGGAGCCACAGTCATTGTGCTCGCAACACAGGTTGCTGTCAACCTACCATTTACGCCAGTCCCCATCACGGGACAAACCTTTGGGGTTCTGGTTGTGGCTATGCTACTTGGCAGAATGCGTGGTATGTATGCCGTTGGGATGTACTTAGGAGCAGGTCTTTTGGGTGCACCAGTGTTTGCCAACTTCATGTCGCTCCCGGCAATCTTCGGTCCGACATCGGGTTACTTACTCGGCTTTCTACCCATGGCGTATGTAGCTGGCTTATTATCTGAAAAAGGTTGGAATCTCTCGTATGTAGGCGCCATTACAACGGGTCTCGTTGCCCACACGGTTGTTCTGATTTGTGGTGTTGTTGTTCTTTCCGCGTTCGTCGGCGTTGGCAATGCATGGACGATGGGCGTTGCCCCATTCCTTGTTGGTGACATTGTAAAAAGTGTTGTTGCTGCTGTCGTCGTTCGACTTGCACTATCTAAGCGAAAAACCTGATGGATTACACAGACATGAAACTCCTCGCTTCTCTCATCACTGATGAGATGGAGAAGAGGCACAAAGCCGACATGGCTCCCAAGTGGCAAGGTGGAACGATCATCTTCCGTCCATCGCACCCATCCCTCAACCAGCATGAGCTTTCGATTGAACGCTTCATGCACAAGATTGTCATGATGCGCGACAACCTGCGTGTACTTGAACAGCAGGTAAACTCAAACAAAGAGTTGTCAGAAGGGGAAAAGATCAAACTACAGTCATACATAACCCGCATCTATGGGTCGATGACGTCGTTTAACTTCATGTTTGCCGAAGAGGAAGACAAACTGAAGGGGGCCAGCGAGTAAACTCGCTGATGGGGCAACGAGTGGACTCTCTAACGGCGCTTGCGAATAAACTCTGTTTTGTGGTGCAAGCGAGTAAACTTGCGGAACCGACGGGGCTCGAACCCGCGACCTCCGCCTTGACAGGGCGGCGCTCTAACCAAGCTGAGCTACGATTCCGTTTCTAATAGACTGTGGACTCGAGGGGAATCGAACCCCTGACCTCTTGAATGCCATTCAAGCGCTCTCCCAACTGAGCTACGAGCCCGCGGCATTTTCAGAGCCGCAAAGATAAGGAAGCGCGACAAGATGACAAGCGTGCCATTTTGAGTACGCTCGATGGTATTATTGCACCCAATGACGATTGAGGATTTCCTGACCAGAAAATTCCTGACTAGAAATTCAAGGCAAGAGCTACCTATAAAAAATTCCTTACACGACAAAAGGTTAGACATGAACCGTTGGTTCGCAACTTTTCTTGTTATGCTGATTGCAGTATGTGCTTCGACCCATGCACAGACCCTACAGATAACAGCCGCAGGCGGATTCGGTCCGTTCACATCGGGATCGGTTTCATCAAACTCGTTTACAATACAGGGATATCCGAGCGGCGCTGTTGCTGACTCTGTGTCGTGGCAGATTGTCGTGAAGGACGGACCAAACGGAGCTCTGCGCGTCGTGCGTACGGCAAAGACAGTAGGGCCTTGGGTTACGACTATGGGTGACCTTCCATTCCTACCCAATCCGCAGTTGAATGCAACGGTGTCGTATACCTACAATGGTCAGAAGACAAGTCGAACACTTGTTTCTGATATCAAGATGACTGCTCCAACAATTACGTGGATTGCAACGAATAACTGGGCGGGGATTCCGATAAAGTCAGCATTCACAGGACGCTTCGGTGTCACTGGTTGTCCACCTGGCACAACCCGTATCGTGATTTACCTGCACCCAATCTTCGGAGCCAATCTCGATTCGGTTGTACGCAATGGCACAAACCTCGACTCAGCAACGCTCAGGTATTCGACGATGGCACATAACGGCGCACTCTCAATTCAGGCTGTGATGACGTTCCCTGGAGCGCCTCCAGGCGGATACCTCATTGCAAAAGCGATACCCGACATCCTGCCAGCGGTAAACGTAAAGGCATCACTGGGTTATGGTCCGTTTACTACAGCTCGTACAGCGTTAAATGTATTTACAATCGACAGTACACTGGGCTCATACACAAGTGCAGTCTTTACGTTTACTGCGGGCGGACGTTACGGCGCTGTCTATTCGGTAGGCAAGCAGACTGCACCATGGGTGAAAGCAACAGACCGCTTTCAGATTACAGCCAACATGGGCGATCTGCCACCATATTCCACGCTGCGTGTAGATATGATTAACTCAAGCGGACAAATCTCGAACACGCAGATGGTTCCCATAAAGATTATTCCTTCGACAGATCCGCCTCTCTTTACCATGCGTCGTCAGCCGCCTGTTGTGTTTCAGTCCAACGGAAGCGACAGCATCGTACTCGATACGTTGCCAGCGCGAACAATGCGCGCCAAGCTGACGTTGTTGTCGCCGACCAGCCAGTTCATAAAGGACACGTCCCTTAAAACAGGTGCGATTGGCTTTCTAACCAGAGCTCCAATCAAGTTTAATGGCGGTTCACTGCCGAAATACACCCATACACTTCGCGCAGAGTTCTGGAATGATTACAGTTTAGATGCCGCGGAGTTCGATTATTACTTCGACGTTCGGGACACGACGGTGCCGTATCTGTTTGCTTCGACGTACGGACCGTTCATTCAGTCGGATTCAGCAACGTTCAGCATGGGCATTACGGACGTAAGAGCCCCTTCACAGACCGTTACAAAACGTGTTGGTTGGTTTCAGTTGGTGGATACACTCAACGGACGTGTGTTATTGCGCGGTCCAGATGTTGCACTGGATACTGTAAAGCGTATCGATTCGCTCTACTGGGGTGACACCATTAGTAGCCGCGCACTCATACAAACGGCAACGCTGCCGGTGAGCGCCGGAGCCCAGTTTATCGACGTCGGCATAAACGGCACCGATACCGTCTTTACCAACGTGTACGTGCACCCTCTCCTTATGGTAGCTCGCCCCGGTGTACTTACGGCTTCTGCAGGATATGGTCCGTTTACCGCGGGCATTAATGCGCCCAATACCTTCCGCATTGACTCGTTGCCGGATGACACAGAGTCTGTGGAGTTCATGGTAACAGGTACTGTGAATACCTCGAACATTGATTCACTCTTGCTAACACAAATCGTGGAAAACACTGCGCAGTTCACAACCAACATGGGAATGTTGCCTGTGAACGCGCGACTAACGGTTACGGTGCGTACCACTAATGGGCCGCACGATGGAGTCTCGCTCATACGATTCTTGCATACGGTGCCCGACACGCTGTTTATGCAGCCAACGTTAAAGTTCGATACACTTGCGTTTGCGTGGCAAACGAGCTCGGCAGGTGCACGTACGCAGATAACGGGTCCTCGCGTTATACCAGATACCTTCGTCGTACGACGTCTGCCTGCGCAAACAGAAAGAATAACCGTTGCGACGTTCGATCTACAGGGTAACAGAATTGACTCAACGACGATGGATGTTTCGTATCGCGTTCGATTCGATTCGACACTGGTAGTGAAGGTGCCGTTCGTGTTCACAGCATTTTCAACAAGTCGTATCGAGTTTCGCATTTTCTCTACGGGCGGCCTTCCAGACGGTATAATGTACGGGCGTCGTATTGCGGTAAAGCCCGCACCGTTCAGTCTTGCGGCTAGACGTTATACAACGACACCACCATATCTCGATACCGTGAGTGTGCACCAGGGGTCTGCAGACCAGATGGACATGACTACTCGTGTTGTATTGGCTGGTTCGAACTACGGCTTCGCGCCGAACATTGTCATCGATTCTACTCGCATTCGTTTCTTGACTTGCTTTGGTACTCGTGTCGATTCACTTCTACCCGCCGTAGCTGCGTCGAACCCTGCTACGAATGTTGTTAGTGATACGACTTTTCCTATCACGGTTTTGCCAGTAACTACAACGCGAGCCGAAGTCACCATTTATTCGAAAATGCTGACGCTTCCGGCGCAAGGCTTTGTGTATAGCGATACGATACGCATCGTACCCGGACCCGTGACGTACGCGCCCATGAGAGGGGATTTCCCAACCTTCCGAGTTAACGACACCGTTCGGCATGCGTTGTACAACCCATATACACTTCGGCAGCTTCCGCTCATCGACAGTATCTCGCAGTACCGCGTTGTGAACTCCAACAACGTTGTCGTTGCGAGTTATCCCGCGCAGGTGCCGCAGCGTGACTCAGTCTTGTACATCGTGAACATGGACTCCACGGCGTTCCCTCCGTCTGGCTCTCCGTATCGCATCCTTGCCCAAGCGAACTACACCGTGTGTACAGAGAAACGTACATACGCGTTTGCAGTCGACACATTTACTGTAACGAGAACCTTGCCCGACCCGATAGAAAAGAACTACATCTACTCCACAGCCGGTTGGGGGCCGTTTAAAACAGGCAAAGGCAAATTCAGCCAATTTTTTACGTCGCTTCGGCCAGGCCAGTTTATCACGAGTCAGGATACTTTAGGTGCCGATCAACTCGTGATCACGGTAAGCGCAATCGTGAAGATTAATGGTGTAGACAGTTTGGAAGCAACGTACATCACATCTTCAAACACAGTCCTGAAGGGAGCCGCAATTCCAGATGTGTGGAAGTTCCAGTCCACGTTGCAACAAATTGGTGGCAACATCCCGGGTACATTCATCAAGATGAAGGTGGACTGGGTTAAGGTGCGTACGGCCGGTAGCATTCCGCAGGCATCGTACACGTATTACTTCCCGATGCTGTACACGCCATTCCCACCGCAGCCCATCATATCTAGTGATGGATGGGGTCCATTCGATCAGTCCGTGTCTGCGGGTGGCACTGGCGTAAAGACCATGGCACACCCGATTACGATAACTGACTCGGTTGGTTCGGACATCATTCGCTACGTACAGGTCTACATGATAGACTATCGTGGCAAAGTCATCGACTCACTTAGAATGACGCCGGGTGCCAAATTGGACACGGGCATAAATCTCGTTCAGCTTTTCACTATGCCCTCGTACGATGTCGCACAGTTCCCTTGGCCAAGCGTCGCACGTGACAACAAGAACATCACCATGTTCGTTGGGTACTACTTCGAAAACAACTTGCTTATGGGGGGCTCTCAGAAGGAGACCATACAGCTCAATCCGAGACCGTATTGGTTGAATAACTCTCTGGTTGATGCGACAAGCGTAATCGGAACGAACAACTACCTCACGGTGTTAACTCCGCTTCCAACGCCCTCGTTTACGACAACGCTGCCACTCATCGGGAGTTTGCCATTTAAAACGGGTGGTGCTGATGGCAACCTGTATATATCACACAAGGTTATATACCTTCATACAAGTACAAGGTCAGAATTCCTTTTCCAATCTTCGGATCTTGCGCCCTCCAGCACGTTTGGTTGGAATCCTGAATTCGGAAATCTCGGTGTGGCAAGTGTGTTCTATGTCGTAACTGCCACCGATGGTGAACAAGCGCCACCGTTCTCAGCGATTCGGAAGTTCGAACCGGACGCAAAGGGTAACCTCGCGCAGAACCTCCGTCTACGTGCAAAAATCGATGCAAAGGTCACCGTATCGCCAACAACGTTGTTTAAGGTTGTAGAAAAGGTTCTACAATTAGTCGGTATGATCCCTCAAGGTCCGACCTCCGGTGCAGTCGAGTTTGCACCAACATTCGCTTTGTCGCTAGGTAGCGAACAACTCATGAATATCAACATGGGTGTGGACACAAGTGACCAGATGACGCACATCGGCCAGGTACCAGAAGTTGCAAGCGCAGGGCCGTCCAACCAAAACACATTCCCTACGGCATTGTCTACTGCCTTCATCTATGACTTCAGTTTCGGTGGAGAAATCAAACTCGTGAAGGGATTCTTAGGCGTCGGAATTTCTCTCAACAACATCATGCGCTTTAATTGGGGTTCGACGTTCCAGGGTCCATTAAGCAACGTTAAGACCACGACGTACCCGGTTGGTATCTCCGATCGCGTATATGTGGTCGTAGATGTAAGTGTGTTCTGGGGACTCTTCCGTCACGAAATCTATCGCGGTCAGTTGATATCCATCAACTCACGGTATGGTATACCTACATTCTCGGTGTTCCCGCAGTCGTTTAATTCCTTCTTCCAAACGGGGACGGAATGGTATGATCCAAAAGGCGCCAGCATTGAAACGCCGCAGGTTGATACAATCGTGCGTCAGCCCCTTCCTCCCGAGACCCCTGTCTATTACTCTACACCAAGTGTAGATGCAAACGACTCGGCCGTGGTGGTGGCATGGACGGAACATTCATTACGCGGTAAGGATGGCTCGGTGATGCTTGGACGCGTTAACAAAGAAACGTCGTCGTTCCGCACTACGAGTCTTATTACGACGGGACGTAATGGTGTTCACGACCCTGTTGCTCAATTGCTCGACACCGATGGCACCACACTGGTGGCTTGGAACCAGAATCGCAATGACGCTGCAGTAACGGGCGGAACGGAGCTCACAGCGGAGTCTGCTGCGCACTTGATGTTGGGTGAAAACATTCACGCTTCGATTGTCGATGCGAAGGGTGTTGTAAAACATGAGTGGGTGCTTGACGGCGATGCATCATCCAATAACATCGATGGTAGAGCCGCCGTCACCGTCTCACGCGATGGAAAGAGTGCTCTAATTGCTTGGCCGGTGCAACATGAAGGTCGTGCGAATTCTGAGGTAGTGGCTGTGATACTCAACAAAACTGGTGACACTTGGACGTCAAGCGCGCCGACAATGATTGCACCCACTCCTGGTCACGACCAGTGGATTGACGTCGCACCAGTGGGCGATGGCGAATTTCTCGTTGTGTGGAAACATGACGTCGATAATCCCGAAGCAGGCGCTGACGTGATGTGGTCGAAGTACAACGGCTCATGGTCGGCTCCAGCAGCGTTGCGGAGCAGTGCGCCACAGACAAAAATCGAATCGATATCGCTCGATGGTAACGGTGATTACGCTGTTCTGGCCATCGGTTCATCGGTAATCGATGCAGCCACCAATGTTCATACGTCGTCGGTAGCAGCGTATGAATTCACAACGACGTGGCAAGAGCCAACGACGCTGTCTATAGCTGGTGCGCAGGCAACGGTAAGCGACCTCGACGTATCGGTGGGGTCGTCTGGACGCTCACACGTCATTGTCGATCTACTGTACGCCACAGCAGAGGGAAATGCCGAACGCAAGTCTCATGTGTTCTCCGCTGCGGACGCGTCGGCCTCATGGCTCGAAGAATCAAACAGTAAAGGTGTTTACGATAGCGATCATCGCGTGTGGAGCATGTCTTCTGCTATTGGGCCGAACAACGTGATGTACGTTGCAACGCAAGAGCTGGACTCAACGCCAGGGAATGTTCAGCAGTATTCAAACGGAGTTCAAGTCGGCGCGAACCGCATCAACACAGTACTTCGAGCCGTTCGCTTAGATAACAGTCGTCTTGTAAGTGTGCCGTTCAACGGCCAACCAGTAAGCGTTCAGGACGACCCGATCGAGAAAAGCATGCGTTACCCATGCGCACTGTATCCTCCGTACCCGAACCCAACGTCGGGTGATGCAAACGTGACGTTTACCGTGCTTTTGCCGACAAACGTTCGTGTAGATGTTGTAGACGTTACCGGACGTGTAATGCAAACACTTGTGAACGCCGATCTTGCAGACGGTATCTACGATGTTGCGATTCCGATTACTTCATGGCCGCAGGGTTGCTACACAGTGCGCATGACTACCGGTACAGGACAACTGCTCAGCAAACAATTCACTGTCATCCGTTAAGATGTGTGAGACAACGCAACACCGAAGCATTCATGACGCCGTTGCAGGTCGCACCAACGTTTATGCATTTATAAACTGAAGGTCGCACCAACGTTTATAGAGGCCGGATTCATTACGAAGAAGTTCTTCGTGTGAGCCGGCCTCTTCTATTTTACCCTCGTTAAATACGAAGATGCGGTCGCATGATCGCACGGTGCTAAGCCTATGTGCGATGATGATTGTCGTTCGATCTTTCATCAGCCGTTCGAGCGCTTCCTGAATAAGATTTTCTGAAGTGGCGTCGAGAGAACTGGTTGCCTCGTCGAGAATGAGAATTGGCGGATTCTTGAGAAGTGCGCGTGCGATTGCTATACGCTGACGTTGTCCGCCTGACAACTTAATGCCACGCTCTCCGACGGTCGTTGCAAAGCCATCAGAGAACGACTCTATAAAGTCTAACGCATTTGCACTTCGCGATGCCTCGATAACAGCCTCTTTACTCGCATCGAGATCGCCATAGCGAATGTTGTCCTCTATCGTACCACCAAACAACACGATATCCTGAGGCACGAGTCCGATGTTGCTGCGCACCTGCGCCAGGCTTAGTTCTTGTGCAGGTATGCCATTGTACAAGAGTTCGCCCGATGTTGGCTCATACATACGTTGTATGAGTGCAGCGGTCGTGCTCTTACCTGCACCACTTGCGCCGACAAGGGCAACGCGTTCTCCTGATGCAATTGAGAGCGTAATGCCATCGAGCACGTTGGCTTCTTGACGCTCTTTGTACGCGAAATGTACATCGCGTAATTCGATCGAGGTAAGGGGCAAAGGGGTCTCGGCTTCGCCGAGGTGTTCGATAGGTGTTTCTAGCAGTTCGCGCATGCGCACCGAAGCACCAAGCGACTTCTGAACCTGTCCGAACTGCTCAGCAAAACTTCCTAGGGCTCCCCCAACAAACATTGCATACATCAAGAATGCCAGCAGATCTCCAATTTTTATAGATCCACTTGCAACAAGTCCAGCGCCATACAGAATAACGGCTGCAACACCACCGAAGATTGTAAAGATGATGAACGTTACAAACAACGCGCGTAAACGTGATCCGCGAATAGCGAGACGGACATTTTCTGAAAGTGCGTCGTCGTAGCGACGAATTTCGAAGCCCTCACGGACGTATGACTTTACTGCCGCAATTGATTGCAATGTCTCCTCGACGATGGTCGACGTGCGCGCCAACGCATCCTGCGTCTGCGTGCTCATCTTACGTATGCGACGTCCGAGCAACACTGCAATGGCTACAATCACCGGCATACCAATGAGAATCGGGACTGTTAGTTCGATGCTCTTGGTAACAATTATTATAATGCTACCAACAAGAAACACTGCCTGTCGCAGCAGTTGAATAATCGAAAATGAGAACGTCTCCTGCACCTGTGTGATGTCCGCTGACATGCGCGACGACAATTCACCAACACGATGTTGCGAGAGCTCGTGCATAGGAAGGCGCACGATGTGCTGGAATAAATCGCTGCGCAACGATCCGATTGCACGTTCGGTTGAGCGTGCCATCGTTATCGACACGAAGTAGCCAACAATGGCCTGCACAGCAAGGAGACCAAGAAATGTCAATCCGATGTTGTAGAGCTGTGACGTATTGTTTGTCTCGAGCACACCATCGACGAGATTTCCCGTCAGCGCAGGAAAGAACAGACTGATGCCACTGCTCGGTAGCATGAACAGCAGTGCAATCGACATTGGAACGGCATACGGACGGTAATAACGAAGCAGAAATCCGAGGGAGCCTTTAGAAGAGGACTCGTTCTCTGATCTGTGAGAATCGTTAGAAGGGGACTTTGCCATAGATAGGAATTAGAGCGCCGGATACATTACATGCGGGGTCGAGCAGGTGCGCAATGGTAGACGCAATCTCCTCCGGCCTTACCCAGTTGTCGGCTTCGTCACCCTCGGCCCACTCAAGATTAGCTTGTGTGAGAATGATGCTCGGCAGAATACAGTTGGCTCGAACTCCGGTCGAGCGTCCTTCTTCCGCAATCGAGAGTGTTAATGAAGCTACGGCGGCCTTTGACGATACGTAGGCGGAACGATTGGAAACAGGGTGTAGAACAGACTGGGTGCCAATTGATACAACAGAACCTCCAGAGGACTGCAAAGCTGGAAGGACTGCCCGCACAATATTGAAAAAAGTAAATGTGTTTATCATGAACATGTTCTCGACCTCTGTAGCAGAGGTCTCCTGGGTTGGCTTGCCGGCAACGATGCCACCAGCTAGATGGACGAGTCCGGTTGTGTCTGGCGGAAGGTCATGCATTGTTGCCTTCGTGCCTTCCGCATCCGTTAGGTCTACTGTGCGGACTTCAGCCCCTTGGGCTTCGAGCCCCTTACCATCTTCAGTTGGTAGTATGGTTGCGATGACAGACCATCCGGTACTTAAAAGATGCGTGACAACGACATTACCTAATGCGCCCGATGCGCCTGTGACAACTACTGTTGACATTGTTAATCAGTGATAATTAGTGGTATGGTTTGCGTGGTGCGTCCGGCTTGCACAACAAGCATGTACCAGCCGGACTGTAATTGTGGAAGTGTTACTGATGTCGCAGTTGTCGTGTTTGGCTCAGTTGAAGTGTTAGCTGCGGATCGCTGTGTGAAGCCTAACAGATCGACGATTTGAATTGATCGAACATCGGTGTAAGGAAGCGTTATTAATGCGCCGCTTGTTGTTGCAATTGCAAGGCCCCGATTGATTGATAAAAATTGCGCGGTGTTCGACCTCGACACATTTTCATTTGCGACTGAGGTAATTGTTGCTGGAAATACAACACCACATGCAATTGCTATACGAGGTGTGACGGTGTACCACGTGGTGTCCGAGGGGAACGACCTCGTGCGTTGCCGCATGCTGTCGCGGGCGACTACTCGAACCTCGATCGTGTCGTCGATGTCGAACAAAGAGTCGAGTGCGCAACTCCACCAATCTCGATCGCGCTGCACGCCAATGCCTGCAATGAAGGTGCCGTTGCGTGTACGGATCGTGTAGTCGACAGTAGTACTGCTCTCCGAGAAGATTGGAAGCACGAGTATCCAACGGCCCGCTTCGATGACAACGGATGGTGCACCGAAACACGGACCTAACCTTCTTGCGGCTGCTGTGATGTCAGGTATGCCGTGTCCCGTTGCAGTATCACCACCTTCTGGAAATTGCGCGGTGGAATACATCGCCTCGCGAAGCACGTATGTAGTGGCCGAAGGCACGAGCTGCTTAAGCAATGCAAACGATCCTGCGATTTGCGGAGTGGCAGACGATGTGCCATCTGGCAAGATGTATCGTTCTACTCCAAGGCCTGCCGCCAGAACATCGTGTCCGAGTGCCACGATGTCGGGCTTAAGACGTCCGTCGGCCGTTGGACCGCGCGACGACGGACTCCACACCTCGCGCTCTGAATTCACAGCACCAACCGTAACAACACTGTCGGCATCTGCTGGTGCAATGAGTGTTTGTTTTGCTGGTCCGAGATTGCCAGCAGCAGTAACGCACACAAGTCCAACCGACACGGCACGATTCACGGCTTGCGATGCAAATGTTGTGTTGCCATCGATGTTTGCATACGAAAACGATGGTTCTTCATCTTCATCAAAGAATCGATAACCAATCGACATCGAGGCAACATCTGCTCCGCTACGTTCTACCCATTCTATAGCCGAACATAGATTATCCTCTTCCTGCCGTCGTTCGAATCGCTGGTCTTCTGCACGAGCTAATAGATAGGATGCGTGCGGTGCAATACCTACGAGTGTATCCTGCGCATTGCCTGCGATAATCGACAACGAAATTGTGCCATGTCCATCGAGCTCCTCTGGCTGGTCTTCAACCACGTCAAGTCTTCCTAGTACATTAAGGTGTGCTAACGACGAATGCTCACTTTCGCGAAAGCCAATGTCAATCATGCCAACCACTACACCACTTCCAAAAATTCCGGCGTTGTGCAGTGGCATCGTGTTAATGATGTTGTGCATCGTCCGACTCTCACCATACCGTCTAGGCTCGCAATCCATCGTTTCCGTCGATTTCACATACGCCACTTCACGCGTGGGCTGCACCCGCAACACCATCGGAAGTTGTCGCAGGGTTGCAACCACAGACGAATCAATCAACGCAAGTACGCAGTTCCTAAGCCGAATCGGAGCCATTGCATGTATGACCAATGCCTGTAATTGTACCAGGTAGGGGGCGTAAAGGGGCTGGTCTGCTGTATCTAGCAACGGCTGCTTGCCATGCAGCCTTCTGCGTTCCAGCGCCCTTGGTGCAAAATCGGCAAGTGCTGCTTCGTACGAAGGTTCGCCTGGTAGAAAGACACCTGGACCCTTGTCGACAAACGTAATGCGGTGCATTGTGGGCTGCGCCGACGCGACCATGCACGTATACAGTGAATACAGGACGCCTGTCACGAGGGCTCGCTGTAGGGTTCCGTACTTTTGTCGGACTTCACTAAAGAACATGGACATGAGCAGTACAAGCAGCGATGCAATGTGGATAGATCGAACAGGATGGTCCTGGATACAGATGCACGGAGCTGATAGAGTTGATTTGTTAAACAGACTTTCGACAAACGATCTTACAGCGTTAGCAACTGGCCAAGGACTTCAGACGGTGCTCATAACCGATAAGGCGCGGATTATTGACGTGTTAATGGTCCTGAATGACGTCGAACGCTCGATGGTGCTTGCTTCGCCAAACATGGCACCAAGGATTATCCGCTGGCTACGAACATACACCATCACTGATGATGTGCGCACCACAGATGCATCTTCTCTCATGGAAATGGTTGAGGTTACAGGCGCACGAGCAGCGGAAGTTGTAAAAGCCGTCACTAGTGTAGAAGTAACATTGTTTACAATAGGCGAATGGATCGCAACATCGATAAGCGAGCAGGAAGTGTATGTGTTCCGCATGTCTCCTACGGTCGAGTTATCGTACTGGATGGTCGGTAATCCTGCCGCCATAGGTGTTATTAAAGAACGACTTCAGGAAATAGACGGACTTGAAAAGCCCCTTGCCCAAGATGATGTAGAGTATCTGCGTGTGATGCAAGGCATTGGTGTCATGGGGCACGAATGGTCGGAGGCGTACAATCCGCTTGAGGCTGGACTTTTACACCTTACATCCTTTACAAAAGGTTGCTACGTTGGACAGGAGATTATAGCCCGCCTCGATAGCTACAACAAAGTAAAGCAACGTGTGCTTGGGTTTGTCTCGGACAATGAGATTCATGTAGCCGACAGCATACTTGTCGACAACGCAACGGTCGGAGCAATTACAACGGTGGCCAAGGGACGCAGCACAAACAAGTGGTACGCTCTGGGATACATTCGAGGTGAGCACGCACACCCGGGCGCATCGGTTGATGTCCGTACGAATCAAACGAAAGACGTAGATGCCCAAGCGTCTAACAACAGTGCACTCGCAGAAATCATGTTACTACCAATGGTTGAACAATGAGTGTTGTGTTTATAACAGGCGGAGCTCGAAGAATTGGACGCACACTTGCTGAGCGGTTTGCATCCGATGGGTGGAGCGTTGGTGTTACGTATCATACTTCGCAAGAAGCAAAGACCGAACTCGAAGAACGCTTTCGTACAAGTGGCATCGTTTCGGCATTCTCGCGTTGCGACGTTTCGAAAGAACGCGAGCTTCAAGCTTCGCTCGAAGAGTTGAAATCGGTGTTAGGTGTACCCGATGTTGTTGTTAGTAATGCTGGGGTGTTCCCAGATGCAAAACCTTTAGCGCAGACGGAGCAACAGGACGTTCTTGATGCGATTGCAATAAACACATTACCTCTTCTTACGATTGCTCGATGGCTTCAGGCACAAAACGCCGAGCGGCTGGATACAAAACACGTCAAAGGTCAGGATACAATTCACGACGAGAGGCATGAAGTAAAACGTCTCATTGCAATTACATCGCTGGGTGCGGTAGAGTTGTGGAAAGACAGAATCGCTTACAACGTGTCGAAGTCTGCACTTCAAACCATGGCGTATTCTTTGTCGCGCAGTATGGCGCCGCATATCGCTGTGAATAGTGTTGCACCGGGTGCAATTGTCATGCCCGAAGAACCATCGACGTCAGATGATGCAATAACAAGTGCCTCGCGTATTCCAATGCAGCGTTATGGAACGGCTGATGATGTCTTCGATGCAGTGAATTACTTCGCAACGTGCAGTTCGTACATCACTGGACAGCTTATTATGGTCGACGGGGGATATCACCGAATCCGCTAGTGCTTTGAGGCGGCAGAGGGCTAAGTCCTTATCTTTCCAGTACGCTAGATGCGTCTTTGAATCGTTAACGCCTCATTCAATTGAACTCAAACCAAGGTCTACACATGTTTCGGAATATTTTTCTCGTTTCACTTGTCTTTGTCTCAACCGTCCCGCTATTTGCCGGCACGGTGAACGTTCTACCGCTAAAACCAACGGTAGGACAGGCCATTACACTCGAGTACAAGCCCGACGCTACGTTAGCCAAAGAATTTGAGGCCACAGGAAATGTCCAAGCCGTTGTCTACGCCTTCGAAATTCAAGACGAAATTCCAGATGCAATCGAGGTTCCTCTCACGTTTGACGGCCAGTGGTGGAAGGGTAAGGTTGTACTTCCCGCATCCGTTGTGTTTGGAATTGTGAAGGTGGGTGTGCCAGGCAATTATGACACAAACAAGGATATGTTCTGGAGCCTCCGCATGCATGAGCAAGGTGGACGTCCGGTAGAAGGAGCCTTTTATAAAGAAGGTCTGTTCGGTCTAGGGCAGTACCCCGCCCATTACAACAGGGTAGCAGATGCTACCGAAGCATCCGAAGCTTTTCAAGAAGAGTTAAAGCTGTACCCTAACAACCTTGATGCTTACACTTCAGCGATTTCGATTCAAGTTCAAGCCAAAGAACTAACAGCAGAACAAGCGCAGCAGCAACTCGCTTCTGTGGCAAGTACCAGACGGTCGACCGTTCCGGCTGATCGCGTTGCTGAGTTGCAAGCTCTCCAACGCTACTCCGCAGCCCCTTCGGCTGGCGCCTTTATAGACAGTCTTGAAAAACACCTTGCGATGTATCCGAATACTCCTTCGGCGCGACAACTGTACAGTGGAGCAGTCGATGCAGGTACAAAGGGCAATGAACTACCCAGACTAATCGTAATGCTCGAACACTTGGAGGCGGTACCACCATCTACGGTGAACGAAGCAGTGAACTACATAGGTGCAGTAGACACGTTGCGTCCTCGCGCACTTACTCTAATAGACAGAGCCATTGTGCGTGCAGAAATGCCGTCAGCCCGTCCGGTCGACATGGGCGTTAGCGAATGGAACGAAGAAGCGCGTCGTACAATTTCCGACCTCTACTTTGTTAAGGGCGCTATACTACGTGCGCAAACCAGGTATGCCGATGCGATTGTCTCGTTGGTGAAGGCTATAGAACTTGGACGCACAGAAGTAAACAAATCGGCTTACGACATGTCGGTTTCGCTCTTGCAAGCAGAAAAGAAAAACGAAGAAGCACTTGCCCTTGCTATACAAGGAATTACCAATGGTGTGGGCTCGCCACTTCTAGTGACGACATATCGCACCGTTCTAACAGCACAGGGTAAAGACACCGTAGCAGTAGAACGAGAGCTCGCTGATCTTCGGAAGAAGGGCACGCAACTACAAAGCAAGCGACTGATGAGCGAAATGCTCAATCTGCCAATGATAGATGGCACCTTTACAACGATTGATGGAAAGCCCGTGCCGATGAGTGCATGGAAGGGTAAGGTTGTGGTTATCGACTATTGGGCAACGTGGTGTGGTCCGTGCCGTGCATCGTTCCCGGCTCTTCAAAAGCTATATGATAAATATCGCAACAATCCGAATGTTATGTTCGCTGTTGTCAATGTTTGGGAACGCGGCGAAGACAGGGTGAAGATTGTAAAAGACTTCATGGCAAAGAATCCTACACTAACGTTTCCAGTGTTCCTCGACCTAAAGGACCAAGTTGTTGCCAAATACGGTGTTACAGGCATCCCTACCAAGTTCTGGCTCGATAAAAACGGCAGAATTCAGTTCAAGGAAGTAGGCGGTTTACCAGAAGAGCAGTTCCTCGAAGAAGGCTCGCAGAAAATCGACGCGCTATTGGCCCAATGAGCGATCGGTCGAATTAAGCCAGCGCAATAGACTTTTGAGTGTTGGCTCAGACAAAAAGACAGCCACTCGAACCAGTCCACGGCTCGGTGTTGTATCGCGCACCCATGAGGGCACCTCGACCTGTTCGCGCAAGAGATATCACAGGAATGGGTGACTCAGACGCATCGGGCCAAATGAGCATAACGCGAATTTCTACCTTGTTGTCACCAAACGGTGTTGCAATACACGGGTCGTAGGTGACACGCTCCTGCAGAACAAAAAGGTGTCTGTCCTGCGACGGTATCGCATCGATGTCGGCACGTGTCGGCGAAAGTATTACGCCCTTGCCCGCAAAGCTGAACAACGGCTTTAGTACAAACGACGAAAGATCGTCGGGTAGTTGAACAACGTCGTTTAGAAACACTGTTGTAGGGACAGAAGGGTGTTTCAGCCAGGGCATCACTGCCTTCGAAATTCTGAAATACCAATTCGGATGTCCCGCCCACTCGATATCTAAATCATCGGTCCATGCAAACGGCAACGTCACACCCAAGTCGTCGAGTTCGTCGACAATGGCGCGATTAAACACACGCTTTAACGGATGCAACAGAACGTCAGCTGCCGTACCATGAGCCACCGATCCGTCAGCCGCAGATCCCGCTAACGTATAACACAACGTTCGCCCAACCTTCACAAGCGTCCGAATGTCTAGTGTCTGCAATCCAACCAACTTCTCGAGTGCGCGAAAATCTGTGCGCGTTTTCTGGTGTGTCGGATCGACCTCTAAAAGTGCACACTGAGATTTGTCGTGTCCGGCAAATAGTACACTTTTCAACAATGTCAGATACGCATCATCATCGAGTCCGCCCATAAGTGGCGTTCCGCTGAGCGTGTACGCCCGCTGCATGTGTTCTGCAAACACATACTGATAGCCATACAACGACGGGAATCCCTGCAGTTCGATAAGCTTTGGAATAAACTCGCCTTCTGCGTTTTTGCAGACGGCGAAGTCGACGACGCAGAATAACGGACGTGGCGCTTCGTTCGGCACGGTATAGCGGGGTTCGAGTGTGCTCTTCGTGTGTTCGAGAACACTGGGCGAGACACACTGACGTACGATGTCTATTGCTGCTTCTTCGAGGGTGTGCCTGAAAGCTTCTGAGACAAAAATCGGCATCTCGCAAACGCGATACGCAATTGGAAAGCCAAGCCACTCATGGAGTTCTGCTTTAACGCGCGCATAACTCTCAGGTGTTACCTGTTGAATGAAGTCGCGTTGTAAGTCTGGTCTCATGCTGTGTAACGCCTCCTGCCAGCAACAAACGTTGCCATGATTGTAGCAGATCGTATTTCATCGTCCGGACACGTATAGATGTCACGATCAAGAATCACTAGGTCCGCGTCCATTCCCGCAACAAGTTGTCCGCGTCTAAAATCCATTTCGGCTGTCACATGTGCGGCGCGCGTAAATGCCTCGATCGCTTCGTCGCGGGTAATGCACTCACCGTCTTGCCAAGAAGAAACGTGCCCCCTCGGAACGCGCCTTACAAAAGCATCGATTCCGTCAAGGGGCGAAGGGGGCTCGATAGGGAAGTCAGAGCCCGCACCGAGTGTTACACCTGCATCGAGCAACGACCGCCAGCGATACGCCCACGGCAGTCTTTCATCGCCAAGTCTTCGCTCGGCCATGTCTGCATCGCTAAGGCAATGTGTGGGTTGCACACATGCCATGACGTTCAGTTCAGCAAAGCGCTTCACATCGTCGGGATGGACGTGTTGTGCGTGTTCGATACGTAGCAACACATCACGTCCGTCTGACCACGACCGAACCTCTTCGTATGCATCAAGTACGTTGCGTACAGCAGCATCACCAATTGCATGTGTTGCAATACTCCACCAGCCTGCGTCGAGGGCAAGGCGTGCTCGCGAAATCATTTCTGATGTGGTAAGCATGCAGATGCCATCTGTTGACGGTCTATCGGCGTAAGGCGACAACAGAAACGCACCATGCGAGCCCAAGGCACCATCTGCATACATTTTCACGCCGCAAATACGCAGGAACTCGCCACCCATAGGTAACGTGCCGGTTTCGTGCCATTCGTTGTGTTGGGCACGGACAAAACTTTGCAATCGAATGGGAAGCGCACCTGCTTCGGCAAGTGCACGCATGGGTTCGAGCCACAGTGGATGCACGTCCATGTCGTGTACTTCGGTGATACCTACAGCGAGGCAGGCATTACATGCAGCAACGATGTTAACGCGTAACTCTTCGTCAGATGCAGAGGGCATGGCGTTCCACACCGGATCCATCTCTGCGTCCACAAGTACTTCGTCGCGGACGTCGAGTCCGGATGCACGTTGCGCTGCGCTGTTTAGCCACATGGCATGTCCGTCTACGCGTGTAGCAACAACAGGTACGTCAGCATGAATTGCGTCGAGTGCTGTATTAAGAGGATACTCCTGCTGCGTCCAATGCTCCTGATTCCAACCCATTGCCCGTATCCAACGTCCGTCGTGCACAGGCGCTGCAGCGATGCGTGCAAGACATTCTTCTAGCGACGTGGCATCATGCAGCGAAACACTTGTCAGTCGCGCGCCAAGGCCCACGATGTGTGCGTGGTTATCAACGAAGCCTGGAAGAACATGACTGCCCGGATACTCGAACGAATCGGTCTCAGTTCGAATAATGCTGCCCGTCGTGCATGGCAGCACTGCACGTATACGTCCGCGCTCTACGTGTATCTCAGCGTACATGCGCCACTAATTGCGCAACCGAATTGCGTTTAACAGAGTGCACAACTGTATTGCGTTTGCCAGAGTGCACAACTGCATTGCGTTTGCCAGAGTGTGACATCAGGTGCGTAAACGCATGGTGTCGATGGCATCGAGCATTTCTTTTTTACGAAGGAGCTGCACTTCGTTTTCGACGTTGAGGGGGTCGGGTAGGCAACAATCAACAGGACATACAGCCGCGCACTGAGGTTCGTCGTGAAATCCTTTGCATTCCGTGCATTTGTCGGGCACGATGTAATAGAAGTCAGGCGTCCAGAATTCACGACCAAAATTTCCGGGTGAAATACTATCGGCGTGTTTTACGCTTGCCAGCTCCCATTCGGCGCCAGCTTCATAGATGGCGGTGTTCGGACACTCTGGTTCGCACGCCCCGCAGTTAATACAATCGCTTGTTATGTAGATAGCCATTGCACAAAAATACGAAAGACCTACGGTTACGCATCTACCGCAATAGAGGGTCCAAATTGTCGCGTAATCAGGGAACGTAAAAATGATAATGTTGTACTGCTTCATAGAAAATAGGACAAGCAAGGAAAAGTTGTAAGCAATAGATTGGCGCTGATCTCTCAACGAAAGGGACAGCGATGACAAAGGGAGCACGGCGACAACATTTCACGCCAGAAGAGAAAGTAAAGATCTTGCGAGAGCACTTCGAGAAGAAGCGTCCGATCTCGGAGATCTGTGAAGCATACGGACTTGACCCAAGCCAATTCATTCAGTGGAAGAAGGCACTGTTCGAAGGCGGTGTGGAGGTGTTCACCGCCAACGGTAAGCGCAGTCGCAATGAGTCGGCATCGGAGCGCCGTGCCCAGGAAGCCGAGGAGAAGTTGGCGCGCATGCAGCGCGTGGTGGCGGAGATCGCCGCGGAGAATATCGAGCTAAAAAAAACGACTGGCAGATCATGAGAGGCGTGCATACACCGGAGGTCGTGTGTCGCGACGTTGTGCATACGATTGAGTCGTTGTGCACGCGCACGGGTATCTGTCGTTGTCACCTAGCGGTTCATTTATTGGTATTGGCTGGGGAGGGGTGGGGTATTGCGTGTTTGATGTCACAACAGGTGTGCGCCTTGCCTTGTTTACAATTAATACTGGTAGACCTATCCTAATAAATGACACGCAGGTCCTGTTAGCCGTGATGACCGGACCGACAACACGCTTTGCGCGAGTTGTGAATTTCAAAACCGGTGCAACGGTCGCAGAATTTTCTGTTGAGTCGATAGTACTCGCGCTTAGTGCGAGCGCGGACGGGCATTATGTGATGGCTGGTACATCAAATCAAGTTCAGATTTATGACATGGAGCAGAAACGCGTTGTTTGGACCAAATTTCTTGGACAGTCGTTCGAGGATGGCCAGGTGGCGGAGCTTACTCGTGGTGGCGATCACGTCTTGTTGTCTCGCGTTCCAGCAACATCGAATGGTGGCATCACCGCTACACAGCTTATAAACTGGAAATCAAATGTTGAAATCGGCCAATGGGACGCTAACACGACGTCAGGAAGACTCTCACCTGATTCCTCCTTCTTCGTCGATGGGTTTGATTTAACTCTTTATAAAGTGGCCATTGATTGGTTGGCAACTGGAGTTTCAAGTTCTGACGAAGCGGGACATGCATCTATCACCGCGGAGTATTCCACAGGTTCGATAGTGCTGAAACAGGTACCTGTTGCCATTAGTGCCTTAGAGTGGAGATTAGTTGATATTTCCGGAAGACAGATCGCCTCAGGTGTGGCTTCTAGACAGGGTCCAATATTTCGTCTATCACCACAACCCTTGCCACCACCGGGGGTGTATGTTTTGCATTGTACCAGCCTCTCGGGTGTAATCGGGGCCTGGACGGTATCACTTAACTAGGGAATACTAAAATGAAGACTATGTGTGCAACCCTAATAGGGATGCTGCTGGCGTGCGCATTATCCGCGCAGAATCGCGAAGCTCAACCGATCGATGCGGATTCGTTAGGCATGTCTGCTGCTAACGACAGTGTTTTGGCTGGCTCAATCGCGCCGCCTATGCTCTTTAGCGCCGAGCACTTCTTCAAAGAGACCTCAAGTGAAAAGACCATAACGGTGGCACGTTCATTTTTCGGCTGGGCCGATAATGTAACAGGTATTACGCTATCAGCTGGTGTCGACGGTGAACAAAAATTGAATATGGTGCTTCACCTCGCACAGGATGACGAGGATGAGAGTCGCATACAGTCTGAGTGGTTCACCCTGCCGACCGTGTCAGACTTCTATTGTGATGTAGTGTGCAAAGGCGACGAGGCAACTGCGACCGCTTACCTTGAACGTTTCACTGACGGTGTAGAGCTTGCCTTGAATGTGTTCGAACAAGCTGAAGTAAACACTCTTTCAAAGCATGCATGGACCCTCATCTCTGATCCTGGTGAACAATATCGGTTAGTACTTAAGCCGACAAGCGCTGCAGCTACTGCAATCGAAGATATTGGGCTCATGGAAGCTGGCGATGATAATGTCGCAAAGGAAACTGTCGCTGGTCAGATCCTAGATCTTCGTCGAATGCGTGCATTCGCATCTTCGGGCGGCGAGGTCTTCATCTATCCGAATCCTGCTCAAGAGTCAGCATCGATTGTGATTGACATGCAAACAAACGGTGACGTACTTCAATCAACGTTAACTATTGTCAACACAGAAGGAATGGAAGTGTACTCGCAGCCTTGTATGTCCACCGACGTCATCCTTCTGCAGACGTCCTTGCTGAGCAACGGCATCTATGCGGTTCAGGTACGAACGGGACTGAATCGACGCTCGACAGCGCTAACAATCGTCAAGTAGAAGTTTCTGACATAGCATCGTTCTAAATCCCAGAACTAATAGAAGGCGTTTCCATCCCAACCGATAGATACGCCTTTTTGACTATGCCGCCGTCAATTACCAGAAGCAACCCATGTTCGCTTAGCCTAAGGCACGTCCTGCTGACGCGGGCAACAAAACACATCCCAATACGTTCAAGCGCTCGCTTTTCAACCAGATATCAGTTTCTATGCCCCTGGCCCTACGCCTTTCGTTCCTTACGCTCGCTTCAATTCTGTTGTTTGCTGCAAACGAGCCCCTTTCTGCATCCCCTTTACCGCCACCAGCCGGTGGTGTGATTTCTGGAGTGATCGAAGACTCTACGACGAAGGAGACGCTCGTAGGCGCAACGATTTCTGTGAAGGGCACACGCCTTGGTACGTACACAAATAAGGGCGGCTACTTCTCGCTTTCAAATGTCCCCGCTGGAGACCGCATTATCGTTGTTTCGAGCATCGGCTATCTGCGCAAAGAGATCCCCATAAAAGTTGTGGAAGGGGGCTCGCAGAAGCTTAGGGTCGAGATGGTGCAAGCCAGCATCGACGCGCAAGAAGTTGCAGTTATAGCGGACAGAGAAGAAGACAAACGTCAGATAAACATCTCGCAAGTGAATATTCCGATGCAGCAGATTCAGTCGATGCGCATTGGCGGTGAGTCTGACATTTTTAGGGCGCTGCAGATGCTTCCAGGAGTGCTAACATCGTCGCAGATTTCGAGTGGACTCTATATCCGCGGTGGATCGCCAGATCAGAATCTTGTGCTACTCGATGGAATGACGGTATACAACCCAACACACCTGTTCGGATTTATTTCTGCGTTTAATAGCGACGCAGTAAAAGATGTCGATCTAATTAAAGGTGGGTTTCCGGCAGAGTTTGGTGGACGTATGTCTGCGGTTCTAAATATCACGCAGAAGGATGGCAATCGCGATCGTGTTGAGGGTCTGATTGGCCTCGGACTTATCTCTTCGAGAGCGTCTATACAGGGTCCGTTAGGCAGCGGTTCGTGGTTCATCGGCGCACGTCGAACATACCTGGACCTCGTGCTTGGCCTTATTCCCGACGACCCGGCATCGCCGTTTCCGAACTTCAACTTTTATGACATCAATGCGAAGATCACTCAAAATCTTTCTGATGACGACAAGATTTCGCTGAGTGGATTTTTCACAAACGATGCGCTTTCGTTGGAGCAGCCCGGTCTGCTCTTTAACATCGGTATTGGAAACAGGGCAGGAGCACTTCGATGGTCGCACATTTACGGTGACGATTTGTTTAGTGTGGTGACGGTAAGTGGAAGCAGATATCAGAACGGCTTCGATGGCAACAACTCTGGCTTCGAGTTCAGTATTGCAAACAGCATATTCGATTACAGCCTCAAAAGTGAATTCGAATGGTTTGCGTCCGATGCAATAACCGTTAAAACCGGCTACGAAGGAACGTTATACAATTTTACATACGAACAAAATTTCAGCGGAACTAACGAGCCGAATGCATCTCAAGCCGACGCAGTGTTTAAACTCGATATATGGGATAATATTCATGCCGTATTTGGTCAGTTCAACTGGCAGGTCACCGACTTGTTATCCATGCAGGCCGGAATCCGCGGCAGTTACTGGTCTCTAAGCTCGACTACTACCGTCGACCCGCGCATGGCGCTTCGTTATCAACTCTTCGACGGTGTTGCAATTAAGGCCGCATGGGGAATCTATCACCAGTACCTGCGCCTTGCTGCAGCACCAGACTTCTCGTTCTTTGATACGTGGTTGCCAACCGATATGACAGTGCCGGCAGGACGTTCCGACCACTACATCTTTGCTGTCGAAACAAAGCCATTCGATAACATCACGCTAAACGTAGACTTATACTACAAGGTGCTTCGGAACATCAACGAGCTAAGATCTGGCGCAACGCGTACACGAAATGTAGATGAAGTCTTTTTTGTCGGAAATGGTGAAGCGTACGGTGCTGAGATATTTCTGCAAAAAAGTTCTGGACGTCTTACGGGATGGATTGGCTATGCACTTGGGTGGGTGAATGCGCGCTTCGATAGCGTGAATAGAGGTAACGAATTCAGGCCTAAGTACGACAGACGTCACGATTTTAAAGTCACCGCACTGTACGCATTGAGCGAACGGTGGGACCTCGGCGCATCGTTCATTTTTCAAACGGGACAGTCCTACACAGGTGCTACTTCGCAGCTTAATGGCTCGATGCCCGATTGGGACAATGGAATAATAGTGACAATTCCTTCGCAGCGGTGGGGACTTCGTCTGCCTGCATCGCATCAACTAAACCTGAATGTAAACTACAAGACAACATTATTCGAATTGCCTTTCATGATTATGCTGGATGTGTACAACGTCTATTCGCGGCGTGACATCTGGTTCCGATTCTACGACACTTCCAAAGAGGTGCCTACCGTAACCGATGTTCGGTTGCTTCCAATTCTCCCCACAATTTCATTCGAACTAAAATTCTGATGTACCTACGTTTAATCTCTGGCATCGTACTATGCCTATTGCTTTTATCCTGTGAAGACCCCGTTCCAACGGGTGACTATGTACCTGAGATTGTAGTGAACGCACTCCTGTTTGTCGAACAGCCAATCTCAAACATCACATTGCATCGGTCGCAACCCATTCTCGATACGTTCAAACTTGCTACAGCCTCGATTCGTAACGCAGTTATTACGATAGAAACAGACAGTCTTACGTTGCCGCTCGAGTTTGTCGACGATACGACAGGTGGTTTCTACCGTGCCATCGATACATCATACAAAGTACGTCCGCTCACCACATACCGTCTACGCGTTCAAGTCGACGGCAAGACGGTAACTGGTACAACTACCACACCAATTGCGTTCTCATTTATAGATCCACCAAAGGACACCCTTAATTATCCGGGCAAGGAAAAAGAGACGCAGTTGTACGATTCGTTATATGTCCGTTGGACACCAGTCGCACCCGCACAAGAGTACGTTCCAGGCATTGTGAATCTCGATACCACGAACTATGGCATCTACCTAACTCCACCAACAGACGAAGCCAACGAACGCCTGCGCGACGACGAGTTCGACGAGGGTACGCGACTGAATGGTGAACGAGCGCGGTACGCGTTTGCTCAGACAACGTCAATACCAACAGTATGGCGCGTGTTTAAATGGTACGGACGCAATGAACTGGTTATCTATGCAGGCGAGAAGAACTTTGTAAACTGGTTTAGACAAGTCGGATTTGGAAGCCGTTCATCGTTGAACTTTAACTTTACCAGTGTCGAAGGTGGCGTTGGTGTGTTCGGTGCAGCTTCAGTGATACGCCACTCGGTGTTTCTGAAGAAGAAGCAATAACCTTAAGGCTTGCGTGAAAAGCTCGCCAGCCGCATACAGACGAGGTCCTGTAGGTTCTGCGCCATTGCCGTTGGCACAACAACATTGCCAAGCATAATGGCTACAGCAAATGGCTCGCCATCGCGCGTTGTGACATATCCTGCCAGCGTCGACACATTATTCATCGAACCTGTTTTTGCACGAACAGCACGCTCTGCTCTTGTTCCAACAAGTCTGCGGCGCAGGGTGCCCGTTTCACCAGGCGCTGCAAGCGACGCATAGTAAGGGGCAAAGAGGGGGCCACGGTGCATGGTGCTGAGAAGTGCTGCAAGCTGACGTGGCGTGCAAAGATTCAGTCGCGATAATCCCGAGCCATCGACGATGGTTAGATCGGACGTTGCAATGCCTGACTTCTGCGTCCATTGACGTACAACCTCAGCCCCTTTTTCAAAAGACCCTTCACCACCAATGTCGTGTCCAAGTGTTTTGAACAACATTTCGGCACCGAGATTATGACTCTGATGGTTTATCACAGAAATGAGCTGTGACATGGGTGGCGATGAAACTTCTGCAAGCAGTTTGTAGCGGTCGTATTCGAGTGGGTCGTTCCAGTCGTCTACGTCTACACTCGCACCACGAAATCGTATGCCCTTGCGGACAAGTGCGTCTTTAAACAAGCTTACAAAGTACATCGTCGGGTTTTCGATGCTGACGTGCGAGCTTAACGTATCGAATGGTGTCTTAGTCGATATCGAACCAACGAGATCTATCGTGTTCGAACGAAAATCGCGCTGCGGACTTACCGATGTTACGCCTGAGCTGTCGACGCTACGCAATGCGGTAATTACGCGGACATAGTCGGTGGGCGGCACAACACGAATTGTTGGTACATCGAGCAGACCTGAAAGAGGCAGGATGTTCAGGTGCACCGAGTTGTCCATGATGGCAAGTCCGTTCACCTGCGCAGCATACGAATACACCAGATCGTCCCACGACCATCCCGGGGCGTAGGCCTCATCGTCGAACACATCGTCATCACCAATCAGGTTGCCCTTGATGCTTTGTATACCGAGCGAGTCGAGTACATCTGCCCACGCGTCTAACATTGTCTCCGGAGCACGTCCGAACGGTCGACTCCACGACGGGTCGCCCCCGCCGCGAATAATGATGTTGCCTTCGAACTCGCCGTTGCTTTTTACCTTGCCATCGAGATACAACGATGTACGCATGGTGTAATCCGCACCAAGCAGCGTGAGTGCAGCAGCCGTTGTAAACAGTTTCTGTGTCGAGGCAGGCGTGAAGTATTTGTCCGCGTCGTGCTGATAAATAATCTCACCCGTCTCGAGAGCCACAACACTAATTCCTAGCGTTGCACCATGCCATTCGGGTGCATCAACCAATGCATCGATATCGGTTTGCAATTCTCGCAGTGCTTGAAGACGTGCCGTTCGACGCACGCTGTCGCCTGCGATAACCTTGTCGGGTCGAACCTGCGCCGATGCATCGAACGCATAGATCACGCACAATGCAGTAAAAAATGCAGTGAACAATGCTCCTAACAATGATTTTGGTAACGCGAACTTCATATCGAGACAGATTCCATAATCGTATGAGAATCCTTACACCTCGGCTCCGTGATTGAACGAATTGCATCGGCATGATGCGCTGAGACATACTCTGTTACAACGTCTATGCATAGCGCTAGATCTTCTTCGGTGGCTCCTGCGAGAAGTGCTCCACGGACATGTGAATATAGCTGTGTGTTTCGCTCTGTGGCCGCGAGAACCGCAACAACGCACAATTCGCGGGTTACAATGTCGAGTCCGGGACGCGACAGCGTCTTGCCATAGCCCTCTACAATCATCCACTCACGCAGGTCAGGTGACACTTCTTCTAATCGAGCCATGAGTTTGTCGTACACGTTGCCGTAAACAACTTTACAAAGTTTTGTGCCACGATCGCGAAACACTTGCACATCAAAAGGCTCTGAATGATCTGGTAAGGGGCTGCCAAGTATCTTCGAACACTCGTCGACTACCACCACGAGTCCGTCGAGTGCCGCTGGATACCCTGCAAACAAATACGTCTGCAACACAGCTTCGTAAACGCACGTTGCATCTTGTGTTGTCGTTACAGCATTTCTTGTAGCAGATCGAAGTAACGCTTCGTTGTTCCTTACTGCAGCAATCGCTGCCTGCATGAGAAACAGGCGCTGTGGTGGACTCGAAGACATCGACGACGTCATGTTGTTCATCAACGACGTAAACGCTTTAGAACGATGGCTGTACATGTGCTTATCGTCGGCTGTCATTTCGCCGAACGTATGCATGTCGCCATCTGGCACAAACAATGCGTCGTATCCAAAGCCATGCTTGCCGCGTTCCGACGTGGCGAGCAGACCCTTTACCGACCCTTCCCCGAAGACAGTGCGCTGTCCGTCGGTGTAACACAGCACACATCTGAACGAAGCAGTGCGATCTGTGCTGGCAGCGATGTCAGGCGTCGGTGTGGTGGTGCGTGTTTCAGCGAGCGCCGCGAGAAGCTTTGCGCGATTAGAAGCATCGGTGGCGTTGGGTCCGGAGTATCGTGCGCTGTACACGCCTGGTGCGCCGTGAAGGGCGTCGACTTCGAGTCCACTGTCATCGGCGATAACGGGCAGGCCCGTCTGCTCGTACACAGCGAGTGCCTTGATGTAGGCATTTTCTTCGAAGGTATGTCCCGTTTCGTCAATGTCAAACGGTGTGTCGACTTCGTTCCAAGCCACAAGTGTTGTGTCGGCTCCCGCACGCTCTGCGAGCTGACGGAGTTCGTCGACTTTATGTGTGTTCGACGTTGCGATGACGATGCGGGGTGGGAGCATTAATTTGCGAAGTGGCGTGTGTTTTCTGAGTGAACGAAGGGTAGGACGTCATCGATTGCGTTAAACAATTCCAGTATGTCGCGTTTAGTGATTGAGCCGCAGGTGCCAATGCGCACCATCGTTCCGCCCAGGTGGTCTTGTCCGTCGGCGACAACAATTGCGTGACGTTCGAATAACAACGATCGGAATTTATCGGCCTGTGAAGAAATACCTTGTAAACCGGAATGCTGTGGTACTGCTTGTGAACCAGATGGCGAAAGAATTACTGGCGTTACGGCGTGTGACGTACCGTCGCCGAACACAGAAAGCCCACGGTCGCGGATGCCTTCTTGCAGTGTGTGTGAAACGTCGGCGTGACGTTTCCAGACAGCGGGTAATCCTTCGTTCAGGATGAATTCTAAGGCAACTTCGAGCGATCGTACCAGCGTTACGGGGGGCGTCCAGGTAAACAGTCCGTTCTTCAGATCCTTCAGCACTGTTGCAAGGCTCTGCGTATAGACAGAAGCAGGGGTGTTGCGAATGTGTTCCTGTGCGCGTTGCGAGACGCTAACACAAGCGAGTCCGGGTGGACACATCAGTCCTTTCTGAATGCCTGACACGACAAGGTCGAGGTCCCATGCGTCACACTCCAGTTCGTGAATGCCGAGGCTTGCAATGGCATCGACACCAATGAGTATGTTGGGTGACTGTGCTCGTACGACCGACGCAATGGTTTGAACATCGAGGGCAACACCTGTTGAAGTCTCGCCATGTACCATCCAGATTGCAGTGGCATGTGGCGTGTCATCGAGTGCTTTTGCAACAGCATCGGCAGTGATGGTTTCGCCCCAAGGCACTTCGAGCGTATGAGGCACGATGCCATGTGTACGCATGATGTCAGCGATGCGCGCACCAAATCGTCCGTGTACTAGCACAATGCCATGCTCACCAGCACGCATCGTCGACGATATCGCGGCTTCGATACCCGTCATGCCACTACCTGCAAGCACTGCGACGGGCTGTGATGTGTTATAAACAGATTTAAGATATTTCCACACACGTTGCGAACACGCTATAAAGTCCTCGGACCTGTGATGCATCGGCGGTTCGGCGCCGGCTGCGAGGATGGCGTCGGGGACGCGAACCGGACCCGGCGTGTAGAGACGCTGCATCATGATCGACTCGCTTCGTACATCAACAGCGATGCAGCAATTGCGGCATTCAACGATTCTGTGCCGTTTCCGCCCGGGATAGTGATGCGAAGTGTACATGCATCGAGTACACGTTCACTAACGCCGTGTGCTTCTGAGCCAATGACAAGACATAATTGTTCGGCGTTGTGCAACGATTCGGGCGGTTCGCCACCGACAAGTACCGCTGCTGCAGTTGTATATGCAGCAAGTTCAGATTGAAGGGTGCTGACTACGTCGAGGCCACGGACAACATTCATGCGAAACAGTGCACCCGCGGCGGAGCGAACAACCTTCGTGTTGTACACATCAGCGCAGCCCTTGCCAAGCAATACATCAGAGAAGCCAAACCATGCAGCCGACCGAATAATAGAGCCAACGTTTCCCGGATCTGAAACACCGTCGAGCACTACGACACGACTACCTAATGGCTGCTCTTCCTTGAATGCTACAACAGCAAGAATGTCCTGTGGCGTTGTCGAATCGGACATGATTGCCATATCGGTTGGCGTAGCCTCATACAACGTTGCACTTTTACCTGTCAACTCCATCGCAAGCTTCACTGTAGCGTCGCTTGCATTGTCAGCAACCACCACCGATTCAATCTGCATTCGCGAGTGTTGCAAATCTCTGCATACACGCACACCTTCGGCAACGAAGAGCTTTAACTCGTTGCGTTCAGACGCATGGTGCAGTGAGCGCACGACGTTTCGTAGCTTATGCGGAAGGATTAAGGGGCTGGCATTCATATACTTGACAAAGATAAGACTCACAGGGGGCGTTCATGCGATTGATGAAGGAGCTATTGAAGCATAAGCGTGATGGCCACGCTTGGACCGAGCACGAGATAGACGGCTTTGTGCATGGCGTTGTACAGGGCACCGTATCGGATGCACAAGCTGCTGCGTTCCTTATGGCCGTGTGTATCAAGGGTATGGATGCACACGAAACAGCAGCACTCACGCTGTCCATGGCACGCAATGGCGAAGAAGTGCCACGCGGCGTAACATCACGCAAGACCATCGACAAACACTCCACAGGTGGCGTCGGCGATAAAGTCTCCATCCTCCTTGCACCTATTGCCGTGGCATGCGGCTTGAGCGTACCGATGATAAGTGGACGCGGACTGGGTCACACCGGAGGCACGCTCGACAAACTCGAAAGTGTGCTCGGATTTCGTACGCAACTCGAGATGCCAGAGCTCACATCGTTGCTTCAAACGAATCACCTCTTCATGGCTGGACAGACTCGCAACCTCGCCCCTGCCGATCGCATTCTGTATGCACTGCGCGACGTAACCGGCACAGTCGAGAATATCACCTTGCTTACTGCTTCGATTCTCAGCAAGAAACTTGCAGAAGGGCTCGACGGACTCGTCATGGACATGAAGGTTGGCAACGGAGCATTTATGCCTTCTCTCGAAGGTGCCCACCGCCTTGCCGAAAGCATCCACAGCGTTTGCAAAGAAGTAGGTTTGCCCGTCTCATTTGTCTTTACACGCATGGACCAGCCACTCGGAAGCTCCATTGGTAACTGGCTCGAAATGGTTGAAGCAGAAGAAGCGCTTCGCAGCACAGTCGTTCAGGAGGGGTCGCTTCGCGATGCAGTGAGCGGGCAGGGGTCGCTTCGCGAAGGGGCTTCGCCAGAACTCATCGAAGTAACGGTTGCACTTGCATCGCAGATGTTGTTGCTGGGTGGAGTGGTGAACGATGTTGATGAAGCCGTTGCACGAGTTAACGAAGTTTGGAATTCAGGTCAGGCACATGATGCATTTCATGCGATGATTCGTGCGCAGGGCGGGGACTGGGACGCTAGTGTCGAGCACTACAGACCCTTTCGGCCCCTTACCGTATGTGCCGATGCTGATGGGTGGGTGGCGGGGTTACACGCACGTGAGTTAGGGTTGGCAGCGCTGCATGCGGGAGCGGGACGACTGCGCGAGTCTGACGACATTGATCATGTCGCGGGTATCGTGTTGCACAAGCACGTTGGCGATAGGGTCGCGAAAGGTGATGTATTAGCAGAAGTGTATGCGCGTGACGCCGTTAAACTCGAAGAACTTGCACGCAGTATGAAAGTACTTTGTGAAATAACAACGGCCCCTGTTGAACAGGAGCCGTCGGTAATAATCGATGTTTGGACGTAGATGGAATGATGCGAGTGGTCGACCACTACAGAGGTGGGATTACGGGACCTTTTGTAAGGCGCCTACGAACTCTGCTTTCTCGCGTTTTCCAACGAGCCGTTGAACGATGTTGCCTTGACGATCGATGATGAATGTTGCCGGCACGGCGGGGATTCCACCGTAGGCATCGGTTATGATTTTGTCGTCGGAGTCGACGATGTTGATATAGGGGATGCCAGCTTTTTCGACAAAAGATTTGACAATCTGAAGTTTGCGTTCGTCCTGGTCGACTGCAATGCCAACTACTACGACACCCTTCACACCCATCTCACGTGCGATGGCAACGAGATCGGGAAGCTCGCGTTTGCATGGACCGCACCACGTAGCCCAGAAGTTCAGGAGGACAATTTTTCCTGCTGTGGCTTCGGAGAACGAGATCAGTTTTCCGTTGCTGTCCTTCCATGTAATCTCAGGGGCTTTGCCAGCCGGCTTTTTGGTGACTGTCTCAACTACGTACACCTTGCCCGTACCAGACGCTGGCTGTTGGTTCGTGCCGCCGTCGCAGTGCACAGATGATATTGCCAGAAGTGCAATGAGAGTGATTGGAAATGCGCGATACATGATAATCCTTAAGGTTGCTCGTGGCTTGGAGACGCGAGACGCGAGTTGATTATTGCGCGTTGTCAGTTTCAAGATTTCCAGTTCATCACCATATCGGTTAGAAGCCGCACACCTACACCTGTTGCGCCTTTAGGCGAATATGATGTCGGCTTCGGTGCAATACCAGTGCCGGCAATATCGAGGTGCACCCACGGGTACGTGACGAAGTGTTTGAGGAAGAGACCCGCTGTAATAGCACCAGCATAACGTCCACCAGAGTTCTTGATGTCGGCGTAGTCGCTCGAAATCAGCTCTTCGTACTCTTCATAGAGTGGCAGTTCGCATACATACTCGTTTGTGTTTTTTGCCGAGTCGCGCAGACGATTCATGGTATTAGCATCGGTGCCCATCATGCCTGTCGTTACTGTTCCAAGCGCTACCACACAAGCTCCGGTGAGTGTGGCTACGTCTATGACTGTCAACGGCTTGTATCTGTCGGCGTAACAAAGTGCATCGGCAAGGATAAGGCGTCCTTCAGCATCTGTATTGTCGATTTCAGCAGTCTTACCATTCATGAACGTAAGGATGTCGCCCGGGACCATAGCTGTACCACTTGGCATGTTCTCTGTTGAGGGCACGAGGGCAACGACGTTGCGCTTTAGTCCAAGCGAGGCAATCGAATACATGGCTCCTATTACCGTAGCAGCACCATGCATGTCGCTCTTCATATCGCTCATGCCTGCGGCTGGCTTAATAGAAATACCGCCTGTGTCGAAGGTGATACCTTTTCCAACAAGTACAATTGGTGCTTCGTTTTTCGGACCACCATTGTATTCCATGACGATGAAGACCGGAGGCCGAACACTTCCAGAGTTTACACCTAGGAGTCCACCCATCCGCAATGATTCGATTTTCTTCTTGTCGAGGATCGTGACCTTGAAGCCTGCTTTTTTTCCGGCATCTGCAGCACGCTGACCCAGAACTTCTGGATACACTTCGTTGTTCGCTGCATTGGCAAGATCGCGTGCAAGCACAACACCACCGATGAGAGAACCGGCCGTGCTTACACCGGCTTCGATCTGTTTACCAAGAGTTTTATCTGTACTAAAGATCGTAAATTTCTTTACAAGTCCATTAGCAGTTGTATCGCCGATAGTCTTGAACTTGTCGTATTTGTATTGACTAAGCGAGGCGCCTTCAGCAATTGCTTGTGCTACAGCTTCGACTTCGAAGCCTTCAATGGTTGGTAGTTCGAGTGCGATGTGGTTGGCGTGACTTTGTCCGGCACGTTTTGCTGCAGAAGCAGCGGCACGTCGAATGGTCTCGAGTGTAATGTCAGATGCGTTTCCTAGTCCAGCAAGAATAACGCGTGCTGAGCCCACTGCACCGCCAGTGTATGCTAACGTCGTCGAGCTCTTTTTTCCAACAAAGTCTTTAGCCTTGAAAAGGGGCTTAAGGAGGGGAATTTCGGCACCGAGTTTTCGCGCTGCCGACGCGAATGGCTTCTCATCCTGTTGCATGAAGATGACAAGGGCGTCTGCCTTAACGGACCGACGTGAACCAACGGAACTGCTCACCGACATGGGCTGCCTCTTATAAATGATCAAGGAGAACCGACAAAATACGCGTACTGGACGTAACTACGGAATCAGAAGGGTAATTGGTACAGTGGCATTTTTGACTTGGCCGCTATAAATGCCATGACTCCCACCTTAATTTGTGGCCAGTTCGGCTAGGTAAACTGATTGAATAGCGGTAGCGTAGGATGAGTGCCCCTCATACCTGCGACTCATGGTTTTAAAGCACTTTGACATATGAAAACTCGCAAAAATCGGAGGGGATGTCCGAAAGTTAGTTGAAAATCACAGAGGCTCCCGCCGCGATGGTAGATTGAGTTACCAGACTTAATCATCATCAACGAGGGAGCCTCTATGA
>JAWXBR010000049.1:0-47292 GCA_034440235.1 bacterium
CACGGGGTGAGTTCGCATTCACACACGGGGTGAGTTCGCATTCACACACGGGGTGAGTTCGCATTCACACACGGGGTGAGTTCTCTCTGAGCGTTATATTTACCCCCAGCGCTCTGCCTTAACCGACCCGTTTAGCAGATGCACCCTCAGGTTGTCGTGCACCCGGGCCTCAGCCCCTTCTTCGCCCCTTCCCAAACGGTTCTTCGCCCCTTCCTAAACACTTCAAAGAGATGTTATTTTGAAAAATTTACTATGTGTTGTACTCGTGCTGCTGAGTATGTCATGCGACGTGATGTTTGCCGATGGATGGTCATGGGGCTCGAATACAAGGGGGCAACTAGGCGATGGTACGACCGATAACAGGTATGTGCCGACGCCGTTCGATACGCAGCATACGTGGCAAATGCTTGCGGGCGGAACGGATCATAGTGTGGGGTTGCAGACGGATGGGACGTTGTGGACGTGGGGATCGAACGACTACTTTCAGCTAGGCGATGGCTCTACGAATGAGAGCTTTTTACCGACGCAGATAGGCGCCGATAACGATTGGGTGTTTGTCGCTGCCGGCGGCAACTCGACGATGGCAATTAAAAGTGATGGTACGTTGTGGTCGTGGGGCGAAAACATCACTGGACAATTAGGCACTGGCGATACAGATCCTGTTTCCGTGCCGACGCAAATTGGCAGTGCGACGTGGGATCGTGTTGCGATGAGCGAGTTGCATACACTTGGCGTGCAATCGAATGGGACGTTGTGGGCATGGGGCTTTAATACGTTTGGTCAGCTTGGAGACGGCGGAACGGACGAAAGTCATGTACCACTTCAGATAGGCGCAGCTACCAATTGGGATGCCGTTGCGGTCGGACGTTACCATAGTATGGCTCTCAAGACAGATGGCACACTGTGGACATGGGGCTATAATGGTTACGGAAATCTTGGCGATGGTACAACGGACGATTGTGATACGCTGAAGATGGTTGGTACCGACACCGATTGGGCGTCGATAGGAGCTGGCGAGTTTTTTAGTCTCGCCACGAAACAAGACAACTCGCTATGGGCGTGGGGCGATAATTATGCTGGACAGCTTGGCGATGGCACGACCGATTCGCGCGACACAGTGGCGCAGGTCGGTTCGGACACTGACTGGGATGTTGTGATATCAGGATGCGGACACGTTGTAGCACTTAAGACGAACGGTTCTTTATGGGGCTGGGGCGACAACATCGAAGGCACGGTTGGCAACGGCACAACCGATGAAGTGTTATCACCCGTGCAGATAGGAACTGACCTTGATTGGACCGACGTCGGCACTGGCCTGCTCTTTTCCTTTGGAATAAAAGGTCCGTCGGTTCCCTTGCCCATCGCAGTGTGTAAGAATATTACCGTTCAGCTCGACAGTATGGGGCAGGCTTCGATTACCGCGCAAAACGTGAACGGCGGCAGCAGTGCCGAAGCCGGAATTTTGTCGCTCGGCATTAATCAATTCACCTTCAACTGTAGTAACCTTGGTTACAATGCGGTTGTGCTTACGATTACCGATATCCTGAACCAAACGGATACGTGTACAGCAACGGTGCTCGTTGTCTATCAGACATCAGATATCATCTCTGGGAACCTAACTCCAACAAAGAATACTGCGGACGTGTACTCTGTGGGCATTCTGTCTGCGAATTCGTACCAGTGGCTGGACCCTACACGCGGTGAGATACAGGGGGCAAGTACATCACATTCTGTCCAGATTTTATGGACCGCAGTCGGCACAGATACTCTCCGCGTGCAGCTTACACATGCAGATATCGGCTGCGTTTCCGAAGTAACGCTGGTTGTTTCCGTTCAGTCCATCGTATGCGAAGCGAATCCCGAATGCATTTCTGTTAGCACTGCCACTGCCGAATGTCTCGGTACAACCGGCGACATCATGTCATATCAGGTTACCTTCACGTTCAACGACATATTAAGTACTGCGAACTTTATCCGCATATACGAACACGGACAACAAGGGGGTACATTCACGTTCCCGTTCCACGCACCGACCATGACCATTCAAGGCGAAAAGCGATCGGACCTACTCGCCAACGATCCTGTACGCTTCATCATCGACGTGTACGATGTGTTGCCCAACGGCAAAGCCATCAAGTGCTCGATGCAACGGTGTGTGACTATAGACTGCGGAGATTAGTCGGACTGAGTTGGCAACGAGAATCGGGGCGACTTCGCATTCATAGACATGGTGCCCTTGGAACACGAACTCTTACCACGATAGCCTTAGAAGCTTCAACCTGCGTACCGCTTGGGACATGGGTGTTAATTTTTTCGAATCTTTCGTTGAACGTCTGTTTTAATCACTTGTTTAAAAAGATTGTTTAAAACAATCGTTTAAAACAATCGTTTATTCGTAATTTGCATCATGAAACGGAAACAGACTCCCCCCGGGGGCCCTACAAGAGCATTGATCGGTCGACCTAGACGCGAGACTTCAGAAGCGTTCACGGCAGCGGATGCCGAGCTGACCGAGCTGACCGAGCTGACCGAGTTGACTGGGCTGACTGGGCTGATTGAGCCGAAGCGGAAGAAACCAAATCTCAAGCAGCTGATAGATGTAACGACCGAAGAACGCATTATGGTGTCGGCCAGAAACCTGTTTATGAAGCATGGGTATGCGGCGACGCGTACGCGTGATATTGCCGAAGCGTCCGGGGTGAACCTGGCCTTGTTGAATTATTATTTCCGCACAAAAGAAAATCTGTTTGCGCAGATCATGACGGAGACGCTGTCTGGTTTTATGATGGGAATGAAGATGGTGTTTAATAATGAGCAGACGTCGTTGTATGAGAAGGTGACGTTGTTCGTAAACAGGTATATAGACTTGCTTGCCCTTCAACCCGATCTGCCGTTGTTCATCTTTAGTTCACTGCGCACGAATCCGTTGAAGCTTTCGCAAAAGGTTGGAGCCAGAGATGTTTTTCTGAAGTCGCATTTCACTACGCAATACAATGCCGCCGTTAAAGATGGCTCGATTAGCGAATTGCCAATCATGCATTTTGTAATGAATCTTGTTGGAATGACGGTGTTTCCGTTTGTGGCACGTCCGATGCTCGAAGCCGTGGGCAATCTGGCCCCCAATACGTTCGACAAGATGATGCAAGAACGACGAGCATTGATTCCCGTGTGGATTGAGGCCTTAATGAACGTTCAATTATGAAAACCAAAATGAAAAGTTTGAACCCAGGTATCAAATCACTTGCACTCAATAAGCATGGCTTTGTCGTTGTTGGGTTGGTGCTACTGTTGAGCGTAGGGTGCGCACGAAACGATAACACATCCGATGCATCTGGAGCGTTTGAGGCAACGGAGACAATTGTGTCCGCAGAGGCGACGGGAATGATAGAATGGCTGGAGGTGAGCGAGGGACGCATGCTGAAGGCTGGACAGATTGTTGGCCACATTGATAGCGTGCAACTGGCACTGCGCAAGTTGCAACTCGAAGCTCAAATCAAGGCGGTTCTGAGCCGACGTCCGGACGTGTCCTCGCAACTTGCTACAGTGCGTGAGCAATTGCGCGTTGCAGAACGTGAACGCGAGCGTTTGTATAACCTCGTGCAGGCACGCGCCATTGCACGTAAGCTGCTCGAAGATGTCGAAGGTCAGATTGCAGTGTTGAATAAGCAGCTCGACGCACTAAGCTCAAATCTTGGTGTGTCGACACTGAGCATTTCTAGTGAAGCAGTGCCCCTTCGCGTGCAGATCGAACAGATCGACGATCAGCTTGCTCGGTGCAACATTGTCAATCCTGTGAATGGAACCGTACTGACGAAATATGCAGAAGCGCATGAAATCACTACCGCAGGAAAGCCCCTTTACAGAATTGCAAATCTGGATACGGTGTTCCTGCGTGCGTACGTGAGCGGGGGACAACTTTCGACAGTGAAACTTGGACAACTCGCAACGATTACGGTCGACCCAGCGAAACAATACGGTGGCACGGTTGCATGGATTAGCGAGAAAGCAGAATTCACGCCGAAGACTATTCAAACGAAGGACGAACGAGCGAATCTTGTCTATGCAGTGAAAATCCGTGTGGTGAACGATGGCTACTTGAAGCTTGGCATGTATGGGGAAGTGAAATTCTGATGAAATGTCGAGTATCGCCAGACAATAAATGAAATGTCGAGTATCGCCAGACAATAAATGAAATGTCGAGTATCGCCAGACAATAAATGAAAAGTCGAGTGTCACCAGACAACATGCATACGGTAACTGTACAGAACATCGTAAAACGCTTTGAAAATGGCGCTGTGAGTGCTTTGGACGATGTGTCGTTTGATGTTCGGGCAGGCGAGTTGTTTGGACTGATAGGACCCGACGGAGCCGGAAAAACATCGTTGTTTCGCATTCTCACGACAGTGCTATTGGCGGATAGTGGCTCGGCCTCGGTTGCTGGGTACGACGTAGTAAAGGATTATAAAAAAATACGAGGCATCGTGGGCTACATGCCCGGACGGTTTTCCTTGTATCAGGATTTGAGCGTGCAGGAGAATCTCGAATTCTTCGCAACGCTATTTGGCACTTCTGTTAAAGAAAATTACGATCTTATACGCGACATCTATGTGCAGCTCGAGCCGTTCAAAACGAGACGTGCAGGAAAACTTTCCGGCGGCATGAAGCAAAAGCTTGCATTGTGCTGCGCCCTCATCCACCGTCCGAAAGTCATGTTTCTCGACGAACCCACCACAGGCGTAGACCCCGTCTCACGCAAGGAGTTCTGGGAAATGCTGGCTCGTCTGAAGCAGCAAGGGATTACGATACTTGTGTCTACGCCGTACATGGACGAAGCGCGACGATGCGAACGCATCGCGCTAATGCAATCTGGACGCATCCTTTCAATTGCAACGCCGCAGGAGATCACACAGACCTATCCGTCACCGCTGTTCGCTGTTAGCACCTCGAACATGCCCGCCCTTCGCAAAGACCTGAAGTCGTACGAGAATATAAAAAGCGCTATGGCCTTCGGCGAAACAATGCACGTCACTTTTGTAGATAACGAACTCAGGTCACACAACGCAGTGAATAAAACAACAATTGATTATGACACGATAGGCAGTGAGGCTGATCAATTCAAACACTATCTCGTGCAACAGGGGCATGGAGATGTCTTCGTTGAGCGCATCGAACCTACGATCGAAGACTGCTTTATTCAGCTAATGCAGCAACCCGCAATGCAGCAACCCGCAATGCAGCAACCCGCAATGCAGCAACCCGCAATGCAGCAATGAATTTGTCCGCAACCACTCCCGTCATATCTACGAAGCACCTTACTAAACGGTACGGCGACTTCGTTGCAGCCAATGACATTACGTTCGACGTTATGCCGGGCGAGATCTTCGGATTCCTTGGTGCGAATGGTGCAGGCAAGACGACTGCGATGCGCATGTTATGCGGACTCTCTAAGCCATCGTCGGGTGAGGCTACGGTAGCCGGATTT
The DNA here is from genome assembly GCA_034440235.1 of bacterium. Lineage (GTDB taxonomy): Bacteria > Bacteroidota > Ignavibacteria > Kapaibacteriales > Kapaibacteriaceae > JAWXBR01. The sequence continues at coordinate 5,483 of JAWXBR010000049.1, forward strand.
AATGTTCGCACGCAAACCGACCTTGTAAAGCAGAACATCGGATATATGAGCCAGAAGTTCTCGCTGTATGAAGATTTAACCGTATTGGAAAACATTACGTTCTTCGGAGGCATTTACGGACTCTCCCGCAGGGTGCTCAAGGCAAAGGGGCAGGAGCTTGTCCAAAAACTCGGTCTCGATAAAGAAGCGTCGAAGCTCGTTAAGACCCTCCCACTTGGATGGAAGCAGAAGCTTGCTTTCTCGGTTGCCGTGTTGCACGAACCACGTGTGGTATTTCTCGATGAACCAACAGGCGGTGTCGACCCTGTAACACGACGTCAGTTCTGGGACCTGATCTATGAGGCCGCTGATAAAGGGGTGACGGTGTTTGTAACGACGCACTATATGGACGAAGCGGAGTACTGCGGACGTATCTCGATTATGGTAGACGGCGACATAAAGGCACTTGATACGCCCAAGGGACTCAAGGCAAGGTATGGGGCTGCCTCGATGGACGAAGTGTTCTACGAACTCGCGCGTGGCGCAAAGCGCTCTGGAGATTAGTGTGAGAAATAGCCACAGCACTCTGGAGACTAGCATGAGAAATAGCTACGTCGCGCGAGGCCAAAGGCCATGAAGCAACTCCTCGTCTTTGTGCGCAAAGAGTTTCTGCATGTGTTGCGTGATAAGCGAACACTGCTAATTCTGTTCGGCATGCCAATTATGCAGATTCTGATTTTCGGATTTGCTCTCACAAACGAAGTGAAGAATGCGCAAGTGCTAATCGTTGATCAGGCGCATGACGAAGACTCGCGCAGAATTATAGAAGAGATCGACGCCAGTTCCTACTTCGACGTCAGTGTAGTCTCTGTATCGACAAAAGACATCGCAAAAGCATTTCAATCGAACAATGCTCGCATCGCACTTGTGTTCCCTGTGGGCTTTGGAGAAAAACTGCAACACACGCGCAACGCGCAATTGCAGATCGTGGCCGATGCATCAGACCCGAACACTGCAACCACACTTCGCTTTTATCTCACTACAATTCTCGCAGACTATCAGCAACAGATGTCAAAGGGCGCTACTCCTCCTATGCAGATTAGCACCAGCGTGCGAATGCTGTATAACCCGCAGTTGCGCGGCGCACCGAATTTTGTCCCTGGCGTAATTGCACTTGTACTCATGCTTGTATGCGTTATGATGACGTCTATCGCCATCGTGCGCGAAAAAGAGCTCGGCACCATGGAGATCCTGCTCGTCTCGCCGTTCAAGCCCCTTCTCGTGCTCCTTGCCAAGGTCATCCCGTATCTGATACTCTCACTCGCTAACGTTGCAAGCATACTTTTGCTCAGCACCTTTGTGCTCGATGTACCCGTGCAGGGAAGTGTGCTTCTGCTGTTCGCAGCAAGTGCGGGCTTCATTGTTACCTGCCTCTCTCTTGGCATACTCATTTCTACGGTCACCGACACGCAGCAGGCCGCAATGCTAGTGTCCATGATGGGTTTGCTCCTTCCGACCATTCTGTTCAGCGGCTTCATGTTCCCCATCGAGAACATGCCATTGCCCCTGCAACTCATATCGAACGCCGTACCGGCAAAATGGTATTATCTTATAGTAAAAGATATTATGATAAAGGGTCTTGGCATCGAAGCGATTGCCAAGGAGCTGGCCATTCTCACTGGCATGACGTTGGTGCTAATTCTCGTGAGCCTTAAGAAGTTCAAAGTGAGGCTCACATGAGAATCCTACTGTTCCTTTTGCAGAAAGAGTTCAAACAGATATTCCGCAACCGCGTAATTCTGGGCATGATTCTCGTTCTACCAATCATTCAGCTACTCGTGCTGCCACAGGCTGCGAACTACGAGGTCCGTAACATCGCGCTCAGCATCGTCGACAATGATCGCACCGAAGCTTCACGTAGGCTCGTCCAGAAAATCACGGCCTCTGGATACTTTAAACTCGACGGTTACGAAGACTCGTACGAGCATGCGCAGGCGCGCATCGAGACCGACGAGGTGGACATCGTGCTCGAGATACCGCAGGGTTTTGACAGAAATCTCGTCCGCACGAACACTGCCACACTCCTGCTTGCAGTAAATGCCATCAATGGCACGAAGGCTGGTCTTGGCACTTCGTATCTGTCGAGCATCATCCTCGAGTACAACAGTGGCATCCGTGCCCAGTGGGCTACACCGCCGAAGTTCTCTGACGTCGCAGTGGTCGACATTCAGACATCGAACTGGTTCAACCCCAACATGAAGTACGACATGTTCATGGTGCCCGGCATTCTTGCGCTGCTTGTAACCATGGTCGTTACATACCTCACAGCACTCAACATTGTCAAAGAAAAAGAAGTCGGCACCATCGAGCAGATCAACGTCACACCGATCAAGAAATACCAATTCATCCTTGGCAAACTCATACCGTTCTGGATCCTAGGTCTTGTGGTGCTCACCATCGGACTTCTTGTTTCTCGCCTCGTCTACGGCATCGTCCCCGTGGGCAACATCGCGCTCATTTATCTCTTCGTCGGTGTTTACCTGCTTTGCGTCCTCGGCCTCGGCCTACTTATCTCCACCTTCGCCGACACCCAGCAGCAGGCCATGTTCGTGGCCTTCTTCTTCATGATGATCTTCATCATGCTGGGCGGACTCTTCACGTCTATCGACGGTATGCCCGATTGGGCCGAGACCGTCACGCGTGCCAATCCCGTCCGCTACTTCATCGATGTCATGCGCATGATCGTCATCAAGGGCAGCGGTTTCTCCGACATCCGCAACCACCTCTTGATTGTCGGTGGCATAGCCGTCGTACTTAACACATGGGCGATCGTGAACTATAGGAAGACGACCTGAGGAAGACGACCTGAGGAAGACGACCTGAGGAAGACGACCTGAGGAAGACGACCTGAGGAAGACGACTTGAGTCTTCACACTAAGTTTGTGGTATGCAATACAAGCTCAAGAACCCCGACTTCCGCGCATCGATCGAAGATCACCTCACACGTCAGATGTTCATGAAGCTGCTAGGATGTCGGCTCACCGTCATCGAGCCCGGGTATGTCGAGGCAGTGATGGACCTGACGCCAGACCATCAGCAGCAGCTCGGACTGGTGCATGGAGGAGTCACCGCGACCATTGCGGATGTGGCGGCGGGCTTTGCGGGCTTCACGCTGGTCGGACCCGATGAGCACACGGTTACGGCCGAAATAAAGGTCTCGTACTTCGCCAAGGGAAGGGGCTCGCGCTTACGCGCGGTGGGGCGCGTGGTAAAACCCGGACGCCGCATGCACTTCTGCGAGGCCGATGTGTTTTGCTCGGATGGAGGCGAAGAAACCTTAATCGCTCGGGCAACTACAACGATGGCCGTAATAACACCAGCTTCGCGAACAAGCGAAGCAAACCACTAACGCTCCAATAATCTTTACGGCATTCGTCCACACCTCCTGCCGTTCACGTCTTTCAATCAAAGAAGGGTCTATGGAAAAGAAGCGCATCCTGTGGGTCGACGATGAAATCAGCCTGCTGAAGCCCCACATTATTCTGTTAGAGCAACGTGGGTATGCCGTAGCAACGGCCACGAATGGCGAGGATGCTATCGAGCTTGCGCAGACCGAGCGCTTCGATCTGATCTTTTTGGATGAGACGATGGTGGGGATTTCCGGCCTCGAGACACTGTCGGTGCTGAAGGATATCAACCGCTCGGTGCCGGTTGTGATGGTGACGAAGAATGAGCAGGAGTCGGTGATGGAAGAGGCGATCGGACGTAAGATAGACGACTACCTGACGAAGCCCGTAAACCCGACGCAGATTCTTGCCGCGTGCAAGAAATTCCTAGAGACGCAGCGCATTACAGAGGCACGGATTACAGAGAATTTTCATCGTGATTATTCTTCGATATCGCGTCGGCTTATGGACAGAATGTCCTGGAGCGAATGGCTCGACGTCTATCTGAAACTCGTCGAAAGCAGCCTCGAGCTCGATCAACACCAGGATGTTGGTCTCGAGCAGTCGCTGCGCGACCAGTACCGCGAGTGCAATCAGGCCTTCTCGAAATTCATCGAGAACGAATACCCCTACTGGCTTACCGACCGCGATAAACGAACAGAAGACATGCCCCTTCTTTCGCCCCATATCCTTGACAAACATTTGTTGCCTAAGCTCGAGAACGGACGTCCCACGTTCTTCATGGTCATCGACTGCATGCGGCTCGACCAATGGCGCGTGATGGAAGAATTCATACGTCCGCTATTCTCGGTGCAGCACGACTACTACTGCTCGATTCTTCCAACCGCCACACCGTACGCTCGCAACAGCATTTTTGCAGGGCTGTACCCGACAGAAATCAACAAGCATTATCCGCAGTTCACGATCGATGAGCGTGGGAAGGACGAACACACACTCAATCGTTTCGAAAAAGAACTGATGAACATGTATTTGCAGCGTCGCCGTGTAAAACTCAAGACCGATCTGCAATACATCAAAATCATCGACACAGAATTTGGCAAGCGCATCGAGGCGGACATCATGCGTTATTCAAAAACGCATTTAACAGCAATAGTTATAAATGCCGTTGATATGATTGCGCACTCGCGTTCCGATTTTCCGATTCTTAAAGAGATTGCGCCCGACGAAGCAGCATATCGTTCACTCACGAGTTCGTGGTTCCAGCACTCGAGTTTTTATGGCATTCTGAAAACACTTGCGTCCGTGCCGAATGTACAGATCGTCATCACCACCGATCACGGCAGTGTGCGGTGTATGCGCGGGTTGAAAGTCATCGGCGACCGCGAAACAACGACGAATCTTCGTTATAAGATTGGACGCAATGTCAAGACCGACGAAAACGATGCAATGATTATACGTGACACCGAAGCAATGAAAATTCCTGCGGGAGGGGTCGCAACCACTTGCGTGATTGCGAAGGAAGATCGGTATTTCGTGTATCCGACAGACTATCACCACTACCTAACGAAGTACCGCGATAGTTTTCAACACGGTGGTATTTCTATGGAAGAAATGATTCTTCCAGTCATTACACTCGAACCGCGATAAGACTTTGCACGCGATCGGCATGACAAGGACGTGATCTGAAATACGCCCTCGTTTTTTTTTATGCAATCAGTGCTTCGCCAATTATTCGTTAGTTTGGTTTTCCTCCGTGGGGGAAGCTTGTATCACGTTGGTAAATAGTATGGAGGTTTCTACCCTCCGGTCAGAAAGCGAAGAGCAGACGATAGAGCTGGGCGAAGCATTCGCCAGCAGTCTTGTTGTGGGCGACGTGGTTGCAATTTTTGGCGACCTCGGAGCAGGCAAGACAGAATTCGTCAAGGGCATCTGTAGCTACTTTGCCGTCGACGATATCGTCACGAGTCCGACGTTTACAATCATCAACCAGTACGTTGGCCTAACGCCCGACGGCGACCCGTTGAAGATTTATCACGTAGACCTATACCGCATCGATTCACCAAGCGAGCTCGACGACGTGGGCTTCGACGAGTGCGTATTCTCTCACGACGCCATTAAACTCGTAGAGTGGCCCGAAAAAGCCGCACAGCTACTGCCAGCTGGCGCTTGGTCTGTTACCATAGTAGGGGACGCCATCAACGACAACGTACGCACGATTATCATCGACCGTCAGAAGTCGCCCATAGGCATCGAAAAGATCTAGCTCAAGCGTCGCCGATAGACTTAGAGAAGACCTTGTTGCAAGATCGTGACTGACCGTATCTTTGCGCTTAATCTGACCGATCAGTTCTCATAGCTCACCTCTGGAATAGTCATGCATATCGCCGAACGTATCTCGCGCCTTGGTACAGAAACTGCGTTTGAAGTACTTGTAAAAGCTCGTGCGCTCGAGGCGCAAGGCAAGAGCATTGTGCACCTAGAGATTGGCGAGCCGGACTTCGACACACCACCGAATATTATTCAGGCGGGCAAGGATGCCCTCGATAACGGCTTCACACATTATGGTCCGGCCGCTGGACTCCCCCAAGCACGTCAGGCAGTCGCCGACTATGTAAACAGGACGCGTGGCTATGACAAAGTCAAGGCCGATCATGTAGTTATCACACCAGGCGCAAAGCCCATCATGTTCTTCGCTATGATGGCATGTCTCGACGAAGGCGATGAAGTTATTTACCCGAATCCAGGATTCCCGATCTATGAATCGGTTATAAACTTTCTTAACGCCGTTCCTGTACCGCTGCAACTTCGCGAAGAAAAAGAGTTCCGTTTTGATGTTGCCGATCTGGCAGCAAGCATCACATCGAAAACTCGGATGATTATTATTAACACTCCGCAAAACCCTACGGGCGGTATTCTCACGCGTGAAGACTTACGTCAGATTGCCGACCTCGCAATAAAGCACGACCTGATTGTGTTGAGCGATGAGATTTATTCGCAAGTCACATACGGCGACTTTAAACACACGTCCATCACAGAATTCGAAGGCATGTACGAACGCACGATTATCCTCGATGGGTTTTCAAAGACGTTCGCTATGACGGGATGGCGCTTGGGCTACGGCATTTTTCCGCCGGACATCGCAAAGGTTGTTGCGAAGCTTCAGACCAACGTTACATCGTGTACGGCTTCGTTCACACAAATGGCTGGTATCGAAGCGCTCGACGATCGCACACTTCCGTACGTGAATGACTTTTTGAAAGAATTTGAGAACCGACGCGATGTAATTGTTGCCGGACTCAATGATATCCCGGGCTTTCGTTGCCACTTGCCACACGCAGCATTCTACGTGTTCCCAAACATTACCGGCACTGGCATGAAGTCGCAAGAATGTGCCGATTTCCTACTGTACGAAGCTGGCGTTGCATGTCTTTCCGGCACCGCATTCGGTGCACACGGCGAAGGCTTCATACGCTTCTCGTACGCAAACAGCATCGAGAATATTCTCGAAGCACTTCGACGCATCCGCATCCATATCGGCGAACGTGTAGCAGTGTAAGTAGAGAACGATAGAAGTAGATATAGCTACTCTAGGAATACGATCGTGGCAACAACTGGTCCATCTGTCGCACACTTCGGAAAACGTTTGCGCGAAGAATTCTCAGCACTTGCTGATAAGGGTCGTGCCGAAGGGGCTGCTGCGTACATGCGCAATCTCTTCCCGTTTTATGGCATTGCAACGTCCGAGAGGCGGCTTGTGGTGCGTGAACTGGAGAAAGAGATCGGGTTTCCTGACGACCTGTTGTCGCTTGCTGAAAAGCTCTGGAACGAAGACGAACGCGAGTATCAATATGCGGCGTACGACATCCTCGAGCGGAAGCGAAAGACCCTTGGCCTTGAGCACCTTCCCGTCATCGAAAAACTTATAACGCAGAAGAGCTGGTGGGACACGGTAGATGTGCTGGCGCCGCGCATTGCGGGTCCTATTCTTCGCACCGAGCCACAGGCCCTGCGCGACCTGACGCATAAATGGATCGAGAGCGAGAATTTCTGGCTTCAACGGTCTGCAATTATCGTGCAGCTGAGTTACAAAGGCGACACGGACCGAGAGTTACTGTTTCATCACATTAAACGTCGTGCCTCATCGAAGGAATTTTTTGTCCGCAAAGGCGCTGGATGGGCACTGCGCGAATTGTCGAAGACAGATCACAACGCAGTTCGTACGTTCGTAGCAAATCATCGCGATGTGCTTAGTCCACTAACCATTCGCGAGGGTACGAAGTACGTTTCGATGTAGTCCGGTTGACCTTTCAACAGCGATCTGACGATGTAAACACTGGGAGATGTTATGCAAAAGTCTAGCAAGAGGATTTCTTTAATGCAAAATCATGAAAAACGGATTCCTATGTTGCGGACATCATTTCCAATCGCACTCGTTGCAATTGCAGTTCTGCTTGCATCGTGCACCACTGCCTACGTACCTGCGACGTTGAACGTGCCACTCATGCGCAATGCGGGTGAAGTGCGCGTGTATGCCGATCCGTATATCAATGTGCAGGCTTCGTATGCAATTACCGATGAAATTGGTGTGCTTGCTTCTGGACACATTGTTCAGGAACGTGTGAACGACAACGACTCGGGTCGAACTATTTCGAACGGCTCTGGCAATCAGTTCGAGGTTGGTATCGGATATACGCGCATACTGCTACGCGACGTAATTATCACAGCCGATGCCATCGGTGAACTTTATGTGGGAGGAGGCTTCGGAGGATTGAAACTTCATAACAAAGATGATAATAATAACTACGAAGTATCTGCAACCAAATTCTTTATACAGCCAAGCATCGGCTTATCACACCGTTACCTCGAAGTTGCATTTACTCCGCGCTTTGTAGCTCTTATGTACGGCGAACCCACAACAGACTATACCGACTCCGAACTCAATCTGAAAAGCCTGCCCGACCGCACCGGCCCTATGCATTGGTTTGCAGAACCCTCGATAACTGTCCGTGGTGGCATACAAGAAGTAAAGGCTCAGTTCCAGATTGGTCAGGCTTTCCACCTTAACACAACACCACTAGCGCACGAAACGCTCATCCTAAGGCTAGGTGTTCAGGTCAACTTCGGCCGCAAGGACAATCGCACTCCAATGGCAACTCCGTAATCACACATGCCCCGGTGGTTGTGTGGTGCTCTCGAGGTGCGTGAACACTTCGCAGCGGATGCCGAGTGCTTCGCAGAGGGTGTCTTCGAATATGGTGGCAAGGGTGTGAGCGTCTTGCATGCGCATGTCGTCGGGGACGAGTAGGTGGTAATCGATGTGGATGGCATTGCCTGTTGTGCGTAGGCGTAGGCGATGGTAGGTGCAATCGTGTTCGATGCAAAGACGTGCGATGATTTGATCGGCTCGAGCATAGAGTTTCGGGTCTGCTTTGTCCATGAGGCCGTCAATCGAGAGGCGCATGAGTCGCAAGCCTTCGCGAATGATGTTGGCACCAAAGAGTACGGCAAAGACGGGGTCGAGCCAATGCCACCCTGTGAACTGCGCTGCAAGTAGGCCGAGAACCGCACCGGCGCTGGTCCAGGCGTCGGTCATGACGTGTTTGCCGTTTGCTTCGACTGCGAGAGACCCTTCGCGCTTGCCGACCCTTACCAGATACAAACCAAGGAGCGCATTAAATGCACCTGCTCCACCCGTGAGCACCATGCCGAAGTCGAGGCGCTCGAGCGAAACACCAACAACGAGGTTCTGAATGGCAGCGCCAATGATTATCAACGCTGCTACGCAAATGAGTCCGCCCTCGACGCCTGCCGACACGTAACTTATTTTATCATGTCCGTAATGGTGGTCGTGGTCGGGGGGACGTCCCGTTTCACGCACCGCATACCATGCAAACCACACGGCACCAACATGCACAACCGATTCTGCGGCGTCAGAGAAGATGACAGATGAGCCTGTGAGCGCATACGCATACCACTTCACACCAAGCATTGCCACACCCGTTGCAAGCGAGAGGTTCATCGCAAGACTGAGTGGACGCGAAGTCATTAGTAAGGGGCTAGTAGAGTGCTAGTAAGGGGCGAGTACGGGGCTAGAGAGATTACGAGTTTAGAGACTTCAGGAAGTCTGCGTTCGACTTTGTGGCCTTCATTCTGTCGAGCAGGGTTTCCATAGCTTCAACGGGTGGGTCGTCGCTTAGAACCTTGCGTAACACCCAGATCTTGTTGAGTTCGTCGGCTGTGAGGAGCAGTTCTTCTTTACGAGTACCAGAGCGGTTAACGTCGATTGCAGGGAAGATGCGACGGTCTGAGATCTTGCGGTCGAGCACAAGCTCCATGTTGCCCGTGCCCTTGAATTCTTCGAAGATTACTTCGTCCATGCGCGAGTTTGTGTCGACAAGGGCCGTGGCGATAATCGTCAGCGAGCCACCTTCTTCGACATTCCGTGCGGCACCAAAAAAACGTTTTGGTTTGTAAAGAGCATTAGCATCGACACCACCCGAGAGGAGTTTGCCAGATTGCGGGATGACCGTATTGTGTGCACGTGCAAGGCGTGTGATCGAGTCGAGAAGAATTACAACGTCCTGCTTTGCTTCGCAGAGGCGTTTTGCTTTTTCGATGACCATGTCGCTGACTTGGACGTGACGTTCTGGCGGCTCGTCGAAGGTTGATGCAATGACTTCGGCGTTCACACTGCGACGCATGTCGGTTACTTCTTCTGGACGTTCATCGATAAGAAGGACGATGAGCTTTACTTCTGGGTGATTGCGCGTGATGGCATTTGCAATCTTCTGTAGGAGGATGGTCTTGCCGGCTTTCGGAGGTGATACGATGAGTCCACGCTGACCTTTTCCGATTGGCGAAACGAGGTCGATGATACGTGCGCTGTACTCGTTTTGCATGGTCTCGAGCTTAAAGCGTTCGTTTGGATAAAGCGGCGTCAGGTTTTCAAACAACATGCGTTCGCGCGAAAAGTCGAACGGATGATAATTCAGCATTTCGACTTTCAGAAGAGCGAAGAAACGCTCGCCCTCTTTAGGCTGACGGACGTGTCCCTTTACCGTGTCGCCCGTTCGAAGTCCGAACCGCTTTACCTGTGACGGCGACACATAAATATCGTCTGGCGATGGCAGGTAGTTCGAGTCCGCCGAACGCATAAAAGCGTAGCCATCGGGCAAGACTTCGATTACACCCACAGAGATCGTCACACCTTCGTGGTGCGATTCTTTCATCTGACGGGCATTTTCTGCTTCGACAATTTTGTAGATCAGGTCCTGCTTGCGCAGATCGCCCGAATCAGGCACACCAAGGGTACGAGCCAGTTCGACAAGCTCTGCAATCTTCTTGGTTTTTAGGGCAGTTATGTCAATTACCGAGTCTTGCTCGGAAGTCTGTTGGGCCATGTTGTTTTAGGGGGAAGGTGGGGCGTCGTCAGCCCGGGAGGGAAGGGATCGCAAATCTCGCTCGGAACTGGTTCTCTTGCAAGCGAAAATTTCAGGCGGCTGTCTCAAGTAGTACTTTGTGGTATGGTCTTTTAAGTCAGGGACTTATCTTTGTAAGCACGGTCGAACGCCTACCATGGGCTGGCACCATTCGACCGGGGAGATGAAAGGGCAGGCCGCGACGTATGTCACGGCCTTTTTTTGTCTACAATCTTAATGTCGGATACAATCATGCGAATTACGGATGTAACAATGCGAATGCCGGATACAATCATGCGAATCACAATTGTTGTGCTGGTGTTGTCATGTTACGGAATCGTTGCCTACGCTCAAGCTCCGGTAGACTCACGAACGCCTTTGCAAAGCAGAGGTGTACAGTCAATCTCGACCTCGAGTTCAAACGATTTGTCCGCGGCACTGAAGGATCCGAATCTGGTGTTGAAGCTCGATTTGTCGGGACAAAACCTGACAACGCTCACAGATAGCATTGGGTTGTTTGGCAATCTCGAAGAATTGAACCTCGGACGTAATAAGCTTAAGTCGCTGCCAATATCTGTAGGCGAATTACGCAAGCTGCGTGTGTTGCGCCTTGCCTATAACAACTTCACAGAAGTACCACTTGCCATTCGCGACTTAGCCCATCTCGAAGTGTTAAACATTTCCAATAACCCGATAACGACGCTTGACGAACGGGCATTTACTGGACTCGCGAACCTTAAAGAATTGCGCATGGACTTTCTGAAAGTGTCCGTATTGCCAACATCCATCGGGTCGTGCCTAAACCTAAATGTTTTGAGCGCCGAAGGCAACGCATTAAAAGCACTTCCTGCATTCATCGGCAATCTCAAGCAACTAACGAGCGTCAACGTGTCGAGCAACGACATTTCTGTAATTGCAGACACCATCTTCACTCTGCCTTCTCTTGAGACCCTTACCATCAATGCAAACAAGCTTAAGGGGCTGCCTGATGCACTGGGTGCGTCAAGGCTCCGCACCTTCGAAGCCGATTCTAATGCCATCGACTCTGTACCGGCGTCGATAGGGGGCTGTAAGAATCTTGAGCGCCTGTCGCTCGCACATAACAAGCTCACAACTGTGCCAAAAGAGATTGGTAAGTGCCAGAATCTCGGCTATCTCGATATAAGTGGCAATGCGTTAGTAGCACTGCCGGTGAAGGAACTTGCATCGCTATCGGCCCTGTCTGTGCTTCGCATTGCCAATAAGCCGGGAATGCAGAAAGAATAAAATCCCTAAATTCGAACTTCTATGGCGGGCGTAGCTCAATGGTAGAGTCCCAGATTGTGATTCTGGTTGTTGCGGGTTCAAGCCCCGTCGCTCGCCCTCTACTACCAACGCCGTGGTTGTTCTACACCGCGGCGTTTGTTGATTATGGTCACCTTTGTCTTTCATACGCATCTGCCGTACGTGATGCATCACGGGAAGTGGCCGCACGGTAGCGACTGGCTCTGCGAGGCAGTAGCCGAATGTTATTTGCCGCTGCTTCGCATGTGTGATGCTCTTCTTGCCGACGGAATACGTCCCGGCATCACCTTCGACATCTCACCTGTTCTCTGCGAACAGCTTACACATCCCGACTTCCCCGATCTGTTCAGAGCATATTGCGCTGAACATGCCGGACTTGCAGCGGCCGACAGAACACAGACCGAAGAGCCGTTGCCAGAAGAGTTAATGCATTCGGCGTCGTGGTGGGAAGCCTGGTACAACGACCGTGCAAAGGAATATGACGAGGTGTACAATGCCGACATCATCGGTGCTCTTCGCAGGCTTCAAGATGCAGGTGCAATAGAAGTGATGACGTGTGCTGCAACACATGGTTATTTGCCATTGCTGGCAGAGGATGCAAGTGTTGACTTGCAGATGTTTGTGGCACGTGCGAATTACAGACGGCATTTCGGACGCGATCCGTTGGGCACCTGGTTGCCCGAGTGCGCATACCGTCCGGCCTACGCATGGCACACGATGTTGCCCGTGGCCGCATACTCCAGAGCCCGCAAGCGCGAAGGTGTAGAGCAGGTGCTGGCGCGACACGATCTGCATTACTTCGTCACCGACGAGCCCCCTTTAATGGATGCCAAACGGCTGAATGCACGCAACAAGAAGCCCCTTTCACCTTTTGAACTTTATGTTGTTGGCTCGCCACCACACAAAGAACGCGTTGGCGTCCTTACACGCAACATTAAAATTTCGATGCAGGTGTGGAGCGCAGAACTTGGATATCCTGGTGATGGTGATTATCTAGATTTCCATAAAAAATCTTCACGATCGGGATTACGCTACTGGCGGGTTACCGATACGAAGGTCGACATGTCTGCTAAGCAGATGTACGTACCTGAGAACGCACAACAACGTGCACGCGATCATGCAAAACATTATGTGAGTATACTCGAGACAGCCGCGCTGCATCGTATATCAGAGTCGGATGATGCGGCCGTGACAATTTGTTTGCCCTTCGACACAGAGTTGTTCGGACACTGGTGGTTCGAAGGTCCGACATTTATCGAAAACGTTCTGCGCGGCATTCAGACGAGCGCTGTTTTGTCACGTACGCTTGCACACGAACGAATGCAGCCAGAGAATGTCGTAGGTGAAATTGCGCTGCCAGAGTCGTCGTGGGGTAACAACAACAATCATAGCGTATGGATGCAGCACGAGACGTTCTGGTTATGGGAACGTGAGTATGCACTTGAGCGACGCGTGAGACTGCTCTTGGAAAAACATCATCGAGCGCGATGGGATGAAACATTAGCGCGCATTATGATAGCGTTGTTCCGAGAACTGCTTTTAGCTCAAGCGTCCGACTGGCCTTTCCTGATTTCCAACGGAACGGCAAGGGATTACGCGTCCATGCGGTTTCACAGTCATGCCGCTGACTGCGATCGACTGTGCACCACTGCAGAGCGATATGCAACAACGAAGGCAATGACCGACGAAGACAGAGCACATCTCGAGGCTGGTGAAGCGCGTGGGTTGATATTTGCTGCAGAGTTAATGGAGTACATCAAGCGATGAACGCTCGCACATTGCAAAGTGCCCTAGCATGACAGTACACGTATTGCACGGTGTAATGTCATGATGCGTATTCTCATACGTCAGCTTCGTGTGTACCAGTGGGTGAAGAACATCCTGCTGTTTGTGCCGCTGTTGCTTGCACATGAAACGTCCGACCCGACGCGCCTGCTCGACGTTGTGCTGGCGTTTGTTGCGTTCTGCCTGTGTGCATCGGGCGTGTATGTACTGAACGATCTCGTAGACCTCGACGCCGATCGCAAACATCCCACAAAAAGATTTCGTCCGCTTGCGTCCGGTGTACTCGCATTACACTCTGCTCGCGCTCTCATTCCGATTCTGTTTCTTTCTGGTTTTGCAGTTGGCTTTATTGTTGGCTTGCCCTTCTTCTGGTGGCTACTGGCCTACGTCGTTGCAACCACGTTTTACTCGCTGAAGCTCAAGCGCGTGGTGTTGCTCGATGTGCTCTTGCTTGCAGGCTTGTACGCTGTGCGTGTGCAGGCGGGTGCTACCGCTGCGGACGTGCCCCTTACGCCGTGGCTTATTGCCTTTGCGTTGTTTCTGTTTATGTCACTTGCATTTCTGAAGCGGTATGTCGAACTGCGCGACTCGACGGACGATGCAAGCACTGTTATTGCGGGAAGGGGATATAAGCCTAGCGATGCCGTGTTTGTTGCCAATGCGGGTCCGGCGATGGGATATATTTCGGTGCTGGTGTTTATTCTGTACGTGAACGGACCCAGCGTACAGAGTCTATACGAACATCCGCTGCGCCTCTGGCTTCTTGTACCCGTGCTCGTCTACTGGGTGAGTCGCATGTGGTTCATCGCACATCGTGGTGAAATGCACGACGACCCAATTGTGTTTACTGCGCGCGATCCACACAGCTACGTCGTCGCACTTGCAGCGGCAGCCATTGTCGTAAGTGCATCGATATGAGCGAGACGCCGAACGTGTCATCAACTACAGACATATCAACAACGCCGTCCAATTCAGAATTGTCGAGTGTTCCTTCGTGGGGAAACTATCCAAAGGCCGAGCCGCGTGATGTAGAGACGCTTGTGTGGCGTCAGGACCAGCCCACATGGACCCAGGCCGATGCGCCTGTGCTTGCCTACGGCATGGGCCGGTCGTATGGCGATGTGTGTTTGAATGCGGGCGGACGCATCATGCGAACGGAGTTGCTCGATCATATACTTTATTATGATCATCAGCGCGGCATCATTCGTGTCGAAGCAGGATTGTCTATTGGCGCATTACTTGACATAATTGTCCCTCGCGGCTGGTTTGTACCCGTCACTCCAGGCACACAATTCGTAACGATAGGCGGCGCCGTTGCAAACGACATCCATGGCAAGAACCATCATCGTGTGGGCACGTTCGGACGTCACGTGCGCGCCTTCGAACTTGTGCGCAGCGATGGCAGCGCCACGCTGTGCACGCCCCTTGACAACACCGAATTGTTTGCGGCTACGATTGGAGGACTGGGCCTGACTGGACTCATCACGTGGGTCGAAATTCAGCTCATCCCGATCGTTTCGCGTTATCTGAAAACCGAAAGTGTGAAGACACGCACACTCGAAGAGGCAGCAGAACTTACTGCTGCATCCGACGCTGCATGGGATTACACTGTCACCTGGATTAACCTCACGCACCCCGGTAGGGGGCTTGGAAGGGGGCTTGTGCATCGTGGCAACTTCCTCGACAAACACGATCGGTCCTTGCTCGAAGAGCCGCGACGCATGAAAGCGTCGGTGCCATTCATGATGCCTCCGTGGTTACTAAACAAAGCAACAATCAGTACATTCAATGCAGGGTATTACGGAAAACAGCGCAGGCGTGTATCGCATCATACGGTCGATTTTCAGCCGTATTTCTATCCGCTCGATGCCATTCACAATTGGAACAAGCTGTATGGCAAGCGAGGCATGTTGCAGTATCAATGTGTTGTGCCAAATGGTGGTTCCGACGACCCACATCGTGGTGTTCGCTCCATCCGTAAGCTGTTAAAAACATTGCAAACTGCCGGAGCTTCTTCGTTTCTTGCCGTTATCAAAATATTCGGCGATTTGCCATCTCCCGGCATGTTATCCTTTCCACGTCCAGGCCTTACACTCTCCCTCGACATGCCTTTCTCCGACTTGACAATTCGAGCACTTGCAAAGTGCGACGGTATTGTGCTCGACGAGGGTGGACGCATCTATCCAGCGAAAGACGCACGCATGTCGGCGAATACGTTCAGGGCCATGTATCCAGAGGCAGAGAAGTTTGCGGAGTACATCGACCCAGCGTTCTCGAGCTCGTTCTGGCGTCGAGTCTGGCAATCACCAAAAGATCAAACTACAGGAACGTCAACAGGTACATCAACAGGTACATCAACAGGTACATCAACAGGTACATCAACAGGTACATCAACAGGTACATCAACAGGTACATCAACAGGAACGTCAACATGAGCAAGTCTGAAGAAACGCAAGACGGACCCGAGCTCGATTTAGGCGGAGCACGTCATCGTGTTGTTATTGTCGGCGCCACGTCGGCCATCGCACAGACTTGGGCACGCACCCTCGACTTGCACAAAACGAAGTTCTTGCTAATTGCGCGCAGTGAGGAAAAGGTTAAGACTGTTGCTTCAGATCTAATCGCACGCGGTGCACTAAGCGCAGACATCATGGTTGTCGACGTACGCAGTCGTGATGCACATGCAGAAATGGTGAACGTTGCATCGAATGTTCTCATAAGTCCGACCATCGTCATGATTGCCCATGGCACGTTGCCCGATCAGGAGTTACTTAACACCGACGTCGACGCAACGCTCGACTCATTCCTTACAAACGCAGTAAGCGTAATCTCGATTGCACAGCGTTTCGCCCTGCACATGGTTGCGCACGGTGGTGGTTCAATCGTTGTGTTATCATCGGTTGCCGGCGAACGTGCTCGCAAGACCATCTATGCGTATGGGGCTGCGAAGTCCGCCATTTCTATGTTCGGCGCCGGACTCGGTGCACACTGGGCCGACAAGGGTCTACATGTCCTGGTCGTAAAGCCGGGTCCCGTCGCCACCCCCATGATCGCCCATCGTCCGAAATCCTTCATCACCACCTCGACCTCCCACGTCGCCAAGCGCATCAACGCTGCCCTCAAGAGCAAGTCGTCTGTCATCTACGTCCCATGGTTCTGGCGTTACATCATGGGCATGCTTCGTTACGTGCCCGAGAAGATGTTCAGGAAGATTAAGATTTAGCCACTACGCCGCTACAATGAACGCATACTTAGACAACGCGATGGAGTGATGCACCCCGAGTTTAAACAATAAAGCGCGTCTTTGATTTGCAATCGTACGAATGCTACGATTGAGTTTCCTGGCGATTTCGGGTATGGTGTAACCGGCTAGAATGTATTCGAAGACGCATTTCTCCGAAGGCGTAAGTGCTCGACGAACATCATCCGTCAGTTGAGTATCAAGGCTTGTGCGAGGCCAGACGTACGTACGGGTGTGTACAGCCCTGATGACGCGGACTATCTCTTGGATGTCTGCACGTTTACAGATGAATCCGTCTGCGAGTACATGGCGAGACCAAATGATTGCCTCGTCCGAATATAGATCTGTGAGAAACACAATTTTGCACAGTGCAACCGAGTGCTTCATGTGTGTGCAGACGTCGAACCCGCTCAAGCCACGCATTTGAATGGCGCTCAGTACGAGGTCGATGTCGGCATGGCATCGACGAATCTCTTCAAGGGCGACTGACGTGTCTTCGGTACTACCGACAACCTTGACATCAGGAAAATCGTGTAGCGCAGTTCGAAGCCCAAGTACCGTAATTACGTACGGTACGAATTGCGCAATCGCTTATGCCAACAACTACGACAGTAGACGTATTGGCTTGGGTGTGCATGCGGCTTCATCTCTGTCTATTGTCGATGACAACGAATGGTTAGCGGTGTCCGATTCGGTTTACATGAGCTCGAATAAATCAGAAACATGGACAGCAGCGACGTCTGCAGGACTTCCCCGCGACTCCACCGGAAGAATCTATGAGACGTCGCACATTGTGCGCATCTCTCCAACCACCCTTCTTTTAGGTTTCCGCGGCCTTCATCGTGATGACGACACCGACACGGCAGTTGCACGTCCGGGTGGACTCTACCGCTCCGATGACAATGGGGCAACTTGGACACGCAGCGATGAGGGCCTAGGCTTGCAGACGTACATCTGGTACATCACGAAACTCGATGATGCTACGCTCCTTTGCGCCGCGGGACAAGTGCTCGCCGATACCAATAACGTTGGCAATGGTGAAACAGATCGGTACAATCAGACAGGTGCAACAATTATGCGCTCGACGGATGCGGGCCTCACGTGGACGATGGTGCACGACGAACCTCGTGCGCGGCCTGCGTTCTGGGGACGCCGAGAGATACTTGCTACATCACCCTCGCGTGTGTTGTACGCAAGCATGGAAGATGGCGTTTTGGAGAGCACCGATGCAGGCTTGTCGTGGCATACGTTGGGCGAACTGCCGCTGTACTACAGGTTTATCAATGATATCGAAGTAGACAATAAGGGCACGATCTACGCCGGTACCGATAAGGGACTCTATACGTTTACACCGACAACGAGCAACGTTGATGATCGCGACAATAGCGGCAACGTCGATAATGATGACGCCCATGGCAAGTTTGCATCGGTATGGGCATACCCAACCCCAGTCGAAGAGCAGCTCACGATTCGCGTGAATCATGCTCACCTTACGAAAGGAAAGCCAAAACTAACCTTGGTTAACATCTACGGTGTGCAGATTCGAGATTTATCATCGATGATTACGCAGACGTCGGCCCGCCAAGAATTCAACATCTCTGTGGATGGGCTATCACCAGGTGTGTATCTTATATCATTCAGCCACGCAGGTGCTAGCGAATGGTGCAAGGTGATGATACAACGATAAAAGCCGTAGAGACATAAGTCTTTACGGCTTCGTATCAATTGTCGTTGTAGACCTAGCTCGGCGACAGCGCCAAGCCTTCTGTGCCCGGTTCTGGGTGACGGGGCTCGGGTTTCGAGGGGGCGACTGGGGTAGTGCGCATTTTGTCGCGGAAGGCTTCGACGTCGCGGATGACCGGAGGGAGCGTTCCGCCGGCGATGACGATGTCGAGTTCTGAGGCGTCGAGGATTTCACGCTCGACGAGCGTTTTTGCGAGGATGTGAAGGAGGTCGACGTTGTCGCGCATGAGTTTTTCTGCGGCTTGTTCGGCTTCGACGATGATGCGACGGACCTCGCTGTCGATGGCACGTGCGGTTTCTTCTGAGTGATCGCGGGGTTGCGAGATTTCACGTCCCAAGAAGACTTCTTCTTGTGGTGACGAGTAGCGCACCGGACCAATGAGTTCGCTCATGCCGAATTCGCACACCATCTTTTTAGCAATGAGTGTTGCGCGCTGCAAGTCGTTCGATGCACCACTGTTGAGCTGGTTAAACACTACACGCTCAGCGGCGCGTCCGGCTAACAGCGTCACAAGACGCGTTGTGAGCTGATCGCGACTTGTTGTGTGTGCGTCTTCGGTGGGCAAGTACCATGTTAGACCAAGAGCACGTCCGCGCGGGATGATCGTTACCTTGTGCACAGGGTCGCCGTCTTGTAGGAGTTTGCCTGCAAGGGCGTGACCTATTTCGTGGTAGGCTGTAGTGAGTTTTTCTTTATCGTTGATGACCATACTTCTGCGTTCGACGCCCATGACAACTTTGTCCTTGGCATTTTCGAAGTCGAACATGGTGACTTCCAAGCTGCTACGACGTGCTGCATGTAATGCCGCTTCGTTCACAAGGTTTGCAAGATCGGCGCCGCTGAAGCCTGGGGTTCCGCGTGCGATCGATTCGAGGTCGACATCTTTTGCAATGGGCACCTTTGTCGTATGGACTTTAAGAATGCCCTTGCGTCCGACGACGTCCGGACGGTCGACGACGACCTGTCGGTCGAAGCGGCCTGGACGTAGCAAGGCGGGATCGAGAACGTCGGGACGGTTTGTGGCCGCAACGATGATGATGCCTGAGTTCTGTTCGAAGCCGTCCATCTCCACGAGCAATTGGTTGAGCGTCTGCTCACGTTCATCGTGGCCCCCTCCCAAGCCCGCTCCCCGATGACGTCCAACCGCATCGATTTCATCGATGAAGACGATACACGGCGCGTGTTTCTGCGCCTGCTCGAACAGATCGCGTACACGGCTTGCACCAACACCAACAAACATTTCTACGAAGTCGGCACCAGAGATGCTGAAGAACGGAACGCCTGCTTCGCCAGCAACTGCACGCGCGAGCAATGTCTTGCCAGTGCCCGGAGGTCCGAGCAGCAACACGCCCTTCGGAATTTTTCCGCCCAGGCGCGTAAACTTTCCTGGATCGCGTAGGAAGTCGATGATTTCTTTGAGTTCTTCTTTTGCTTCGTCTACGCCAGCAACATCGGCAAACGTAACCTTCGTTCCGCCTTCGGTCTGAAGACGAGCCTTGCTTTTGCCGAACGAGAAAATGTTTTTTCCGCCGCCACCAACCTGCATGCGACGTGTGATAAGAAAGAATGCACCAAGCAGCAACAACCACGGTAAGAACGATACGAGCGATACCCACCATGGTGAGTCGCCATCTTCATACGTCCATGAAATGTTGTGCGCTTTCCAGAGCGTTTCCGTCGAAGCATCAACAACACCAAGTTTGGTATGGAAGTGTTTTACCTCGACCGCAGCGTTATTACGCTGTACGGTAAGTGGTGTCGACAGCGTACCATGAAATTCAAAGTCGTTGAGCTGCGTTTTCTTAATCGTAGCATACTGCACGTGGTTTTCTGTGACAGCACGCATGTATTCGTTGTAGGTGAGTACCCACTCTTGCTTCTGATTACCAAGTGTGAGCATGCCGAGCATTAACACCGTGACGATGATACCGACCCAGATAAGCACGTTGCGGAGCACGCGCGAGAGGGTCATGTCGTTGTCGTCGTCGGGGTTCGGACGTGAAGGTTTTTTAGGGAGTTCGGGAGTCTTCATTCTTTACAGCAGATAGATTAGCGGAGAGATGAGCGGAGAGATGAGCAGATAGATGAGCAGATAGATGAGCAGATAGATGAGCAGATAGATGAGCAGGGTGTAGTAACGGACCGGCACACTGACGATCCGCGAAGGGTTTTCATGCCACGTCGTCTTCGACAATCCAAATCGAGTCGAGTTCACGACCATAGCCAGCATAGTCCATGCCATAGCCCACCACGAAATCCGCCCCAATCTCGAGTCCGACATAGTCGATGAGCAGCCTCTCTTTATGCATCGAAGGTTTGCTCAGTAGCGCAGAAACAGTCACGCTGGCCGGCTGAAGCAGGCCAATTTGTTTGATGAGCTCGACAATTGTTGTACCCGTGTCGATAATGTCCTCGACAATGAGAACGTTGCGGTTGCTTAGATCCGGAAACACATCTTCGACATCAATCACACCCTGCGACATCATGCCCGTGTTGTAACTGGCTGCACGTAGCGTTTCTATTTTGCACGGCACATTCAGCAAGCGAATGAGATCGGCACCGAAGACCATACCACCGCGCAGAATAATAAGCACCGTCAGTTCCTGTCCAACAAAATCTCGATTGATCTTGGTTGCTATGCGTGCAACCGTCGCCTGAATTTCTTCACGCGAGATATGCGGACGAAAACTGCGATCATGTACGCGGATAGAACGCTCAGACGCGCCACTCGCCAACGTCACCGGTGGGGTGCTGTCATCGATGCTCAATTCATTAGTCGATAACGATGGGGCCATTGATGTCATCATAGGTAAATGCGACTACTCGCGATGTGGTTGCTCGAATTCTTGCACGCTCTGCTGGACGTATTCCGCACACCCAAACGATGCCATCTTCATCTGCTATTACTGCTACTTCTGCACGTCGTGCGTTTGCGACTTTGTGGTTTGTAAGCAGATCGCTGACGAGGACGGTTCCCTGCATTCCGTGTGGCTGAAACCGGTCGCCTGATGTCCACCGGCGCCATATTAACGCACCGTGCAGACTATCGGCATCAACGTATGCAATGTTCCGTCCAGGTGCCGGCAGCACCTCTTCAATGGGCACTGTGCGAACGTGCAGCGTGCACGAACCAGCAACATACGCCCCATCGCCCAACACTACAACTTCGGGGCCTGATAACTTCTCATGATGTTCGGCCACGACAATGGTCTCGCGCTCCTTCAGGCCAGTCCACGAGCCGCTTAGCGAGCACTGACTGCCTGTTTCTGACTCCGTTAGCGCAAGCAGCCTCGACACCATTTCCCGGCTCGCAAGCATGCCCATCACCTCGCGCAGCGCCCGCCTTACAATCTCTGCCTTAAGGGGCTGGCTGTGCCGCCCAAGGGGCTCGACGTGGATTACCAGACGACCATCTTCTATTTCCGCAACACCTACCGAAGCGGCACGCACTGCGTCGTGCACAATCGAGCGTGCATTGCGCAAGTGCGTCGACGCCGACGCCATCTTCTCGCCAATGTCAGAACCCAACTCAAGCTTTAAGAACGGAAGCACTGCATGTCGAATTCGATTGCGGAAATAGTGAATATCAGCATTTGTAGCATCTTCGTGCCACACAAGCGTGTGTTCGCGTGCATACTCGGCGATGACGGAGCGGGTGCATGCGAGGAACGGCCGTAGCAATCGTACGCCACCCTTGGTTAGCCGCGATTCCGGAATAGAGGCGAGTCCGTTCAGTCCCGCTCCTCTCGACAGATTCAGCAAGAACGTCTCAGCCACATCATCTCGGTTGTGTGCAATTACCAAGAACGGCGTCTGGTGTTTATGCGCAAGCTCATCGAACGCAGCATAACGCAGACCCCTTGCAGCCCCTTCAATACCAGTGTCCGAAGATTCTGCAAGTGTGCGCACATCGACTTTAACGACTTCGCACTGAATGTCGAGCGTCTTGCATACGTCGCACACAAATTGTTCGTCCGAGTCGCTGTCCTCGCCCCGCAACCCGTGGTTGATGTGTGCAACCAACAATTCAAGCCGTAGCGAGTTCTTAAGTTCGTTTAATACATGCAACAACGTCATCGAATCGAGTCCACCACTCACACCCACAAGCACACGTGCATCGGTGCATGCGTTGCGTGTAAGGAAGGCACGGGTGTGATTGACAATTGATTGTTGCATTAAGCGAACGGTAGATGCATTAAACGATCGGTAGAGTAATCCTAACTAGGATTACAATCAAAGTAGACTCATGCAGGTGTAGCGATTGTGGCAGCACGTTGATTTAGTTCTTCGTACGTGTGGTCGAGCTCGTCTGCGTATGCGAGCAAACGCTCTTCGATTTCTGCGTAGGTCTCCATCACAACAACGTCCTTGCGAGCAGGGGAGTTATTGGGGAGTCCTTTCAGATACCCACCATAATGTTTTCTGAACTCGTGCACGGCACGTTTTAGCGTCTTGTATCCGATTTCGAGCGTTAGGTGTTCGAGGCAAACGCTTATGCGTTCGCGGTAATGAATCGGTGGGGGAATAACGCCCGTTGCGACATATGCTTTCGCACTGCGAAACAGAAAGGGATGTCCGATTGCAGCACGTCCGATCATCACCGCATCACAACCCGTCGTATCAAACGCTTCTTTTACATCCTCGGGAGTTTGCACATCGCCATTCAGAATCACCGGAATGTCAATCACTTCTTTTATGCGTGGTATCCAGTCCCAGTCCGCAGCCCCTTCATGTCCCTGATCGCGCGTCCTACAATGCACAGTCAGCGCAGCAGCACCGGCATCCTGAATCATGCGTGCTACGTCCACAATAACGATGCTGTTTTTATCCCATCCGAGGCGCGTTTTTACTGTCACGGGCAAATCAACAGCGTCAACAATGGCCTTCGTCATCGCCGCCATCGCAGGTGGATCTTTCAGAAGTGCTGCGCCGGCGTTACGCGCAACGACGTTCTTCACCCAACAGCCAAAGTTGATGTCAATAAAATCGGGTCCAGCCTCGGCCGCCCTTTGCGCCGCATCCACCATCACGTCGATGTTGCCGCCGAAGATCTGAATCGAAACCGGACGTTCCTCTTCTGCAAGGCGCAGCTTTTCCATCGAACGGCGTGCATCGCGCACCAGCCCCTCCGACGAAATAAACTCCGTATAGACAATGTCGGCGCCATACCGCTTGCATATAACGCGAAACGGCAAATCCGTCACATCCTCCATTGGTGCCAGGAGGACGCCTTTGTCAACTTCTATAGAACCAATGCGCATTCTGCAAAACTACTACTAAGGCGGCAGGGGGGTCGTGGAATATAAATATTTGATCACGTAAAAAACGGTAGTTGGAAGTTCATTTTATTTGTACGGGATTGTAGCGCAGTTCGTTAACCAGCCAGTCTATGAAGCGGTGTACGTGCCGAAAGGCGCCGAGCTGTATGTGCAATCGCTTAGAATTATTCTATTTTTCCGAAGGAGATTTTATGAATCGTTCATCGACGATGGCGGTCTTTACCGCCAGCATGATATGTACACTGCTGCTTATGGCAGCGTCGGGATTGTTCGCGACAGAAATCGCAGGGTGTGCCACCTGTCCGGGTGGTAGTACTGAGGCTACAGTTGCCGTCGCATTTTGTAGTGGAGGAGTGAATTATAATGTCAACGTAACGTATTGCACGTGGACCTATAGTCCACCGCAAACTGGATTGCCATGCACTTCCGACTCTTGGCATCGATGAATACACAGTAGTGAAAAAGATTTGCCCAAATCTTACTGGGCTGCCACCAACACGTCGGTTGATTACTGCTATGACAGTGCTCTTGGTCAGTATCTAATGACGAGACATACCCCCTGTAGTGGAGAGTGCGCTCAGCAGTGCACGAATAACGGTTGTAACTACGACCCAACAGAAGCGTGCGAAGTATGTCCTTAACATAATCACAGGGTGGGAGTTGAATAAACTTCCACCCTGGATTTATTCTTTGTTTCCTGTATTACTAGAAACGCGAGAACTTCATA
Source organism: bacterium (assembly GCA_034440235.1). Lineage (GTDB taxonomy): Bacteria > Bacteroidota > Ignavibacteria > Kapaibacteriales > Kapaibacteriaceae > JAWXBR01. The sequence continues at coordinate 30,347 of JAWXBR010000049.1, forward strand.
TGCAAAGGTTACGCTCATTGAGAGTTTATACGGTTCTCATTATTCTGGTCGCTGTAGCTCAATATGCTTCGGGCCAGGTTTGGAAGCAGGATCAGCGCTCGTGATTCAGTTACTATGAGCCTAATATTCCGCGAGGAATGGACCGTACCCTGGTCTATGACACATGTCATCGAGAAGTATGGGCAATTCTCGGACCCCGCGTATTTGGAAAAGTAATAGTGACGGCGTTTCGTGGAAATACATCCCAATCCCGAATAACCAGGATATACGGGCCCTGTCACGATTACTGATCGATGGTTGCAATGTGATTTACGCATGGGATGATAAGGTTGCAAACTATGCCTTCCGCATGATGGCACTCAATCGTGAATCAGCTGACTGGAGAGAATTAAAGCCGCTCGGAGCTAAGCCAATGCTTCCGCAATTCCAATGGACCGCATTGAAGGATTCGTCGGTGTTTATTGTTGAGAATAGTTTGCGACGTTTGTATGTAAGCTCGGATCTTGGCCGAACTTGGGACACATTGAATATTCGATCCAGCGTATATAGCGATGCGGCTGACCTTATTTGCGAAGTTTCGCCGGGAACTATAGCAATTAAACGGGACACCGGATTCATGGAAGTCGACTGGAAATCGAAGGAGCTTCATGAACCAAACCTGCCCTATAATACAATTGCTTACAAATACTTCGATAGTCTGAACATTATAGCAGGTGTGAACGCTCAGTCTATTGGTCGACTGGGTCTTTCGCGTGATGGGGGCAACTCGTGGTCATATCTCGACAGTATCGCGTTTCTAAATTCGCCTAGAGTCTTACGTGGCAATGAAGGCTCCTTATATAGTACTGTAATTCGCATGCGCGCTGGCACAGCGACTGTCTATACGAAAAAAGGTGACATTGTTACCTCCTCTGATCGCGGAGTAACATGGTATGACCGTGGGAATGTCGGAGAATTAAAAATCGAAAACGCAGCGCAGATAACAGAAGATCAATTTGGAAATGCCATTATATGCATAGGTAGGAATGTTTTTTTAGTACCAAATGGCAAGGATTCTGTTAGGATAATATCGCAGAGTGGACCAAAATTCAGTTTGATGCTGAGAATCGATTCTTCACACTATGTTGGTATCGGTCCTTCAGGTCTTTACACCTCAAATGACACTGGAAGGGTGTGGTGGCAACCCTTGCCACCACCAGACCTCTTAGAATCGTCAACCGATCACGTCGTTGGGGTTCACCCGTTAGTCATAGATCGTTTGTCTGTTAATGGCAACGGGGATGTTAGCATTGCATCATCAGAACGTCAAGCTATTTTTCGTGTTGCAAACACATCACAGACCTCAGAGTACCGACGCTTAGCTGACGGCTATCCTCAATTTTATAAGTTTGATTTGGTCAATCCAGAATACATCGATAAAGGACGAGCTATCATCGCCTTGCGTGGCGATACCGCAATACGAAAGTGGAGCTATGTATCAATTGACGTAGTTGGCTCTAGCGTTGATCATCCTATAGGAAGTGGTGAGTTTGTCGCATCATCTTTGTCCGTTGAGGATGACAATGACTGGATTGCCGTCTCGGACTCTATCTATATAAGCTCAAATAAAGGTGTCTCGTGGACTACACGCGCAAGCGCCGGTCTGCCGCGCGATGCAGACGGACGCATCTACGAGACTTCGCAGATTGTGCGCCTGTCTCCGACCACGCTACTACTCGGCTTTAGAGGGATACGCATCGTGGGCGATAGCGACACAACGGTGCAACGTCCGGGTGGACTGTATCGCTCGGATGATAATGGTGCCACATGGTCGCGCAGTGATGCAGGCATGGGTTCGCAGACGTACGTGTGGTTCATAACCAAGCTTGACGAAAGCGTCGTGTTATGTGCGGCAGGCCAGGTACTAGCCGACACTGTAAACGCAGGGTATAATCAGACCGGTGCCACCATCATGCGCTCTACCGATGCAGGACGCACGTGGAGCATGGTGTACGACGAGCCACGCGGACGTCCCGCATTTTAGGGCAGAAGAGAAATCCTTGCTACCTCACCAACCCGCGTTCTATATGCCAGTATGGAAGATGGTGTAGTCGAAAGCACCGATGCTGGTCTCACGTGGCACCAACTAGGTGATATGCCGTTGAATTATCGCTTCATCAACGACATCGAAGTCGATACCAAGGGGACGATCTATGCTGGAACGGATAAGGGGCTCTTCACCTTTACTCCAAACACAACCTCGGTAGAAGGGGATGATCATCTAAAGCTCGCAAGCGTCTGGGCGTACCCAACTCCAGTAGACGATCAGCTAACTGTCCGAGTAAACAACGTAAATCTCATATCAGGACGTCCGACATTAACAATGGTTAGTATCTATGGACAACAAGTGCGTGACTTGAGCGCATCAGTCACACAGGCTGCTGGACGTCAAGAGTTTAACATCCAAACATCCGATCTACCCGAAGGCGTGTATCTGCTGGTACTTGCGCATAGCAGGGCGACGATGACCAGTAAGATTATGGTGCGAAGGTAGCGCGTCGACTTGTATCGATTTTCTTGTTCCTGACCACTAGGCTTACTGATTGCCCAGGATCAACGGTAGTCCGTCCTTATTACCGACAACCACGACCTTGGCGTTCGGTGAGCGTGAGAGTTCGAGTGTGGCCTCGATGCCTTTTTCGCGAAGGATGAGGTCGGTGAGCGAAGCGCTTAGGATGCGGTTTGCACGGGCCTTGCCTTCGGCGTCGATGAGCTGACGTTCTGCTTCTTTTTGTGCCTTGGAGAGACGGAATTCGTACTCGAGCGATTCTTGCTCTTGTTTGAGTTTGTTTTCGATGGCCGTTTTGAGTGTTGGTGGCAACGTGATGTCACGCACAAGCACTTCGTTCAACTGCACGTACTGATTGTCGAGAATCTTTTTTGTCTCGATGAAGATTTCGTTTTGAATGACATCGCGCTTCGAAGAATAAATCTCCTCTGGTGTGTAACGTCCGATGACGCTGCGTGTGGCCGAGCGAAGCGACGGACGTACCACGCGGTCGAGGTAGTCGGGACCCTTCTCTTGATGTAGCTTCGGCAGTTTGCTGTAAAGGGGCTGAAACCACCCCGATACGTCAACAGAGATCTCGAGTCCGTTCGACGATAACACCACCATCGTCTCCTTCGCTTCCTGCTGGCGCACTTCATACAAAATCATGTCATTCCATGGCGCAACAACATGAAAGCCTTCGCTGAATGTTGTCTCCTGCTGGATACCGCCAGCAAACGTCTTGAATAACACGCCCGCCTGACCTCCTCTGATCGTTACGGACATATTTAGAATGATAATCAGAACAATCACACCGACGACACCTATCAGAACCAAGCGTGCAATCTTGCCTGGATTCGCGGGCGGGTTGATGTTCATATTGAAGTTGTTGCGGTCAGACATGCTTGTATCCAAAAGTTGTGTGGTGCAAAATACGTTCTGCGAGCTCCCCACCGTCTCGAGAACTCACTCCAACCCCTCTCACTAGGATGAGAGGGGCTTAGACTCCTTACCCCCTAGACCTCTCATTTTGGGGTGCAAGTTGGTTGTAACCAAATGCAACCGATGTGACGGTTTCGTGTTGTTGATGCACGGACACTCCGTACACAGTCGACACGAAGTACACATTCATGGAGCACGGTCATGTTAGCATTGGCGACAATCATCCTATTGAACTTTGCGCAACCGGGCGTTGACACATTGCCGCCGACCGTTGCTGTAACTGCGCAGGGCTGCGGCACGCGCATGATCCTCGCAGAAGAGAAACGTAATACGCCCGATCCACCGAACTCGCTGCCGGGTCAGGACGATCAGCTCGATCGCGGTATAGCGTCGATTAGCTTTCTCTCCGACCCCATTGCCGTAAACCTGCGCATCGTCCTTATCACCGACACGCAATTCCCGCAAACACCATCATACAAAACGTTTGTTGCTCGTGTCGAGCTCATCGATCCAACAATGGCCGGCTCTGGTGTGGTAGTTGTCCGTGACTTTGCAGGCAACGCCGAAACTCGCTTAATAAACATTGCGGCAACAAGGCCGGCGCTCAGCTCGCAGCAGATTCAAACCGGAATTGTCTACGTCGGAGCTTCATCGACGCAGACCCTTACCATCACAAATACGACGGGTGCGCCGATGACGTTGTCGAATATTCGACTGCAAACGGGCACGCGATTTACCATTACGCAAGGCGCAGTTCCGCCATCGGTTGTGCTTCAACCTAATGCCACGCACAACGTTGTTGTGTCGTACACCCCAACGCTCGATTCTGAAAGCGGCGACGCCGATGCCTTGAATGTGACGTCCGATTGCGCAGAACTGTCCGTTCCGGTAGGGGGCACAGGGGGCGTTGCAAGAATATTAACGGAAGACTGGAATGCCGGACCTCGTCAAACAAATGACCGCATCTGCAAGACGGGTGGCATAACCGTAACGAACAATGGTAATGTCGAGCTCGTGCTCACGAGCGCTGTTTCGACGTCCGCAGAATTTGTCTACACTCCAGCACCGTTCCCAATTTCTATTGCTGCGGGCGCCAGCTCGATGATTGGTGATGTGTGCTACGAAGCGCTCACACTTGGCAATGCAAGTGGCTTTATTCTCGTGACAAGTAATGCAAACGTGGGCGACACTGTAGCCGTACTCACAGCAGAAGCCGTGACCACAGGCGTAGAAGACGACGTTATCTCAATCGAAGAACGTACAACATCGAGCACGCCGTGTTACATGTATGACCTGCGTGGCATACTATATGCACATCTCGAAGGCGGACTTCGCACGCTGCAACCAGACAAAGCTCCAATTGGCATGTACCTAATTGTGTATCCAGAAGCGCCGCGCCGCGTAAGGCCGCTCCTCCTCCTGCGGTAACCACACAATTATTGCGCGGAACGCAACACCGTCACCGATCACGTAGATCAGTGGCGGTGTTTGCCTTTATGGAAGTGCACTGTCAAACCATCGCATGATTATCTTCATGCATGAAGATTCTTACGCCGTCGTTCTTTCAACGTTCAACCCCTGTCGTTGCACACGATCTCATCGGCTGTATCCTCGAACATACGATTTCGGACAATGACGTGCGAACTCTACGCATCGTCGAAACCGAAGCCTACCTCGCCGAAAACGATGCTGCCTGTCACGCGTCAACACGTCGCACAAAACGCAACGAAGCAATGTTCGACGCGGGCGGCGTATTGTATGTCTATCTCATCTACGGCATTCACCACTGCGCAAAGGATGTCGATCTACCTCTAAGATTCTATGCAGCGAATTCGAATGCCGTGAGTCGTAAGCTGCGTACGTAATCGGAGAGGTTGAGCTAGCCAAAGATTCAGTGTGTGCAAATTCTGCACTTACTGCCGCTGAGGGCAGGACATATAGTAAAAAATTACTCAGCAGGCGTCGAGACCTCGACGCGCACCATGCGTGAGTAGAAGCGGCCTTCGGGTGTGCTGACGTTGTGTTCGGGGGCTTCGCCCATGCAACGGACCTCGCCTCGTTTGCCAAGTGCTGCGTAGACAGCATTCGCTCGGTCGCATGACAGTTGGTAGTTGTGTTCTTCGTCGCCAATGCGATCGGTGTAGCCCGAGATGGTGACAACTGCAGTGTTGGCAATGCGTTCACGGACAATTTCTAAGGCGCGTGTATGTGCAGGCGAGAACGACGATTTGTCGAATTCGAAAAGAATTAAATCGTAGCGGTCGTATGCATACATGCCACGCCGTTCAATGCGCTTTCGTCGCAAAGAAATAACGTCGGTTTTTATATCCGTTACGACTGTAGAACGCTCACCGTCGCAATTGACGTCGAGTCTTACCAACAGTCGCTTTGTTGTATCGAGTAGACGCGTTGCGTCCTCGCGCACATCCCATAAGATTCTAGGAGGGATAGAACCAGATCCACTAAAATTCTTGAACACATCGTTGCCCTGCGTGATGTCTATGTTCCATTTGTTGACTGTGTCGTGATTCGCTCGCGGAATGAGAACAACCGATGGTGGTGTTACCGTTCGAATCGTATCCTGCAGCACAACGGGGTCGAACAGCGACACATCGTTTGCAACAATTTCTACGCGCTGATTTTCTTCGATGCCTTCTGCCTCGCGCAGACTAGAGCGCACCTCTGGTTCGCCACGAGCTTCGACAGCAATGCGTGATGGTGCGATGTCCCACGTATTCAGAAGATACTGTCGCACTGCTTCCGCACGCTCGGCAGCAAGTGCCGTCTGCTTCGGCTCCTCGCTCGACAGCGTGCCTGTAAGCGTAATTGTTATCGAAGCATTCTTCTGCATGCGATAACCAACGATGTCGAGAATATTTCTGTACACATCAATAGCGTTTGTGTCGGGCAGACGCTCGGGAGTAAACGAACCTGACCCCTTCTTGCCCCTTGCCACATATCGCGAAGGAATGATGGCACTGTTTCTGTCAAAAAACACATACTGCAAGAGCGGGTGCATGCGTGTTGCAATGGTTTCGTCGACAACGATGCGCATGTTTTGAAACGGTTGCTCCGGGGCGTCGGCACGGACAATGCTCAGTGAGGCTGCAAGCTGGGAAGGGGCTAAGGGGGCTGGGCTTGTTGTTGTGTCGACTTCAATTGGATTTTCGGCCGAAGCGGGCCAAAACGTGAGAGCTGCACCTAGGCGCAATGCATGTGCATGCCAGTTCTGGTTTTCTAACAAAGAAGTAAAATTGTATACAAATGAAAGTTGGGGCTGAAGTAACAGTGTCTTGTCTTTTCTGAGTGGGATGTAGTATCCGATTCCGACTGTAAGTCCGATTTGTAGGGGTAGGAATGTTGGAATCGGACCGGCTTGTTCGTTACGGACCTTCTGTCGTGTGTCGTTAAAGACAGCTTCATCGGGTTGCAGGATTTCTTCACGTTGATGAAAACTGTTATTCAGAGCATACGAGATGCGGGGTCCGGCCCACAACGAAAGTGCCGCTGGCTGATAGATGATTATCGGCTCGAAGCCAACAACAGCCATCGAAGCGGCAATGGTATGCTCGATAATGCCCTCATGCACGGAGTCTGCCGGAAACACATTGATTGGGACATTTTCTTCTCGAGAAAGTGTCGCACCGCATGACGAGAAATCTGCTCGAAGGCCGAACCACGAGCTGGAGGTTAAGGGAACCGCAATGTGAAGACCTACATCGCCTCGAAGTCCAAAGCCCGATTTGTACTCATCACAGCAAGAGGGGAATCCAGGCAGTTCTTGAAAAGCAGCAGTGTGAATGTTTGCCTGCACATTGGCAAAGAGTCCATACCGAAGTGTTTTTCTCGCAGCGGGTAAAAGCGGATTTGTATTCGCTGACATGCCGCTGACCATAACAAGTACACATAGAGTACTCACAACAACAGTGCGTGAAACACTGCGAGCAACATTACGAGCGCCAGTACTAGCAAGACTGCGAGCGACACTGTATACAGAACGATCGGTCATCTATCGCACCACTCGCATGATGGAACGTGCGATGGTGTTTGGACCGCGGACGATAAGGAGGTAGGTGCCGGACGACAGGTTGTTCGTAGGTACGATGAGCCTGTAGAAGCCGCTCATATCAATGTCTGTGAATGTGCTATGTAGCTGTGTGCCGGTTGGTGACACGACATCCAGTGTGGTGCGTCCGATTTCGAGGGCATAGATGTCGACGTTCACTTCGTCGTCGGCTGGTTGCGGCGATACGGCGACGACTCGGAGCGGTTCACCTGCATACACGAGACGATCGCCATCTGCGCGACAAATTTCTACGGGGAGAGCGTATGAAACCCACGACGCAAACGAGGCACATTGGTCGGTGGACTGCTCGATGCGCACTTGCATTTGGGCTGTGTCCTCGAGGCCTAGGCACACGAGCCATCGAATGTGGACGGTGTCGATGTTGGTGAAGGGTTGCGTTGTTGCAACAACGACGCGTGCTGTGGTAATTGGACTGTGCCGGTACTCGTCTTGCGGGACGAGGACCGATGCAGGCGCGGATACGTGGACGGTGACGGTTTCAAGGGGCAAAGGGGTCCCGACGGGAACATTACGACGGACAATTACAGGTATGTCTACAACTGTTCCGATACGCAACGGGTATGCAGCCAACGTTGTGTCGAGCATGGCAGTTATGACCGACGGTGCCTGAAAATAAACTTGTATAGTATTGGAAAATAGCGTGCAGCCAAACGGAGAAGCAGACGTTAGCGTGTAGAGTCCAGGCTGCGTAACAAATAGTGTGTCGGATGTTGCATTGCCGATGTTCACATTGTTCAGGCGCCATTGGTAGGACGTGGCGCCTTTCGGACCTCGCAGGACTGTTGATTCGAGTGCACAGAGTACGGAGTCGACGGTTGAAATAACAATCGAGTCGGCTTCTATCACGTTCACGGTGACGGTCGCAGAATCGACACACGCATACGCGTTGACGATTACTAGTGTGTAGGTGGTTGTGTCGCTAGGCTTAACGATTGGGTTCATCGAAAGTGTGTCTGTAATCCCGGCAGCGTTCCGCCAAAAGAATGTTGCACCTGCTGGTATTTGTGGATTGAGCTGTGCACTTGCGCCTTTACAAATGTTTACATCGCTGCCAGCATCGAGTCCGGCAAGGGTTGGTATAAACGAAATGTCGTCGATGCCAAAGCCGTATCCAATTCCACCGGATGTAATACTTTCTACGACAACTGCGAGTTCGACTTCACCGTCGGAAGGTGGTGTGTACACACCGGACAATTCTTTCCATGCGACTGTAGGATTTGCATCGTACTGAAGAAACTCTTCACGATCGATGGTATCGGCGACGCCGTTCTGTCTAGCTACCAGCATCATGCGAAGGTTTGTAATGGGTCCGGGTGTTCGGATAATCTTTTCTACGTTCCTAACCCACGCTACAGCATGATAGGCACGTCCGCCATACACAGGTTGGTTCTGTATCCATGCGCGCTCCTTAACGTTCGCGATCGGATCGCCAAAGAGGAAGAAATCGCCGCCTGTGACGGGCGTATGCGAAAAGCCTTCGAATGCGGGTGACTTGAACCGTGCGCTCGACTCCGATGCTATCTGTCCGGGTGCGTCGAAAGACGGACGACAACCAGCACCGCCTAATGGCTCATTACCAAAATCGAGGTCCGTTTGATAGTCAACCGGAAAGCAAGAGCCACCTGTAGTGACCCTACTAAACGCACCATTCATTACGGCATTAGCACAGCAATCCACAACGAGAATAACACCCTTGTTTGTGTCAGGCGGGAACTGACTCAGCTGTCGCACATCGCGGATGATGATCCAAATCGTAAGCGCACCCCGCACGTCGGGAGCGACAAGGTTCGGTACGGTTGCCTGACTGTCAGACGCTCCAACATAGGTTCGAAAGAACGGAGGGATCGAGAGTGGGTTTAGAATTACCTCGATCTCGATTGAATCTGCTACGGTCGAAAGTCCAGAAATCGAAAACACAGCGCCCGGACAAAGTCTGTCGGGTATGGTAGCCTTACTGTGTGTGTTGATGAGAACTTCAGCTTGCATCGAGTATGCACACATGCAAAACACAATGCAGGGTACGACGCCGCGAACGGCGTGGACCCGAAGCACACGCCACAAGAATCCAACGCTCGCAACAATGAGTCCGGCCAAATACCCAACCCACACACCCGCAGCACCCCAGTGCAACGTAAAGGCGCAGTATGCGCTTACAGGCAGTGAAACAACGAGGTAGGCAACGATGGCAATGAGCGCTGGAATTTTAACATCGTTATATCCTCGTAACACAGCCAGGCCGACAGCTTGCAAGCCATCGAACAACTGAAATGCAGCTGCATAGATCAAGAGGGTCGAAGCCAATGTAATCACTTCGATGTCGAACGTATACATGCGTGGAAGCACATCGCGTAATGTGATAAACAGTATTGCCGTAATACATTCGAAGACAAACACAAGAAGCAGTGCGGCACGCGCCGCACGAAAGGCTTCGTGCATATTGTTTTGTCCGCGTAAATGGCTCACGCGTATCGTCGACGCCGATCCTATACCAAGTGCCACCATAAATGTCACTGCCGCAAGATTAATAGCAATCTGATGCGATGACAGAGGCACCTCGCCAAAGTTTCCAATCATCAATGCGCCCATTGCAAATGCCGTTATCTCCACAACAACTTGTCCACCGATGGGAATTCCCGTCTTACAGATTGCGATGAAGTCCTTCATGACCGACACACGTGTGGCTATCGAAGAGTGAACCGTCTTGCGCATGTCGACAAAGAAGTCCGACTTCGCAAACACCAGCCACGCTGCTATAAAGCCCGCGCTGCGGGCGATAAATGTGCCAATGCCAGCCCCTTCCACGCCGAAGGCGGGGACCCCTACATAACCGTAGATGAAGATCCAGTTCAGGACGATGTTCAGTGCGTTCGAGCTGAGGGCGATGATCATGGCAATGCGGGTGTTGGCCATGGCTTCGGCCGTTTGTTTGAACACACCAAAGCCCGTTCGCGGAATAAAACTCAGCACAAACCAGATGTAGAACGGAATCGAGGTCTGCACGACGTTTTGGGGTGAACCGAAGAGGTGCAGGAAGGGGATCAGCGCTAGGAGCGCGACAGTCACGAGTACCGAAAGCCCCATGCTCGACCACGCGCCCACGCGCACCATCCGACGGGCATCGTCTGTGTTGCCCGCGGCCCAGAATGCGCCCGCAAGGGGTGTAATGGCAATGCTGAAGCCCACAGAAAACAGGAAGGGCACGATGGTTACCGCATTCGCAAAGGTTGCCGCGGCCAGCTCGGTTCGGCCCAAGTGACCGACCATGACGGTGTCTACGAGCACCGTAATCATGTCGCTGACATGAAACAATGCAACGGGTGTGGCGAGGCGAATTGTCTCGGAAAGATGTTGACGGAAGCGCATGGTGGGAAAATTGCCGAGAATTAGCGCAATACCATGTGTAATTTTGGGTTATGGCTCGTTTTGGTTTGTTCTCTAACGATGTCGGGATTGATCTCGGCACCGCAAATACGCTCATTTGGCAAAAAGGTCGAGGCATCGTTCTGAACGAGCCTTCGATCGTTGCGTTTGACCGGAATACTAAGCACATCATTGCGATCGGACACGAAGCACAGGCAATGCTTGGTCGTACGCATCGCGAGATAAAGACGATACGCCCGCTGAAAGACGGCGTGATTGCAGACTTCGAGATTGCAGAAGGAATGTTACGTGCATTCATTCGCAAACTCTCGTCGTCGTGGCAACCCGCACGTCGAATGGTGATATGCGTACCAAGTGGCATTACAGAAGTAGAAAAACGCGCAGTGCGCGATTCTGCTGAACATGCCGGTGCAAAAGAAGTACACTTGATTGCTGAGCCGATGGCTGCTGCCATTGGTGTCGGCCTAGATGTGCACGAAGCCATGGGCAACATGATTGTTGACATTGGTGGCGGCACAACAGAGATTGCAGTGATTGCATTGAGCGGCATTGTTGCCGACGAATCGATTCGCATTGCAGGCGATGAACTCACGAACTCTATTGTCAGCTACTTCAAACGTCAGCACAACATTCTCATCGGTGACCGGACAGCAGAAGTAATAAAGGTTAATGTAGGCTCAGCATATCCTTTGGATGAAGAGCTCGAGATCGAGGTCAAGGGACGCGATCTTCTGAGCGGCATTCCGAAGTCGATTGTGGTGTCGAGCGAAGAAATGCGCGACGCCCTCAACGAAAACATTACTGTTATCGTAGACGCCGTGTTAAATCTGCTCGAGAAGACGCCGCCTGAACTTTCAGCCGACATCTTCGACCGCGGCATAATTCTCACTGGTGGAGGGGCTCTGCTCAAGGGGCTTGACGAGCGGCTTAGGCAAGAAACATCGTTGCCTGTTCATGTGGCCGACGATCCGCTAACGGCCGTTGTGCGCGGCACGGGTAAGGTACTCGAAGATCTGGCCGGTTATTCGAACGTGCTTATTAAGTCTAAACGCTACTAATGCAGCGGTTCATCGACTTCGTTGTCAGGTTCAAGAATTACATCGCCCTGTGCGCGCTTGTCGTAATGAGCTTTTCGATGATGAGCTTTGGCAACCTGTCGCAACTGGGTGGCTTCCGCGCGGTTATTGTGGGTTCGATTGGCTGGCTGCAATCGTTCTTTGCCTGGATACCCAATCCTGTAGCCCTAAAGAGCGAAAATCTGGCTCTGCGTGAGCTGAATCTGCAGCTCTCGCTCGAGTCGTCACGAAGCCGTCAGGCCATCGTGGAAAACGCAACCTTGCGGAAAATGCTGGAGTTGCCGAATATGACGGAATACCGTCTTCTGGCAGCCGATGTCGTAGGCAAAACCACAACACAATTGCGGAATTATGCGACGATAAATAAGGGGACTGCGGACGGTGTGAAGGACGGGATGTGTTGTATTACCGATGCCGGTCTTGTTGGAATTGTGATTGGTGCATCAGACCATTATGCTGTTGTGCAGTTGCTGCTGAACCGCGACACACGTGTTTCTGCACGCGTGCAACGTTCACGGGTCGATGGCATACTTGTGTGGGAAGGCGAGACAACAATCTCGTTGAAAAACGTGCCAAAGTCGTATGACATTCAAGCTGGAGATATCGTCCTGACGTCGTCGTATAGCGCGCGGTATCCGGCGAACATTGTCATCGGACGTATCACGCAGGTGGCCGATGAAAATCAGTCGCTGTTCCGTCGCGTTGTTGTAGAGCCAGCAGTAAACTTTGCAACGCTTGAACAAGTGTTTGTTGTAGAGTATTTGCCGGGAGTTGAACGAACAGATCTCGAAGCAAGAGTCGAAGAGCGTATGCGTAGACCAGTAACTCCATGAACATAGTCTTCGACCGATCGCAGTTTGTCTCGAATCCTGCATTACGCTTTGTGTCGTATGCGGTAATCGCGCTCATACTAAGCATCATTCACATCGTCTTCCTTCGCTTCCTCGCAGTCAGTTCGGTTACGCCAGACTTGTTGCTCATCCTTACAGTCTGGATTGCTCTCGCAGAAGGTCAGTTTGTCGGGATGTTCGCTGGCTTTCTTTGTGGACTCTTATTCGATGTCGTTTCGGCCGATGTACCAGGCAGCAATGCCTTGTCGAAAACAATCGCAGGGTTCGTGGCTGGGTATTTCTATCGCGAAGGGTTTGCAATGCAGACCATTGGGTCGTATCGATTTCTCTTACTCGTAGCATTAAGCGGCTCGGTACACAACCTCCTGTACTTCTTCTTCTATGTAAAACCAATGCAGATTTCGTTTCCGATGTTCTTTCTGAAGTATGGCGTTGCAACAACGCTCTACACAACGGTTGCAGCAGCATTTCCCATGCTCATTGTGAACCGCAGAAAAGAATGGTAGCGGAGCAGAAATCAAACTCGGATTCTAAAGCAGCGCTTCTAACAGCAGCTTTCTAACAGCAGCATTCTAATGGCAGCAAAAGCATGTATCTAAGTAGACTCGAAATGGTTGGCTTCAAGAGCTTCGGCGTGAAGACCGATCTGGGTTTTAATGATGGCATTACGGCCATCGTCGGACCCAATGGATGTGGCAAGACGAACATCGTCGATGCAATTCGCTGGGTACTCGGCGAACAAAAGACGGCAATGCTACGCGCCGATTCTATGGAGCACGTAATCTTTAACGGCTCGAAGACGCGCAAACCCCTTGGCATGGCCGAAGTGTCGTTAACCATCGAAAACAACCGTCAGATTCTCCCGACAGAATACGCCCAGGTTGTAATTACACGCCGACTGTTCCGCAACGGCGAGAGTCAGTATCTGCTAAACAAGACCCAATGCCGCCTTCGCGACATTGTAGATTTGTTTATGGATACGGGTATGGGTTCGGACGCCTACTCTGTAATCGAATTAAAGATGATCGAGACCATCCTTAGCGACAAAGCCGAGGAACGACGTCATCTGTTCGAAGAAGCCGCCGGGGTGACGAAGTACAAGGCACGTCGCAAAGAAGCAGTACGCAAACTCGAGTATGCACAGCGCGACATCGCACGTGTGCAAGACATCGTGCGCGAAGTACACAAGACAGTGAATTCGCTGGCACGTCAGGCCGACAAAGCACGTCAGCACCAGGAACTCTCAACGCGTTTGCGCGAGCTCGACCGACTGCTTTTTGCTTTCGAGTACGCCGAAGAGTACATCGCACTTACGCAACTACAAACGCAAGTCAATTCGGTAAGGGTCCGGCGCGAAGCCGCCGAAGGCGCCGTCAGCGCCGCCGACCTCGCCGTCAGCGCTGCCGAGCGCGAACACGAACAGCTTGAACAGAAGCTCCGCACGGCGCTCGACAACGAGAGCACCGTACGTGCATCGTTAAGCGAAGCGCAACAACAGATATCTCTTGTCGAAGAACGTGCCGCGTCTGCGAATCGAGCGTTGGAGCGCATCGAGAGGGAGCACACAGAATCACACGGACAACAACGGACGACGGAAGAAGAACTCGTTGCAGTACGTACGCGATTAGAGACCATACGCACCGAAACAGAAAAGGCAAAACACGAAGCAGAAAGCAAACGTTTGCTTGTGCTCGACGCAACGGGTCAGTTGCAGAATGTTAAAAGTGATGCAGCACAGAAGCGCGAATCGTTACAACACGCACGACAAATTCTAAACGACGAAAAAGGCAACACCGACCGCTATCGTGTGCAGTCCGAAGCCATCAAACGTCGCCTCGCCGACAGCGCCGTACAAAACACGCACATCGAGGAACGCCTTCGTACAGTCGACGCACAACTCGCTCAGGAATCGCAGGACATGCCTGCACTCGACGCAGCATTACAAGACGCAGAGCAACGCTTGCATGCAGGTGAGACGCGCGAAAAAGAATTGCGCGGCGAACAAGAAACATTGCAAGGCGAAGCCGATACGAAGCGCGCAACACTTGCGCACAGCCGCGCATCACTCGAGTTTCTAACGGCCCTTGTTGATACTGCAGAGTCAAGCAAATTCTTGTTGGCATCGAGCGAATGGACGCCGCAAGGCGAGAAGCTTACACTTGCAGAAGTCATTAATACTGGTGAAGAATATCGCATTGCAATCGAGGCTGCGTTGGGCGAAGCCGGACGTTATTTTGTTGTTGCAAACCGCAAGGAAGCACAGCAGGCGATTGGCGCATTGTCGCGTAACAACGTAGGCAAGGCTACATTCCTTTGTCGTGACAGCATACCAACGTTGCCCCCTCCGGCCCCTTTACCGAATACAAGTGGTGTCCTCGGATGGGCGTCGGAACTGGTACAAACCGACGAAGCATTGCGTGGCGCGCTGCGCGGCATCCTCGGACGTACCATAATTGTAACAACCGTCGATGATGCATGGAGCGCTGTTGGTGCAGGTGGCGTAGACACTGCGGTTACTGTTAGTGGCGAGATCGTAAACGCAGCAGGTGCTGTGCGTGGCGGGTCGGCTTCGCGCACCGAAGGTGTACGTATAGGACGTCGCGAGCGCATCGAGCAGCTAACGCTAGAGATTGCAGCACTCGAGCAGCAGGTGAACGACATCGACGAGCGTCTGCAGGAAATTAAACGCGAGCTCGGCTCGATTGATTTGCGCAGCATGGGCGAGTTTGTGCGCAAGGCCGCACTTATTCGCAACGAACGTGCACAGCGCATAGATGCGCTACGCGGACGTATCGAGGATGCGAACACGCAACGCGAGGCATTGCAGAAAGAAGTAAACCAGTTTAACGACGAGGTTGCAACACTGCAACACAGTGCAAGCGAAAGCGATAAACTTGTAGTGGAGATGGAATCGGCACTTGCGCGTATGGAGTCGGATCTATCGAGTGTTTTACAAACACAACACGATGCCGAGCGGCAGCTCGACGCTGCAACGAACGACGCACGGAACGCCGAACTGCATTATGTACGACTGAATGGCGAAGAGCAATCGTTGCATACCGACGAAGGACGTCTCTCGTCGCAAAGCATGACGCTCGATCAGCGACGTGAGCAGCGCGAAACCGAACGCACCGAATTGCAGCAGCAGATTGCAGCGCATGCATCTGAAACAGAGACATTACAGATGGCAGCATCGACAGTTGCAGCGCAACTCACAGAAGCGAAGAGTGCGCGCGAAGCAACCGAGTTATCGGTACGTGAAGGGTCAGCAACCTTTCACGCGGCGGGCGAAGCGGTGCGTGCACGTCGTAAAGACCTCGATGCATTAACCAACGAAGGACATACACTCGACCTGAAGTTCAACGAAGTGCGCTTGCGCATGGAAGTGCTCTCGCGTCGCGCCGTCGAGGAGCTCGACATCGAAGTCCCCGAGCCTACAACGCCTCCCGAGATGCCCGAGTCAGAGCAGAACCCCGAGGAACTCCGCGCACAGGTGCTCGAATTGCGTCGGAAGCTTACATCGATGGGCAACGTAAACTTTCTTGCATTAGAAGAACATGAGCGCGAGGCAGAACGTCTTGCGTTTTTAACGCAGCAGTTAAACGACCTCGTTGAGAGCGAGCGGACTCTGCAAGAAACCATTGCAGAGATAAATCGGACGGCGCGAGAGAAATTCACGGAAACATTTGTACGGATTCGTGAGAATTTTTCGACGCTCTTCAAGATGCTCTTTAGCGAGGACGACGAAGCCGATCTGCAGATGTCCGACGATTCAGACCCCTTGGAATGTCGCGTAGACATCATCGCCAAGCCCCGCGGAAAACGTCCACACAGCATCGAAATGTTATCCGGCGGCGAAAAGACCCTTACCGCAATCGCCCTCCTGTTTGCCATCTACCTTGTCAAGCCGAGTCCATTTTGTATTCTTGACGAAGTCGACGCCCCGCTCGACGATGCGAACATCGACAGGTATTTGCGTCTCATCCGTAAGTTCAGCGAGAACACGCAGTTCCTTATGATTACGCACAACAAAAAGACGATGGAGGCCGCTGATACGTTGTACGGCGTGACCATGGAAGAAC
>JAWXBR010000050.1:0-25052 GCA_034440235.1 bacterium
ACGTCCAGACAACCGCGGCCCACGTCGCGAAGGCCACGGTGGTCCACGGCCAGATAATCGCGGCCCACGTCGCGAAGGTCCAGGCGGACCCCGTCCGGACAACCGAGGTCCTCGTCGCGAAGGTCCAGGCGGGCCCCGTCCGGACAACCGCGGTCCTCGTCGCGAAGGTCCAGGCGGACCCCGTCCGGACAACCGAGGTCCTCGTCGCGAAGGACAAGCCGGACCATATACAGACAATCGAGGCCCACGTCCAGATAACCGCGGCCCACGTCGCGAAGGTCCAGGCGGACCACGCCCTGACAACCGCGGCCCACGTCGCGAAGGACAGGCTGGACCAAATACAGACAACCGCGGACCACGTCGCGAGGGACAGGCTGGACCATATACAGACAACCGCGGACCACGTCGCGAGGGTCCCGGCGGGCCACGCCCAGACAACCGCGGCCCACGCCGTGAAGGACAGACAGGACCGTATACAGACAATCGAGGACCACGACCTGACAACCGCGGCCCACGCCGCGAAGGACCGCCAAGAGGTGGGGGCCAGGGACGTTCGCAAGGTGGGCGTCCACAGGGCGGCCGTTCACAAGGTGGTCGACCGCAGGGGCGTGCAAGAGGCGAGGGCGGCGAACCGAACTTCAATCGCGCCGATGCCAATTACAGCGCACTCGACCCTACGTTACAACGTAGACGATTTACGCGTGGCGGTGGAACTCCTAAAGGGGGCGGCCGAGGCCTAAGGGGCAAGACGGGTTCGTCTCCGGCACGTAAGCGTGCTCCACAGGACTTAAGAGGTCGCGTCTATACTAAAGATGGTTACATTAGTAAAGACTTCACCGATCAGAGCAAACCAACAGAAAGAACATTAAGACCACGTCGCAAGAAGCCACCTACGGACAATGGCGGCGAGTAGAATGTTAGATCGATGACGCCCTTCATAGCCTCAAGCATTTTCGCAGTGCTATCTGTTTTCGCAGTTGCCTTTCAGATTGCGTTGGTGTTTGGAGCACCATGGGGTAACCTTACTCTTGGCGGCAAGTACACTGGCGCACTTCCCATAAGAGTGCGTCCAGCAGCGGCGGTGTCAGCAATGCTCATTGTTATCATGGCCCTTATCGTTCTCATACGAGCACAAATGCTCTTACCTGATTTGTACGATTTGTCCAGGACTGCTATCTGGGTTACGGTAGCATATTTGGCATTAGGAACGACGCTCAATACGATTACGCCGAGCAAGTCAGAGCGTATGCTTTGGATGCCGATTATTCTTGTAATGCTTGCTATGGCGCTTGTGGTTGCTTTGTACTAACATTGCCGATACACTTTCACAAATACGGACGTAACGGTATGCGGGAGACACTAGCATTACTTTTGTTGATGGTTGTTCTGCCGGTCTGGACGCTAGCCCAGAACGATACTGCAAGCAAAAAAGAAAAAGCTGAAATGGGTGAACTCTCACTCCAGCGATTCAATTTCTCGAATCGACGACCTGCTGTAGGCCTATTTGGAGGCATGACTTCGTATGAGCGGAACGACATAAGCGCAAACCTCGAAAACGCCATTGCCATTGGGCTTGAACTTGGTTTTCGGAGAGATAATTCTGAATCGACTACCACTCTTAGCTCGCTCTTTTCAGAGGGTATTTACTTCTCGTTTCACAAAGGTGCGACTGGAGCACCTGATAGCCTTTCTCAGATGGGAAGGTCGTTTAACGCGCTAAAATTTGGAGTCGCTGCACGTAACGGATATGGTTATAAATTTGGTTCAGGTCCACAAGGAATCATCTTTCTGCATGGATCGAGCTCTTTATCATGGACAGTTTTAAACGTACCTGACGACTCGATAGCACGCGCAGGCGGCGAACCTTTAGCAGATTTCGGCTCTAGTGTTCGCTTTGGCGATGCATGGATGCCCGCCATCGAATTCCGTATTGCAGAACCCGTGAGCTTACAGTTGCAATACACGTGGAGCCAGGTCTTTCCTCGACACATGTTTTGGTACTGGTTAGGAAGCGGGACGATAGAGGCTGTTGCGGATGCGCTTACTGTGTACTTCGTGAAAGAGATTGCGCAGTCATCACCTGTTGCTACACCCATTATGTACTTCCTGCTTCGCAATGGTGTGTCGGCCGCCTTTAAAGCATTGCGCATGGACAACATGAACTGGCCATTTGCAACAGAAGCCCCGCTGAACATGCACACGTTCAGCATTGGGGCTACGATTATTTTCTAAACGAACAGCACCCGGTTCCGTGCGTGGTCTTGTAGAGTCAACATGAACAGCACCCGATTCCGTGCGGGGTCTTGTAGAGTCAACATGAACAGCACCCGATTCCGTGCGGGGTCTTGTAGAGTCAACACCTATTGTAAGTCTGTCTAGTCGAGGCTTACTTCAACTTCGTTGCGCGTTATGTCTTCGATGGTTTCGCGCGACCGAATGATGTGTGCTTTGCCGTTGTGAATCATTACTTCGGGCGGACGAAAACGCGAGTTGTAATTCGATGCCATGGTAAAGCCGTACGCACCAGCATTCAAAAAGCACAACACATCGCCTTCGTGGATTTCAGCAATCTTTCTGTCCCAGCCGAATGTATCGGTCTCACAGATGTAGCCCACAACTGTGTAGATGCGCGGCGTGCCATTCGGATTGTTGACGTTTAGAATGTGGTGGTAGGAGTTGTAGAGCATCGGACGTATCAGGTGATTGAGTCCGGAGTTTACGCCAGCAAACACAGTCGCAGTAGTCTGCTTAAGAACGTTTACCGTCGCAAGAAAATAGCCTGCTTCGCTCACGAGAAACTTGCCTGGCTCGAACCACACTTCGACAGGTGTCTCACGCGTAGAGTTGAACTCGATGATGCGAGCAGAAAGTTTTGCTCCAAGGGTTTCGATGTCGGTTGCATTGTCCTCTGGCTTGTACGCAACCTTGAAGCCCGATCCCAAATCAATAAAGCGAAGCTCCGGAAACAACGACGCTGTTTCGAAAAGGATCTCAGCCCCTTGCAGGAAGACGTCCGCATCGAGAATATCACTGCCTGTGTGCATGTGAAGTCCGTTCACATGCATACCATGCGACGCTACAATACGCTGCACATGACGTAGTTGATGGATGCTAATGCCAAACTTCGAATCGATGTGTCCGGTGCTGATGCGTTCGTTCCCGCCGGCCATGATGTGCGGGTTAATGCGCACGCAGACAGGAACACGACCGCCATACTCGTGTCCGAATCGTTCGAGGACCGAAATAGTATCGATGTTTATAATAACACCAGCATCGACGGCTTCACGCAGTTCCTCGAACGACACCATGTTGGGCGTGTAGAGAATTTCCGACGGTTTGAATCCAGCCTGAAGTCCGAGGCGTACCTCTTGAATGCTTACTGTGTCGAGCCCCGTTCCCAGCGCCTTAACAACACGCAGGATGTTCACGTTTGTGAGTGCCTTGCATGCGTACATGATGCGCACGGGTGTGGACGAAAACGCGTTTTGCAGGCGTCGCACCTGACGTTCAATGATTGCCGTGTCGTAGACGTAGACTGGTGTGCCCGCGAGGTCGACGATGTCTTGTATAGGGACGCCCCCTATGGTGTAGCTGCCGTTTATCAGTTCCATAGCGGCGAATTTACGGAGTCGGGAGGTGGAAAACCGGCGAAAGAACGCAGGTGTTACGGCGTCGAGCCGAGGAATTTGGCGACGTGTTGCTTATAGCGGTCGATCTCTGAAGCGAGACGTTTAACGACAAGACCGACGACAACAGTGTCGTCGAGAAATCCGATTACCGGCAAATAGTCTGGTGTTGCATCGGTTGGCAGCAGAAAGTATACCAGTGCACCAACAATTAATCCACGCGTTGGCCACGATAAGTCGAACGACTTGTCGCGCACCATCTTATACAATGTGCCAACGTTGAGCAAGAGCTCGGGAATTGCACGAATGAGAGTCTTCTTGCGAAGCTTGCGATCTACTTGGTGAAGTACACGCTGTTCTTCGGTCGTCGAGAGGTCGCGACGTCGGTCTGACACGCTGTTCGGTTCCCGCGATTTTCTTCTTAGTTCTCTTCGTTCTTCTGACGTGCCATAATGGCCCATGGTATCACCACACAATAGCCGATAATTAAAACGACGGGTGCTACGCTCACAGAGAGCGGATTGTCCCATGTTGTGTAGATACCCATCGACAACAGAACAAACCCGATAAGAAGCACTGCAATGCCAGCACCGAGATAGATAAAGTTCTTAGTTGTAAGGGGGAATACCCATGACGTGCGCTTTGCCGCTGTTTTTGATGCGCTTCTATACTTCGATGTTGGTGTTGCCATGGCTTTTCTTGTTGACTAAGAAATATCGAATCGAAAATAACGAAATCGCAGCCGTAATAGGTCTCTAGAACCCGTGGACGGTGTTATCAGCCGCAGTTCTTCTTCCCTAGAGTGTTCTAATTCTCTCACGGACATAGAATTAGACAACACATTAATTATTTACCCTCGACTAAATGTTTATATTGCGGCCTCAATAAGCACTCAATCGTTTTCTATGAACTTCTACACGTGGACCATGGCACTCGCACTGGCTCTGGTACTGACTTCATGCGACGTTTTTGCACCTGGAGCACCCGCACCCGATGCTACCTTGGTCGGACCAATGTCCGAGCTTACGGCAGAACAACGACAAGCGCATTTACGTGGTGACGAAGAATTTGGACGCGTTTTTGGTCGGTTCGATGGCCTCGGTCCAATCTTCGTATCCTCCTCCTGCGAAGGCTGTCACGCTGGCGACGGAAAAGGCCACCCTTCGACCTTCCTAACACGGTACGGCCGGATGACGCCCACGGGCTTCGATCCGTTGAGCTCGTTAGGTGGACCTCAACTGCAGCACCTGGCGGTGTACGGACATGTTGGCGAGAGCATTCCTATCGAGGCAACAGGAGTTTCTCGACTGATGGCCCCGTCGGTTGCCGGTCTCGGTTTTCTCGAAGCCGTCGACGATGCCACGATCCTGGCATTAGCAGACCGACTCGATGCCAATGGCGATGGCATAAGTGGTATTCCGAACTACTCCGAGCCCCCTGACTTCGTTAGCCCCTTACCGGCGCACGTGCCATTGAATGGCAAGTACATCGGACGCTTCGGACGCAAGGCGGGTACAATAGATCTGTTGCAACAAGTCGCGACTGCCTATCTGCAGGACATGGGTGTGACGTCGGACTTCTTCATGAAGGATTTGCACAACATGCAATCGGGTCCGATTACCGGCGACGACGCCCCCGACCCCGAGGTCTCTGCGAACATTGTGCACCGCGTTGCCTTCTACCTGCGCACACTGCGCGCACCTGAACGACGCAATGCGTCGGACGCTGCAGTTAAGAACGGCGAACGTCATTTCGCTGCCGTTGGATGTGCATCGTGTCACGTGCCCACACTCACAACAGGTGCATCGACACTTGCACCCCTCGACCGCCGCGAATTCCATCCGTATACAGATTTACTACTACACGACATGGGTCCAGAGCTCGACGATGGGTACACCGAAGGCACTGCAACAACTTCTGAATGGCGGACAACGCCGTTGTGGGGACTCGGACTTTCCGGAGCATCTCAAGGGGGAACGGGCTTCTTCTTGCATGACGGTCGTGCACACACGCTAAACGATGCAATTATGCTGCATGGTGGGGAAGGGGCTCAAAGCAGGGGGCTCTATCAAGCGTTATCAGAAACCGAACGCAGAGAACTACTCCTATTTTTAGAATCGTTGTGATGCGCGCTCGGAGCAATTGTAATCTTCTTTTTTTATGACACGATTGTAATCTTCTTTTGGAGCATTTGTAAACTATGCAACGATCTGATTTTTTGCGAACGACCGGAATAGCCAGCCTTACAGTATTGGGTGGAGCCGTTTGTATTACTCCTTTGCTCACAGGATGTGCTGCTGGCAAGTACATAGACGGTACAGAAGCAAGTGGCACCATTACTGTGCCTCTCAGTGCATTCACAGACCAACCATCGGCAATAGTGCGAAAGACCGGGATGATGAAGGGTCCGATACATGTGGTGCGCAATTCCGACAACACATTTGTTGCCCTGTCTCTCTTGTGCACACACAAGGGCTGTGTTGTGCGACCAGTAGGCAACGCATTCGAATGTCCGTGCCACGGCAGCGAATTCGATTCGAAAGGTGCAGTGCTCTCACCTCCGGCTAAAGAGCCGTTAGTGCAGTATGCTACAACGACAGACGGCACGTACGTACACATTAAACTTTAATAGTATGTTTGTCCGCCTGTGAATTCCTTCTACGCCCTCTATTTTTTCCTGTTTTCCTTCTCTACAGTCTTCAGTCAACTTCCGGTCAGGCAGTCTACATCGACTGCAGAAGTGAAGCCCAAGGCTTCCGACTCAACTACTCAGCAGGCTATCTTCCAGCGTCCTTTTATCCTCAGTACCGCCAACACATCGCTTGGTGGTTATGTAGAGACCAATGGGTCGCACAGTATAGCAGATGGTGTTGGCGACGGACTTCGCATGGAGATTCCGCGCTTTAATATCTTTTTGTTTTCGAACATCAGCTCGCGCGTGCGCTTTCTTGCTGAAATCGAGTTTGAGCACGGAACAGAAGAAATAAATGTCGAGACTGCACTTATCGATTTCGACATCGACCCGTTGCTTGTTATTCGTGGTGGCATTATTCTTCTGCCCATTGGTGCATTCAATGTGCGCCACGACAGCCCCTTATACGAATTCATTCGTAGGCCCCTTGTCAGCACCGAAATTATTCCGGCAACACTGTCGACGGTTGGTGCTGGCGCATATGGGAGCCTCGCATTTTCAGATTTCGTGTTTACATATGATGCGTATGCGGCGAATGGGTTAGGCGCTGGAATTATTTTCAATGCGGAAGGGCGCACACTCCTCAAGGCTGGAAAGTCGGCATCGCTATTTGGTGAGGAGGGCAACGGCAGTCCAGCCATCTGCGGCCGTCTCGCTTTGCGCAACCGATCGTATGGCGAGCTTGGCATTTCGGCCTACCGCGGAGTGTACAACACGTTCGAACTTGAAGGTGAAATCGTCGACGAAAAGCGCGACCTCACCATACTTGCTGTCGACCTTGCTGCAACCGTTGGACCGGTTGTCGTGCGTGGCGAGGCAGCTCTAAATCTTATAGACGTACCTGTGTCAGCGGGAGAGACGTTCGGACGACGTCAGAATGGCGTGTACGTCGAAGCCGTAATGCCTATTACGACATTCGCATTCCTCGACTACAGCGACATCACCTTTAATGCAGGGCTCCGCTTCGACCACATCGACTACAACGTTGGAAAGTTCAACAGCACGTCGAGCAATGTGGGCGATGACGCAACAGCAGCAACGCTCAGTCTCTCGTTAAGACCGACGCCGTCTACCGTCATCATGTTCAATTTTCGTAGACAGTGGCAGCATGATGTGTTGAACAACGAGGCCACACACACTGCCACGTACGCTTTGGGATTTGCTAGTTACTTCTAACGCGTGTTGTAGGGTTTTCGTACACACCATACTGTCGCAAACAAGTTCTAGGCTTCGTCTTTCACGGCCCGCACCAAGCCCATGCCTGACAAGAAGAAAATTAGTCCAAGCACGCCATAGATAACTATAGCACGAATGTCGTGCTGTTGGCCACCCGTGTTCATCCCCAAAAATCCTGTGTACAGCAGGGCGCCAATGCCCAGTACCGTTAGGATTACGCCAAAAACTCGTTTGATATTCATATAGAACTCCTGTGGGTAAGGGGCTCTCGGACGCACGTGTCTTGCAGATGATCCAAAGGTGGAACGTGTAAAAGGGCTGATCCACGTGGGGGGGGGAACCTTCTTCAGAATTCCGTAGTAGTCGCGGCGAATTCACGACAGCTAACAAAATTTTCTTACGTCAAGTCATTGGGAGTACGGCAATGAAAACACGAATTACGCTTGTATCGATCATGCTTTTGGTCTGCTCGTTGACCATGGCACAGGCTCAGGGCAAAGAAAAAATTCAGAAATACTTTAGCGATGCTGCAACAGAGGCAAAAGCTGCGTCGGATCCGACAGAAAAGCGCGCTATTCTAGAGAACTCGTTATCGAAGATGACAAAAGCGCTCGATGTTGTTGCAACAATGAGTTCGGTGCCATCAACCGACCTAGCTGGTGTCCAGCGCCTACGCGCATCGATTCAGGAAAAGCACGATGCATTGGCAGGCCTCAACGGCCAGACTCGAATCGCCGACGAAAAGCTGAACGCCTATGCAAACTACCTGGTTCAGGACATGGAGCAGGCAGATACTATCGTCACCATCAGCCTTGTTACGCTGCTGTTGATCATCATCATCATCATCTTAATTCTGTAATCGTCGTAAACCAAGATTCGGGCAAACCAACATTAGGTTGTCGACCATACGATTAGGATTCGGTTGCACGCTGGTGGCAGTGTTGATTGCATCATGTGCATCCACGCTACGTGTATATGAGGAAGCGCTGACGAAGACGGCGTCAGCGCGGTACTCTGTACTCTTTATGATTCATGGTGATGCCAACTATGTCTTTCACGACACAGTTGGCATCGCGCATTTTGCCAACGAAGAAGCTTTAGCCAAAGCCCACACGGTAGCGCAGCAGAACCCCGAAGCCGAAGTGTTCATCTTTCACGATCGGCCAAAGAGCAATGCCTTCTTGTTCTTTCCTCAACGCGACGGCGACTTCTTTTACTACCGCAACGGTCGTCTGGCTGCAACACATTCGTACTGGCGCGACGAAGGCGTTTCGCGCTTTGCAACGCAAGCCGCATTGTACAACCAGTTCAGCATAACGGGTACACCTGGGACAACGGATACATCAAACATGAGTGGTGCCGATGCTCGGACCTCAGATTCCGTTGTGCGAATGTTTGTGTACTTCGGACACGAGATACCTGAGGTCGAGGGACTGCATTACGACGCCTCGTATCCCGATTCCACACTAACGATAAAAAAGTTTAGTAAAGACTTCCAGGTATTCACTGCGAACACGAAACCTTTCGATCTGGGTGTGCTATCAACGTGCTTTAACGGTACACCATACAGCGTTTCATCATTCGCACCATACACACGTTACCTCATCGCTTCTCCGACTAACGTTCACCTGTCGTACTTCGACATGGCACCATTGGAGCATCTCGAACGAAGTCTAAGCAATAGTGATGTACACAACTTTGCGCGTAAGGTCGCTACTCACGCCTTCAACAAACTTTCGTCCGACGTACAAACAGTCGTAAGTGTGGTTCTATACGACATACAAGCTGTAGAGCAGTACGTAACATCTGTTAACGACGCATATATGAGTTCTCTGCTTGCAATTCAATCAGCACCCACGCTCACCCTTGCCCATTGCGACTGCGCCGACCAAGCCCCT
Source organism: bacterium (assembly GCA_034440235.1). Classification (GTDB taxonomy): domain Bacteria; phylum Bacteroidota; class Ignavibacteria; order Kapaibacteriales; family Kapaibacteriaceae; genus JAWXBR01. The sequence continues at coordinate 9,393 of JAWXBR010000050.1, forward strand.
TTCGCAAGCCCCTTAATGAAGAATGGCGTCGAAGTGTTGTACCGTCCGGCGCAATTCGGACGCGATGCCAACAAACTGCAACATTCGGGCTGGGCGTGCTGGAAGTTGAGTAAGTAAGTTTGTGTCGTCCGCATGATACTCTACACCCTCGCTCTGATCTGTCGATGAGTGCTTGTGAAACAATAATCGGACGTGTCTACACCAAAAGCACTGTTCAGTAATGCAAAAAGACAATGCTCGAGAATACGAGGACGCCAGTACGGCGCATGCAACGGATGTTGTACCTCTAAGTGCGGCGCATGCGATGGATGTTGCCGCGCTGGCTGAAAAGCTGGGTGCGGATGTTACAAACGGACTCACGTCGGAGGATGCCGAGCGCCGATTAACAGAGAACGGACACAATGTGATTATGGCCGAAGAAGGCCGTAGCGTCTTTGCGATTGTGATTGCACAGATCAAGAATCCGATTGTGTACGTGTTGCTCGTTGCCGCAGTGGTGTCGCTGGTACTTGGTGAGAGCCTCGATGCCATTGCTATAGCAATCGTACTTGCCATCAATACAGGCATTGGCTTTTACCTTGAGTTTCAGGCCGAACGTTCGATGCAAGAGCTGAAGGATTTGTCGGCAACGAAGGCTGTAGTGTGGCGCGCTGGCGAGCGTAAGGAGATTGATGCAACCGAGGTTGTGCTGGGTGATGTTGTGCTGCTTGAAGAAGGGTATCTGGTTCCGGCGGACGGACGTATCGTTGAATTGGCAGGATTACAAGTCAATGAATCGTCGCTTACCGGTGAGTCGATTCCGGTCGACAAGTCCGATCAACAGATCGATGCCAACACGCAGCTTGCCGACAGAACCTGCATGGTGTATGGGGCCACGCATGTTACAAGAGGTCGCGGTAGAATTCTCATAACAGCAACGGGGATGCATACCGAGGTCGGTCGTATCGCCGAACTCGTAGGTTCATCAGATCAGAGCACCACACCACTTGAGAAGAAACTTCAGTCGCTATCGATAAAGATGATTGCCATTACCGTTGTAATAGCGGGCATCGTGCTAGTATCAGGACTTGCCTCTGGTAGACAGTTAATGGAGATAGTTACTATCATGCTAGCACTCTCTGTGGCTGCCATACCAGAGGGTCTCCCCATTGTTGCAACAATTGCACTTGCATCTGGTGCACTTCGGATGGCACGGCGCAACGTCATCGTAAAACAACTCTCATCGGTAGAAACCATCGGCTCGGCCGATGTAATCTGCACAGATAAGACCGGCACGTTAACTGAGAATAGGGTTGGTGTTGAGTCGGTCGTAACAGCGAATGCAACCCATTTGCTTACCGAGGACGCGCTGCTCGCCGACGCAGACGCTGCCCAAATACTTACTGCGGGCTTCCTGTGCAACAATGCAGTGATGGAGACGGCCAACGCTTCGGGTGACCCGATCGAAGTTGCGTTGAGGAATGCCGCGGTAACGGCAAAACTCGATACATCTGAATTACTGCAACGTGCACCACGTATTGCCGAAGAACCGTTCTCTTCCGAAACAAAAGTCATGGCTACGCTGCATCAGCGCGAGCAAGGTTTTGTTGTCTATGCGAAGGGCGCAACCGAGGAACTCCTTAAGTATTGCACTAGCTCATCGAATGGTGCAGGGGGCCAGGAGAAGGGGCCCTCTGGTTTCGATGCCCAACGCTGGCTAGATGCCGAGCATCAGCTTGCGGCCAATGGTTTCCGTGTGCTTGGCTTTGCAACGGCAGATTTTGCGCAGAAGCCGCAAAAGATGCTGGCAGATCTAATGTTTATCGGCCTCGTGGGCATGGTCGATCCGCTGCGCGCAGATGTAAAGCCGGCGATTCAAGAATGTATAGAAGCAGGCATTCGCGTTATCATGATTACTGGTGACCACCCCGCTACTGCACTGAAGATTGGGAAAGAGCTTGGTATCGAGACAGCAGACCGTGTAGTAACCGGAAGTTCAATTGATGGTGGCGCATGGGATGATGAGCGATTAACTGCGAACGTCTTTGCAAGGGTGAACCCTGAACACAAGCTCGCTCTCGTTACTGCCCTTCAGGAACAAGACTCTGTTGTTGTGATGACAGGTGATGGCATAAATGATACGCCTGCGCTTAGGAAAGCAGATGTTGGCGTTGCAATGGGACAGCGCGGTGTTGCAGTAGCAAAAGAAGTTGCTGATGTAGTAATCAAGGATGATGCATTTACTTCAATCGTTGCAGCGGTTAGGGAAGGCCGCATCATCTTCGATAACATTCGTGCCTTTGTCATATATCTCCTGTCGGGCAACCTAAGCGAGCTTCTTGTTATTGGCGCTACTGCAGTGATGAACGTTCCCTTTCAACTCGTCCCGCTTCAGATACTCTTCATCAATCTTTTGAGCGATGTGTTGCCAGCGCTTGCTTTGGCTTTTACAGAAGGTCGGTCTGATATCATGCGATCAAAGCCCCACGGGCTTCAGGACCCCTTAGTTGCATCCCGACACTGGCGTGCGATAGTTGTGTACGGCATTGTGATTGCATCGTGCAGTATGGGCGCTGTTGTATGGGCTGGCACGATGACGCATGATGGAAATAGCGTCCTACAGCAGAACAATGTGTTCTTCTTCACGCTGGTGCTGTCGCAGATGATTCATGTTTTTAACATGGGTGGCCGAAACAGACTTTCGCGAAGTGTACTTCGAAATCGATACGTATGGGCTGCGCTTGGAATGAACGTGGTGCTCATTGCACTAGCCCATGCATTCGTGTTTACACGTGAGGTGCTTTCAATTCAGACCATCGGATTTCGAGAGTGGCTTGTGGTGATAGCTTTTTCATTGCTGTCGTTCATCGTTAACTACCTAGCTAAGAGGGTGTTAGCACGAATCAAGACAGCACCGTAAAGGCAACCATAGCTTGACAGTGCATTGTCAAAGCGTCGACTTACACGATGTGCGAAGAGTTGAGGTTATAGACCCTGCGCCTTGCTTGCTTATCATGATGATGCCTTTGTAGGGGACTCTGCGGACGATTTCACCTGCGGTGAAAATCAACTGCCCCAGTATCGACATTATACATACCGCCTACAACGGTAATGTCACCCGCTTCATTCATGGCATTGAGGATCGGACTGCGCTCGAGTATATGCTCGAGGGTGAGCTTAACATTCAGGTGGGCTACGTTCTCTACAAACGCAGCATTGCTGGAGTTGCGTTCTGACGTTGTTGTACGCTCGGCATCCACTGCTGGCTTTAACTTCTGCAACAATGCGGTGAGGTTGCCCATTTTTACATCGTCGCAAGCGCCTTTCACTGCTCCGCACTTTGAGTGTCCGAGCACGACGATAGCCTTAGCACCAGCAACTTTACAGGCAAATTCCATGCTGCCGAGAATGTCCTCGTTCAAGATGTTGCCCGCAATGCGAATACTGAACACATCGCCTAGCCCCTGATCAAAGATCAGTTCGGCAGATGTGCGAGAGTCGATGCAACTCAGCACTGCCGCAAAAGGATGTTGTCCGTCCGCCGTTTCGTTCACTTGTTGTAGCAAGTTGCGGTTAGTCTTCAGATTGTTAACAAACCGTTCATTGCCTTTTCTTAGGATGTCTATTGCCATATCCGGTGTTAAAGCATCCTGCACTTCTTTGGTTAGCGTCTTCATAATGTTTCCGTATGTAGGGGTGGTGGTGTGCTCAGTGGTTCGGCATCGTTTAGCCATCGGCCTTTGAGGTGCACTCTAATATCCATTGTTGTGGCATGCACCAGAAAGTTTTGAATGATTTCCAGGACATCGAAGTGAATGAATTTTGATTTGCTAGAATCAATGATCACTCGTGAATGCGCGGGGATACTGTTGAGCATCTGTAGAATGCTGCCCTTGTTAAGAAACGTAACTTCTTCTGACAACACGATTAAATGCTCGTGGTCTTTCAGCTCTTCATCCTTGATGCGGTGAAACGCATTCTTGACGTTGTTCCGTAGGATAAAGAACACAGCCACTGCCATACCGATCCCAATCCCCTTAAGAAGGTCGGTGAACAAGATTCCGACGATTGTTGCGATGAATGGTATGAACTGCTCCCAGCCTTGCTTGTACACTTGCTTAAACAGTAGAGGTTTTGCGAGTTTGTACCCAACAACAAACAGAATGGCTGCAAGTGTGGCAAGTGGTATCAAATTCAGCAAACCGGGTATAGCAATGGCGCAGACGAGCAGAAGAAGACCGTGCATGATAGCAGACAGTTTAGATCGGGCTCCGAATGTGATGTTTGCGCTACTTCGAACGATTACCTGCGTCAGCGGAAGTCCACCAATAAGTCCGGATACAATGTTGCCAATTCCCTGCGCCTTTAACTCGCGGTTTGTTGGAGTTACTCTTTTGAAGGGATCGAGCTTGTCTGTTGCTTCTACGCAAAGCAGTGTTTCCAGGCTTGCGACAATGGCCAGGACAAATGCAATTACGTAAACGTCGGGGTTGTTGAAGTGTGAAAAGTCGGGCGTCGTAAACTGACCGAAAAACTGACCGATGGTTGTTGCCACTGGTATCTGCACCATCTGCGTGTCTCTTAGCTGGAAAGGCAGCACACCCTGCTGATAGAGATACGAAAACAGTATGCCTGCCAAGACGGTTACTAGCGGACCGTTAATCATCCCAAAAATTCTGTGCTTTTTCATCAGCACATGTTCCCAGACAATCAGAAGCACAACAGATACAACTGCAATAAGCACTGCGCCTGGTGTGATAAACGAAAGCATGTTCAGTAGCTGCGAGATGGTGTTTTGTCCATCTGCAAGCATGAACGATGTACTGCCCTCGTAATCGGCATCGTAACCAAAAGCGTGTGGTATTTGCTTGAGGATGATGAGTAAGCCGATGCCCGCTAACATGCCTTTAATCACGGATGACGGGAAGTAATACGCTACTGTGCCTAGCTTTAGATAGCCCGCAGCCAACTGTATAATACCTGCCAACACAACAGAAAGTAAGAAGGCCTCCCAGGAGCCACCGAGCGTCGCAATAGCACCCAGCACAATGACGGCAAGTCCCGCTGCAGGTCCGGATACTCCCAACGGAGAACCACTGGCGAAGCCCACGACTATGCCGCCTACGATACCCGCAATAATGCCAGCGAACAGCGGCGCACCCGAAGCAAGGGCAATGCCCAGGCACAAGGGTACTGCCACGAAGAATACAACTATGCTCGCAGGCAAGTCGTGTTTAATGTCTTTAAATAGTTGCTGCATGTATCTCAGTACTGTCAGTAGGCATTTAGCAATAAGTGCAAATTACTGCGGCGGGATGCAGAAGCAAAACATATATATTGCATGAATATGATCTAATAAAGAGATGAAATGCAGCAACTCAACTATCATCACCTGTACTATTTCTGGAACGTCGCTAAAGAGGGCAGCTTCACCCGAGCAGCGGAAAAACTTCTTGTCGCGCAATCGGCGGTCAGCTTACAGGTGAGTCAGCTCGAAGAGTATCTGGGGAAGAAACTCATTGATCGGACGACGTCGAAGAAGCTGTCGCTGACAGAGGACGGACACATCGCATTTGGTCGTGCCGAAGAGATATTCCGACAAGGTCGTGAGCTTGTTAATAATCTAAAGGGAGGCACACCAAACACAACCCTACGTCTGGGCTCCTTGGGTAGTCTATCAAAAAACTTACAAATGGCTGTATTGAAGCCAGTTATCCAGGATTCGAATTACGAACTAAATATTGAGGTGGGCGATCCGAAAACGTTGCTCACACGTCTCATGGGTTTCCACCTTGACGCAATTCTGTGCGACGTGCCGTACCCACATTCCGAAGATGAGCCCCTTATCCAACGAAAGATTGCTAAAGAACCAATGTGCTTCGTTGCTCGGTATCGTAATGCATCACGGCTGCCTCTTGCTACGAGATTAGAGAAGCATGGCGTGTATCTACCCGCGAAGAGCAATCCGATAACAACAGAAATAGAGGCGTTCTTACAAACGCATCGCAGCCGACCGAAGGTTCATGGATACATAGACGACATCGCGCTACTGAGACTACTTGCGCTAGAAACAGATGCGATCGTTGCCATCCCGAAAGTCGGAGCTAGTCGAGACCTGGCATCTGGGACTCTTGTCGTTGTTCATGAATTCGAGTCGCTCTATCAGAGGTCCTACGTTGTTGTTAGGCGAGATGGGGCACGTTCGCAGCACATTCTGAGCGTGCTCAATCCTGCGTGGTAGACATTATTATGCTCAGAAGTTCAAGACCTGTCCGTAGGTCGGCATCAGCGGCGTTATGCCGAAGCGCGAGTGAATCGTACTCGCAAGTACTGTTCGTGCATCATCTTCGCCGTGTGTGAGAATGATGTGCGGATTGGTTGCCATCATTCCATCGACCCATCCAATAAGGTCGCTCTGTCCGGCATGAGCACTCATACCACCTAGTGTATGCACGACCGCGTTCACCGTACGACGCTCACCCATGATGAACACCTCCGAGGCGCCGTCTACCAATCGGCGTCCGAGCGATCCGTGCGATTGAAAGCCGACAAACAGAATGTCCGCAGTCGGATCATCGATGTTGTTGCGCAAGTGATGAAGAATGCGTCCACCGTTGGCCATGCCTGAGCCGGCGATAACCATGTACGGACCGGGCATGGTGGCCAGGGTCTTCGATTCGTCGGATGTCTCGAGGTAGCTTACGTTCGCAAGTCGGAGAGGAGCACGCCCTTCAACTTCGAGTGCCGCACTCTCTTCATCGTATAGAACCGAGAACGTGTTGTACATATCCGTTGCTTTAATTGCCATCGGACTGTCTATGTATATCGGAATCTCGGGTACTCTTCCTTCACGCAGCAACATTGCATAAAAGTATATTATCTGTTGAGTGCGTCCGATAGCAAACGATGGCACAAAAATCCTTCGTCCCAAGCGCACAGCGTCTGTAATCAACTGTGCGAATTCTTCAAGGGTCGCATCAAGGGGCTTGTGGTCGCGGTCGCCGTACGTAGACTCAAGCACAACGATGTTTGCTTGAGCAGGAGGATCGGGATCTTTTAGGTAGGGGAACCGCAACGGACCTATATCGCCTGAGAACACAACTGTCCTCTCGACTCCATCTGAAGTAACACGCATTTCGAGACTCGCGGACCCAAGCATGTGTCCTGCTTCACGAAACAGAGCAGTAATGCCGTTGGCGATAGGTGTGGTAACACCATACTCGACGGTATTGAACAACGCAAGTGTGCTCTCAACATCCGCACTGGTGTACAACGGCAAATCGGTACGCGCGACGGTGCGCCCAAGGCGTTTGGCTTTGCGCTCGTGGCGTTTGTAATCGTGCTCTTGCATAACAGCGGAGTCTTTCAGAATCAGCTCCGCCATACTTTTCGAAGCCGTGGTGCTGAAGATCGGACCTGCATAACCCTGCATTGCAAGCAGTGGTAACCGACCTGAGTGGTCGAGGTGCGCATGGGTCAACAGCACGGCGTCGGGCAGACGCCTATGAATCGGTCCGGGCACAACATTGCGAGCATCGTCATCCTTGTCGCCCTGAAACATGCCGAAGTCTATAAGCACCGACGCTAACTCGGTCTCAAGGAGGTACGAAGAACCCGTTACTTCTCCAGCTGCCCCAAACGGTGTAATTGTAAGCATGTACGAAGGTACGGAGACACACCTCGTACAGTAAGATGTCGTCCGGCACCTATTTCAGCACTGGACAGCTGAAATCTTTTCAAAACAAAATAAGTTTGCACCAATCCTCCGAAATAGGGTAGCTTTGTATTAAGACAAGATGGTCTTAAATAAGAAGGCAGCACAGTGGTCCTCAGCAAGTCATGCATATACGGAATACAGGCTACGATTTACATCGCGGCCCAGAACGGCAACGATTATGTCGCCATTAACCGCATTGCTGAACAGTTGAACATTTCTTTCCACTTCCTGACGAAGGTCCTACAGCAGTTTACTGAGGCGGGAATTCTGCTTTCGTATCGCGGACCAAAGGGCGGCGTGGCGCTTGCAAGGCCGTCTGCGCATATTTCACTGTATGACATGATCTGTGCAATCGACGGTGAGGAGCTGTTTACCCAGTGTATGCTGGGTCTGCCCGGATGTGGACATGCCGAACCTTGTCCGGCACATGACCAATGGACAGAAGTAAGGGCGAAGTTCACGCAGATTGCAAAGAAGACAACCCTTGCAATGCTCGCCACCAAGGCGAATAGTCTGAACGTCCGCCTTGCGAACCTTGCGTCGAAGTAATCTGAATTTCGTTTTTTTTTGACTATAAAAGATAATGGACTCCGAAAACTGAAATGAAGGACGTTTTACATCCGTTCGAATTAAGTCCGACCGACACAAAAGCTTCGTGTTGTGCAGAACGCAGCACCGTCTATGAGATTCTAGATGAGCCGCGCACAGCGGCAAAGTTTGTTGAAGAACGCGATGCCACACATGTTAGCTGCACGTTCACAGTTCCTGTCATTCACTGTGCATCGTGTGTATGGACGCTCGAACGACTGCCGCAGGTGGCAGAGGGCATACACTCTTCAGTTGTTGACCTAACGCGCAAGACTGTTCGCATAGCGTACAACCCAAAGAAAACTTCTGTTCGTCAGCTTGCTGAGTTACTTACATCACTCAATTTTCCGCCGCTGCTTGAAGGCAAACAAGAGTCGACCCCGCATGTTAGTCGAACGACACTACAACGACTGGGTGTCGCAGGCTTTTCTGCAGCCAACATCATGTTGTTCAGTATTGCGGCGTATCTGGCGGGTCCAGCCGGGCTTCCCCCTTCTCTCGACACGGCATTCCGCATCATCAGTATCATACTCGCGATCCCTGTCGTTCTCTTTTCTGCCGCACCCTGGTGGAAGTCGGCATTAGGCAGCCTTAGACATCGGACGATTAATCTAGATGTTCCTGTGGCACTTGGCATTGCTGCAATCTTTACCCGAAGTATTGTAGACATCGTTACTAACCACGGTTTTGGTTATCTCGACTCGTTTACGGGCCTCGTATTCTTTCTGTTAATCGGACGACTCGTGCAAGAGAAGGCGTTCCAAGCCATTTCGTTCGATCGCACAGTGCGTTCGTTCTTTCCACTTGGTGTACGCGTAGTTCGCAAGGACGTTAATGCTCTTGTGCCAATCGAGAGCATTGCGGTTGGCGATGTGCTTGACCTTCGCAACGGTGAAGTGTTGCCTTGTGATGCAACCCTCGTCAGCCCTACATCACAGATGGACTATTCGTTTGTGACAGGTGAGCATAAACCGCACGCTTGTGTAAAGGGTGAGGTGTTAATGGCCGGTGGAAAAGTAATCGGAACATCGATGCGATGCTTGGTAATAAGCGATGTCTCGCACGGACACCTAGCCAGCTTGTGGGAACGTAATTCTGCACCGCGTCCGAGAACGCAACTCATCGACGTCTCTAGTCGGTTTGGTGCTGTGTTTACGCTGGTTACTGTGCTTATAGCACTAACTGCATTTGCTGTTTGGCTGCCTGATATGGCAATGGCCTCCAACGTTCTCATCGCAGTGCTCATCATTGCATGTCCGTGCGCTATGACGCTTGCCGCACCAATTGCATTAGGTACTGCAATGGGACTTCTCGGACGCAAGGGCATCATGATACGTAACACGGGCACGTTACTCGAACTAGAGCGCGCAACCCACATTGTGTTTGACAAAACAGGCACACTTACGACACTGCATTACGAAGCCACGTATGTTGGCATCGCACTATCATCTGATGAGCAAGACGCAGTTGCTGCAATTGTTTCTGAAAGCACACATCCAGTAAGCAAAGCCCTTGCGGTTACATTCGGCATATCGACTCTTCAGGCACAAAACGTTCAAGAAATTCCTGGGCAGGGGATCCACGGCACAGTCGACAAACATTCTATTGCAGTAGGCTCTGAACCGTGGGTTTTACAGTGGTATGGTCAGAGTGCAGCAGCACACACATTGTCCAACAGGACGCTCATTGCAATCGACGGACACATCAAGGGCGAGGTTGTTGTTGGAAGCTCATTACGTAAGGGTGTACCCGAAATGATCTGCGATGTACGAGAACGTCTCGGCACATCAATGGTTTCTGGCGATGGTACATCAGACCGCAGTTTACTAGAACCGTTCTTTGCCGAAAAAGAAATGCATTTTGGCATGCTGCCCGCAGAAAAGGTAAAAAAGATTACAGAGTTGCAGGCAAGGGGCGAAAGGGTCTTGATGGTTGGCGATGGTCTAAACGACGCTGCTGCGATGAACACAGCAAATGTTGCCATTGCCGTATCGAACGATACATCGACAATCGTTCCAGCGTGTGATGTAATTCTACCTGGCACTATGATGTCGTCGATCCCCACTCTACTTCGTTATGCACGCACAATACGTGGTGTGATCATTGCAACGTTTGCAGTATCGCTGGTCTACAATGCCATCGGCATTACGCTCGCTGTTACTGGCGCACTGTCGCCACTAGCCGTGGCGATCCTTATGCCAATCAGTTCGCTTACGGTAATCGGACTCGCCGTGGCTGGTGCTCATCTGGCAGTAAGGAGAGAACAATGGAAGTAATCATCGTACTGGTTGTGAGCAGCCTGCTCGTTAGTTCGGGCTTCCTTGTTGCATTCCTATGGGCCACACGCACAGGACAATACGACGATACACTAACGCCTCCGTTACGGATGCTGCTCGACGATGCCCCTTTCGACCCCTTAGCAATCAAAGCGAAATCGGCGATATCACGAAATCCAAAACCAGACAGTGGAACAGATCTATGGAGCTGACCAAACCATTAACGCCAGAACCCAATGCCCCCGGTAGCGGCGAAACAGTTGTATACGACAACACGATTGTAAAATTCTTTGCAATAGCCACTGCAGCCTGGGGAGTTGTAGGATTTCTGATTGGCATCATCATTTCTGTGAAGCTGTGGGCTCCAGACTTCCTGGCGTTTGTTCCGGAGCTGTCGTACGGACGGCTACGTCCGTTACATACGAATGCGGTAATCTTTGCGTTCGCTGGTAATGCAATCTTCCTGGGCGTGTATTACTCGCTACAGCGGCTATGTAAAGCGCGCATGTTTAGTGACGTATTAAGCAAACTCCACTTCTGGGGTTGGCAATTCATTATCGTGCTGGCAGCCGTTACACTACCACTTGGCTTTACGTCGAGCAAGGAGTATGCAGAGCTGGAATGGCCTATAGACATTCTCATTGCAATTGTGTGGGTAATCTTTGGCTGGAATATGATGGGCACTATTATGAAGCGCAGAGAGCGCCACATGTACGTTGCCATCTGGTTCTACATCGCCACGTTTTTAACGGTCGCTGTACTGCACATTGTGAACTCTCTGGCATTGCCTGTATCGCTTTTAAAGAGTTACTCGGCCTATGCAGGAGTACAGGATGCGCTTGTGCAGTGGTGGTACGGACACAATGCAGTTGCGTTCTTTCTTACGACGCCCTTCCTCGGCATCATGTATTACTTCATTCCGAAGGCTTCTGGACGTCCGATCTTTTCCTACAGACTTTCAATCGTCCACTTCTGGTCGCTCATCTTCCTATACATCTGGGCTGGTCCGCACCACCTACTCTACACAGCGCTTCCAGACTGGGCGCAGTCGTTAGGTACTGCCTTCAGTATCATGCTCTTGTTCCCATCGTGGGGCGGTATGCTCAATGGGTTGCTTACGCTGCGAGGTGCATGGGACAAGGTGCGCACCGATCCTGTTTTGAAGTTCATGGTCGTTGGTGTTACAGCCTACGGCATGGCAACGTTCGAAGGTCCCATGCTCTCCATCAAGAGTGTGAACGCAATCGCACATTACACCGATTACATCGTTGGGCATGTGCACATGGCAGCACTCGCGTGGAATGGTGGATTGACCTTCGCAATGCTGTACTACATTGTTCCGCGCATGTGGCGTACACAGTTGTTCTCGGTACGTCTGGCTAACTGGCACTTCTGGGCAATGACACTTGGCATTGTATTCTACGCAGTGCCCATGTATTTCGGTGGTATCACGCAGTCGCTCATGTGGAAAGAATTTAATGTCGACGGTTCGCTAACACATCCGAATTTTCTTGAGACGGTGCTGCGGTTAATACCGATGTACGTCCTTCGATCGATAGGCGGTCACCTCTTTACTATCGGTGCTCTGATTGGCATCGTGAACTTGTACCGAACTGCACGTCAAGGCAAGTTTCTTGCCAACGAAGAAGTAGCGGTACCAGCCCGTATTGTTACTCCTGCGAAGGATGGCTACTGGCACCGAATGCTCGAAGGAAAACCAATTCGATTTGCCATTGTTACACTTGTCGTAGTGCTTGTTGGCGGCATCGTCGAGTTCGTACCTACGGCACTTGTGCAGAGCAACGTACCAACGATAGCATCGGTTCTGCCATACACACCGCTTGAGCTCGAGGGACGCGATCTGTACATCCGTGAAGGATGTGTTGGATGCCACTCCCAAATGGTACGTCCGTTCAGATCTGAAACCGAGCGCTACGGACAGTATTCGCACGCGGGAGAGTTCGTCTATGACCGGCCATTCCTGTGGGGATCGAAACGAACGGGTCCAGACCTTCATCGCGTTGGCAGAAAGTACGTCGATGCGTGGCACTTCAACCACATGAAGGAGCCGACATCTACATCGCCACGCTCGCTCATGCCAGCCTATACATGGTTGTATGAACGTCAGCTCGACATATCACACACCGAAGGCAAGATCATTACGCTGCGTAAGCTTGGTGTGCCATACCCCGAGGGATTTGAAACGAAAGCCGTTGCCGATCTTAAACAACAAGCATCGCGTATTGCAGACGGACTGCAAGATGCAGGACTTAAAGATGCGAGAGCCGACAAGGAGATCATTGCCATCATTGCATATCTGCAACGCCTTGGCACCGATATCAAAGCACTAAAACAAACAACGCCTGGAGCAAAGCAATGATCAGAAACGTTCTCGAAGGAATTCCTGGCATTGAGTTATATCCGATTATTGCTCTCCTCCTTTTTGTGTCCTTCTTTACAATCCTGCTCGTATGGTTTGCGCGTGCCGACAAAGCTCGCCTTGCGACCCTTGCTCGTTTGCCCCTTGACGATGATCAGAATTCAACCAATACATCCCTTTAAGGAATCGGGATTATGTCGCAAAACGAAAACGAACTACTCGACCACGATGCCGATGGCATCAAAGAATACGACAATGCCTTGCCGCGATGGTGGCTGTACGGATTTTACGGTACCATCGTAATGGCTGTACTGTACATGATTAACTGGCATGTTCTAACCGAGCCCGTCATCGGTGCAAAAGACCAGTATGTAGAATACAATCAGGAACTCGAGCACTGGAAGTTGGCAGCAGGCAAAGCGCCGCGTAAGAATCTAGACAACCTTGTTGTTCTGGAGGATGCTCCGTCACTGCTGCGAGGCAAGGAAATATTCGAAGGCACCGACAATCTATGTGCGACGTGCCATCGAACAGATCTGGGAGGGCAGGTTGGACCGAATCTAACTGATGATTATTGGTTACATGGATGTTCGATAAAGAACATTATAACAAGTATTACAACTGGGTATCCTGCAGAGGGCATGCTTCCGTACGGCTCTACAAATAAAATTTCGGATGATGATCTACTCAAGGTCGCGTCGTACATCATTTCGAGGCGAGGATCGAATCCTGTCGATCCCAAGCCTGTTATCCCAGAGCGTGACGTTCAATGTTCATCCAATCCCGAAGCGCCCCTTTAATGCGCCGACTCCTGCTAAACCCAAGTACTCGCTATAAGGTATAATGTCCGTTATCTACGAAATCGAAGATCACGAACGCTTCAGAGCGCAGCTTGCTAGTGTGGAGCAAGATGGACGTCGCAAGTGGATCTATGCACGGCAACCTTCTGGGCGTCTATACAAATGGCGAACAGTGGTGGCTGTTATCCTAATGGTCTTCTTTGTTGTGTCGCCATTCGTCTATGTACATGGACATCAGTTCATGCTCTTGAATTTGCTTGAGAGAAAGTTTGTGCTGTTTGGCATGCCTTTCTGGCCGCAAGACATGTGGTTGCTTGTGCTTGTGTTGCTTCTTTGTATTGTTTCGATCATTCTATTGACTGCAACGGTTGGTCGTATATGGTGTGGATGGATGTGTCCGCAAACCATCTTTCTCGAGATGGTCTTTCGTCGTCTCGAATGGTTTATCGAAGGTCCTCCCGCGGCTCAGGTACTGCGGCGAAGCAAGGGATGGACACGCGACCGTGTCATGCGTGGCATTGCCAAGCATAGCCTCTTCGCAATCATCGCATTCGGCATTGCCAACGTCTTCCTTTCGTATCTCATTTCCAGTAAGACCCTTTTGCAGTACGTCGCAGATGGTCCGTTTGCACATCTAAGTATCATCATTCCTCTCGTACTGTTCAGCTTCGTCTTCTACGCGGTGTTTGCTCGGTTTCGTGAGCAGGCGTGTGTAATAGTGTGTCCGTACGGACGCTACATGTCATCCCTCGTAGACGACAAAACGCTCACCGTTACATACGATACGGTAAGGGGCGAACAAAGGGGCAAGGGTCGCAACCGCGAAGGCCTTGGCGACTGCGTGGACTGTCACCAGTGCGTTACGGTCTGCCCAACAGGCATTGACATACGCAATGGCATACAACTCGAGTGTGTGCAGTGTACGGCATGTATCGACGCATGTAACGACGTAATGCGCAAGACCAAGCAACCCGAAGGACTTATCCGCTACACCAGCGGCGAAGCCGTTCGTGAGAATCGGCATACGTGGTTAACCGGGCGTATTGTAGCATACACTGCGATATGGCTTGTACTGGTTGGAGTTGTGGCATACATGTTCGCAATTCGCACACCATTTGACGTTGCTGTACTTCGCTTCGAAGGCACGACGTGGCTACGCACATCTAATGGCATAGCGAACATCTACCGACTTGAGATTACAAATCGCACATCAGTCGGTGGTGTACTCACCATCCGCACAGTTCAGCCTGACAAGGCTACGGTGACCTTCATTGGCATGGATGAGAATATTGGAGCATATCAACAGAGCAACGGACGTTTCATTGTCACGATTCCCGACGAAGTAACGCGCAGCACGGTAAACATTGAGCTGCTCGTAAACGGTGTTGTGCAGCGAGTAGAAGAACTGCCATTCTTAACACCACCTGCAAGGACAACAAAGTGAGAATGTCATGGGGCACAGGATTAGCCATCGTCTACATATCATTTGCTGCTGCAACGATCGGCTTCGTTGTGTTTGCTACGACACAGCACATCGACCTAGTACGTCCAGACTACTACGAAGAGTCATTAGCACGCAATGAGCGCTCAGTTGCAGAACAACAAGCGAATGCCCTTGGCAATAGTGTCACGATTGCAACTGAAGCGGGAGCAATCTTCATACATGTGCCACAGAACGTTGTGCATGTAAAAGGCTCAGTTCAACTTTATCGAGTGGCTGAGTCGAAGGAAGACGTCACCGTACCACTCGCACTTGATAGCACAGGCACCATGCGCATAGACATGAGCAAAAGGTCGTATGGCAGGTGGGACGTAACGGTTGCGTGGAACGATGGCAAAGACTATCGGTACACACGTCACGTCTTCGTAGAAAAACCCTAAACACACTTCTCAAATCACAAGACATTCAATTTTATACCA
>JAWXBR010000051.1:0-20845 GCA_034440235.1 bacterium
TCATCTACACCTGTAACAGGTCTGACGACCCAAGGAAACTCTTCTCCCTGAAAGACGAAATGCTGATGGACGATACTGTCAGCAACTGTGTAGCTGATATTGAAATCGTTACCCGCTTGCTGAACATGTACATCAAGAAGATAGATGCCTGTGAGGAAGCTAACGCTGCTCTGCGCATAAATAGTACCGAGATAGAGCATGCGGAGTTTACCATCGGCGCATCGCATCATGCGCATCGTCCATCTGTCACGGCCCATTTCCATTGATGCAAAACCATTGGGAAACGTTAACGTTCGAGCACAACCATGACCACGGTCCGGACCGGCAAGAACCGCTTGGAACCACACGGGGTGGGGATCGTTACCGCTACCAGTGTATTGGCGGACCACAACGTCCATTCGTCCGTCTCCGTCAACATCCACAGATGATCGCGCCTCTCCACCATCCTTTTGAAGACAATTGACAGTATCAACAACGGTTAGCGTTCTCCCGTCCACAGAAGGACGAAAAATCGCATTTTCAGAAAAGTACTCCATTGGAGGCACGCCATCGAAGTCGAAGGACATGATAAATCCGCTGGCCCTTCCATTGATCCATTGCGTTGATGTTGATGTTGTGTCAAGAATTGGCAATGTCGGCCAAGTCCAGTATTCACCGTTCGTAAAGATGGTTATAATATTGTTGCCGGGTATGTCGGCAACGTTCTGCAAATACACACCGAGGCCTACCTTATTCATAGGTCGAGTCCAAACCGTCTGCATTTCCTTGGCCTTAGAATCGTCATAAACGACGGGCTCTTGAGCGTATGCACGCAGGCTGCTAATGAGTAGCATTGAAAGTGCATACGTACTGACACAACATTTCATAGTTCACTGCGAAGAAGAATGATAAAAAATTCCTATATGCTTCACTAGTCGACGAATGTCATAATGCGTAGTAGTTATCCGAAAATCACGAGTCCTACGTGACGACCAGAATCAGCTACAACATATGGTCTTATATGCTGGAAATACCCAAAACAGGGTATGGTTATTGAATACTGCAAACAAGGAGGATTGCGCGGATCATTTTGACTCACCTCCTACGGCTTGGTTCATCTGTTCCTCGATAGCACGAACAGCGCGCGCAACAGCCATCATGACCTCCGTGTTACGATTCACCTTAATTGCCTGAAATACGGATCGTCGTCCGCCTTTGTAATTGAAGTCCTTAGCCACTCTTGTGAGAATTCCACGATACGGATTCTTACTGAAGGGCACATTGTCCATCAGCTCACACAAGGCCCGAAATGCACTGTCGTTCGGCGTGGCCACAGAACTATGTTAGATTGTTGACAAAGTGTTGACGATCAGTTGACAAGCGATTACCATATGAATCGATTGATTATCACCCTGCCTTGATCCTTCCCGCTCGGCTGACTAGCACGCAGCAAGCGCTAGATCAGTTGTCATTTGTCTCGGTTCAAAGATAGTGGAACTATATGCAACAGAATGTCAACTAAAAAGAACTCAGTTTCAATATCGCGTTCAGCCGAAGTGGTTGGTGTTCGGCAAGATATCAATGCACGATTTTCACGAATCAAGGATTTGCTCGGGTTGTCTGGCGCTGATATTGCGAGAGGCAGTGGTCAAACACGCGCGTACATTAGCCGCATCAGTACAGGTCAAGCTAATGTGGGCCTTGACTTGCTAGTTTTCTTAGCAACGCATCACCACGTATCAATCGACTGGTTTCTGACTGGAATTGGGTCGCCAATACGAAGCATCATGCTGACTGATGCGGCAGAAGATCAGAAACTCCGGCAGGAACTACTCAATCTTCGCGAGGAAGTTGAAGCGTTAAAACGATTGGTAGGGAAGAAGGCATGTAAGCGCAAGCCAAGTATCGGACGGTAAACTAATTAGCGACCGACATTAGCGCAAGGGGACGAACATAGATACAAACAGCGAGCAGCGTAACGTTTCTGAATCAGTTAGAGTTATAGGTGTGGGAGTGGGGGCAATGAATCAGGATCAGGGGCAGATTTATCTAGCCACCGACTAAGGGTAAATTCTAGTTCGAACAACGTTTCTCCCGCCCACTTTCCGTGAATGGGAAACACATAAAAAACGTCAGCTCGAGCAAACTCATAGTCCATCTGCAAAGCAATTTTGCTGGCTGTAAGATCCGTGCGGATGACGTAGGCCGTCGACGCAACCCTAACAATGCTCCCAGCTATGCGTTCAATTTGGTCATTGAGGATTTGGTTGTCTTTCTTTTCAAAGAGGTCATGTAGTATGATGTACGTTTCCATATCTGACATTGTGTTGATAATAGCGCTTGAATTTAATCTAAAGTACTCTGTCTTCTCGCATTATACAGCTTGTGATATAGAATCACATGTTTTCAAAACTCGATCATACGGGTGGTGCTATCAAGATTGTAAAAAACACACAGTTTCGTCCGTAAAACGTGCGTAGGAAAATAAAAAAGCCAAGTAACTCATTGAGCTACTTGGCTTTATGTCGGGGCGGCGGGATTCGAACTCGCGACCTTCTGGTCCCAAACCAGACGCGCTAACCGGGCTGCGCTACGCCCCGAAGACGACAGAACACAAAGATCGGGAACTTTCGGCAAACCTCAATACAGTGGGGAACGCGCAGTTGTAAACATAACATGGGGGTGTATCTTTGCCGATGTACCCTACGTGTGGATTGACCTCCAATTTGTAGTGGTGGTGAAAGGTGAGAAGGGGAGTGCCCCTAGACGAGTGGTGACGTCTAGGGGTATCTCACATCTGGCAAGTCCTGCGCTCACGATAACGAACTAAAATCATGTATCGAAATCTATCCGCTCTTCGACCTACACAAATGATTAGACTTCCATTCGTGTCGAGAATTCCCCTTCTTGTGTCGAGAATTCCCCTTCTTGTGTCGAGAATTCCCCTTCTTGTGTCGAGAATTCCCCTTCTTGTTCTGTGTATAATCAGTTGCGTCTTTTGCGTTGCAACGATGTATGGGGGCGAAGAAATACCCGGACGTAAACAAACAACTCCCGTTGCGTTAGTGAACGGTATCGTTCATACGGTGTCGGCAGGAACGCTTGCGCGTGCGACGGTGGTGTTCGATAACGGACGTATCACGGCTGTTGGTGCCGATGCTCAAGTGCCTGCGAATGCACGTGTTGTGGATTGCACTGGTAAACATATTTATCCTGGCTTTATCGCTTCTGCTTCGTCACTTGGTCTTGTAGAACTCGACGCTGTGCGCGCAACACGCGATATGGCAGAGACTGGTGATGTGAATCCAAATGCACGTGCCGAGACTGCGTACAATCCTGACAGTGAGTTAATTCCAACGGTACGCTCGAACGGTGTGCTTCTTGCAAACATTGTGCCCGATGGCGGCATGGTTGCTGGGATGTCGTCGATGATGCGGCTCGATGGATGGACCCGTGAAGACATCGCCGTATTGCCCCGCAGCGCCATGGTGCTGAACTGGCCGAATATGAACATTGTGACGGCTCCGTACATCAAGAAGAGTGCAGAAGAGCAGAAGAAGGACATCGACGAAAACGTGCGTGCAATCAAGGATCTGTTTCGCGAAGCCAAGGCGTATTCGAATGCGCAAGCGAATAACGTCGACACGAACCGACGTGACATCCGATACGAATCGATGCGCGCTGTATTCGAGCAGAACATTCCCGTTCTAGTTTTTGCATCAACACGCTTACAGATGGAAGCCGCACTCGAATTAAAACGTGCATACAATCTTCGCATGATCATTGCTGGTGCGAATGATGCACCACTTATGCTGAATGAATTGCAGCGTGAAAAGGTCGGCATTCTGCTCGGACGTGTTCATGCACTTCCACAGCATGACGAAGATGGTTATGATGATGCATTTACTCTGCCTTCAAAACTTGCTGCAGTAAACATTCCGTTTGCAATTACAGAAGGCGGATCGTGGCAGCAACGCAACCTTGCGTTTAATGCGGGGACGGCAGTTGCGTACGGACTCTCTGAGACTGATGCAGAAAAGGCAATTTCTCTGTGGCCCGCGCAGATCTTTGGCATCGATGGACAGTTCGGCAGTCTCGATCGCGGAAAGAGTGCAACCCTCTTCGTGAGCACGGGCAACGCTCTCGATGGCAAATCGCAGAACCTTGTCCTCGCCTTTATCGACGGCAAGGAAGTCGACCTCGAAAGCCGTCAGACCCGTTTGTCGAAAAAGTATCGCGAACGGTATAAACAGTGACCGACGGTTCGCTACTCGACGTCGCACATGTAGTCCCCCCCGAAAGCACGAGGCGCATGGCCAAACGTGCCATGTCGAGCCTCGCATACGAACGCTATGCAGCCGTTCGCCTCGAGGAAATCACCTACGCAAGCAATGGACTTCGCATAAAAGGTTTCCGAGCCATGCCGGGCTCATCAGTGACCCCTTCGGCCGTGGGCGAAGCCCAGAAGGCCGAAGCCCCCTTACCAGCAATCATCTTTAATCGCGGCGGAACGGGTCCGAAAGGCGCCCTCACGGCCTTATCTGCGATGTCTATCTGCGGACTCTTCGCGTCGTGGGGCTACGTCTGCGTTGCCTCGAATTACCGCGGCGCCGGAGGCAGTGAAGGGGCTGAAGAATGGGGCTCGGGAGATGCCGATGATGCAATGAATTTGTTGCCACTGCTCGATGCGATGCCTGAAGTCGACTCCACGCGAATCGGATTAATTGGTGGAAGTCGTGGTGGCATGCTCGCACTAATGATGCTTGCTCGGACAAACCGATTTCGCGCAGCCATAACATTTGGCGCACCTACAATGCTGCATGCAACCGATAGTGCGGCATATATAAGGCGAACGATGACGAAACTTTTACCATCGGGTGCGATTGAGCAAACAGAAGCGGAACGTCGATCGGTGTTGCTGTGGGCCGACCAACTTTCAAAGCAAACGCCATTGCTTGTTCTGCACGGATCTGGTGATAGACGCGTAGACCCCGAGCATTCACTGAAGCTGGCAATGGAATTGCAGCGGTTACATCATCCGTACAAGCTTATCGTCTACGACAACGCCGATCATGTATTAGCAGGACGTCGGCAAGAGTCGTACACCGATATGCGGTGGTGGATAGATAATTATGTGCGCAACAATGCCCCGTTGCCACGCACCGGACCTCATGGGGCTTGATGGAACGACAATGATGCTTCTGGGACATTACATAAAAAAGTATGCAAACGTCCATTTCGCACGTATGCGGGCATTCGCAACTGCGCTTGTAATGGCAACTGTGCTTGTCTTCGCAACCACACTATCCACAGCGCAGGAAGACAAACAATCTTTTCACGAAGCAGTAGGTGTGCGCTCGCCTAAACATGCCTGCGAGACCCTTCAGAATATTCCGCTCAAATCACTCGAAAACGATGTTGATGTCCTGTCCTACGAGGTATTCCTGGATTTGTACGATGGACTACTCCCGCTTGACGACAAAACCGATACTCCGCCAACGTATCGTGCATCCGTCGACATACGCATTGTCATCCTAAGCGACACCTTAACAAGCATACCATTACACGCAGATGGTATTACAATCGATATCGATTCTGCGTTTGTAAATGGTGTGCTTGCAACAACACGTAGATCGCGTGGAAAGCTTCTCGTAACATATTCAACGCAGCCTAAGAAAAATGACACACTACACGTTCGCATTGTTTACAATGTCGATCGGGTTGGTGGTGGTGGACTCGTTGTTTCGAACGGACGTGATATGGCACGCGACCTGGGCTCATATCCAATTGCATTTACGTTTAGCGAACCAGAGAATTCGCGCCGATGGTATCCGTGCAACGATGTGCCTAACGATAAAGCTCTCTTCAGAGCTCGCGCTCGCATGCCTAAAGGCAATCGACTTGTATCGAATGGCGAACTCGAAACAACCAAGCTCGATGGCGACACAGCAATAGTCGAGACGTGGTCAAGTCCCGACGTCATGCCGCCATACCTCTTCGTCATGAATGCCTCGAAGTTCAACCAACATTATCAGTTGTATTCGCGCGACGACGGCACAGGTGTGCCGATCCGCAACTTTCATTGGGACACCGACGAAAGTGGTTTTTACAAGGCGCGTTACGCAGTACGCAATGTGCCTGAGATGTTCAAGGCGTTTGAACCGAGGTTCGGACGTTATCCGTTTCGCACGTACGGACATGTTGCTGTCCACCCAGTAAACATCGGTGGCATGGAGCATCAGACAATGTCGACGGTTAGCAGAAGGTGGCTCGAAGGCAATGCCGAAGTTGGCTACGCTCACGAGCTCGGACATCAGTGGCTGGGTGATGCCGTCACATGCGCAACCTGGGGCGACATCTGGCTCAACGAAGGTGGTGCAACGTTCAGCGAAGCGCTGTGGCTAGAACACACGTCGGGCGAAGCCGGCTACCGCGTACAAATGATGCGACGTCGAGCAAAGTATTTAGAGCAAGGGCTAAGCGCTCCAGCGGTGTGGGATATCCCGATTGGAAACTTGTTTAACGAAGCTACTACGTATGCGAAGGCGGCATGGGTATATCACATGATGCGCCGCATGCTTGGCGATTCGTTGTTCTTCGATAAGCTACAGTTGTACTTCACAACATTCCGCGGGCAGAGCATACAAACAGCGCAGTTCGAAGAGTTCTGGAAGCAAGAAGTAACTGAACCACTGGTTAACTGGGATCGATTCTTCGATCAGTGGGTGATGCAGCGCGGACACCCAATATTTCTTGTTCGCAAAACAATTCCTGCCGATCAAACTAACGGGCAAGTTGTGAGCGTCGAGCAAATTCAGTCTGGTGATGGCGTGCCAAGTGTGTTTCACGTTCCAATTCGATATCGACTTTATAGCGAGGGTGGGATGCTCGCGGAAGCTTATACTGTTATGCGCGGCAAAAAAACTTCTGTAGGCTGGGATGGTCCCGAGAACGTTGATAGCGTCGAGGTCGATCCAGACATGAGTATCCTGCACGAAACGATCGTCGATCTTACCGTCGGTGTTCAAGAAGACCCTCAGTCTCATGCCTGCTTAAGCTGTCCATCGCTCCGTGTAATTGGTTCAAATCCTGCCAAAGAAAACATTCTTCTGCATATCACAAATGCAACCGACGCAAGTGAACTAGCGCTCTACGATATGCGAGGCCTCGTGGTGGTATCGCAGTCTGTAGGTGCTTCGCAGAATGCTTTGAACATCGACGCTACTCGTCTGTCGGCAGGTGTGTATGTTGCAGTGCTGACAACCCGCACAGGGACAGCTTCGACAAGAATTGTTGTTCAGTAAACACAAGTCACTTCTTCAACGCGCCCCTTTGGCGACAAGCCCCTTACCGCTTTTGATACACATGCAAGACATCGCAACCATACGCCGAGAATACACACGCGCCGAGCTCACGCAAGAGAGTGTCGCTGCCGAACCGCTAGAGCAGTTGTCGGCTTGGTTAAGCGATGCAGTTGTTTCGCAGGTACACGAGCCAACGGCCATGACGTTGTCGACGGTGAACGACGCTGGACGTCCGTCATCGCGAGTCGTTCTTGCGAAGTCTATCGATAGCGGCATTGTGTTCTTTACGAATTATGAAAGTCGCAAGGGACACGACCTGGCGGCACATCCGTTTGCATCGCTGGTGTTTTTCTGGCCCGAACTCGAACGACAGGTACGTGTCGAAGGAAGTGTCGAGAAAGTGCCTCGCGCCGTTTCAGAAGCATACTGGATATCACGTCCGTTCACCAGCCGCATCGGCGCAACAGCTTCAAAGCAAAGCACTACACTCGATTCGCGAGAAGAACTTGAACGTCTTGTTGATGAACTCAGCATAGAGTGGGTCGACGGCAACGTTCCTCTACCCGAAACATGGGGCGGATATCGCGTTGTTCCCGATTACTTCGAATTCTGGCAGGGCAGGGCATCGCGTCTTCACGATCGTATTGCATACATCGGTAAGGGTCAGGAATGGGGCTTGGTGAGACTATCTCCCTAACCGACGTACACATCCGTGCCGTTGGTGAAGACGATGACGTGCAAGCGATTACACACTTGCTGCACCGAGCGTACAAGCCCCTCGCCGACGTGGGGATGCGTTTTGTGGCAACGTATCAAGATGAACACATGACACGCGAACGGTTTGCGTCCGGACACGGTTTTGTTGCCATAGAGAACAATGTGATTATCGCAACCATTACTATCTACCCAGCACAACACAACAATAAATGTCTTTGGTATAACTTTCCAGGTGTATGGCACTTCGGACAGTTTGGAGTCGAACCAGTACATCAGTCGATTGGTGTCGGTTCACTTCTGTTGTCATTTGCAGAACACTACGCACACATGCAGGGTGCCGATGAGCTGGCACTCGATACTGCAGAGACTGCAGCAGAATTAATTGAGTTTTATGCTGCACGTGGGTATTGCAATGCCGGACATGTTCAGTGGGACATAACGAATTATCGGAGTGTGGTGCTATCGAAGAAATTGTGATTGTTGCCTTTCAACAATCGAGTCGTTCACGAACAACGCAATCATGGAGAATACATGTCATTTGTCATTACGATGTATGTGCGCGAAGGAATTGTCCTTGCAAGCGACAGTCGTCTAACGTTAAACACCACAACGCAGCAGGGCGATAATCAGATTGTGCAGATGGCCGTTGGTCAGTCCGACTCGAACTACAAGACCTTCCTCGCAAATCGTATTGGAATTTCGACGTTCGGAGCTGCGGATGTGAAGGGCGAGCCGCTAGGCGGACATATCGAAGCGTTCTTGCAGGAGAACATTCTCGGACGCAATGTTGGGGTAGACGTCGTGCCTAAAATGCTGCTCGATTACTTCGCAGAGTTCCAGCCAGCACCTGCCACCCAATTTCATGTCGCAGGCTACGATGGCACTGTGCAGAGAGTTTGGGATGTGAATGTTGCTGCTGGAACGGTACATTTGTTGAACCCCATAGGCCTGCCCGGAGCCTCGTGGGGAGGAGAGGGCGACATTCTGCAACGTCTAATATTACCAATGGCTTCCGTCAATTCAGCTGGTGCGCAGGAGTCGATGTTACCGCAGCACCATATACCCTGGCAGTTCTTTACCATGCAGGATGCCATCGATTTCTGCATATTTGCGGTTCGATCGACCATCGATGCAATCCGATTTCAACCTCGGGCCAAGACCGTCGGCGGACCTATCGACGTTCTTGTGATAAAACCTAACGAAGCTGTCTGGGTACAGCGCAAAGAATTGCACGCCTAAGTCACGTTCACGACTGCGAGCGACACATGAAAAAATCCGTCCCATTCGACCTCATGCAAGTGCTTAGGGCTGCATCCTTTTGTTTCGACCTCACGCATGTGCTTAGGGCCGCATCCTTTTGTGGTGTTGTTGCACTCTGCATGTACGCCCAATCAACCGCGCAGACCTATACTCACACGCAAGATCGCGGTCTCGTACAAGCTTCCGTTATGGGGCTGACAAGGGGCTTGTCGAATCCAGTTATCCGCTCTGCAGATGGTGCGATGTATATCGCAATTACTAGCGAGGACAATTCCTACGAGCTCAAGAAAATTCCACACAAATGGGCAACGCAGTCAATGCCGAACGAGTTGGGCAGAATGCCGTATGCTGAGTATATCGCAACAGCAATTGCAGTTAGTGGCGATAAAGTATGGGTGGGTTCGAAGGATGAATTGTCGTATCAGGCAGATGCTGGTTGGACAAAAATTTCAACCGCAGCAGCCGGACGTCATACGCAGGTAGATCATCTCACAGCGTATGAAGACCTTCGTGGTGTGTTTGCCTCAATCTCTTCGACTGCATCTTCGGCGTCGCAGGAAACGCAACCCCGAACAACCATCGAACTTATTACATCAACAGACCGACGTGAACTCTATCGCGATGAAACAGCTCAGTTCGCATTCAGCAGCGGTACTAAACTAAGTGACGGTTCGTATCTCTTTGCTTCGCGCTCGGGCAACGAGCGTTGTCTCGTCCGTGTGCGCGCAGAAGGCACAGTACGCACCATCGCTGCTCCTCCGGGCATGCCCGCTAGCGCACAACCTGCTCTAGTTGTTAAAGGCAACGCTGGCAAATATTACTGCATCTACCAAGCTGAAACACAACGCAGCGTCACGCAGCCATCGTTTGTTGTGGTGTACGACGAAGCGTCAGATAAGACAGAGTACGTCGAGCTTGGCAACATGGGGTGGCGCGTTACAGGTGGCATCATGGCAGGAAATGTTCTACTCATGTCCGCAGATAACGGCGTTATTTCGCTTAAGGATAAAAAGGCAAGCACGTATCGCTTCTTTGGAAATGTAGAAGGTATAGAGAACGATGTCGAAGCCATGGGCATCACGACGCTGAATCGTAATACAGCGTTAGTATCAACGCAACTCGGATTCATTCTTCTACCACTTTCGTTGTTCGATGAAACACCTGTCTCAAATGAGTTCACCGACCTAACGGCAGTTTCGTCAAAGCAAGGTCAGCTAAACTTCGAATCTCTTATGCCATCCGACATCATCGACTGGCAAGTCTTCGATAACTCTGGACGCATGATTACTGAAGGCAAAACATCCGTGGGTGAAGTGCCATCAGGACTTAACCTACCTACGCTTTCTAGTGGTGCCTACAACGTCGTAATGACAAGTGCAGGCAATGCAGTGTACCTACAACGCATCATCGTCAGCCGATAATCAGAGTCTAGTAAGGGGCTTGAAGAAGGGTCTCAAAATAGTGCGACGCTCGAAATTCAGGCGAGGGTTTATGCGCGAAGGCGCGGGTCGGTAGCATCACGCAGTGCGTCGCCAATTAGCTGGAATGCACTAACTGTAATAAAGATTAGCAACCCTGGGAATACTGCAAGCCACCACGAGTAGGTGCTTGAGCGTGCTTTGAAGAGCACACTGCCCCACGTTACGACTGTAGGTGGCACGCCGAAGCCTAGAAACGAAAGTGCGCTTTCTAGAAGAATTGCTGCTACAATTCCAAACGCAACGTAAATCATGACCGGTGCAATTGCATTAGGCATGATGTGACGTATGATGATGCGTGGCGTAGAAAATCCTAAAGCAGTTGCAGAGCTTATGTAATCGAGGTTGCGAATGCGCAGCACCTCACCGCGCATGAAGCGTGCGATACTCGTCCAGCCCGTAATGCCAATGAGCCCCATGATGAGCCACAGTCCTCCTTGCTCGACCATTGCAACAATGGTGATGATGAGGAAGAAGCGGGGGAATGTGATGACGATTTCTATAAGGCGCGATGCAAGAAGATCGATGCGTCCGCCGAAGAAGCCTGCAATTGCACCGATGAAGATTCCGATGACCGATGCAATGCCCATTGCAATGAAGCCAATAGACAGCGCATAACGCGAGCCATGAATGAGTCCGGCAAACACATCACGTCCGATGTCGTCGGTTCCCAGCCAATGAGCCTTACTTGGAGAACGTTGTTTTAATGACACAAGCTGTTTGTCTGTTGTTGACGGCGAGTAGGGAATAGGTGGAAACACTACCCAGTCGTACTGCAGTTCTTTCCAATCGATGTTAACGTAGTCTTTGCCCCATTCGGCGAAGCCGAGCCCCACACCATAACTCTTTATTACTGGGAAGATGAGTTCACCTTTGTTAGAGGCGATGATGGGTTTGTCGTTGGCGAGAAAGTCTGCGAAAACGGCAACGAACGCAATAGCAGCAACCACCCACACGCTTATCATGCCGTAGGTGCTCTTGCGGAACTGACGTCGCACGAAGGCGCCGTAGGACTCGCCTTCGTTGCTGTTCTCTGCAGTTGTTTTAGGAAGCTTTTTTGCCATAGCTGATGCGAGGATCTGCAATTGAGTAGAGGATGTCGGCCAAGAGCATGCCTACGAGTGTTAGGATGGCCGAGATTGTAAACACTGCCATAATCATCGGGTAGTCGCGCGATACAAGGCCTTGATACGACAACTGACCCATTCCGGGAATGCTGAAGATTGTTTCGATGATGACCGAACCACCAATAAGATTTGGAATGATTGCCGCAACGATTGTGATGAGCGGGATGAGTGCGTTGCGCAGAGCGTGTTTGTAAATCACTGCGCGTTCGTTCAGACCTTTTGCGCGTGCCGTACGGATGTAGTCCTGACGTACTACTTCGAGCATCGACGAGCGCATCTGGCGCGAGATGAATGCAAAGTCGGAGTACACATAAATGATCATCGGTAGCGTAAGGTGCCACGCCATATCGCTTAGCTGCTTATACCACGGCCAATTCACAGAATAGCCTGCAGAGCGGAGTCCGTTCGACGGAAAAATTGCAAGAAATTCGGGATTCGACAGAAACGTAATTGCAAGTGTACCCACCCAGAATACTGGCAATGAATACAACGCAAAAAGTGTAAACGTAGAAAGCTTGTCGAACATCGTGCCTTGATGTGTAGACGAGTACACACCCGTGGGAATGGCAATCATGTATGCAATGATGATTGCAAGCAGGTTCATGATGAGTGTTACAGGAACACGCTCGACAATTTTGTCCCAGACCGGACGGTTGTCCTGAAACGACTTCCCGAAATCCGGACGTCCCGTAAACACGGCCTTGCCGTAGTCTGATGTTGTTGGTGTGAACACCTGCGCCATATCAAAACACAGCAAGCCACCAGTCCATATCACATACTGCTTCCAGATGGGCTTGTCGAGGTGCCACTGCTTACGAATGAGCTCGAGTGTTTTCTCGTTTATCGTAGATCTGCCAGACATGCCCCCTTCCGACCCTTGCCCAACCTTCGAGGCTGCGGGGTCACCCGGTGCTAGCCGGCTAATCCCAAACGAGATAACCGTAATAATGAACAACGTCGGCAGAAAGAGAAGACAGCGCTTAAGAATGTACATCCACATATGCAGCAAATATGTGGCAATGCGTGGTTAACCCAAGCATATGACACTTAGAAGCTTGATCTCAGGGTGATGGGACATTACGGAACCGTGATTAAAAAAAACTCGAGTTTATTGCCGAATTCAAACAGATTAGCAAGGAATAAACAACGCAATTCTATTGAAAAATTAGGGTGGGAGCAATGTTGAATTATTGCCGGCGTAATACATCGTAATGCAAATGATCACTATTGAGCGTGGAATTGTCGTTGCGACAAATCTCTCTCCCATCATCGCGTTGTTGAACAACTTCATTGGATTGGAGGTGTCTGACTCTGACCGCCAATCTGAGAATTCTGGTGTATATAGAGTTGGTGATCTGTTATTGAAATTGCGCGCGGATGGTTTTGAAATTGTACATCAAGTTGAAAAGTTGGAAGCCAAAGGCTTTGAAGTTTACCCTGAACAAATTGTAAACATCGCGTCAAGCATTATTAGGAAGGTGAACACTGAGGTGATTACTGCAGTAGGAGTTAATATCAAGTTGTTGTACCCATCTGTTGAAAATTCTGTTCAAGACAACCTAAAGGGCAACTATGTACGCCTCGGACAACGGCGTGTGTATTCTTATTCCACTTTTAAAGTGACAGTAAAACTTGATAAGGTTGACTATGAATATTTTGAAGATGAAATCAAAAGAGGAAAAGGTTGGATCGCCGACTTTAACGTGAATGTTGATGGGAAGGATCTAGGTGAATTGTTAAGCCTTGGTCTTAGATCATGGATCGATGAAAATGTATTTCAACTCAGAGAGCTTGTTCAAAAAATAGTTTTGGATTTAGAGAAGTGAAAATATCATACTCAAAAGTTGGTGAACCCCTCACTAGCACTGTGAACGAAGTTCGTGCCAAAACGTCAATCACCAATGCCTCATCGTTCCGCAAAGTCGCCATGGTGGTCCTTGGTAGTTTAGATGGATGGGAAAGTGCAAGGGCGCAAAATCGAAGCATTCGCATAATTATTAGTTTTATCGGTGCTCAATTGGTGAAGGGCATCATTGATTCAGAGCATAATAATTTTCAAAAAATTGAAGCTCGAAACGAAATTGTTAATAAGATTAAGTCTTTCGAACATCTGACTGATGGGTGGGATGGTTATCGCGGTACAAGGCCTGGTCCACAGGCTGTAGTCTTAGCATTGGAAATAGTGTCCGGCTTAAGTTCCGAGATTACACTGCAGGCGTTTCCAATTCCCTTTGGAGGGATTCAGTTGGAATTTGATTTTACTAAAGACACATATATAGAAATTGAAATAGTAGGATCTACGGCGTCAATTTATAGAATCACTGGCAAAGAAGGATTTACTTGTGAAAATCTGAAATTTGCAGATACAGTAATCGAATACATTAAATCATTCGCCTCAGAATCTTGAGTGATGAATCCGCAAATCGTTGAAAAAGACGAATGGTTATATCGGCGTTGTCCACCAGATCCTATGTACTGGAAACGAACGGACAACACGACTTCTTCAATACTCTTTAAGACTGATGCGCTCAATCCGGAACTTTCTGTAGATCGTGATGGATCGAGAATGGAAGACGACATCGTAAAGCATATCTTAACCGATCACGAGATGTATGGGGTTGCCAAAGCCCAATGTCACATCTGCATAACTTGTGGCGCATCATTTTTCCCATCACCCCTAGCAGAGAACCAGTTCCATGCGGGAATTTATGGAAGTCCTCAAAAAGAGAAAGTCAATCGGGGTCTCGCTAAGAAAATGGAAAAAGAATTCATTGTTGTGCAAGCACCAATCCTTACTGTGGATTGACTCGGAATTAGTACTCTAGATAGCGTTTCGGTAATGCCTTAACACCACTTCTCCACCCACAAGGTCGACGGCGATGACATCGAAGCGGCACGGGTGTTTGTGAAGATTTCCAACCGTTAGGTACATCGTGGCAGTGCGCCTGAGTTTGCCGACCTTGGCCGGACCAATCGAGGCTTCGGGAGTGCCGTAGGCTGTGCTTGTACGATGGCGCACCTCGACAAAGACAATGGTGTCGGCGTCGGTTGCTATGATGTCTATCTCGCCGAGTTTTTTCCAGCGCCAGTTGCGTTCTACGATTTGCCAGTCGTTGTTGATAAGATATTCAGCCGCGATTTCTTCAGCCCAGCCGCCGATGTCGGTGGTTGTTCTCACAATACACTGCGTTTTAAGTGTGCAGATGTCCTCATATTTGCGCCTTATGATTGCACAACTAACCGGCACTGTGGTCTCCGTTCATGGCATGGACGTCGTGCTGGACGTTGCGGGGGTGGGTTATCTCGTGAGCGTTCCGCTGTCTTCGATGTCTCACGTGTCGACAGCAGGCGAACGTGTGACATTGCTTACGATCATGCTGGTGCGCGAGGACGCCATGCAACTGGTGGGCTTCGCAACACATGCTGAGCGCGAAGCATTTCGGCTGTTGACGTCGATTCAGGGCATTGGCGGACGTATAGCGCTTGGAATAATATCGGCTTCGACGCTCGATGATTTGCGCAGCGCAATCCTCAGAGGAAATCTTCCTGCATTACAACGCCTGCCAGGTGTTGGCAAGAAAACTGCAGAGCGTATTGTTATCGAGCTGCGCGACAAGATTCTAACCGTGTTACCCGATGGCACCGCCGAGAGCCCCTTGGGCAGCCCCTTACACCAATTGTCACAGATGGCCGACGATGCAGTCTCTGCGCTTCAGGCATTGGGCTACACACGTGCGGCCGCGGAAAAATCGGTGAAGGCTGTGCTTGCAACAGAACCATCGCTGTCGAGCGAAGACCTTATTCGAAAAGCATTGCAGTTGTCGTCAAGAGGTTGATTCGACGCGTCAAAACGCACGGACATTCGAGTATCTAGAATTACGGACATCATGGCCAACCTGTTAATAATTCCTTCGGTCGACCTTACACAAGGGCAGTGTGTACGGCGCGTAATGGGCGTTCCGGGCACCGAAGAGCTGTATACCGACATGTCGGAGCATCCGGTTGAACTTGCGCAGTTGTGGCGCAGAGAAAACGCTAAGACCATTCACGTCACCGACCTCGATTCGTGGGCGGGCAAGGATTCTACGAAGACACTCGACACCGTTATCGCAATGCAAAAAGCGGTGGACATTCCAATCGAGCTTGTTACGCTGCAGCGATCTGCGGAGGTGTATCACAGGTTGCTGACCGAAGGTGTGTATCGTATAGCACTGAATGTGCTTGCGCTAACCGACCCCGATGATGTAGAAGATTTGCTCGATGAATTCTCGCCAAGTCGCGTTGTGTTTGCTGCACGAGCGTTAGAGGGTGACATCGACTTGGGTCCGGGTGTTGGCATGGTTAATGACGAAGAGTTTATTAACCATGTTTACGATCTCGGCGGAAAGCGTCTTATCTACACAGAGCAGCGATGGGAAGGGGCTTTAACGGGGCAAGACCTCGAGACCATTAATCGTATAGCTGCACTCACAACAATGCGCATTACAACGGCCGGCGGAATTGCATCGCCCGAACATTTGTGGGAACTGCAACGACTTGCACCTCCAACACTCGACAGTGTTGTTATAGGAAGAGCATTATACGAAAACCGCTTTCCGTGTCAGGCAATCTGGCGTGTTGCAGAGGCAACACTCGAACCGCCGTTACATGCAAGCGCAATGCACGAACAGCAGTCGTCGATCTCGAAGCTTTAAGAATTTTCGTTCCTTGTTCAGCGATGGCTAAAACGCGCTTTAATCGCGAGGTAATGCGTACGCAATGCCAACCATCATCCCGTAGGTGAGTATTTCGTTGTTGGCGGCAGGTGACCACGATAACCGTCCGCGAAAGTCGATATCGAGATTGTCTTCGAGTGGTATGCGAAGGCCCAGAGATGATGCAAAGCATGGACGCACCTCTTCGATATGAGTAACGAAGGTCATTCCACCCTCTAGGTCGAGGTAGGGTGTAGTGCCGTGTTTGAGGAGTTTCAGACGGACGAGCGCCGTCATCTGCAGAATCGTCGTCTCGACCTCATCATTCGCTTTTGCGGAGAAGTGCATCCAATGTCCCGATGCGCCAAACATTAACGTTCGATTTGGCGCGAAGAGGTAGCCAAGGGCAAGGTGCGGACCCGGAGCGAGACGCAGGTCAGTAGATAATTTTCCATCAGGTACTGTCCAGCCCCCGTTAACCAGAAAAAACTGGTTTGGAATTCCGGCGGCCTCAGAGCGAACGGAAAGGGGACCAATGCCGATTACAAGCACAATGAAAACAACGGCCAGCGTATGCCGACGAACCATCGTTTGCACTACAGATGCCACTAGATACCCGATGAATGCCACTAGATCCCCGATGAATGCCACGATATCCCTTAATGATGCCACAATATCCTCTAATGATGCCACAAAGGTAGACAACACAATTCGTATGTTTGCCCCAATGCGGAGCACGTCCGTAGCCTATTCATCGGAACCGAAAAAATGCCCCAGATAACTCTGGACGGACGTACAATCGATGTTGCAGCGGGTAAGACTATTATCGAAGCTGCGCTCGAATACGGCCTAACCATCCCTCATTTTTGTTGGCACCCTGCACTCAGCGTGGCCGGCAACTGTCGAATGTGTCTTGTGCGCGTTGGTTCGCAGAAGAAGGACGCCACAGGTGCTTTAGTGTACGGCGCCGACGGTGCGCTCGACGTGAACTGGATTCCGAAAATGCAGATTGCGTGTGCCACACCAATTGCAGACGGAATGGTTGTCGACACAAAAAGCGACATGACCATAGACTCGCAGAACAACGTCATGGAGTTCCTGCTTGTTAACCATCCGCTCGATTGTCCGATCTGCGATGAAGCAGGCGAGTGCAAACTGCAGGAATACGCATTCAAGAATTCGCGCGGCGTAAGTCGCTTCGAAGAAGAAAAAGTCCATAAGCCCAAACGCGTCGAGTTCTCAGAGAACATCATGTTCGACGGCGAACGTTGCATCATGTGCTCACGCTGCATTCGTTTCGGCGAAGAAGTAGCAAAGCAACCAACACTCACGTTTGTGCAACGTGGCGATCATGTCACTATCGAAACATTCCCGGGTACGCGGTTCGACAATCCGTACTCGATGAACGTTATCGATATATGTCCGGTCGGCGCCCTCACAAGCATCGACTTCCGCTTCAAAGCCCGCGTGTGGGAAATGTCCTTCAGCGACTCTGTATGTCCGGGCTGCGCTCGCGGCTGCAACGTCAGCGTCGGCGTAATGAACAACGTCGTTCTTCGCGTCGACCCACGCACGAACATGCACGTGAACACGTACTGGATGTGCGATTACGGACGTCTCACGACGCCCGACCTCGTAAACGACAACCGCACATCGGGTCCGCTCATCAAGCGCCACGGCGCGCACGAAACCGCAACATGGGACGAAGCAATTACCGCTACTGCCGATGTGTTAAGGGGCTTGCAAGGGTCTGAAATTGCTGTCATCGGTTCGGCATACTCGAGCAACGAAGACAACTACTTGCTCGCACGTCTTGCAAAACAGCTAGGCGCAGGCACTGTAGACTACATCAAACACATCGACCCAACGTTTGGCGACGACTTCTTGCGTGTAAGCGAAGTAACGCCAAATGCAATTGGTGCGCATAGTGTTGGCATAAAGCCATCCGATGACAATCATGTTGTCGCAACACTTCATGCACGCATTGCTCGCGGCGACATCAAGGCAGTCATTCTTTTAGAAGACAGTCTCGACACGGTGTCGGCAGAACTTGCTGCTGCCGTTGAAACTCTTCAGAACCTCATCGTACTTGCGTCACACTGGAACCACTGTGTGACGCATGCAAGCATCGTGCTTCCGATTGCAACGTTTGCAGAAAACGATGGTACGTTCACAAACATTACACATCGTGTGCAGTATTTCGAGCCCGCTGTTGTTACGACAGAGAACGAACGCAACATGGGCATGAAGCTTTCGCGGTGGGATAAGTTTGGTCAGGTAAACGACCGGTGGATGCATGGCGAACGTCGCGACTGTCGCGCAGCATGGCACATCATTCAAGCTGTTGCCAACATGCTTGGTGCTGGTTGGGCATACACAACATCTGAAAAAGTTTTTAACGACATCGTTGCACATGTCCCTGCATTCAAGGGCATGTCATACGACCGCATTGTTAGCGAGCAGGGTCTTGTACTTGGCAAGGGCGATCAGAACAGTCCGAGAGAAGTTGTTTACGAATCACACGTGATGAAGCCGCAGCTGAACATATGGATTTAACGCAGTTCTTAATTATTCTCGCACAAGCTGGCATGTTGGTAAACGCCATGCTGATTGCAGCCGCGTACATGGTATTGGCAGAGCGCAAGATTGCAGCGTGGATTCAAAACCGCGTTGGCCCTAACCGTGTTGGATGGTGGGGGATGTTGCAGTCCTTCGCCGACGTATTCAAACTCTACCTCAAAGAAGACATCGTGCCTGCGGCCGCCGACTACAAGTTCCACGCCCTTGCACCTGTCATCTCCATCGGCGTTGCCATCACCGTCTACGCAGTCATCCCCTGGAGCGGTCCGTTCGTCACCATCGACGGCATCTCCTACGGCCTGGCCATGGCGCCGAACATGAACATCGGCATCCTCACTGTTCTTGCTATGACGTCGGTTGGTGTATACGGCATTGCGCTTGCAGGTTGGTCTTCGAACAACAAATATTCGCTCATGGGCGGCTTGCGCGCGAGCTCGCAGATGATTAGCTACGAACTCTCCATGGGTCTGGCAGTCATCGCAGTTGTTATGATGTCCGGATCGCTAAACTTACTTACGATCATCCAAACGCAAACGCAGAACGGCTGGAACATCTTCTACCAGCCCCTTGCCTTCCTCATCTTCTTCATCACTGCACTTGCCGAAACAAACCGCGCGCCGTTCGACCTTCCAGAAGCAGAACCCGAACTCGTTGGTGGATACCACACCGAGTATTCGGGCATGAAGTTCGGTTTGCTCTACCTTGCCGAATACGCAAACATTCTCGCCTCGAGTGCCATCATGGCAACGCTCTTTCTTGGCGGATGGGATCTCATCCCGTTCCTCGACGACAGTGCAATTCTTGGTCTCGCGCCCGACTCTCTCATCATGGTGCTCTTGCAACACGGTGCGTTTGTTACGAAGTCGTGTATGCTTGTGTTTGTCTTCATGTGGATTCGTTGGTCGCTACCACGTTTCCGCTACGACCAACTCATGAATCTCGGATGGAAGGTTCTTCTTCCGCTCGCACTGGCAAACATTGCCATCACGGGCATTGTGCTTCTACTACTGAATTAAAAAAAGGTTAGTAACGCTACCGTTACCAAACAACGATTATGGCAAACATCAAGACCGGTACCGAATCGCAACGTCTGAATTTCTGGGAGCGCATCTATCTGCCCGAAATAGCGAAGGGGCTGGCTCTCACGCTACGTCAGATGGTGAAGCCAACCTTCACACGTCAGTACCCCGAAGAACGCTGGGAGCCAACGGGCTCGTACAGAGGACGTCCAGTCCTCGTGCAAGAAGAATCGGGCGAACGCTGCGTTGCCTGCGGCTTATGCTCACGTGTGTGTCCGGCGCTTGCGATCGAAGTCCGTGCCGCAGAAACCACCGACGACAAAGAACGCTACCCCGAGCTCTTCGAAATAAACATGCTACGCTGCATCTTCTGCGGCTTCTGCGAAGAGGTATGTCCAGAAGAAGCCATCGTCATGAGCAAGGACTACGAACTCGTCTACGGCTCTCAAGAAGAAGGCATCCTCGGCAAGGACAAACTGCTGGTACCTGTGGCACAACTCCAGGACCGCTTGGAGTTTCTGAGGCAGTGGCGGTAGGACGCACGTCGAGCGTCGGGCGAGATCCCCCCGTGTGTAAATGCGAACTCCCCCCCCGTCGCGATGCGCCCCTCTCATTAAGATGAGAGGGGCTTAAGAGCCGTAGATATAGGGTGTTAACACACTTGTTTGGTGGACCACTTACCTTTAA
>JAWXBR010000052.1:0-26443 GCA_034440235.1 bacterium
GAAGAGCCCCCTGAAGAGCCCCCTGACGGACCCTGGCCGCTGCCCCCACCACCGCCTCGTGAGAAAATCAAGATCAGGCTTTCGGATGGAAGTGTGCGCTCGATACAGCACATGGAGTCGACGTCGTTCTGGCACGAAAACGGTACGCCGATGTCCGCGCAACAGTTTTTGGAGCACCTCTATGGGAAGCTGCCGGAACTTTTTAATGATGAGCGACACCTACGGGCTCTCTGGAGCAAGCCTAATACGCGGAAAGAGCTATTGAACGGACTCGAGGCGAAGGGCATAACCGGAGGTCAGTTAGTTGAGATGCAGAAAGTCATCGATGCTGAAGACAGTGATCTGTTCGATGTGCTGGCATACGTTGCGTTTAAGGTCACGCCCATAACACGCGTCGAAAGAGCAGCACAAGCGAGTGAGATGATTTATGAGCATGTGGAGAGCCAGCTGCAGACGTTTCTCGATTTTGTGCTCGGACAATATGTTCGCGAGGGTGTGTATCAACTCGACAAAGACCAGCTGGCAGCATTGCTGAGACTGAAGTACAGCGACTCTATCAAGGATGCAGTCGATGCATTAGGATCTCCAGACGAACTTTCCAAGGCCTTCACGGGCTTCCAACAGTACTTGTATCAGGAACGACCTTATGTCCAAGCCCCCTAAAGCCTCACGCAAGAACAACCCGATAACAGCGGAGATTGACGATCTGCGTGTGAATGAGGGCGACAAGTTTCGTCTGAAGGATTGGCCGACGGAGTACGAGGGCGATGTAATTACAGAGGATGAAGCAAAGCAGGCGTATAAAGACCAGCGCGATGAGCTCGAAGATTTACACGACAGGCTGTATGCGCACAAGCGGTATGGGTTGATGGTTGTGGTGCAAGGACTGGATGCGTCTGGGAAGGACGGAGCAATAAAGTTTATTGAAGCGGGCATGAACCCGCACGGTGTGCAGACAACATCGTTCAAGCGTCCGAGCGAAGAAGAGCTTGCACATGATTTTTTGTGGCGCCATTACAAGGCCACGCCTGGCAGGGGAGAGATTGTACTGCACAACCGCTCGCATTACGAGTACGCATTGGGTCCGCGCGTATTCCCCGAATTCGTGCTGCTCGAACATATCCCCGACATCAAAACGGTTGCAGATGTCGATGCGCGCTTCTGGAAAGAACGCCTTGCTATTATTCGCGACTTCGAAGAAAACCTTGTGAGCAGTGGAACCATCATATTAAAATTCTTTATGAACGTGTCGAAAGAGGCACAACGCAAGCGTTTATATGATAGACTGCAGGAGCCAGAGAAGAACTGGAAGTTCAAGGTCGAAGATCTAAAAGTGCGTGAGCATTGGTCGGAGTACCGCAAGGCGTACGAACATGCCATTGAGAGCACATCGATCGACGAGGCCCCCTGGTACATTCTGCCCGCCGACACAAAATGGTATGCTCGATACGCCATGATGGAGATCGTGTTGGCTAGCCTACGTGGACGTCATCCGACGTATCCACGATTGTCGAAGGCGAAGCTTGAGGAGTTCAAGAAGGGACTCGACATGTTAGAGGGTGAGAAATGAAGTTGATTGCGTCTGGATTAACAGTCTTTTTATTTATAATAACGATTACGAGTAACGCAATCGCACAGAATCAGTTGGGCCTCGAGCTTCGCACAAAGCACATCACGCAGACGAGGCTTGGACGTTATCACCTGCTAACACCGAAGCCCATGCATCGCGACACGATCTATCGCGTTGCGCTGGTGCTTCACGGTAACGGACACGGTCCGGAAGTCATGATTCAGTGGGCCCGCGAACTCAACCTCACGAACACCATCTTTATTTGTCCAGAAGCCCCTTACCTGAAATGGAGCGAGTCGAAAGCAGACTTGATCGGCAAATTCACTGGCGTTCTGAACGACTCGACCATTCCAGATTTAATCGAAGCGGAGAGTATTGCTACGACGGGACAATGGTACTACGATGTAATGCGCGACGCAATAAATGCATTGCAAGCACCTGCATCGTCGAACGACGCAATTATTGGCGATGTAAAACTTGGGAAGCCATTTGTGATAGGGTTCTCGCAAGGGGGCTTTTTTGCGCAAGTGCTCGCAACGCGTCACCCCGACGATTTCGCAGGTGTTGTTTCGATTAGCGGCAGCATCTATCCCGTGGCCGGCGTTCTTGAACGATACGATAGACTTCGCGGGATGCCCATACTTATCTGCCACGGCAAACAGGACACAACCGTACCTTTTAGTGTTGCTACGCAATGCATCGACGCACTAAGTCGCGCTGAAGTCGAACACACATTCATCCCGTTTACAGGTGCGCACTGGCCCACGCCGGACGTTACCGACCAAGTACGGCGCTGGATTCAAGCGAAACAGTAAGATGTTCACGATGCTGAGATGCTCTTCATAATGAGATACATTTCTTGTGTGAGATACTCCACTCTCCTCGTCGCGCTTGTCCTCTGCGTACACACTTCACGAGCGCAACCCGATTTCAGCATACAGGGTGGGACATTTAACCTTGGATGGTCATGGTGCCATATCGGTGTCGAGGCCACCATTGTAAAGTTCGATTCGCAAAGTGTGAGTCAGTCGCTGCGGATTGCAGCCAGTTACGGTCCTCCATACTTGAATGCCACGTTTGTACCTATCGAACTACGGTATATCCTTTTTCATGGAAGTGATCATATCGATGTCGTCGCCGGACTCCTGACTCAAGTGGCCTGGGAACCAGACGATCCGGACGATATGACCAATTGGCTTACGTCCTCGCTGTTTAATCCGGGCGGAATGCTTGGATACCGTTACGAGAAAGAGTCCGGTGGTTTTGTGTTCAGAATCGGCGTCGGGTGCGCGTATGTCATATCGGACAGGGCGATTTTACCAAGTGTAGTGATGGATTTTGGCCATTCGTTCTAAATCACGGTCCGTCGAGCGGTTTATTCCGCCGACCCGTTTATTCCGGGAATCATTATCTCCCGGAATGAGATGTAACAACCGTGTGGGGTTTGGAGGTGAGGTTGTAAATTTGTGCTCCACAAAAGCCCCCTACCCTATGTCGCTACCCATTTCGAATTCGGCCACGATTGAACGTGTTGAGAAGCTTCGTCAGAGCAAGATTCTGCGCGAGGTAATGGACAAAGACACGGTTGCGATGTTCGAAGACCCGATTGAGAACGACATGATTCTCAATATGGGTCCGCAGCACCCCGCAACCCACGGTGTGTTGCGTGTGCTGCTAAGGCTCGATGGAGAAACGGTGCTGAAGTGTATTCCAGAGCTGGGGTACTTGCATCGCGGGTACGAGAAGCTTGCGGAGAACATGACGTATAACGAGTTTATCCCGCACACCGATCGCCTCGATTACCTGTCGCCGATGTCAAATAACGTCGCGGTGTGTATGGCCGTCGAAAAGGCCGCGAACGTTGCAGTGCCCGAACGTGCAGTGTGGGTGCGCATGCTCGTGTGTGAGATGGCGCGCATTTCGTCGCACATGATTGCCATGGGTGCAACAGCGATGGACGTGGGCGCGATGACGCTGTTCTTGTGGACGTTTACCGAACGCGAAAAACTCTACGACTTATTCGAACGCATTTGCGGTGCACGATTTACCACGAGTTATGCTCGCATCGGTGGCGTCGCAAACGACATACCAGACGACGTACTGCGCGACATCCGCAAGTGGCTGAATGCGTTCCCCGATGAAATGAAATCGTTCGAAGCGCTTGTGAATCGCAATCGCATTTTTGTCGACCGCATGGCTGGTGTCGGACACATCACGGCCGAAAAAGCAGTGGCGCTTGGGCTTACGGGTCCGACGCTAAGGGGCTCTGGTGTTGCGCACGACATCCGTCGAGACGAGC
The DNA here is from genome assembly GCA_034440235.1 of bacterium. GTDB lineage: Bacteria > Bacteroidota > Ignavibacteria > Kapaibacteriales > Kapaibacteriaceae > JAWXBR01. The sequence continues at coordinate 3,870 of JAWXBR010000052.1, forward strand.
CGTACATGTACTATAGCAAGATGGACTTCGACGTTATTACGCGCAACGATGGCGACTGCTATGGCCGCTACATGTGTCGTGTTGGCGAAGTATGGGAAACCGTAAAGATCATCCACCAGGTGCTCGACATACTTGAGACACTCCCACGTTCTGACATCCTTGCCCCAGACCCACGCAACGTCGTCAGCAAAAAAGCCGCCATCTACACCAAGATGGAAGACTTAATAAACGACTTTATGATCATCAACTTCGGCGTCCTTCCACCGATCGGCGAAACCTACACCTGCATCGAGTCTCCCAAGGGCGAGCTTGGCTTCTTCATCGTCAGCGACGGCACAGGTAACCCCTGGAAGCTCAAGATCCGCAGTCCGTCGTCCAGCAACCTCCAGGCCCTCAAACACATGGCCGAAGGCTCTATGATCTCCGACGTAGTAGCCATCATCGGATCCATCGACCCCGTGATGGGCGAAGCGGACAAGTAAGAAATATCAGCCGCTGTACGAAGGTATTCGTTACATCCCGTATGAGCTACCTTACGGGTGTTTCGACCACGACGTCTACCGTTCGCGTGTAGAGCCTGCCTTCGGGCAGTGAGCTTTCGAAGAGGTTTGCCTGACCTATGCCTTCTGTCGTAACTACAGTTGCACCAAGCCTGGATGCAACAGAGCGGGCCCTGCTTTCGGCGAGTTGCTGATTGTACTTTGTATCGCCCAGTCTGTCTGAGTATCCGATTACGCGGACGATAGATTCGGGATGAATGCGCGCCTTGATAAGATCGATGATTGCGATATCGGGTGCAGAAACTTCTGCTGAACGAACGTCGAAGAGTAGCAGGCTAAACCGATCGATTCCTTTATTACCAAGTCGTTCTGTCTGTTTGCGCTTAATGGTATAGCGGTCGATGGGTATGGAAGCCCCGGCTACAACGTTCGGTAGTGGAGCCTCGGTTGCATATTCCGATGCAGCAGAATCGAAGAGCGCGAGAGAGCAAGTGATATCGCCTCCACTCTTGAGAAGTATGGGCAGACTGTTGCTGATATCACTGTCGATCGATACAGGAGGCAGCCCCTTGCCATCAAGAACATGCAGCGATCTACCCGCTTGCTTTATTGTCAGACGCCAGCGCGCAACAGGCGCGTCTGGTGTCACCACAGGCTTGATGCGAATTGTTTGAATAGACGCCGAGCGAACGGTGTCGTGCTTGATGATTGGCGCGAGAATTTTTGCATTGTCGGAAGTGATTTCAACGCGTCGATTCTCCTCTGCACCATCTTGCATCGTAGTGTTGGCTGCTTTAACCGGAAGATTCCTTTCCTCGATCTTTATGCGAGCATCACTAATCTGCCAGACTTCGGACAGATACTTCTTCACCACCAATGCACGGTTGCGCGAAAGCATGAGATTGTCCTTCTCATCACGAATGTCCTGATTGCAACCCGTTAGTCTAACTGTCGCATTCGGATTATCTACTAGTCTGCGTCCGATGATGTTCAATACCTGATAGTAGTTTCTCATCTTTTCTGTCGAACTGAGATGATCGACATTGAAGGTGTCGGTTTCGGCTACCGTGAGTGTGTGGTAACGGACTGGTAGCGATGCATTGTTCTCTTCGAAGAAGATGTAATTCAGAAAGGACATCATGAGTGTAGACTCAAACTCTTCGAGACGTAGCCGCACCAGAGGAACCTCGTGATTGTCTGATTCAATACCGACAATTGAAACGGAAACAAGGATTGGGGGCTTTGGTGCGGGACTTGGTTTTGGAGTTGGCTCGGGAATAGTAATAACTTTATCAACTATAACAGGAACGAGCGGACTCGAATCGATTTCATCGGCAGGCGAGTACAGAACAGATACGCCTAGTCGAATTGCATGCACGTTCCAGCTAAGTCCACTTGCTAACGGTGTAATGCCAAATGTGTACGTGGCTTCGGGTGCGAGAAAAAGCGTACGCTTGTTGTTGAGTGGCAAGGAGTATGAGACGCCGCCAAGCAACGCCACGTGGAATGGCGAAGCGTTTGGTATATCACCCGATGACTGATTTCGAACGCGCATGTGTGTATCGTTGCCCAACGAATCGAGAAACGTACCGCTGTTTTCTGGCTGCGTTATCTGTTCGCGCTGATCATAGGTTTGTGCGAATACCACGCCCGCACTTAGACCAACGTTGATACTAAAATTCTCAAACGCACGTATGCGAATCATAGGCTCGATGCCGACGTTCGACAACGATGCCGCTAGTGTATGCGTGAATTCGCCTGGTGTAGCACTTCCGTTTTCTAAAATGGTCGTAGGCTCAATCGTTGAGAGCTCTCCACCAAGAGATCGATAACCTGCACGTAGCTGAAGCCTAAACAGATCGTTAAACGGTATGTCGTATAGTACGCCAAGTGCGAATCCGGGACCGATGCCGCGTTCAAAACGTGGACAGCAATTCGGTACTCCCGGTAGCTGCTGAAAGTCTGCCGCATGCATGTTCAGAGCGTATTGGCCATACATTCCAAAAGCCTTGCGATCCTGTGCAGATGCAAGCAAAGACACGCCAAATGCCACGACTAACGCGAAGTATTTCAACAAGTCCACTTCTATTTCAGGATGCGAAGTATCGCGGTTTGGCCAATAGTTGGCGTTCGCATGTTCACGAAGTAATTCCCCGAGCCTAGCCTACTGGTATCGACTTTAAACATGCGCGAACCTCGTGTGAGTTCACCATCGAACACAAGTGCGACATCGCGGCCCACTTCGTCGACGACAACGATGCTCGTTCTACCGTTTTCGATTGTTTCGATTACAATCTCAACGGAGTTGTCAGCAGGGTTCGGAGTGAGTCCGACGATACGTGCAGTTCCGATTGGATTGAGCAGCCGCGCGCCCCCTACCAAACAGGTGCCGAGAAGGTGGAACTCGCCGTCGACAGACTCGATGAATACGTTTGCGCCTATTGCTTGTGCATTGAGTTGCGCAATTGGTGTGACGGTGTCGTTTCCGAGCATGACTTTAAAAGGCAATGTCGCAAGTATGGCACCAGCAATTCCGGTCGCAGGTAGTTCGATGTCGATAACGCGTTCGCTGCCCTCGATGACACCACGCGGCGTTGCGTCTATCGGATCGAGCAATGTCGCATTCATCCTTAGCTGTACACCGATTGCTGTAGCGCCTGCAGTGTTTAGGTTGACTGCTTCATCAATCACGATGGGGACGTGTATGATGTCGCCCGGATAACCTTCGATACGACCGATTGCAATCCTCGCATAGGACGTTACGCCACGTCCAGAAATCGCTGCAGTGGCTGCACCAGCGCACGTGCCTGCATTACCTGGAGTAGCCGCCACAAAGTCGAGTATCAGACTAACGCTTCGCGATATAGTATCGGTTGCGAGGTAACTGATGTCAATTGTTACGCTGTCTTGCGCAGGAATTGTAATCGGAAAAGCACCTGTAGCAACAATGAATGGGTCAAAAGGGGGCGCTGTTGGAATCGTAATCGTATGGCGACTGGGGTTCGATATTACCAGTTGTCTGGTAATTGTCACACCACCTACAACGCCGACGATGTCGAGGTTACGTAAGGTTATCACGGGACGTTCTATGGCACCGATGATGCGAACCTCCTTACGAACGCCGCAAACACTGTCTGTCAATACAACGATCTCATCGATCATGCCTTCTGTACCTACAGTAACAGATATGCCGAGCTTTACTGTCTCACTTAACGCAAGAGGTAGTGAAGCCGAAGTGAGTTGAACGGCCGTCGCATCGGCATGGATGTGTGTTGGAACAGTGCCTGTATTTGAAATCGACACCGATGTTGTGACAAGCTGCTCCGGACATAACAGACCAAGGTCGATAGTCTCGGCGCTAGTAGCGAAGGAAACTTCGTCCTTCTGTGCGGATAGAGGGATTGCAAACACGCTGTCGACAAACGAGTTGCTTGAAAACACAACGTCCGCCCTCTTCATACCGACTTGGCCTGGTCTGAACCGTATGTTAATTCTGGTTGAACTGTCCTGAGGAATCGTAATTGGCACTACAACATTATCCAATGCGAAGTCACCAGCATCTGGACCACCAATTGCAACGTCAGAAATCACCAGGTTGCCGATGCCCAGATTATAAACAACGATAGTATCCTGTGCTTCGCTAGGACACACGATTGGGGCAATTGCAAGGGCTGTTGCGGAAATCATTGGTCCAGAAAGACGACCCTCACCAAACAGCGTCACCATAGCTGGTGAACCAACGCCCTCGTAGTCGAGCAGCAGCCTTCCGCTTGTTCGTCCGACGCTGGTCGGCGCGAAGCGCAGATCGACAACGGACGTCTCGCCCGGCTGCAGAGTGAGCGACCCTGCTCCTGCTAACGTCGAGAAATCTATGGCGTTGGGACCCGCGTGTCGCGAAGCATGCACAACAAGAGCGTCGTTACTAATGTTTTTTATCGTAGTGGCTCGTAAGGTGTCCTTACGACGCCCGACATCGACCAATCCAAAGTCGATGATGGTAGAAACAAACTCCAGCACGGGCAGCACACCTTCGCCGATGATGATTCGCTCTAATGTTTCGGATTGCGTTCTGATGCTGAGCGTTGCGGCCTTCTGACCTACGGATGTCGGTCTGAATCTGAACTCCACTGCTCTCGCACTGCCAGGGTCTACAGTAAACGGTGGCGCACCCGACACAATGCTGAAATCAGACGCATCGACACCCCCAACCTGAATATCGTCGACGCGAAACGACAACACACCTGTGTTACGCACAACAGCTATTACTACAGAATCCTTTGCACGCCCTAAAAGGACCTTTCCCATATCTATGTCCTGGGCAAGGGGCTGCGGCGCAACAACAGAGAACGTCGCATCCGATACGTCGCGCTGAAGACCAGCATCGACTTCCCAGATGCGTGCAGTTAAATCGTTACTTGAAGTTGCAAGGCGAAGCCCATCGGCACTCCACTCAAGCTCTCTGATCAAGCCACGATGCCCGACAAGTTTTTCAATCAGCTTACCAGTGAGTGCATTCCAGACCATTGCAGTATCGTTACTCGAGGTTGCTATCCAAACACCTCTCGAACTCCAGCCAATATTTTGTACGGGCGAGGCGTGGTCCCAGCTCTGTAAAAGCTGGCCGAATTTGCCATCCCATATCTTGACGGTGCCGTCTGCGCTTGCGGTGGCAACCTTATTACCATCCGGACTCCATGTCGCGTCCATTACATTACCCGTATGTCCGATAAGTGAAACAGGCTGGTCTCCAAACCCCCACTTTCTCCATATACACGCTACGCCGTTATTGCTAGCAACAAGCAGTGCAGTTCCGCTATCACCCCATTCAATTTTGTTAATAGTTCCTCCGCACCCGGAACGATCGGAGCGAATGCCCCCTGGCTTCGTATTGCGAATTTTGATGGCATCACTTCCAAAGGCATCAAGTCCAGAAATTGCAAATGCATTCCCATCCGGATGCCAATGCATAGCCGTCCATACACCTGCTTTGCCTCCAAAGGGCCAGGTATAGGCACCAGTTACAGGATCCCATACTCTGCAATCTCCGTCCCAGCTTCCTGATACCAGTTGTGTACCGTCCGGACTCCACCCGATTGTCCTGACGCTGGATTCGTGTCCTATCAGCGATCTAAGCATGCTGCCGGAAAACGCGTCCCAGATAAGTAGTCGTGTGTCATTTCCAGATGTTGCCACCTTTGTCCCTTCCGGGTTGAACCGCGCCTTCGAAAGTCCGGACGTGTGTTCTCTCAGCGTGTGGATATCGTAACCTGTTTTAGCATCCCAGATTTTGGCTGTAAAGTCGCTGCTTGCCGTAAGTACTCTATCACCTTGCACGTCCCACGATACATCGATGACAAGACCGGAATGTCCCACAAGTACAACGCTGGCTTCGGTAAGAGGGATTGAGTCTAGGGGCAGTTGAGTAGCTCGGATAAGATACTTATCGCTCGCAACTCCAGGTACTCGCCACCTATAGCTGCCTCCCGTCACATCATTCGCAACAACGGTCCAGGTCATGCCGGCATCGTTGCTGTATTCAAGTCGCACATGGTCTGTTAACGGAATTCCTGTCCACGTGATTATTGTATCCGACCCCGCAGCAAACAGTTCACCGCCGTTCGGAGCTACAACCTTAAAGGTTTTTTGTGTGGGTCGCTTGCCAGGAAACGATCCACTCGCATAGAATGTGGTGCGACAGATATCACTCTCTATTGTAAACGATGCATAGGTATACCCGCTGTCCACCGGAGTATAACTTACCGTGAGTTGCATGCTTTGTCCCGGCGACAGAGCAAATGTTTTCGGGTTGACGTCAAATGCTGCATGTGAACTCGATATTGTCGACACCGTTGTTGCTGCTTGCCCGTTTGTTATGGTAATCGTCGTGTCGAATCGCACGGCCACTCTTTTGGAACGGATGTAAAGGGGCTGCGGAGTTACGACGATATCGGTAATGGCACCAGGTGACGATGTGTAGGTCCGTTCTGAAGTAACACCATTCCAGCCTAAGACAACAGACCGACCCGGCTCAGCGCAGGCGAATGCGCTCAACCATTCGACAGTGCACGGGGTACCATCCTGCGCGTCCATAAGGATGGTTTCGTAAACAGTATTAACATTTTCATTTGTTGTTAGATTCTCAAACCACATTCCGCCGGTCTGGGTGGAGATATCGCGAAGGCTTTGAGGGCATTGCATTCCAAGTGTAACACAATAGACAGCGCAATTCAGTCGCTGTGCTTCGGCAACAATGGCACCAACATTGGGTTGCTTCGAAGACTCACCATCAGTAAGAAATACAACCACCTTCTTGTACTTACCTCTTGCAGCAATAACCAATCCTCCGGCACTTGGTGTGAGCAGTCCGACGTCGTAATCCGTTCCACCGTTTGCCTTCAGACTATCTGCTGCTGTTACGAGCTTTGCTCTGCTTGTTGTAAAATCCTGATTCAGGTAGTTGGCATCATCGAAACTCACGATTGCGCATTCGCTTGTTCCTAGAGGCAGTCCTGCTATCCAAACTTTCGCCGCTGTTATCGCAAGCTCGATATTCGGTTGCGTGCCCTTACCGTTGGACATCGAGCCGCTAACGTCCATTACAAGCACAGAAGACACAGCACTCGGGGGAGTACCCGATGGACACGTGACCGACAGTACCGTTCGCGAGAATCCATCCTCGCGCACAGTAATTTCATTCAGGGACGGACGTGCTTGTTGCCATTGCGCATCGAAGGCATAAAATTGAGCAGAAATGCGTGAAAACAGAGATCCGTCGATATCGAACAGCGACAGGCTCTGGGCGCTCACAGCACAATGCGCAGTAAGCATCAACAAAACGATCAATACGCGCATAGATACTCCTCCTTGAAAGCGAGCCATTAACCCCAACATAACGGTTTGTTCGACAGTGTGCGTTTGTCGTGTAATAACAACTAAGTGGGGTAATCGTTACGGGCCAGATCTCCATCCTATCAATGGCATACCACTTGCTTCGTTCCTGCCATATAGTATGGGGCTGCGGCAGGGGGCATGACTTTGCTGAAAGAGCTATATAGAATTGCATTCTTTGTTAGGGGTACATATGAACTGGGCTCTACGCGCGTATCTGATACTCGTGGCCTGTACAGACCTCACATCTGCCGTCGAGCAACGGAGGCGTAGGTCCGCTTGGGGTTACCGTCAAGTCGACAGTCCCCATTACAGTGTCGACGTACGAGGCGTATCAGGGCAATGGCAACCGCACGCGGTATTTTCCGGTTGAGACATGGGGTAAAGCATATCGCGTGTTCAGCGCTCCGCAAGATGAGTACAATGTGTCTCCCAATCTCCAGCGAAGAGCTGGACAGATTGTCGTCGTCGCGTCCGAGAACAGCACTGTCGTTACAATCAAATCACCGGTTGCCATTGCAGCAAATGCTGCCATTGGCACACGCATCGCTCCGACTTACATACCCCATACTACCCCCTACTGGTTTTTTCGCTTCGTCTGCGCATTTCATTCGTAACAATTTTTACCAAGTATTAATGCCGGATGAGTTTGCAGACACAACATTCGTTACCATTCCCATGCTGTACACAGCGGATCGTAGGAGTCAGGTCGAGAACTGGGTGCGAATTTTGGCTCTTGAAGACGGTACCGTTGTAAGTCGGATGAATGTAGCAGGAACCGCCTATGTGCAAGTTGCAGTTATCAACGCTGGGAAGTATTATACCGATACTTCATTGACTAGAGCGACACGATGGAGGACATCGAAACCAGCACATGTAATGCAGTATGGGAAGTCGTTTGCGTTTCTGTTGCCCCCTGACGGAGTGCCCCCTAGCGGAGTGCCCCCTGACGGAGTGCCCCCTAGCGGAGTGCCCCCTAGCGGAGTGCCCCCTAGCGGAGTGCCCCCTGGCGGAGTGCCCCCTAGCGGAACACTCCTAAAAGGTTCAGAGTTGGCGCAGGGGCATCCCACTGTGGTAGCAGGTATGCCGACGATGATGGTTGTGCCAGGTGTATCGCGCTGGATACACGGTGGTGCGTTTTATGCACCTGAAGGCATGGACAACTTTGTGTCGGTTGTCATGAAAAGTGCAGACGTCGGGTACGTTCGTTTGGATGGTGCCCTCATTCCAGGTAATAAACTTTTAGAGATTGCCGGCACCGACCTGGTCTATGCCAGCTCGGAAATTGGTGCAGGCGATCATCGTGTATCTGATTCAGGTGCCTCGTCGCTCGTGATGGCGTGGTCGTATGGATCGCTGGACGGACTGGCACAGGGTAGGGCATACGGAGAACCGCTTGGAGTCGCAACAGTGCGTGCCTGTTTGGATACGATTGACGTTGCCTCGAGCACCCGATTTATCAAGTGAGCTGCAAGCAGGTGCTGGCGTGTTCACGATGTCCATGCACGGTCGTTCGTGCGGCGCATACACGTTGCTCCTCGTAACCACATCTTCACATCACGCCGTTCGATTTCTGTACGACTAACGATTTGCACCGAAGACAAAGGTTTCCGGCTCAACTATTCGTGGTGCGATTATGCTAAGTTTGTGCAGAACGTGGGTTCGTGACATACACTTGGTACACATTGGCTGGGCATATACACTAATAAAAGCACGTAAATGAGACCATTGGGAGTTGATAGGCCGGTTGTGAATATCACCTTGAGCGTTGTTATATACCTACTGTGTTTGTTTGTCGCGCAGACAACAGCAGCGCAGACGAAGGGCGAGAGGGCGTATGAGCTTATACAGTCTGCGATCGTGGAGATGGACAATGGGAATCCTGACAAAGCGATAGTCATGCTCAGAAAAGCGCAAGCTCTCGACCCACAGGATATAAGCATTACGTATGAGATTGCGTATGCGTACTACCTAAAGAAAGATTATAAGCAGGCAATTAAATTACTGTCGAAGCTGACGTCGCATAAGGATGATTTCGACCAAATTCATCAACTGCTGGGTAATAGTTACTACGAAGAAGGAAAGCTCGAGAAGGCAATCGAAGTGTTTGACGCTGGACGTATAAAGTTTCTGAAGTCGGGGTGTCTACATCTTGCGCGTGGGACAGTGGAAAGAAACCGCGAAGAATACGATAAGGCCATCCAGTACTTCGAACGCGGCATTCAGGTAGAGCCTGCGTATGTATCCAATTATTTGCACGCTGCAGAATATTATTACCATACTCCCGAATCGGTCTGGGCGATGATCTATGGTGAGTTGTTCCTTAATCTTGAACCAAAGACTCCACGAACAATTCAAATAAGTAAACAACTATACGATACGTACAAAGCCGATTTAATAGTCACGACAAAAGATTCGATATCGGTTTCTTTTAGTAAGAAACCGACGATGACTGCAAACGAATTGTCTAACGCACCAAAAAACAAAATCTCATTCGAGACTGTCTACAAGTCGATTCACCTACAATGTCTGGCAAATGAGTCAGAGATCAACTTGAGCTCAGTGAATAGAATGAGGAAGTCGTTCATAGAGCGATACTTTGGTAGTGGATTTGACAAAAGCCACCCCAATATTCTGTTTGATTACCAAAAACGCGTCCTCGATGCAGGCCATTTTGAAGCATACAATTACGAGTTACTCAAGAGTGGCAATCAAGAAGAATACGAGACATGGAAGGCCGCAAACCCTAGAAAAAATCAAGAGTTTGCAGTGTGGACTGCTATAAACCCACTGGTCTTAGACGAACAGCACAAATTCTACCGGCTTCAGTATTGAGCGCGTCTACTGCTCTTCGATCACCGACAGAATATTACCCGACGGATCTTTAAACCACGCAACGGACATTCCTTTACTACGTGAGATGCCGTTTTCGTCTGTCTTTAAGCCTGGCAAGTCATAATGTTCGAACGTCACACCCTTCGACTCTAGGGCGTTCATGGCACTGTTGATATCAGTGACGGGGAAGTTCAGCATGGTATACGTTGCAGGCTCGTGGTCGGCCTTTGGGTATACAACGATGTCGGCACCGTTCGCGAGATGGATTCTCAGGATGCCCATGGCTTCCGATGTGACGTCGAGTCCGAGTGTGTTGAGATAGAAGTCTTTGGCCTTGCTTATGTCTTTTACAGCAAAACCGCTGAAAGGACCCTTACTTTTGAACATCGAATGTGCCTGAGGTGTAGATAATAGAAAAGGTTAGAGTATACACATTGACGCAAAGTGTCGGGTCAATGTGAAACATGTTTGCGCTGACGCATTGCGTCGATGCTCCACGGACCCGCTCCTGCGGCAGTTAAGTACAAGAAGATGAAGCAATATAGCACCGCCGGTTGGCCACCATTCATGATCGGCCTGTGACACTCATTTGTGATCTTTCGAAGCAAGAAATTTGTCAAGGCGCGAAAGGGTCTGCGTGCCCCCTTCCTCGGCCCCAAATTTTTTGGCGTCATCGACTGCTTCTTTAGAAGGGAAGAGCGAGCGTAGTTCGACGTTTGTTTTGTCGCCGAGCGCTTCAAACGAGACGGTGACTTTGAAGCTGCTTGGGTCGGCGTTTGTGCCGTTGTCGTGGTTGTAACACAAGCGCTTGGGGTGCACGATTTCGGTGAAGACCTGACGGTTGGGGTAGTCTGTGCCGTCCGGACCGTGCATGGTATAGAGCCAGCTGCCTCCGACGCGTCTTTGTTGGGAGTGTGAGGTGGTTGTGAAGCCATTCGGACCCCACCATTCGCTGATGTGCTCAGGATCGGTGAATGCCTCGAAAACTTTTTCGCGCGGCGCATTGATGATGCGTGAAACGACCATCTCTTTTTCACCCGTAGCTTTTGGCGTCGCAGGTGCTGTGTCGGCTACATCTGTCGTGTTCATTCGTTGTCCTGAAGTTTAGTTATCAAGTGTTGCTGCAAGTTTGTCGAACGACTGGTTCCAGCCTTTTGTGGTCATGCCTGACATTTCGCCTGCTGGCATGCCTTCGTGACGTAGCGTCATGTTGGTTTTTCCATCGATTTCTTCGAACGTAACGGTTACACGAAGCATAAGAGGGAATGTGACGTCTTCGAAGCCGTATTCGCTTGCAGAGACAATGTTGCCGTTTTCATCGGAGAACGAATCGGTGAAGACAATGCGCGAGTGCGGGACGATTTGCTCGTAGGCACCCGTGCTGTAAACGTCGTTGCCGTTTTTGTCGCGCATGCAGAACACGTATTTGCCGCCAACGTAAAAGTCGATGTGGGCCGAAGGAGACGCGTGGTTCTTCGGACCCCACCATTTCATCAGATTCTCAGACTTCGTCCAGGAGTCCCACACCAGCTGCAGGGGTGCATCAAACTCTCGCGTAATGACAATGTCTCCACCTTTTCCAGTCCTCGAATGATGTCCGTCTATCTCGACGTGTGCATGATGATCGTGTATGCTCATACGTGTAATCCTTTGTGTGCGCGCGGTATGCCTCAACGAGGTCAAACGTTCCACCGTTACGCCCAGAAACGCTCCATTTCGCAGACTTGCCAGAAATAGGGCCCTCTATTGGGTCGGTAAGGGGCGAAAGGGTCTGCCTTTGTTACTTATCGCTCGTGCGATTGTTGTTAGGGCGACATTCGGCAGAGCCACTAGAAGTCGCTCGGTTCTGACCTTACTTACTTCCTACGCTCATCTATTTGTAATACACTATGAAATCCTTTATACGCCTTGTTACAGTGCTTTCGATGCTCTTCGTGCAACATACGATGTTCGGTCAGGTTGATTCCACCAAACCCGATGCCGAGCAAGGTCTTCACTTCGAGGTGGCGTTTGGCTATCTCTGGCCTGAGAAATTAGAGGCACCGCTTCCACAACCAACGCAACTGTTTGTCTACGCGCTAACAAATGCGTCGGTGACGGTCGAGTACGGACCCGCCGGTGCGCGCACGATGGCTACGTATGACGTGCCCGCTCGAAAACAGTACACAATTTCTCTACCGTATGCCGCAGTTATTCCTACACTGCGTGGTATTCCCGACTCGAAAGGCATCTCTGTAAGGTCTACGGTTCCTATTACTGTTGCTTCGATTGCACGGTGGCGTGGAAACATGTCTATGACCGTGCATTATCCAGTTGCAAGGTGGGGCACGTCGTACCTGACGTTCAACTATCCGCAAGATCAGTTCGGACCCGATAGTGCGCCCGAATATCGTCCCGGACAAATCGTTGTCGTCGCCTCGGAAGACGATACACGCATCACCTTTACCAGCCCCTTATCCATTCAAATCGGAACATCGCCAGCGACAGAGTTCGCGGCGGACACTCCACACGAGATTACACTTCGTGCGCATGAGAGCATCGCTTTACTTGGCGTGATAAAGCCGGGCGAATCACACATGGCCTCGACGGACATGACGGCAACCTCGATTATTTCAACAAAGCCTATTGCTGTCCTTTCGGGTCACACAAAAGGTGCCGTCGGAAACTACGCAGGTATGCTTCCCGAAACAGGATTGTTTAGCGCCAGCGCACACTTTATTCGTAACAATTTTTATCAATCGCTCTTGCCGATCTCACGTGCAGACACACTGTTTGCTACCGTTCCAATGTTTTACACTGCAACGCGAACGAACGGTCAGATAGATCGAGACAGCGTTTCAAGTTGGGGCGATGTTGTACGAATTCTTGCTACCGAAGATGGCACGATTATCAGACGTGCTCGTAACGATGGCACCAACTACGTTCTTGTGGCAACGATAAACAAGGGTCAGTACTACACCGACTACAAAGTAATCGATGCCGCGCTCTGGACCAGCAGCAAACCCTCACTGGTGATGCAGTACGGAAAGTCCTACGCGAAAACAGTGTTCTCAGTTACTGCACCTACCTCATCGAAACATTCAGACGAAAAGCAGGGACATCCTACCGTCGAAGCCGGCATGCCCACCATGATGACAGTCCCTGGCATCTCGCAATGGATACGTCGCGGCGTGTTGCACGCTCCGGAGGGTATGGACAACTTCATGACGATCGTCAGCCTTGCCGAGCATTTTACGAAGTTGGGGCAGGGCATTCACGGTCTACAAATAGGATCGGTTCGTCCCATTGGACAAACAGGCTTCAGCTACGTCAGGACTGCTATAGGTACAGGCACAATGGAATTACTAACGCTCAAGAACGACGTTGTATTCATGGCATGGAGTTACGGCTCACTTGACGGTCTTTCACAAGGCGGTGCATACAGTCATCCCGTCGCCGGTAATTACTCTGGCGTTGTTTCGAGTGTCGACGATGACGTGAACGCAACATCGGGTCCGCTCTCTCTCTCCCTCGCACCACAACCCTCATCGAGTGCCACCTCTGTTCGTTACCGCATGGGCCTCACGTCAGCAACGCTACGCTTGTACGACATCACGGGCGCACAGGTGCTCGATCTGTCTGACAAACTTCTGGGTGATGAAGGCACGGTTGTGCTGAACACTAGTGCATTTGCACGCGGCACGTATGTGATGAGGCTGACGGATGGAAGGCACACCGTTGTTGAACACATTGTTGTGGAATAACGCTCGGCGTCTAAGCGCTTCTTGCTACTGTAGTTCTTTTCTATTGTTGAAAACAAAGCTGTCAAAAGATGTAGGCTCGTGTCCTGTAACATCTCTGACACACTGCGTTGTCTTTGGCGTTTTCTGAAACCTTGGCAAGTAATGCAACATAATCATCACTAAGATGAGCATGGTGGGCACTTTGTCTCTTCGTTTAGCAAAAAAGAACTGCAAAACGTTAGGTGAAATATAGTTGATCGTTTTTCCAATTCCACTACTGATTTTAGCAGCCATTTCAGTAAATGTCAAGGTCTCATTGTTGGTTAGATCATAGCTTCTATTGATATGGTTTTGTGGTACGGTCAACACCTTTGCCGCAACAGCACCAATATCATCTACGTCTATTACCGTGAATTTGGCTCGTCCAGCAGGTAAATAGATTCTGTGATGATTGACTAAGTCATCGCGTAACGTTGTCGTGAAATTCTGCATAAAGTAGGCAGGTCGTAAGAAGGTATATGGAATATCACTGTCCACGATTAGTTTTTCAATTTTGTGATGGGGTATAATTTTGCTTTTCTCCACGCCTTGCACAGATAAAAACACAATGTGTTTTACCGAAGACTGTTTTGCCACCTCAATTAGCGGTGCGAAATATTTTTTAACGTCCGATAGTTGCGGTGGTCGAAGCAAAAAAAGTAGATCGATGTTTTGTAGGGCTGATGCAAACGTGGCACTATTGGTAAAGTCGAATTTGATATTCGTGATGGTGAATCCGTCTACTTGCTCAGTACCAAAGTCCGAGTCTCGAACACCTGCAACTATCTCTAAACGATGGTTAAGTGTACTCAAGGCAGTTAATACTGCAATACCAACATTTCCTGTCGCCCCAGTAATTAAGACTTTTGTCATATGCTGAATTCAAGTTCGTAGTGCAACATTGGTATGTCAAAAGGAAAGGGTTACTTGCCGTTGAACAGACCCTTTATTATAGCCAACCATGGAGTAGTCGATTGCAAGCAGGAATCAGCATGCATACCTGACACAAAGCTACACGATTCAAGCGACGTCGCGAACGGTGCAAACCTGAGTAGCTCGGGTAACGGCAAGGAGTTTGCGAGTCATCAAACGATAGAAGAGCGACATGCGGCAAAAGTCGATATTGAAGTATCAGCTATGTTTGAAGTTCTCGATTCGATTAGAACCAGCGCAATGGCCGCGTGATGATGCAATGCCTATTTATTCTTACAACCACATCGAAACATAAATATGAAGAATCGTTCGCTCGCCGTTTGCATCTGTCTTGTAGTGTTGTCCACTCTATCCAGCATTTCACTGCTTGCGCAAGAGACGTATACAATCATGCGGTATACGAAAGACTGCTTGGGTCGGCTGTCGGATGGACGGCTGATTGTCCAGCGATACGACAAATTGTACCTAGTCGACGAAGCAAGTCCGAACGACGATGCACCTGCGCTTACAATGGCACAGACAACACCTCTCCAGTATAGGACCATAAACGTTCAAAGTATGGAGAGCGACATCGATGGCGACAAAATCTGCCTAAGCGAAGTTGATCTAGATAATTACAAGTCGTCGCTCACCTTCGGCGATACATCAGCAATGCGAAGAATTGCGGGATCTGTGTTTGATGTCATCCTCGATGCGCAAATCGACCCCAAAGGCAAATTCGTAACGGTTTTGCGCAGCAGGAAAACTGATGCGATGTGGTTTCTAGAACTGCAGAAGATTGATATGGACAGTGCGGTCACAACGCTGTTCAGTTTTCAGTCGCCCGATGGTGAGATTTCATGTGGTTCGCTTGGAGACAGCGTCATTGCATTTTCAACGTTCTCTTTTACGCGAACGATGTCGATGTCCGGTCGCGTACTCGATTCTATTGACCGTTATCACAGTATTCTTCACGTAACGAATAGCGGAGGGGTCCTCGGCATCAACGGCAAAACATTTACCAGATTCAACATGCAATGGGACGTCCTAGGTGAAGACGAGCTGCCAGACACGCGCATCGACCTATATCGAATCTCGGGCGACGAAATAGCGATCATGTCCAGCCGACATTACGCCTTGTTGAGCAGTGACGGCATCATCTTTCTCGATACGATGTACGCGGCGACTGGAATACATGCGATTACACCAAATGGCAAAGGGCTGATGTACCTGTTAACGTGGAATGGAGACTTATTGACGGTCCATCCTGCAAGTGCACCCGAACACCGCTTTCAGCTTGTGTCGAGACCCGGACAACCCCTGTTCAGTACGGGATTGTATAAAGGCAAGTCGACTACGTACATGGCATCCTACGAAAGTGCCATTGTAGCGAGGTTCGACCCAAACATCAACAAATGGATTGTGCCACAAGGATTGTTACATCAATTGTTCAATAAGAATATTGAACTCGATTGTAGCGGTGAGTACGTTTCTGTGAGTAGAAATAACTCATCTCTGCCAACAGAAATCACAACGTACAACACGGCTACTGACGAGGTGACGCGAACTACGTTGCCAGAACTGTACTCGAGTGTGCGCTATTTCCACAATCGTCAGATCCTTCTTTTGAAACGCGTTACCGATGAATTAGTAAACCACTACACAGCGAGACCCGGCGGAGAAATACTCGACTCTATTGCTATCTACTTTTACCGGAAGCGTTCTGTTGGAGACACAGCAGTTATTGTAAACGACAGTTGGTCTGATATCATTCAGATTAGCGTCGACGGAAAGATGACTAGGTGTCATGGTTCCAACATGCACGGTAATCAGCTGACACCCGTTGCTGAGAAACGCGGCAAATTTTACGGCACGTGGTCTAATGTGTTGTCGACGTTTGATATCGGATGTGACGGTGCGCAAACGCAGGAAATTCCTGTACCTAACGTAACGACTGTAGTAGCCGTTGGTGATTCGTTGCTGTATGTTCAAGACAGCCGCCAAATCGTTACGACAGAGGGCAGAGTCCTTCTACACGCCGCTGAACGTATTTCTGGCTTAGCCTCGGATTCAAATCGGGTGTATATGTATTCCAGGCTAGGTCCACACGTTATCGTGCAAACATTAGGCCTAGGCGGAGTTACATCTGTGCCTACAGAACGTAACGCTTCGACGTCACAACCGATATTGTTTTTCTGGGATGGCTCGCGCATAACTAGCTCCGGAACGGTTGCATTTGATGCGTCGCAATACCACATATACTCTGCAATTGGCCAAGGCTTGGGCACATGGAGTGTCGACAACGGCACCTCATTGCAGTTACCTACTGGAGTCTATTTCGCCGTGCCTATTGGAGACGTCTCAGCAGAGGACGATAGACGGTAGCCCCTTCGCGGCCCCTTGCCTAAATTGTGGGCAGAGAATTACTACATCTATTTGCGTTAGGCTATGAAACTCACCCAACTCCTAGGTTTTGCCGTTGCAATGATTGTGTTGCATGCCTCTGCTGCCGCGCAGTACGGACGTGTTGACATTAGCGAAGGCACACATTTCGAGGTCGCGTTTGCGCATGTTTGGGCATCGCCCACAGAAAAACCAATGCAGATTCCTGTAACGCTGTTGCTTACAGCGAGAACTTCTGCAGTTGCTACTGTCGAACACGATTCGTTAGGTGCAAGGGCATCGCGAACGTATGACTTGCAGGCGGGGATAACCCGCATTGTGGTGCTTACAACTGCTATGTCGTTGCCTGTTCCAACGGCTGGGATCGAGAGGAAGGGTATTACTGTAAAGTCTACTGGTCCTATAACGGTTGCGACAAACGTAGCATGGCAAGGAAACGGCAACGCAACATTGCATTACCCAGTTTCGACTTGGGGAGTATCATATAGAGCCTTCAGTTATCCGCAGGATGAATACGGTGTTGGTGCAAGTTTATCGGTGCGGCCAGGTCAAATAGTCTTTGTCGCATCCCAAGACGATACACGCATAACGTTCAAAGCTCCTACACCTATCGCGACCGCACCTGGCCTGCCAAGTGTCATGGTTGCAAACACATCGTATACTATTACACTAAATGCCCACGAAACGGTAACGCTCCTTGCGCAGATTCAAACTGGCAAATCGCACAAGGCTGAGACCGATCTGACGGGAACTCTCATTACATCGACAAAACCGATTGCAGTAATATCTGGTCACACCAAGGGTGCAGTCGGCATGAAGCATCCTGTACTGCCACCAACGGGTTTGTTTAAGGCGGCAGCCCACTTCGTGCGCAACTGTTTTAATCAGGTGCTGCTACCGGACAATCTGGCAGATACGTTGTTCGTAACCGTACCTCTGAAATATGCTGTAGATAGAATGCGAACTACTGCCGACGAAGACACGGTGAATTGGGGTGGTGATGTTATTCGCATTCTGGCAATAGAAGACAACACTGCTGTCCGCCGAATGCGCGCCGATGGCACCGGATATGACGTCGTGGCTACGTTAGCTGCGGGTAACTACTACTCAGACAGTGCTGTAAAACGTGCATGTCTGTGGCTAACCAGCAAACCTGCTCACGTTATGCAATACGGGAAATCGTTTGGAAAAGGATTGCCTGTTGCAATAGATATTGTAAAAGGTAACAATCCAGAGACACCACAAGGGCATCCAACCGTCGAATCATGGATACCAACGATGATTGTTATCCCAGGCACATCTCTTTGGATTAATCGCGGCACGTTTGTCGCTCATGCTGGCATGGATACGTACTGTTCGGTTGTTGCTAAGACTGCAGACCTGCAGGACATCATGCTCGATGGCAAAACGTTGATGTCGCATGCGCTCGTTACAAGCACTGTACTTGCTGGAGCACCCTACACTACTGTTGTCCTTCCCGTTGCAGAAACGATGCACACAATTAGCACCGCCGTGAACGGTGTTTCGTTTATGACATGGAGCTACGGAAGTCTCTATGGACTTGCTCAGGGTCGCTCGTACGGACATCCCATTGGATTGGGCGTTGCCTCGGAGCCTTGCGCGGACACCATTACAGCTTCCAGCGACACTAGTACTAGGCGAGCGACTGTTACGGCATTATTGACATCGGCTACATCGTGCTCGAAGTTTCTTGGATTCGAAATCATTTCGAAAACGAACGTAGTTGTTGATAGCTCTGACGTCGGACTCGATAGTATATATGTTTACGTATCGAGTGTACGTAGCGACAGCATTGGAATGATTACCGTGCGTTTTCTTACGACAACTGGTACGACGCTAGAACACACAGTTACCATCGACTCTATCACACGTCAGGCGTATCGTGTCGACCTCGACCTAACAGTCATCGATGGCGCGTTAGCACAATTGTGCACCAACACATTTGTTGCAACAACTGCAATACCCGATCACTTTCTAAGCTGCATGGTAACAACCCGCTGCAAAGATTCGGTGCTTGTGCCACTCACTGCTCGTATGGACGCTACAGACACGTACGCGGACGGGCTTCGAACCTCGAGGTTCAAATTTCCTGTGGTGACGCGGCAAGTTGGCACGGCCGTGGCCAAGATCGAATTTCTTGTAGTCGCAGGAAAGTCAGCAGATTGGCCTGTCGAAATACTAGGATTTAAATGGTACGATGCTGACAGCATCGAGCAGAATGTCGATACACGCTTCACGCGCGTCGTTCCACCGCCGCCAGTTTCTGTCGATGAAGATAATGCAGCCGCATCATCGCATTCAGCATATTCACTTGTAGTATCGCCACAACCTGCCACCGATAAAGTCTACATCAGTGTTGGTAAGGGGCTCGAAGGGGGCACCCTACGCGTGTACGACTTCACAGGAACACTTGTCATGGAGCACCGGAACGGTGCAGACTACAACAGCGCTATCAATAATGGTGCAATAGAACTCGACGTGTCTTCATTGTCCGTCGGATCGTACTACGTAAGTTGTTCGTCGAGAGTCCATACCGTCGCTAGACTTGTTATCGTTCGTTGAGGTTAGTTCACATAGTGTAAGATCTGGGAATGAAAATGATCAAACTTGTAGTGACAATAATGTTGTGCACGGTAATGAGCGTCCAGGCGCAGCGTTCTTCCGTCGACATTGTAAATCCTCGCATTGGAACGGGTAACGGAGCTGCGACTGTTGAAGGAGCGTCGTCTCCGTTTGGACTAGTAAATGCATCGCCAATTCGCAACCCTAAGTACTTCGAGGAGTTAAGCGGACTTGGCACCATGGAACTCAGTGGCACTGGCTGCTCTAAGGGAGGACTTGGTACGCTCGCTCTCAGACCGCAGATGGCAAAACCGATAACGCCGTGGAATGAATGGACCCGTATGGATTACAACGGCGAAAACGCCCATCCATACTCATACGAATACAAGATTGAAGGCGCACCAGTACATCACGAGGTTACTACAACTGAAAAGGTTGTCGTGCATAGAATTTATACGACTGCCGAGGTAGACTCACTATACATCGTTGTCGATGCAGGCACTACGCACGATGCAATAAAATCGACGACACTAATTCAAACAGGCGCTCGCGAGTGGATGATAACTGTCGACACAAACACATTCTGTAGCAGTATTATTCCCTCAATCATGTATGCATGTATTGATGTTCGGTCTCAGTTCGACACCGCATGGACCTGGGAAGCTGGCATTGGTAAGGGGCTTGTTCTAACGACTACGTCGTTCGCACCTAGCGACACGTTTGAGGTATCCATAGGAGTGTCCTTTGTGTCCGCAGCGAATGCACGTTTAAATCTTGAAAGACAGGTCGGTAAGAAAACGTTTAATGAAGTTCGTGAGACTTCTCGTGCTGCCTGGCAGAATCTATTAAGTCGAATAGATGTACGTGGCGGCACCAAAGAGGACAGTATTGTCTTCTACAGTGCCCTGTACCGTTCACTTCAGTACCCCTCTGTGTTTTCAGATGTGAATGGCGAGTATCGTGACATGAATGGCAATGTTAAGATCGATAGTGGCTATCGAAGAAGGACATTCTATGATTTGTGGGGGTGTGTATGGACGACATATCCGTTGCAGACGCTAATCGCTCCTGAGCATGCACACGATGTGATAAACACCATGCTCGGACACGGCCGCGAAACGGGTTACCTTACAAATTGGGAATATCTAGGTCATGACGTATTCATGATGGGCGGGGATCCTCAGTCACACATGGTACATGACTTCTGGACACGAGGGATTATTCAAGGCAACTTGAGCGAATATTATGACATCCTAAGAGTTACCTCGACTACCGAAGGAAAAGCTAGAAAGAGGCAGTCGTTGTATTCGAAGTATGGGTATATACCAGCAAAGGACGAAAACGGTCAACGTGTTGGAAGCAATGTCTCATATACGCTTGAGTATGCTATGGCCGACAATGTGATGGCTAGAATAGCATCAGCTGTAGGCGCAATCGACGACGCTGTAATGTTCAAAGCAAACACACTTAGACATCGTGAACTATACGACAAAGAGTCAGGGTATTTACGTCCTCGATTGATTGACGGGACGTGGGATTCACCGTTCGATCCGTTCGCAACCGAAGGAAATGAATGGTGGCAATGGAGTGGAGGTCCAGGATTTACCGAGATATCTGCATTTGAATTCCGCTTCTGTCCGTATCATGACGTACTAGGTATGGCCAACCTAATGGGAGGGCAGAAGCGCTACGTAAAACTTCTCGACGATTTTTTTGACAGCAAGCCTTTTCACTTGGGGAATCAACCGATATTTACTCATGCATGGTTGTACACGTCTATTCGCGGAGCGGAATGGAAATCCCATCAACGAGTCGTAGAGATTATGAATAGCAACTTTAAAAACCATCGAAACGGAATTCCTGGCAATGATGATCTTGGATCGACATCGTCGTGGGCCGTGTGGTCGATGATCGGACTCTATCCAATACTGGACGGCGAATCCAAGTACCGCATCGGCCGACCATTCTTCGACTCGATTACGATTAGCACCTACGATGTAGATAGAAAACCTCACTCTGTGCGAATAGTACGGAAGGGTACGGGGCCGTTTGTAGATAATGTTACTGTCGATGGCATTACAAACCCTCTCGGCTCTCTCGATTACTCTGTGTTACAATCGGCATCCATTATTACATTATACTGTTCACAGACTCATCCTCCTGAAAGCTCAATCGATTCAAGCACAACATCAGGTGTTCTTCCGGAACCAGTAGGTAGTGGCTTCTCTTTACGGCCCAATCCCGCATCGGAATATGTAGAGATTGATGTTGTCGACAACCCCATTTGGGAGATAAGTCTCATCGACGCCATAGGTCGTATTGTCATTACAACGTCAACATCGTCTACATCAAGAATCGATACACGCGATCTGCCACCCGGCGCCTACATCGTACGTGGTACTCAAGGAGGCACGTCAGCATTCCGAATGCTAAACGTAATGAGGTAACAATACTCACTCCTTCGTGGGTCTACGGCAACTGTATCAACGCCGATCGCACTTCGTTCGTGTTCGCAGCAACCACCACATACGTTCCCGCTGCAAGTGCAGACACGTCGAGTGTAAGGGAATGGGTAAGGGGCTCGACGGTGCTACGCACCGTCGTACCATCGAGCGCAATGAGTCGTATTGAAGTTGGCATGATGTCGCATGTAATGCTCAGCACGTCGGCTGCATTTACGTGTGCTTTGAGC
>JAWXBR010000053.1:0-93992 GCA_034440235.1 bacterium
CGGGCTCAGCTGCTGCCACGGGCTCAGCTGCTGCCACAGGCTCAGCTGCTGCCACAGGCTCTGCTGCTGCCACAGGCTCAGCTGCTGCCACAGGCTCAGCTGCTGCCACAGGCTCAGCTGCTGCCACGGGCTCAGCTGCTGCCACGGGCTCAGCTGCTGCCACGGGCTCAGCTGCTGCCACGGGCTCTGCTGCTGCCACGGGCTCTGCTGCTGCCACGGGCTCAGATGCTGTAGCCGGAGCATCAGGCGTGCCTGAACTTTCGATGGGAAGTTCGTCGTTTTGTACTCCAGCAACTGGTGCTTCGGTTACGACTTTTTGTTGCTGCTCTCCGTCTTCCTGGGTCGGATGATTATCGGATGCCTGCTCTTGGTTGTTGGTCAGGTCGGACATGGCCACTGCACTCTACATTTGTACGGGACAAAACGGTATTGGGGAGGCGAAAATAGGGGAAAATTCCGCACAATGACGCCCTTTCGAGCGTGACCACTCCTTAATACTTGGATATCGACCCCCCAAAGAGTAGATTTGTCGGCTCTAGTCAACCCAATCTTAGCCTGTAGTCAGTCTGGACGCTGACTACTGCGAAAGCACCCAAAGGAGTCCATTGCATGAGTGATCGTCGTCTATACGAAACAACATACATCATCAACGCTACGCTTGAAGACAATGATGTTGAAGCAGTAATCACAAGAGTAACTGAATACCTTACCGAACAGCAAGGTCAGATTACAGAGATGAACAAGTGGGGTCGCCGTCGTCTGGCTTACCCTGTAAAAAAGAAGTACAATGGATTCTTTGTTTACATGACCTTCGAGGCTCCTCCGACAACCATTCCACTTCTGGAGCGGTTTTTCATCCTCGAGGACAACGTACTTCGTCATCTCACACTCCAGCTCGATATCAAGCTTAAAGAATTCCGCAAAGTCCGTGCAGAAGCACAGGCAGTGCGTGCTGTAGCTCTAGCTGCGGAAGCTAAGGCTATGGGCTATCGCGAGTCGCCTCGTGAAGGTGGTCGTGAAGGTGGTCGTGATGGTGGTCGTGACCGCGAGCCACGTGAATTGCGCGAGCCACGTGATCCACGTGAAGCACTTCGCGAACAATCTCAAAACTGATCTGATATCGATAAAACGGAACCAACGTCATGAAAATAATTCTTCGTCAGGATGTCGAAAAACTCGGTCAAATCGGTGAGATCGTTAACGTTAAATCTGGCTATGCCAGAAATTTTCTGTTGCCACGACAACTCGCCTACATGGCATCGAGCGGTGCAGTTCGCGCACTTGAAACAGAAAAGAAGCAGTACGCTGCAAAAGCAGAAAAGGCCAAGCAGTTTGCTGAAGGCGTTGCAGCTCAACTGTCCGAACTTCAGATATCCCTTTCAATGCAGGTTGGTGAAGAAGGTCGTTTGTTCGGTTCTGTAACGACACCAATGATTGCACAGGAGCTTGAACTTCGTGGATTCAATATTGATCGGCGTAACATCATCATTGATGAACCGATAAAGACACTTGGAATCTTCGATGTAAAGGTGAAGCTGCATCATGATGTTGTCGCTCCACTAAAAGTCTGGGTTATTGCCCAAGAGTAATCAGCTTTGACTCTACTATGGAACGGCATACGACGAGATTCGTATGCCGTTTTTTTTGAAATGCATGTATGCAACACAAAATCGTAATTGCTGGCGGATCGGGTTTTCTCGGTCAATTAATCGCAAAGCGATTACTAGCCGATGGACACGACGTTGTAGTTTTAACGAGAGGTCAGCATAAAACGAAGAAGGTTCCTTCTCTTGGGAGAAGTGTAGAATGGGAACCCTCGGAAGGTGTCGGCACATGGCTCGCCGAAATTGAGGGCGCATTTGCTGTTGTCAACCTCTCCGGTGCAACCGTTGGTGGAAAACGCTGGAGTAAACGCATACGGGCAGAAATTCTCAGCAGTCGAGTTGATGTAACGCGGACCCTGGTGAGTGCTATTGCAATGTGTACGTCACGTCCGTCGTTCATTAGCACCAGCGGTTCTGGCTTCTACGGAAATACACTCGGACCTACGACAGAAGCTGGTGGTGCAGGCGGTACATTTCTCGCAACAGTATGCAGACGCTGGGAAGAAGAAGCCATGCACGCTGGCCAATTCACCCGTGTTGCTATCATGCGCCTCGGAGTGGTGCTAGACAAGTCCGAAGGTATCGTAAAGAAAATGTTGCCACCGTTTCGATTTTTCATTGGTGGACCCCTCGGATCTGGACGTCAATGGTTGCCTTGGGTTCATAGGGACGATGCTGTAAACGCCTATATACGAGCAATTACGAACCCTACGATTGAGTCTGTGTACAACATCGCGTCACCGGATGCCGTACGCATGTCCGGATTTGCAAAAGCACTCGGCAAGGCTACGCACAAACCGTCATGGCTGCGCGTCCCAACGTATTTGGTTCGGCTCCTGAGGGGACGTCAGGCTGATATCATTCTGCACGGACAACACATCATACCAATGCGTACTGAAGTTGACGGATTTCAATTCAAACACCGCGATCTTACATCAGCATTACAGGACATTCTGAATGCGTAAGTTTGCGCCTCGCAGAACTAGAGGAGTACACGATGAGCGTTGAAGTCGTCATGCCCAAAATGGGTGAATCCATTCAAGAGGGGAAAGTCCTTCGTTGGGTTAAAAATGTCGGTGACAAGGTTGAACGCGACGAAACCTTGCTCGAAATATCTACCGATAAGGTTGATACTGAGGTGCCCTCACCAGTGGCTGGTACTATTCTGCAGATTCTAGCTGCAGAAAACGACACTGTGGAAGTTGGTTCAGTAATCGCAATCATCGGTGCTGACAACGAAGTTCCGTCCGCCGCACCTGCACAAGCCGCACCTGCACAAGCCGCACCTGCACAAGCCGCACCTGCACAAGCCGCACCTGCACAAGCCGCACCTGCACAAGCCGCACCTGCGCCCACTGCGCAAGCTGCACCTGCAGCAGCTCCCGCTACGCAAGCTCCGGCGAGTGGTGGTTCGGATGTAGAGGTTGTGATGCCGAAAATGGGCGAGTCTATCCAGGAAGGCAAAGTCCTCCGCTGGGTGAAAAAAGTCGGAGATAAAGTAGAACGTGACGAAACGCTGCTTGAAATTTCGACGGACAAAGTCGACACGGAAGTGCCGTCACCAGTCGCTGGTACACTTTCGGCAATCCTTGCAAATGAAGGCGACGTAGTTGAAGTAGGCAACGTAATTGCACGCATCTCAACAGGAGCAGCCGCACCACAAGCAGCCGCACCACAAGCAGCCGCACCACAAGCAGCCGCACCACAAGCAGCCGCACCACAAGCGCCTACGCCAGCGCCTGTTGCACCAGCCGCTGTCGCACCAGCATCGAATGGCACACACAAAACTGAAGTACCTGCCGGAGTTGCAACCGCAGCAACCTCAAGTATTCCGCGCACATCGGGCTCGCGCTTCTATTCTCCACTAGTGCGCTCGATTGCCGCTGCTGAAGGATTGAATGTTGCAAACCTTGATGCTATTCAAGGGACCGGACTCGAAGGGCGAGTGACGAAGACAGACATGATGGCGTACCTTCAAGGCTCGCGTCCTACTGCTGCTCGGCCGTCAGCAGCACAAGCCGCTCAAACACCAGCAGCCCCTTCTGCGCCTGGCGCAGCCCCTTCACAGACAACAGTTCCAGCAACGCCTCAGGCCGCAGTGACTGCACCAGCTACACAAACTGGGTCTGGTATTAGTATCGGTGCAGATGACGAAATCATTCCAATGGATCGCATTCGTCAGCTCATTGCAGAGCACATGGTGCGTTCTAAACAGACATCACCACACGTAACAAGTGTTGCAGAAGCTGATGTTACAGGCATGGTTAAGATGCGAGAGAAATCGAAGGACGAGTTTCAAAAGCGCGAAGGATTTAAACTTACTTATAATCCGTTCTTTGGTGTAGCTGCTGCCGAAGCAATCAAGCAATGGCCACGCATCAATGTTAGCGTCGATGGCAAGAACATCATTCAGCATCGTCGAGTGCATCTGGGTATGGCTGCGGCATTGCCAGACGGCAACCTTATTGTACCTGTGATAAAGAATGCCGACATGCTAAACGTTACTGGCATGGCTCGTGCGATGAACGATCTCGGACAACGCGCAAAAACAAAGAAGCTCACACCTGATGATATCTCTGGTGGAACACTTACAATTACCAACGTAGGGTCGTTCGGATCGCTCTTCGGCACGCCGGTAATTAATCAACCGCAGACCGCCATCATTGGAATTGGCGCAATTCAGAAGCGTCCGGTCGTCAAGGAAGTTGACGGCGAAGATCTCGTCGTGGTTCGTTCCATGGTATACCTGTCAATCACGTACGATCACCGTGTGATCGATGGCGCCTTGGCAACACAAGCGCTAGCTGCAATGGTAAGAGCTCTCGAAGGCATGAACGCAACAACAGTTGCACTCTAAGAGGGTCTGGATGCTGACTGCGACTGTATTTTGGGACTTCATCAGATTTGAGTGTTTTCGCGGTCGAGAATAATCGTTACAGGTCCGTCGTTTACCAACGCAACGTCCATCATAGCGCCGAATGTCCCAGTCGAGACGTTCGGCGTTTTCTGTTTTAGCAAATCGATGAGATGATTGTAAAGGGGCTCCGCTGCACCTGCCGGCGCAGCGTTGATGAACGACGGACGTGTCCCGCGTGACGTATCACCGTACAGGGTGAATTGCGATACAACAAGTATCTCACCGTCGATGTCCGATACAGACTTGTTCATGCGTCCTTCTTCGTCGGCAAACACGCGAAGGCCCAGAAGTTTTTCTGCCATCCAAGCCGCCTGCTGTGGGGTGTCTGTGTGAGTGATTCCAATCAGCACAAGGATTCCGGTGCCAATCGATGCTGTCACTTCGTCATCAATTGTAATTGATGCGCTTCTCACACGTTGAACTACAGACTTCATGGTGTTACGCTTCGTATTTTTAGGGATTCCATTAAGGGACTGTTATGACTGATGAGGTTCGCGAGTATATCGGCAAAGAGGTAGTGTGCCTAGACAAAGGGTTTGTTCGCTTAATTGACGTCATGGGCGATGACGCATCTATTGTGCAAGCGGCACGTGTCTCGTATGGTTCGGGTACGAAGAAAGTGCATGAAGACCGAGGCTTGATACGTTATCTCATGCGTCATCTCCATACGACTCCGTTTGAAATGGTAGAATTCAAATTTCACGTGAAGCTACCAATCTTCGTTGCACGGCAGTGGATTCGTCATCGTTCGGCAAATGTGAATGAATACAGTGGGCGGTATTCTGAGATGAAGGACGAATTCTATGTACCGATGCCTGACCAGTTGCGCACTCAAAGTGAAGTGAATAAACAGGGTCGTTCAGACAGTGTTCTTCCAGACGATGTAAGCTCGAAGATTACAGAGCGCATGCAAGCGTTCCAGCAGACGGCATACGACGACTACCGGACTTCGCTCGATACCGGACTTGCTCGTGAACTCGCGCGTATTAACCTACCTGTTTCGAATTACACAGAGTGGTACTGGAAGATCGATCTTCATAACCTTTTCCATTTTCTACGCTTACGCATCGATCCTCATGCGCAGCACGAGATTCGCGTTTATGGCGAAGCAATGGCGCAAATGGTCAAGGCTGCAGTGCCGCTTGCATACGAGGCCTTCGAGGACTATATCCTGCACGCCGTACGCTTGTCACGTAACGAATTGGCCGCAGTGCGGTCTCTAATCAAGGCGCTCCCCGAGGATGAAGCTTCTCTCGAGCAGTTTGGTATCAAGGGGAGAGAAGCACGCGAATTTCTTGATAAGATGCAGGCATTATCTCCTTGAAGCAAAACACACCGCGCGTGGCACTGTTAACGCTACTTCTCGTCTGCGTCTTGGGTGTCTTGTCGTTTGGTGGATGCACGTCAAATCCGAACCCGCCCGAACCCGGTGCACTCTCGGCAATCCCTGCACACCTTCCAACCCTCATTGTCCCAAGCGACAACGTGATGACGCCAGAAAAGGTCGAGCTTGGGAGACATCTGTTTTATGACAAAAGAATGTCGCGCGATGGTACTATCGCTTGTGCATCGTGTCATCGACAGGAGGTAGCGTTTAGCGATGGACCCAATATCGTTAGCACCGGGGTGAACGATGCCAATGGCCAACGCAATGCTCCAACAATTGTGAATGCGGCCTATAGGCGCACTCAATTTTGGGATGGTCGAGCAGCTTCACTCGAGGCGCAAGCAATGGGAGCCTTCACACATCCGGTTGAAATGTTTGCCGATACCGTTGCAGTGGCCAGTTACGTGAGACTGACGTATACCGAGCGGTGGCGTCAGGTTTTTGGTGATTCTGCTGTTACCATGAAACGGGCAATGCAGGCAATTGCCGCATTCGAACGTACGATCATTTCAGCCAACAGCCGATATGATCGGTACATTTTAGGTAACACTACAGCCTTAAGCACTGAAGAGCAACACGGAATGCGTTTGTTTTTTAGCGATAGAACAATGTGTTCGTCGTGCCATAACGGTCCGGACCTTACAGACGACAACTATCATAATATTGGACTCTTTCACCACTATTTCGACCGCGGTAGATATAATGTTACCAAGGACATAGACGACGAGGGCTTATTCCGTACGCCCACATTGCGCAACGTTGCCTTAACACCACCTTACATGGCAACGGGTGACAGTGAAGATGGTGTGATGCAGACTCTCGAGCAGGTAATGAAGCATTACAACGCAGGCGGAACAAATTTCCCAAATAAGGATAAACGTGTTCGAAAGTTGGGCCTTACGGAAGCAGAAGTTGCGGCGGTGATTGCGTTTATGCGCGCTTTGACAGACTCTTCGGTTATCACGAATTCGCGGTTCGGACCCCCGTAATCCGCTATTCGTTAGTTTGATCATCGTTAAGGGATTGTAACGGGGACGTTACACAGGCGTTAAAGCCCCTCGCGAACTTTGCGGATGATGCCTAGAGGAGATAACATGGCTGTCCGGAAGAAGATTCTCTTCGTTTGTGGGTCTATGAACCAGACCACGACGATGCATAAGATCTCACGTTACCTTGCGGACCACGATCTGTGGTTCACACCGTGCTATACCGATGGATTCCTTAGAGTCCTTGAACGCAACCGTATGATTGAATGGACGGTTGCCGGACTTGGATTTCAGGAACGTGCCGTCGAATACTGTAGAAAGAACGAATTACAAGTCGATGTCGGTGGAAGCCTGCATGATTACGATCTAGTCGTTACATGCAGCGATCTCGTAGTTCCAAAAAACATCAGATACAAACGCATCGTGCTTGTACAAGAGGGGATGACAGATCCAGAGAACTTCGCCTTCTATCTTGTGAAGTACCTCGGTCTTCCACGCTACATAGCATCGACTTCCACATTTGGAATGTCGGATGCGTATGTCCGCTTCTGTGTCGCCTCCTCAGGGTATCGAGACGTATTCGTTCGCAAGGGCGCACGTTATGATAAGATGACAGTGACTGGTATTCCGAATTTTGATAACTGTAAACAGTTTTTAGACGAACCGTTTGAGCATGATAACTACGTCCTCGTAGCTACCTCTGATTCTCGCGAAACCTTCAAAATTGAAAACCGCAAGAAGTTCATCGAAAATGCTCTACGAATCGCTGATGGCCGAAAGACAATCTTCAAACTTCATCCGAATGAAAACATCGATCGAGCAACCAAAGAGATAGAGCGCTGGGCCCCTAATGCTCTTGTTTATCACAGTTGCGATATCAACAGAATGATTGCTCATTGTGATACGCTCATAACGCGATTCTCAACGGTTGTATATGTCGGAATTGCCCTCAACAAAGAAGTCTATAGCGAGTTCGACATCGAAATGCTTCGCCGGTGCTGTCCTGAACAGAATGGTGGCCGCTCAGCAGAGCGAATTGCAGAGGTATGCGAGGAAGTGCTCGACCGCAAGAACCTCGTTATTCCTGTCTCGATGAGTTTTCCAAGTCGCGCAACGTCACATAAAACAGTTCAAGCATGAACATTGTCGTTGTTTGTCAAGCACGATTGGGTTCTACAAGGTTACCAAGGAAGGTTTTCCTTCCTCTTGCTGGGAAGCCGGTTATCGCGCGTTTCATGGAACGAGTAACACGATCGCGCCTCGCTACGACTGTGGTTGTCGCAACGACGACCGACGCGGTAGATGAGCCTCTAGTCAAAGAGTGCACAGCGCTGGGATATGAAGTCTTCAGAGGGCATCCCACCGACCTCCTCGATCGACATTACCAAGTTGGAAAACACTACGAAGCTGATGTGGTTGTGAAAATCCCGTCAGACTGCCCCCTCATAGACCCCTCCATTATCGATGGTGTGCTTAGCGTGTATCTCGCTAACAGTACAGACGTCGACTTTGTTAGCAATCTGCATCCTGCGACGTATCCCGACGGCAATGATGTCGAAGTCATGACGATGCCTATACTCGAAACTGCGTGGCAACGTGCGTCTCGGGCTTTCGAACGTGAACACACAACACCATGGTTCTGGGATGGCAATCCCGACGTGCGTTGTGTGAACGTATCGTGGCCCACGGGTGCCGACCTAAGTATGTCGCACCGGTGGACACTAGACTATCCCGAAGACTACCAATTCATCAACGCGGTGTACAACGCATTATATCCTCAAAACCCTGCCTTCAGCCTCGAAGATGTTCTTAGTTTGGTACGTGATCGGCCAGAGATTACAGCACTCAACGCACACCTTGCAGGTGTGAACTGGTACCGAAATCATCTAGATGAACTGCAAACCATAAGTGTACACGAAACGCGCCAAGCCCCATTGGAAGCCTAATGAACAAGTCAGAGCTAGAAGATCTACAACGCATAGCACTTCGTGTGCGTGAACACATTCTGCGAATGTCTACCGATGGCGGTTGTTTTACGGGTGCTTCGTTGTCGTGTGCAGACCTTCTCGTTTTCCTGTATAGTCGTTTCTTGAACGTTACGCCAGAGACGCTGTCCGCGCCTGACCGTGATTACTTGTTGTTGTCGAAAGGCCACGATGTACCGGCACTGTATGGCGTCTTCGCCGAATTGGGCTTTCTCGATCCAGAACGGTTAAAGAACCATCTCAAAACAACCGATCACATTTACTGGCATCCCAATCGTGCAATCCCGGGAATTGAATTCCATTCTGGTTCATTGGGCCATCTCTTGTCTGTATCGATTGGCATCGCTACCGACATCAAACTGCGTGAGGGCAACAACCGCGTTGTTGTTGTTTTAGGTGATGGCGAGTTGAACGAAGGCACTATCTGGGAAGGATGTCTTACTGCAAACGCCTGGAAACTCGACAACCTTATTGCAGTTGTCGATCGCAATCACTTTCAGGCAAACATTCGCACAGAAGAGCTTATTCCGTTAGAGCCGATAGTAGACAAGTTTAAAGCCTTTGGATGGAACGTGATGAGTGTCGACGGACATGATTACAACGCACTAGACGAAACCTTCGCTTCATGGAAACCTGGCACAGGTAGACCAACGGTAGTGGTTGCATCAACACAGCGTGGACGAGGCGTTCCTTCTATTGCCGAACGAGCAGACAGATGGTTTTGCAATTTTACACATGATGAGGTGGAACAGTTGATCGGTGAATTGCACGGTGAAGCATCAGCCGACCTTACCTCAGAAACTCTGATTGTTCGCTAATGAATCGTTACGAAGAACTGCTTCTCGATCTCGTCAACACAGATGAACGTATCATTATCCTGACTGCGGAAAATCGTGGCCACATGCGCACGATACCTGCCCACTTGGGTAAACGCTTTATGGATGTTGGCATCGCCGAACAAACCATGATTGGTGCCGCCGCAGGTCTTGCTGTGCGTGGACGTATTGTGTTAACACATGCTCTTGCATCGTTTGTGACACTGCGTCCGTTCGAATTCATTCGCGACGACGTAGGCATTCCAAACCTATCGGTGATTATGGTCGGTATGGTTCCAGGCTTTCTTTCTGATGGCAACGGTCCAACCCATCAAGCGGTAGACGATGTAGGTCTCATGCGAGGAATTCCGAATGTAGGCGTGTTTTGTCCGGCCGACGAAGACGACTTCATCATTGGCATGCGCGACATCATCCTGAGCGAACGACCCTTCTACGTCCGGTATATCAATACTCCTGCTTGTGTCGAACACGACAAAAATTTTTCGATTGGCAAGGCGGAGATTGTCAAGGGGCAAGGAATGGGTCAGCGTGACATCACCATCCTTACCTATGGCCTACTCCTTAAGCAATCGATGCAGGCAGCGGAGATTCTCGAGTCGCACGGCCTAAGCGTGCAGGTCGTGAACATGCGTACGCTTAAGCCTATAGACACAGAAGTGTTGTTGAACGCTGCAGCTGAAAGTTCACTTGTTGTAACAGTCGAAGATCATTTCAAGAATGGCGGCCTCTATTCCATTCTTGCCGAGACCGTGCTCGATAATCAAACTCCTTGTCGAGCATTGGCAATTGCACTCGAAGAACGATGGTTCAGACCTGCATTGTTAGCCGACGTACTCGAGTACGAAGGTTTTACAGGCGAACAGATTGCTGTGCGTATTCAACGCGCACTTGAGCTTCAACCCAAGGACTCGTATGCCGAACTCCGTCTCTCTTAATCAGGATTACCCGCTTATCCACGCATCGACAGCACTACTCGATCGTGCCGAAACGCTCATTCCATGCGCCACGCAGACCCTTGCCAAGGGTCCGGCTCAAAACGTGCGCGGAGTTGCACCTGTATACGTTCAGAGAGGAAAGGGAAGTCATGTATGGGATGTAGACGGCAACGAATTCATCGATTACACAATGGGTGTAGGACCACTTTCATTGGGCTATTGTGTTGACGTTGTCGACAATGCAATTCGTGAACAGTTAAACGACGGCATTACGTTTTCGTTGATGCATCCTCTCGAAGTGGAAGTCGCAGAACTAATTCGCGAAGTTGTTCCTAACGTCGAGAGTGTTCGATACAGCAAGACCGGATGCGACGTCACAACCGCAGCTGTGCGCCTCGCACGTGCATTTACAGGCAAAAACACCGTGCTCTGTTGTGGATATCATGGTTGGCACGACTGGTATATCGGAGTTACCGATCGCAATCGTGGCATACCCGAAGTTGTAAAAGATCTTACCTACACGTTCAACTACAACGACATCGAAAGTGTGCTTAACTCTATCGATGACGATACAGCCGCAATTATTCTCGAGCCGGTTGTGTTCGATGAACCAACGAATGGTTTCCTTCATGCGTTGAGAGACGTGTGCGACGAAAAGGGCATCCTCCTCATCTTTGATGAAATGTGGACGGGGTTCCGCCTGGCCCTTGGTGGCGCACAGGAATACTTCGGCGTGCGAGCAGACCTTGTATGCTTCTCGAAAGCTGTAGCCAACGGAATGCCACTGAGTATACTATGTGGACGCGCCGATGTCATGGCACTACTCGAACACGATGTCTTCTTTTTTACAACGTTTGGTGGTGAAGCATTGTCGTTAGCGGCAGCTAAGGCAACCATAAACTTCATGCGTGAAAACGATGTGGTTGGTAGGCTGGCTGCGAACGGACTTAGGCTTAGAGACGGATACAATGCGATCGCAGAAGAACTGGGCATGACCTATACGCGTGCGAAGGGCTTCCCTTGCCGCAGTATCATGGTCTTTGATGCATCTGCAGGTAATCCGCTGCTCATGAAATCGTACGTGCAACAGGAGATGATAAAGCGTGGTGTACTGTGGGGTGGCTTTCATAACATGTCGTATGCACATGATGATGCCGACATCGATTATACACTCAGCGCATACCGTCAGGTACTTCCACTCTTGCACGCAGCAGTCGAATCCCAATCATTGGAAACTGTACTCAGAGGCGACTCCGTGGCCGCAGTGTTTCGTAAAACAAGCAATTTCAATACAAAGCCAAAACGAAACGGCGTGTCCGCATGAATGCGCTCGACCTCTTTCGACTAGATGGCAAGGTCGCCGTTGTTACGGGTGCAGCCGGGCTAATCGGACGCAATCATTGTCAGGCGCTGGCAGATGCCGGCGCAATTGTTATTGCATGCGATCTCGATGAAGGGGCTGCCGCAGACGTTGCTTCAACATTAGGTCCGTTGCATGCAGGCAAGGGGCTTGACATCACGAATCCAGGTTCGCTTACAGCCCTGCGTGCCGATTTACTTAAGCGTCATGGTGCAATTGACATCCTAGTCAATAACGCAGCTATCAACGACATGGTCGAAAATCCTACGCAGGCGGCAGAGTTGTCCAAGTTCGAGAATTACCCTCTAACATTATGGAAGCGTGTTCTTGACGTTAACGTCACTGGTGTCTTTCTGTGTTGTCAGGTGTTCGGTACAGGAATGGCAGAAAAAGGCTCCGGAAGTATTATAAATATTGCTTCTACCTATGGTGTTGTTGCACCTGATCAATCGATCTATAAAACTCCGGATGGGGAGCAACCGTTTTTCAAGAGTGCAGCATATCCAACGAGTAAGGGCGCTGTAATAATGCTCTCAAAATTCCTTGCGACGTATTGGGGTAGCAAAGGTGTTCGTGTCAATACACTTTCACCCGGTGGTGTAGAGAACAATCAGGCACCGTATTTCATCGAGAACTATTCAGCAAAGACGCCCCTTGGCCGAATGGCAGCCCCCAACGATTATATGGGTGCATTGATATTTCTTGCGAGCGATGCGTCTGCGTATTTGACCGGACACAACCTGCTTGTTGACGGTGGTTGGACGGCCTGGTAATAAATAAATTCAAATGAGACTTCTGCACAAAAAAGGAACACAATCATGAGCGAACGAATTGTAAGAATCGGTGACCGAGAAATAGGTGATGGTCAGCCTACATACGTCATCGCCGAAATTGGAATCAATCACAACGGTTCGGTCGAAGTCGCCAAGGCCATGATTGCAGGGGCGGTAGAAGCTGGTGCCGATTGCGTAAAGTTCCAGAAGCGCACGCCGGAAATATGTGTTCCACTTGATCAGCGGCTAGTTGAGCGCGACACGCCGTGGGGTCGTATGACATACATTGATTACAGACACAAAGTAGAGTTTACTGCAGAACAGTATGGTGATATCGATCGTTATTGCAAAAAGAACGGCATCGACTGGACTGTGTCATGCTGGGATGAGGGCGCAGTTGACTTTATGGAAGAACACTTCGACGTGCCGTTTTATAAAGCTGCATCCGCATCGTTAACTGACTTGCCTCTGCTACGCCGAATGCAGTCCTCTGGCAAGGCCCTGATTGTCTCTACAGGGATGTCGACAACTGAGGAGATTACAAACGCCATAGAAAGTCTCGATAGAAACCGTTTGCTAGTAGCACATGCAACTTCTTCGTACCCATGTCCACCAGAAGAACTCAACCTTCGTATGATTTCGACCCTGCGTGAGAACTATCCTGATATTCCAATCGGATATTCTGGTCATGAAACTGGTCTGGCAACGACATATGCAACGATTGCTCTTGGCGCCTCGTTCATTGAGCGTCATATTACACTCGACCGTGCCATGTGGGGGACCGATCAGGCAGCAAGTGTAGAACTGGGCGGACTACTGCGCCTTGTTCGTGATATCCGTGATATCGAGACTGCACTCGGTGATGGAGTAAAGCGCGTTTACGAGAGCGAGATGAGTTCACGTAAGAAACTTCGTCGAGTTGTCTCATCGAATAGAGTCGAAGAAAAGAACGGCGTTGAGAAAACTAATGGAGTGCAGACATAAGATGATTGATTGGCTTACCAGTGTTTACGTAGAGAGTCCACTAACGTGGTGGACCACTTTTGTCGTTGGTATGGCCGTAGTCTTGCTTGTATTACTGGAACGGTTGATCCCGTATACGAAGGGTCAGCGTTTGTTACGTGAAGGTCTGCTCAGCGACTTCTTCTGGTATGCTATTGTGCAGAACTATGTTCTCGGTCTCGTGATTTTTGGTGCACTTGCGTATGTAGATGAGTACACGACGATAGCTCGATGGACAGCGATACGCGAGCTACCAATTGTGGGGCAGTTGCTCATATTCCTCGTATTGCATGATTTCTATATTTACTGGTTCCATCGCTTTCAGCACTCCAGTAAACGATTTTGGCGGATTCATGAGGCACATCATTCAACCAAGGATGTCGATTGGTTAAGTGGCACTCGGTCGCATTCGTTAGAGATACTGATTAATCAAACCATCGAGTTTGCGCCTATCGTTCTGTGGGCATCGCCAGAGGTTGCTGTACTGAAAGGCTGTGTTGATGCCGTGTGGGGCATGTACATACATTCGAACATCGATGTTCGCTCAGGTGTGTTTCAGTATGTAATTAACGGACCTGAAATGCACAGGTGGCATCATGCAACAGACGATGATGCCCACAACAAGAATTATTCCACGAAGCTTGCTATTTGGGACTGGATATTCGGGACGGCTTACTTACCGTCTCGGCGCAAGCCTGCAGGGTTTGGATTAGGTGTTAAGTTTCCTAGAAACTATTTCAAGCAGCACGTCTACGCTTTTCGGAAATTTGAAGATGAAGGAAACAACACCGCTGCTAAGTCCGGATCCTGAGACTCCGGAAGAACCTATTTTTTTAGATCATGAAGCCGTGGTCGATACGATCATAGTTTCGGATGTTCACCTTGGCTCGAGTGTAAGTAGGAGTAAACGCCTCTTAGAACTTTTACGAGCATATTCCTATCATCGCCTTATCCTCAATGGCGATGTCTTCGACGACTTGAACTTTAACAGGCTTACGAAGGAAGACTGGCGGTTCCTCTCCTACATCCGAAAAATGTCGAACCCGAAGAGGGGAGTGAATGTTGTCTGGGTTATCGGTAATCATGACGGTGGTGTTGCTGAAATACTCTCGCACCTACTTGGTGTGCCCGTGCATGAAGAGTATGTATGGGAAGCAGGTGGGCTGCGATGTCTTGCAATTCACGGACATCAATTCGATAAGTGGATTACCGAGCATGTTGTCGTTACTGCCGTCGCAAGTACACTGTATTCATGGTTGCAACGGTTGGACCCAGAACATCGCGTAAGCAGGTGGGTAAAACGTACGAGTAAAAAATGGCTTCGTCTAAGCGATAAGGTTGCGAACGACGCAATTGAGCACGGGCGTAAACACCACGGTGCAGACATTGTGTTCTGCGGACACACCCACCAATTCACCGACCGCGTGATAGGGCGCGGTCGGTATATCAATTCTGGGTGTTGGACAGATAAGCCATCGCAATACGTTACCATCTCTCTAAATGGAGAGATAACGTTGCGTCAGTGTTTGTAAATATTGCTACTGTTTGATACAAGACTTATTGCCGGTTGCCCCGCAGCAGTTTTTGAACTTCTTGTTTGGATCGAATGGACACGGTTCGTTACGTCCGAACTCGCGTCCTGTGTTTCGAACTGTAGTTGCTCCCTGTGGACCTTGATCAGGAGGTCCGCCACCATTAGCACCCATTGTGGAACTGGTTGTTGGGTGTGAGAACGTCAGTGATCGAGAGATGCTGCTGGTACGTAGCTGAGGAAGCGCCGTTGCTGTACTGTCGGCACCTAATTGTGCTGGTTGGGCGCTCACGTCAATAGATTCTGCAAGGGGGGCAGACTGCATTCTACGCGGTGCCGGCTGGGCTTGACGCGAAGCAGCTGGATAGTATTTAAACGCGAAGTTGACTGTGGCTTTGTTGATATCCTTCAGCAGATCAAGGAAAATCTTATACGCTTCTTGTTTGTATTCAAGAAGCGGATCTTTCTGTCCGTATGCGCGCAGATAGATACCTTCCTTCAAATCATCCATACCACGAAGGTGTTCGCGCCAGTAGTCATCAATAGATTGTAGTGCAGCAATACGCTCAAGCGCGGCCATGAATTCTGGTCCTAGTCCCTTTTCCTTGCGGTCATAGTAGTCTGTAGCAGCTGCTACTACTCTACCTACGGCATCACCCTTACTCAACGACTGAAAGTCTACCGAGCTCATAGGAACATCGCAAAGAAGCGTCGCACGAATTGCGTCAGCAAATCCCTTTTCGTCAGATTCCGAATGAAACTCATCATACCAGTTACCTGCCATCTCACGAATGTATTCGAAGAATTCTCCTCGCAAGCGATCGCCCATCAACGCGTGTTTACGTCGGTCATAAATAACCTCGCGCTGTTGATTCATAACGTTATCGTACTCCAGCAAACGCTTCCGTGTACCAAAGTTGTTCGACTCCACCTTCTTTTGGGCATTGCCTACGCTCTTGGTTACAAGCGGACTCTGGATTGGCTCACCGTCAGGTACCTTTAAGCGCTGCATTACTGCGGCAATTCGTTCGCCACCGAACAATCGCATGAGGTCGTCTTCTAGGGAGATGAAAAACTGCGAAGATCCAGGGTCACCCTGGCGTCCTGCACGTCCGCGTAGCTGACGATCGATACGTCTGGCCTCATGGCGTTCGGTACCAATAATTGTCAATCCACCCGCCGCTTTAACATCAGGGTCGAGTTTAATGTCCGTACCACGACCAGCCATATTCGTAGCAATCGTAACACTACTTTTTCGGCCTGCAGACTGTACAATCTCAGCTTCGCGTTGATGCTGTTTCGCATTCAATACGTTATGCTGAACATTTGCACGCTTGAGCATCTTACTCAAAAGTTCGGATACTTCGACGCTCGTTGTACCTACAAGAACTGAACGACCTTCTGCGATACGCGCCTGAACTGATTCGACTACTGCATTGTACTTCTCTCGCTTTGTGCGGTAGATCAGATCATCGAGATCTTTGCGAACGGCTTGACGGTTCGTTGGAATGACGACGACATCAAGCTTATAGATCTCATAGAACTCTGCTGCTTCTGTCTCGGCTGTACCTGTCATGCCGGCAAGCTTGTGGTACTGACGGAAATAATTCTGAAGGGTGATGGTTGCGAACGTTTGAGTGTCCTGTTCCACCATCACGCCCTCCTTGGCCTCGATTGCTTGATGTAAACCATCGGAGTAACGCCTACCCTCGAGAATACGACCAGTAAACTCATCTACAATCTTGATTTTACCGTCTTGTACGACGTACTCGTCATCTCGCACATACAATGAGTATGCACGAAGCAGTTGATTAACGATATGAATGCGATCTGAACGCTCGGCGTAAATCCGCATAAATGCGTCTTTTTGAAGAGTACGGTCGTCATTACTGATTTCTTCGTCACCTGCAAGTGCGCTCATTTCTGTTGCGAGATCGGGAATCACAAACATGTTGGGATCTTCTTGACTCGAACACATCAACTCGCGACCCTTGTCTGAGATATCCACCTGGTGATTCTTTTCGTCAACCATAAAGAACAACTCGTCATCGATGATCGACATCCTGGTGCCCTGATCTTTCAGGTGTTCAAGCTCTGTCTCCTTTAACAGCTTGAGGTTATCCGGGTCTTGGAGCATTTTCGCAAGCTTGCTGTGTTTTGGCATCCCGCGGTGGGCACGCAACAATCCGACGCCAGCGCTTGTTCTGTCAGCCTTTGTGCCAGTTGCCAGCATTCGTTCTGCCTCTGATACCATCGTATTAACAAGGCGTGACTGCACATCGATGAGGCGTCTAACACGTGGATTCATGTCAACGAAGGCGTGGTCGGTGCTACCAGCTCCGACCGGACCCGATATAATCAGTGGAGTACGTGCTTCATCGATTAGAACAGAGTCGACTTCATCGACGACTGCAAACCAATGACCGCGCTGCACCATGTCTACAGACTCTGTCACCATGTTGTCGCGGAGGTAGTCGAAGCCGAACTCATTGTTTGTGCCGTATGTAATATCAGCGTTGTACTCAGCCTTTCGTACCTGAGGTGACATGTTCGACTGAATACAACCAGTGGTGACTTCGAGGAAATCAAAGATCGGACGCATCCACTCTCGGTCACGTTTTGCCAGATAGTCGTTTACCGTAACAAGGTGAACGCCACGTCCAGCGAGAGCATTCAGCACCATGGGCATCGTAGCAACAAGGGTCTTACCTTCACCCGTCGCCATTTCTGCGCCCTTTCCTTGGTGCAGTACGACGCCACCAATAAGCTGAACATCGTACGGGATCATGTCCCATGTAGTCTCATGGCCAACAACCAGATATCTATGCCCGACGAGACGTCTACACGTTTCCTTAACAATTGCAAATACTTCGGGCAAGATCTCATCGAGCTTTGCTTGGGTAGCGGCAAATCGTTCGTTGTCGATGTCGTTCAGTCGTGAATATGCATCTGAACGATCTGCATGCGTCATGTCTGCGTCGCTGTGCAACTGTTCGCGAATGCTCTCTTCCTCTTCTTTGAGAGCACGAACATTTTCTTGAAGCTCGACTCGAAGTTCAACAACACGCGATCGCAGATCGTCGTCCGACAGTTCGCGTAAGGTTTCAAACACGCGATTGATTTCAACAACCTGCGGCATGATTGCCTTCACGTCTTTATCGTGTTTTGAACCAAATATCTTCTGTATGATTTTCAGCATGTACCGCTCAATTTGAATAGGCAATGGGCCGATGACGCAGACCGGGAGCAACGATTGGTCCCGAGCCTTGCAAATTATCGTAATTTCAATGCCCCGCCAACGTTAAGCCCCTTTCTTGAGCCCCTTTTAATGGATACTCACTCATCAGATATCTACGTTTATTCTCCCGAGCACGTTCAATTACAGGCCGAACATGCTCAAGAACACCTTGGCTACAAGATTCTGAGTTTTTATGTCGACAATAAGGGGCTGTTCGCCAAGGGTCCCTCAGCTGACTGCCGAATCTTCTACCTTTCGCCATCAGGCGGCACGATACGCGATGCAGATTTGAACATCGTGGTCTATAGTGCGAAATATGACTTGTATAAGGGCTTTGGTCGCGCGTGATATACCTTGACAACAGTGCTACGACTCGACTCGACGATGCTGTGCTCGAGGAGATGCTCCCTTGGTTTCAGCATGGTTATGGCAATGCCTCAAGCATCTACAGCTTGGGACGACAGGCGCGAGTTGCGGTAGAGGACGCACGCAATGAGATTGCGGCACTGTTGAATGGACATCCTGCAGAGGTGATATTTACAAGTGGTGGTACAGAGTCGAACAACACGGTGCTGAAGAGCTGCTGTTCAGAAAGTGACCTCGTTGATCGTGTCGTTTGCGGTGCTTCAGAACATCACGCAATCCTCGAACCTGTTGCTTGGCTAAACTCACAAGGCAAGCAAACCTTTGTGCATCCTGTTGATGCTGAAGGCAGAGTTTCAATTGAGGGTTTACGCGAAGAGAATCGGGTGAGAACCCTGGTAAGCATCATGCATGCGAACAACGAAACAGGTGTTGTAAACGACCTTCACAGCATTCGAGAAGCCATACCTGACGCTCTTCTACATACAGATGCAGTTCAGTCGTTTGGCAAGATTCCACTAGATGTACAGGCATTAGGTATCGATTTCCTATCAGTATCGGCACATAAAATTCATGGTCCAAAGGGCGTAGGAGCACTGTTTATTCGTAAAGGCATCGATTTTAAGGCGCATCAACAGGGTGGCGCGCAAGAACGTAATCGTCGATCTGGCACCGAGGCAGTTGCTCTCATTGTTGGTTTTGCGGTTGCAGCTCGAAGGGCGGTTTCCGAAATGAATGAACGGGCTGCACGAATGACAGATCTTTTGACATTACTTCGCGAGCGCATTTCGACCAACGTGCCACAAATCTCAGTAAACACGCCCTTGATTAACGTGCTTCCAAATGTGTTGAATATTTCTTTTCCGGACGCTGAGTCATTCGACGGAGACGCTGTTTTGCAGGGGATGGACCTGCGAGGCGTGGCGGTTTCAAACGGAAGCGCCTGTGTGTCCGGCAGTCTACAGCCATCGCATGTTCTCATGGCCATGGGTAGGAGCGTAGCGGAGTCGAGAGCTGCAGTTCGGTTCTCGGTTTCCAAGGACACAACTAGAGACGAGATTGAAACAGCAAGTGCAATTTTGTCTGATATCGTGCGTGACTTGCGCAGTAATCAATAGATTTCGTAAATTGTGTGTCGTAACACATAATTATCAAAATAGGGCAGTAACAATGAAGAAGTTCGCATTAATCCTAAGCTTGACCACAATGATGTATGGTGTCGCAATAGCCGGAACTGGATTCTCAGGTGTGACATCGGGCCAAAGAACGTTTAAACTGAGTAACACGGTCGGAGCCAACAGCATAGTTTTCAACAGTGATGCGCCTCTTGAGAAGATCAAGGGATCTGCTGACAAGGTGTCCGGACAATTTAAACTCGATCCTTCCAACCTCGAAGCTACTTCTGGTAGTCTTGAAGTGTCTGTTGCTAGTATGTCAACAGCAATTTCTAAACGCGACGAGCACATGCGCAGTTCGACATGGCTTGATGAAGAGAAGTATCCAACAATTGTCTTTGAAGTGCAGAACCTGTCTGACATCCGCGTAGAGAATCGGAACGGACGACTTACCGCGGTTGCGAAAGCTGCGGGAAAGTTTACACTTCACGGAGTAACAAAGGCA
This sequence comes from bacterium, assembly GCA_034440235.1. Lineage (GTDB taxonomy): Bacteria > Bacteroidota > Ignavibacteria > Kapaibacteriales > Kapaibacteriaceae > JAWXBR01. Next base: position 20,538 of record JAWXBR010000053.1, read on the forward strand.
CTTGTTGCCGACATAACCATTACGTATTTGCCAGAGTCAGCTGATACGAAAAAACGTGCGTCAGGTGACTTAGTAAGTATTAAAGCTAACTTTGATGTAGCGCTCAAAGATTTTCAGATTGCTGGGAAATCTGGTCTAGTTGGGAGCAAGGTCGGTGAGGTCATTCAAGTTGAGACCACCCTGTTTGCCAACTCGTAAGTTTACATGGTAACATATTTCACGGGAAGTGGTCGAGTCGCAATCGATTTCTGCCCGTTTTTCTTTGGAGGAAAGTATCATGTCCGTTGTCAACTCATGTATTAAATCAACAAGGCTCGTCTTATTAGTCTCCTGTACTGTAGTGTGGCTGTTTGGTGCTGAAGCTAGTGCTCGCCAGTTTGGGATGGTCGGGAGTTCCCAAGTAGGGTGTGGTGGTTTTGGATGCCATGGTGGTCAATCTGCAAACACTGTCGTGACCCTGACTGGCCCTAGGGATGTTGCAGCAGGTTCGTTGTCGAATTATACTTTTTCGGTCGCACACCCCGCCAATAACTACTCTGGATTCAACGCTACACTTGTAAATGCAGCTGGCGCGGCTGCTGGTACGCTGGCAGCTGGAGCCAATGCTCAATTGAACGGAAATGAACTTACACACACAGCACCGACCGTTGATGGTGCCGGCGGCAGTGCTGATTTTGCGTTTACATGGTTAGCACCAGTAGACCATGGTGTCTACACCTTTTATGGTGCTGGTAATGCAGTAAACAATAATGGCAATCCCGATGGAGCCGACGTTTACAATCTTACTGGCGGAATTCAGATTACCGTCAAGGGCGTAACGATTACAGCTCCTAACGGAGGCTCGTATTGCCGTGGTACGGCACTCACAATTAACTGGACGCAAACGGGATATCTGAACTTTAAGATCGAGGTGTCGAGTAGCAACTTTACAAACAGCGAAGTAATTACGAACAGTGTTTCAGCTACTGCAAACACGTTTACATGGAATATTCCTGCTGGTCAGGAAATTAGCAATGCGTATTTAATTAGGTTTATTAACACGGCTGATGGACAGGAAGTAAAACGCTCTAGTGCGTTTTCTATCAAGGGTGCACCTACAGTCACGACGCACCCACAAAGTCAAGTAGTTTGCGAAGGTCGCACGCTACAGCTAACCGTTGCAGCAGACCAAGCCGGTGTCATATACCAGTGGCGAAAGAACGGCACCACGATTCCAGGTGCCACTGCGTCATCTTACCAAGTTGGAGTGGCAAAGCAAGAAGATGCTGGTACGTATGAGGCGGTAGTCTTTGGTTGTGGTGGCAGTACAACTTCGAACGCAGCTGTTGTAACAATCGGGCTTAGACCAAAGATCACTGTTCAACCTGTTGGTAAAACCGTCTGCGAAAACGATTCAGTTTCACTATTTGCCAATGGCGAAGGTGACGGTGCTATTTATCAATGGTACCGTAACGGCGAGATCATGCCAGGCAAGACTGGCAAGACTCTACGTTTTGCATCGATTCTCCTCACCGATGAAGCGTCATATTCAATGCACATATCAGGTACGTGTTTACCCAATGCTGTGTCGAACGAAGCTATCTTAAATGTCCTTGAACGTCCAGCTGTTACAGTGCAGCCTACAGATAAAAACCTAAAAGTTGGAGACACGCTTTCGCTAACTGTCGATGGTTATGGCGAATCAATTACATATCAGTGGCAAAAGAACGGCACCGCAATTCCTGGTGCAACGCAGAAACTGTATCGCAAGACGGGTATTGTCCGTGCAGACTCTGGCCAATACGAAGCGGTGATTACAAACCCATGCGGCACAGCAACAACGCGCAAAGCGTTAGTACGCATTGTGCCGTCGGACGGACCAGGTCTCCCAGAGCTTGCGTCGGCATCGCTTGAGTTGGGCACTATACCAGTTTGTGCTCAAATAGACACGACGTTTGCTGGTCTTCTGAAGAATGCAGGCGGAACAGCCCTGAACGTGACGTCGATTTCCGCAGACCCACCAACGTTATTACAAGCTTTAGGCTTCGCAACACCGCAGACCATTGCTGTCGGAGGCGCATCGGATCTGCACCTAATTGTAACGCCAAGCACCATCGGTTCAATTTCTGGAACTGTAACCTTCTTTACACCGAATGGGAATGCAATTTTCCAAGTAAATGGTACAGCGGAGTCTGGCATCACAACGAACAAAGACACATTGATGTTTTACGACGGTGTGACAGGATTCTCGAGCTGCGTTTCGGTTTCCTTAGACTCGCGGTGTAGTACTGCTACCATTACCGCATGGACGCTTAGTGGTGTTGGTGCAGGCAGCTACAGCATTGCCACGCAATTCCCTCAAACTATAAACGCAGGAACTCCTATCGAGATTTGTCTCGAAACGATGGCTGGTAGTGGTGGCGATGCGATGATCGAAATTCAAACGTCGGCCGGACCAAAAACACTTCAGCTTCGCCGTGGAGTTTTCTCTGCAGTTGAAGAAACGGATGTTGCAGGTGTCAGTATCCAACCAAACCCAGCTTCAGAGGGCATATCGATTAAGGGTCTCCAAGAAGGGGCTATCGTTCGCATTCTGTCGTTGCAAGGTGTTGAGGTCATAAACCTTACACTCGTAGACAATGCTGTAAATGGTGAACTTGTTTGGAACGGCCGCAATTCATCTGGCGCACCCGTTGCGTCTGGTACCTACGTCGTCGTGATTCGCATGAACCAGAATGTTTCTGCTCAAACTCTTGTACTCACACGTTAAGAAATTACCGAAACGACAATGGGGACAGCGCGAATCGCGCCGTCCCCATTCCTTTTTCTAGCCAATGTTGTTTTCGATTGTCGCTTACCAAAATCCTAGCAAGCCCCTTACCAGAATCCTTACGGGAAGATTCCGAGCGACTGATACGATTGCGCGATCTTGTCGATCGAGCTGACAAAGGCAGCAACGCGCATGTCCTTCACCTTAGGATTGCTGTAGTATATCTCCATGATGGCTTGATATGCAGAAATCATCGTGTCTTCGAGGCCTGAGTTCACAATGTCTTCTTCATCCGCACCACGTGCAATAAGCTGACGTTCTGTTACTGTTAAAGACTTGCCAGTGAGTTTCTCGACAGTGTTTACGAGACGTGTGTTCGAACCTTCCTCGAAACGTTTGTCCATACGGCCAAAACGTACGTGCGAAATATTCTTCAGCCACTCGAAATACGACACAACAACACCGCCAGCGTTTACATACATGTCTGGCATGACGAAGACACCCTTCTTGAGAAGTATCTCTTCTGCATCAGCAGTGATTGGACCGTTGGCACCTTCAGCAATGATTTTCGCTTTAATATTCTTTGCGTTACCAGCATGTATTTGAGATTCCAAAGCGGCAGGTACAAGAATGTCGCATTCGTGCTCAAGTACAACGTTCCCGTGTTTGATTGTTTTGGTGTCTGGGAAATTGACAATCGAGCCGGTCTTTATGCGATGTTCGTTCAACGCATCAATGTTGATGCCTCTATTACTTACAACAGCTCCATCCCATTCGATGATGCCCACGACAATTGCACCACCTTCACGCAAGAATTTCGCAGCGTGGTAACCCACGTTACCAAAACCCTGAACGATAACGCGTTTGCCAGATAAACCGATGTCCATCTTTAGCTTCGCCATAAGTCGGACATCATTCACAGCTTCACAAACAGCGAAATAGAGTCCGCGTCCCGTAGCCGCAGTACGTCCACGCACTCCACCTTGTCCAACCGGCTTACCTGTTACGCACGCTAATGCGTTAATCTCGTCTTTAGCAAATGCCTGATACGTATCGGCAATCCATGCCATTTCACGTGGACCTGTTCCGTAATCGGGCGCTGGTACGTCTACGGAAGGACCGATGAAATTCTTTTTGATGAGTTCGACCGTATAACGACGGGTTACACGTTCAAGTTCTTCTGCGGAATAATTCTTTGGATTGATGCGAATGCCGCCTTTACCTCCGCCGAACGGCACGTCGACAACGGCGCATTTATAAGTCATCAACGCCGCTAGTGCCTGCACCTCTTCCTGATCAACAGAGTCAGCATAACGGATGCCACCTTTGCATGGAAGTTTGTGGTGACTGTGCTCTGCGCGCCAGGCTTGTACTACGTGAATATCTCCCTTTATGCGAACAGGGAATTGCATGTAGTACACGGAATTGCACACGCGAATTTGATCGAGTAGTCCGGTAGGATGATCAAGTACAGCGACTGCTTTATCAAAATACCGATTTACCGAATCAAGGAACGGATTGTGTGCTGTTGGAAGCGCAAGTTCGATAGCTGCCAGTTTGGCTTTCTTCTTCGAAGCAGAAGACTTCATATGATCTAAACGTTACTGAAAAAAAACGTTCGTAAACTTTTTTATAGATTTCCGCGACGGTCCTGTTCGCGTTCAATGGCCTCGAACAATGCCTTGAAGTTGCCTTTGCCAAAACTCTTTGCACCTTTTCGCTGTATGATTTCGAAAAACAACGTTGGTCGGTCTTCGACTGGCTTAGTGAAAATCTGAAGCAGGTAGCCCTCATCATCACGATCGACGAGAATATTCAGATTGCGTAACGGGTCTAAGCTTTCATCAATTGGTCCGACTCTATCCAAGAGATCGTCGTAATAGGTATCCGGAACCTGTAGGAATGCCACTCCTCGCTTGCGTAGCTCGGAAACAGTGCTCATGATATCGTGTGTGGCGATAGCGATATGTTGAACGCCAGCTCCGCGGTAAAACTCAAGGTATTCGTCGATCTGGCTTTTCTTTTTTCCCTCAGCTGGCTCGTTAATTGGGAATTTGATAAAGCCAGAGCCATTCGATACAACCTTTGACATCAGAGCAGTGTATTCTGTCGAGATGTCCTTGTCGTCAAAAGTAACGAGCAGTTTGAACCCCATCACATCTTCGTAGAACTTAACCCACTGATTCATTCCTCCCAGCTCGACATTTCCGACGCAATGATCGACATAGAGAAGCCCTACATCCTCGGTCTTGTACCCATCATCGACAGCAACATACCCGGGCATAAACGGTCCGGTGTAGTTCTTACGTTCGACAAAAGTGTGCACGGTGTCGCCATACGTATGAATAGATGCGACTCGAACTTCACCGAATTCGTCTGTAAGAGTTTTCGGTTCTGCGTAAGACTTTGCTCCGCGCTCTACAGTCCGTTCGTATGCCTGGTAAGCGTCGTCGACCCATAGAGCAAGCACTTTAACGCCGTCGCCATGTGTGTGTATGTGCTCGCTAATTGAGGAATCGGGCCGAATAGGTGTGGTCAGAACAAATCGAACTTTGTTCTGCTGCAGTACATAAGAAGCGCGATCTCGTAGTCCCGTCTCTGGGCCAGCGTACGCAACGAGCTTAAAACCAAAAGCTGTCCTGTAAAAGAATGATGCTTGTTTGGCATTACCAACGTAGAATTCAATGTAGTCGGTGCCATTAATTGGCAGGAAGTCTTCTTCGGCTACCACAGATTCTTGGTCGATTGGGGATTCGGAGATCATAGGATTTCAATTACTGCGGTAGGGGGCTTAGATCATCAGACAAAACTACGAAGCGCACACGGTATCTTCGCGGCTATCGTAGCCTCTTACAAAGTGCACCATGAATCGTCGACCACATGTCGTAATCATTTTCACTGGCGGTACCATCGCGTCAACACTCGATAAGGAGTGGGGTGGTGTCGTTCCCAGTATGTCCGGAGGCGAGATTCTCGCAAGAATCCCGGGTATTCGCGACGAAGTGGATATTTCGGTGCATGAGTATGGGACGTTTCCCGGACCGCACATGACGCCCGATCGGATGTTAGAATTGGCCAGCCTGACACAGTCTTATGTGTCGCGCGATGACGTTGATGGAGTGGTTGTCACACACGGCACCGACACACTCGAAGAAACAGCATTTTTCCTCGATTGCTCTGTAAACACAGAAAAGCCAATTGTCGTAATTGGAGCTATGCGCAATTCGAGTGAACCGGATTGGGATGGACCGCGAAACGTACGTGATGGACTGAAAGTAGCCTCGAGCCCTGAGGTTCGTGACCGTGGTGTAATTGTATGCCTGGGTGGACGACTAACTGCAGCATCCGAAGCATCGAAGACTGATACGCAGGAGCTTACGACATTTACGAGCTTCGATTTTGGTCCGCTTGGATGTATTTCGTCAGGACACGTAATGGTTTATCGCAGCCCCTTACATCGTCATATCATGAATGTAAAATCGGTTTCACCATTCGTGCCGTTGCTGAAGTGCTTTTCTGGAATGGATGGCACGCTTGTTCGCGCTTGCTTAGACAAAAACTGCGATGGCATTGTAATCGAAGCTTTTGGTGTGGGAAACGTTACGCCGCCGGTCTTTACTGAATTAGTCGACGCTGTCGAAAAGGGCATCCCTGTCGTACTTACTTCGCGGTGTCCAGTCGGGCGCATAGAACACAACTACGCCTATGAAGGCGCAGGCAAACACCTGCATGAGCGGGGAGTAATTTTTGCTGACTATTTAAATGGACAAAAGGCACGCATCAAATTGCTGTGTGCTATCGGAGCGGGTATGTCTGTTTCTGAAATTCGCAATGCATTTGAATGGGTTGACGCAGCCAAGGTCTCACAGTGAGAAGTACCAATGTTTTAATCGATCTGTCCGCATTGGAATGGAACCTCGGTGTAGTGCGTCGCAGAACGGACGGCCGGAAAGTGCTTGGAATGGTTAAAGCCAATGCCTACGGCCATGGAATTGTTCAGGTAAGCAAGGTCCTCCAATCAAATCAAATTGATATGCTTGGTGTTGCTTTTGTAGACGAAGGTGTTCTATTGCGTGAGGCTGGAATTCAGATTCCAATTATGGTCCTAACGCCTCCGGAGCGATCGGATGTAGCCGATATCTTGCGGTTTGACTTAACAACTGTCGTGAGCAATATACAAGAAGCTGAGGTTCTTAATGCCGCAGCGTCGGCGCGGCGACCTCGTGTACATGTATACATCGATACAGGCATGAGGCGTGACGGGGTGCGCGCAGAGCATGCAGTCGCCTTTGTAGAAGCTCTAGGTTATTGCACAAACCTTGATGTCGAAGGAATCTGTACACACTTGGCAACATCCGAAGAACCAGATAGTGCCTTCGTTCGCGAACAGCTATCGACGTTTGCAGCCGTTCTTCGTCAACTGTCCGCCAGAGGTCATACTTTTGCCATAGTCCACGCTGCCAATACTGGGGGCATCTGGCAGAGCGCGCAGTCAATGTTTACGATGGTGCGCCCCGGTCTGTCTCTGTATGGCTATGCTCCTCCTCATGACGACATTTTTACACTTCGGCCAGTTATGTCAATTGTCTCAAAGGTACTATCGCTACGCACCGTGCACGCCGGCGAGACTGTTAGCTATGGACGTCGTTGGATGGCCTCGCAGGATACAACCATTGCGACAATACCCCTAGGTTATGGTGACGGATACCTCAGAGCACTCACGGGTAAGGCTTCGTGTCTTATTCACGGCAAAACATTCCCAATCGTGGGCACCATTTGTATGGATGAATGCATGGTAGACGTTGGTGATTATTCCGTCGAGGTCGGAGATGACGTCGTTATGCTCGGAAGGCAGTCGAATGCAGAAGGCCATGTGCAGTCGATTGACGCGTTGGATATCGCAAATTGGGCGAACACAATTCCCTATGAAATAACGACTGCGATATCAGCTAGAGTGCCACGCATCTATGTCAAGGACGTTATCCATGTATAGCATCAAACTCGAAAATTTTGAAGGTCCTCTCGATCTATTGCTGTTTTTTATACGCCGTGATGAACTGGATATCTATGACATTCCGATCGCTTCGATTACACAGGAATTCTTTGAATACGTAAAAGTCATGGAATTGCTCGACCTCGAGCTTGCTGGTGAGTTTGTAGTATTGGCGTCGATGCTTGTTCAGATCAAAGCCGCGATGCTGCTTCCTCGAGAGGAAGGCTCTAAACCGGGCGAGGATGGAATTGATGAAAATGATCCACGTGCCGAACTTGTGCGGCGACTGCTCGAATACAAGCGCTTTAAAGAAGCGGCGGAGTCGTTAAATCTTCACCACGAGGAGCAGCGTTACGTAATGTATCGCCAGGTATTCGAGGCAGAAGAAATTCATGCTGTTGAGACTGGTAACTATAGGAATGCCACGTTATTCGATTTGTTAAAAGCGCTCAAACGTGCAATTGAGCGGGCCCCGGATGAGCCTGAAGCACACGTTGTAACCCGATACTCTGTAACCGTCGAAGAGAAAGCCGAAGAGATCATGCATACGTTGCGCCTTCGTCCGGCTGTTCGATTTTTTGAACTTACAGGTGGCCTTTCGAAGCTGCACATTGTCGTAACATTCCTGGCGTTACTCGAACTAGTAAAAAATTATATGATTCGTATTCAGCAGGATGAGTCGTTTGACGACATTGTTATCGCCGCTCGTAGTCCGGAAGACCAAGAAGTTTCCGTCGAACCTGAATCACACGTTGAAACGGAAAAAGCACATGACAGAGATTGAACAGGAGCAGCCAGCTCCACGACTTAACGTGCCCTACTTTTTTTCACTCGAACGTGCGGACCAGCAGCACGCGCTTGAATCTTTGATTTTTGCGAGCGAGGAGCCACTCACCGTACGCATGATGCACCGCATTCTTGTGTTGGAAGATCCTACGCAGGAAATTCCGGGCCAACAGCCATTGCCACTCGAGGGAGAAGAGCCAGTAGAGCCACCAAAGAAAATATTCGACGTACCACAAGGATACTTCGACGGACTTGTTGAAGAAATCAATGCTGATCTCGAATCAACAGATCGCCCCTATCGAATCCTCAAGGTTGCAGGAGGATATCAGTTTGCTACAACACCCCAGCATGGACAGTTGGTTCAGAGGTTACTAAAATCTCGTAGCCGTAAGCGCCTTACTCAAGCCGCACTAGAGACTTTGGCCATCATTGCGTATCGACAACCAATTACGAAGGTAGAAGTCGACGCCATCCGTGGTGTGAACGCAGGTGAAGTTGTCAACTCACTTGCCGAAAGAGGCCTGGTAGTTATGGTAGGCAGGTCTGAGACCCCTGGCAAGCCCCTTCTCTATGGTACAACAGAGGAGTTCCTGCGGATTTTCGGACTCAATTCACTTTCCGATTTGCCGAAACTGAGAGAAATTGACGATCTCCTGAAAACAACGACAACTATCCTTGATATGGACGATGGTGTGCACGTGTCGACAGATCACAAGACTTTGCGCCGTCAACTTGCACTGCTACTCGATGCAGGTGTCGAGGTAGATGAAGGTCTTGAGGAGATTGATGCAATGGCCACCATTGACTCTGACCCTTCGAAAGTTGACCTTGAAAAGAGCAACAATTCTGAGAAGGAAACCGAGTAAACTAAAGAAGTTTTTGCCGCGTCATTTAGATCGTTCTGATGGCTTGCGTAAAGAACTGCGCCTCACCCCTCCTTGGCGTCATCAGAATACTTATTAAGCCCTGCTACCCCCGGCGGGGCTTTTTTGCGAAGTAACCTAGCTATGAATTGTAAGTCCGTCCCAAGCCAGACGCACATGTTCTGGCAGGTAAGCGTCACCTTCCGCATACTTAACCTGATGCGCTATGTGCGTGAGGTACGTAATACGCGGCTTTAGTTCAGCCACTACGCGAAGGGCTTCGTCGATGGTAAAGTGCGTCGAATGCGCCTTCCATCGAAGTCCGTTGAGAACGAGCACATCCAGCCCCTTAAGCAGCCCCATACTTGACTCGGGTATTGAATTTGTGTCCGTGCAGTATGCTATATCGCCAATGCGGTAACCGTTCACTCGAAGCGTGCCGTGCAGAAGCGGTATTGGAACGAGTGTAAGATCGCCAATGCTAAATGGATGTTCGTCTATAAAGTTTATGTCCACCTCTGGCACACCGCCACCCGTTTGTTCAACGGCGCCAAATGCGTACGGAAACGTCTGTCGAATTACGTCGATGGTACGGGTCATCCCATAAATGGGAAGGGGCTTTTTGCTGCGGAAGTTGTACGGACGTATGTCGTCGAAACCACCAATGTGATCGAAATGATGGTGCGTATAGACAACGCCATCTATATCCATGACGTTGTGGGTGAGCATCTGCTGTCTGAAATCGGGTGAAGTGTCGATGACAACCGTAGTAGAGGCACTACGCAAGAGTAGCGATGATCGTAAGCGCTTGTCTCGTGGGTCTATGGATTGACATGTTGCGCAATCGCATGCAACAGATGGAACGCCAGTTGATGTACCAGTGCCTAGCAGTGTAGCGTTAATCATAGCGCATTAGTGGTAAACCTTGCGCAATGGAATTAGACGTGGCGTTCTGCGTGATACGAACTTCTAACGAGGGGTCCGGATTCGACGATGCCGAAACCCATTTCAAGTCCCACGGTTTCGTAGCGTTTAAACTCATCCGGATGCACAAACCTGTCCACTGGTAGATGATTTTTTGTGGGCTGCAGGTATTGTCCAAGCGTGAGTACATCTACATGCACTGATCTCAGATCCTGCATTACAGCAAGCACCTCGTCTGGTTGTTCGCCAAGCCCTAACATCACACCAGTCTTTGTACGCATACCACAACGCTTCGCTTCGGCGAGAACTTCCAGAGACCAGTGATAACGACCTTGTGGACGAACACGTTTGTACAACCGCGGAACCGTTTCTGTGTTGTGATTCAACACATCGGGTCGAGCATTAATAATCCTGTGCAAGTTCTCGAGATTGCCCTTGAAATCTGGCACTAACACTTCGATAGTTGTACTCGGACTTGATGCACGAACTTCTGCAATTGTTTGAGCCCAGATCTCTGAACCGCCATCTTTTAGTTCGTCGCGATTGACCGACGTAATTACAGCGTGCTTTAGGTTCATTGCTTGAACAGCCTCGCCAACCCTGCGTGGCTCATCAAGATCGATAGGTAACGGACGTCCCGTCTTCACGGCGCAGAAGCCGCACGAGCGCGTACAGGTGTCGCCATGAATCATGAACGTAGCAGTGCCAGCGTTCCAGCATTCGCTGATGTTCGGACATCGCGCTTCTTCACATACCGTATGAAGGGCTTTGCTCCTCATCATCGTTTTTAGGCGCGCGTATTCTTCTCCCCCTGGAGCTTTAACCTTAAGCCATTCCGGACGCCGCGCTTCAGGCCCAGGGTTGCTTAAAACAGGAAGTTCGATGAGCGGGGTAGAGGGATTCATTCTATCAGGGCGGGGTAGAGCTTCTTTACCATAACTGGAATTGCTTCCATATATGACGTCGGCGATTTATAAATATCTTTAGCGAAGTAGGTGCCATGAGCCATACGCGTGTTCATGTCGTACACATATGCGTTCATAAGCACGCGCTCTCCACGAAGGAAAAAATTACCTTGGACAACCATTACCGCACCCATGGCCTTAACAGCCTTCCACACATCCGACTGATACTGCGGATTTGTCGGGTCGAGATTCAGTTCACTGATTGCCATTTCTACTGAGTCATTGGGTACGATAACAAACTTTGCTTGCGTGGTATCGTTAGCGAGCAACAGCTTTGTGAGCGAGTCTGAAAGTTGCAGTGACCAGACGTTGTATTTGATCTCGCCGTCCATATTTCGAAACGGTAGCACAACTACACGTGCTTGAGCAAAAGCACAAACCGACCAAGCGATAGAAAGCAAAACACAGATGCTAAGGATTCGAATTCGACGCGTCATTGTTTCTCCTGCGTTGATTCGTTAGTTGTCGGGCGTTGATTCGATATTTCCCGGTGTTGATTTGATATTTCCCGGTGTTGATTTGGCATTCAATCGATTTTTCATTCCGTGAAGAGTTTCCTTTAGGACATTCACTTTTGCATTGTACGCTATCCAGTTTTCCGATTGCGCATCAAGCATCAGTTCTTTGCCTGTCACAGAAAGGTCTTTGAAACCGAATTGAAGGAAGGAACCCTTGATGGTGTGACCAAGACGGTTCAGTTCTTCAACATTGTGCCGTTCTAACATCTCATTGTACGGTTCTCCGAGATCGGATAGCCACTGGTCTACAAATTCTGGAAGGAATTCTACGAGAACGGGATCTGTCGGCCATTGATTTTGCATAGAAGTAAGAAGGCATGACGCGATCGGAAACGGAAGGTTCCTGTAAGCCGAATTCTGTCTTCCCACGAAAGTGGGGAGGCAGTCATTTATCTGGGACCGTCGTTGCCAACGGCCTCTAGCGATCTACCCGACCCAGGTGGTCGAAACCGGAGTGAGAACGACACTCCAGCGTTAAAAACGCTCCTGGATCTGCTTGATCTTGCTCCGCACGGGGTTTGCCAAGCCGGCCGGTCACCCGGCCGCTGGTGGGCTCTTACCCCACCGTTTCACCCTTACCGCACATAGTGCGGCGGTTTGTTTTCTGCTGCACTTTCCGTCGACTCCGACTTGCGTCGTTATCGCCTTCCCGTTAGGAAGCGTACTGTTCTGTGGAGTTCGGACTTTCCTCCCACAGGTTACCCCTGTAGGCGACTGCCCGTTGCCCCCAGTTATCCGACCGCGTCAAACATTCCCTTCAACTACTGTTGCCACGTCTACTGCAACGTCTTCACAATACAGGATACGCCCACAGTTTTCGCATGTATAGATTTTCTCCCGATTGTATTTCATTTCCATAATTCGTTGCGATGGAATGGCGGAGTAACACCCAGAGCAACTATTCTTACGCAAAGGAACAACTGCCTCGCGATGGAAGGTGCGTATGCGCTCGTATTCAGTCTCTAATGCGTTGTCGATTTGAGGAACAAGCTTTCGACGTAACTCAATGTACTTTTTCAGTTCATCATTTTGATCGCCAGAGAGTTCTTCGAGTTCATGTTCTTTTTCTGCGAGTATTTCTTTGGCCTCATCGAGCTCTCGCTGCTGTTGTTCAAGTGTTGCCTGTAGATTTTCTTCGCGGACGCTACCCGTGCGTAACACGTCGTCCATCTCTGCTCGTTTGGCTTTCAAACCTTCCATTTCCTTCGTTATCGCATCAAACTCCCGATTATTCTTCACTTGGAATTGCTGCTCGGCAAGTCGCGTCTCCTTGTCCTGTAATTCCTGCAGCGTCACGTGCGCCGTGCCCCGAAGATGCTCTAGGTCGCGAATTGCCTTCTGCGTTGCTTCGACAGCCTGCGTTCGGTCGCGAACCACCGTCTCGTGACGCTTGACTATCTGCGGCAGATCACCGAGATCGTCATGCAAGTCATCAAGCTCTGCATCTACAGCCGACAATTGTGCCAAAAGGGAGATTTGTTGCATGACTCTTCCAGTTAAGTAAATGAAATCGCTTGGGAATGAATGCGATCGGGTACCGACCAGCGTCCAGGATTAGTTACAACACTTGTCGTTCGCAGAATTGTGTCACCGAGTAGGTGCGGACGAATTGCCTGAACAAGACCTTCTGGTACAAACTGTTCCATTTCATAATGACCAGGATCGGCAAGTCCGACAACACCGTGGGCTGCTAGAAATGCATGGTACTTGACATCAGCTGTAACGAAGACATCTACACCACTTTGAACAGCCCGATCGAAAAATGACATACCACTACCACCAACAATGGCCACAAGACTAACTACTTCGTTTGTTGGCGCAACGTACCGCACAGGCCCTCCGCAGACCTCGCCAAGTTGCCGGATGAATGACGCAAACGGCACTGCGTCTGCTGAGGCAATCAACCCCATGCCAGATGCGTCAAGAGTCCCGAGCGGCGTCAGTCCAAGGTGGAGTGCCAAAAGATAGTTCGTGCCCTGCGGAAACACATCAAAGGAAGTATGTACACAAAGCAACGCGATGTCGCGTTCGATGAGACCACATACGAGCCCTCCTACGCGCCTAGAACGATCTATACGTGTTAGTGGTTCGTAGATAAGCGGGTGAAACGTTAGGATTACGTCGCAGTCGAGCGCGTCTGCTTCTGTTAAGACAGCATCAGTAAGCTCAAGACAAACGAGGACGTTGTTAGCCGTGCCTCTACGAGAATCAATATGCATCCCTATGTTGTCGCCCGGCATTGCTGTCGAAGGCGGCAGCACAAAGTCTACAACGCGGTGAAATTCGCTCAACTGCATAGGACCCCTAAACTACGGAACCCAGAGCTATTTACCTTGTTATCCACATTGTTGAAACTGTATCTACGATCTTTACGAGATGTCTATCTTCGAGCCATTGCAAAACAAACCCATCATGTTTCACCTTCTGCTGATTACAACGTTCATCGTTGCTGCATCAACTATTAGTGCCCAGATCACTGGTGAAGATCCACAAACCACTGATTCGGTCATGGTATTTGAACCTGCCGAACCATTGATCGGCGGTATTGACTTGGATGCGCCAGCCAAGCATGGTATCGGCATGGACCTGCTGTTCTCAGCGAGTGGATGGGGTATCGGGGGCTTTTTTCAGAGAGAACTGGCAACAGATTTTAATGGCTTTTTGCATCTAGGAATTTCGGGACATCGTAACACCGACGAGTTCGAGAATGCTTGGTTAGGACCAATTCCTGTTGTGTCTAATAAAGTAAACAGATTGTTTATGGTTCCGTTTACTATCGGTGCTCAGTACCGCATGTTCCACGAAGAGCTGCAGGAGACATTCCGTCCGTTCGTAAGCCTTGGCATAACACCAACCTACATCCTCGCTACACCTTACATACGCGATGGACAGTATTACGATTTCTTCGAGTCATTCGGACATTCTACAAGCTACGTTAGGCTCGGTGGTGTATTCGGCGTTGGTTCTTTCTTCGGAAGTCCGGCAACAGGAAGCCTGATCGGTGTTCAGTTGCGCTATTTCTTAATTCCATTCGGTGGGAATGGAATTGAGAGTGTACGAAGCAATCCTATCAGAGACTTCGGTGGCATCTTCCTCTCACTGACCGTTGGCCATGCGTATTGAACTCGAGCCGATTGGCGTGATGCGTACGCCATATCGGTCGAAGTACGATGCCCCGCGTCAGCCCGGCGTTCTCGAAGATGCTCACGAAGCATTTATCGACATGTACCCACATAAAAACTTCGAGCAAGCCCTTCACGACCTATGTGGCTTCGACCGAATCTGGATACTATCGTGGTTCGATAGGGTAGGGGGTTGGAAGCCCAAGGTGCTGCCGCCGCGCAGTTCCGGCAAACGAGGTGTGTTCGCAACACGGTCACCACACAGACCAAATCCCATAGGATTGAGTGTTGCAGTACTGAAAGGGATAGAAGGACTCCGCATAGTCATAGCTGATTCTGATTTGCTAGACGGAACACCTGTGCTCGATATCAAGCCCTACTTGCCATACGCAGACTCGTTCCCCGATGCAGCTATTGGTTGGCTAGCCTCAGAGAGCCGCGCCTCAACATTTGCAATCACGTATACAGCTGGTGTGTTTGATGAGGTGAACGAACAAGGTGCAGAGCGCCTGCGCATACATATCGAACGAGTACTTGGACTAGACCCGTTGCCGCATCCATACCGTCGTACACGTAGACTCGGGGACAATCGATATGTGTTAGCAATCAGGAATATTCGAGTCTATTACAACCTTGATGCAAACACCGTTACCGTCACCTTTATCGAAGAGCAGCGGTTAGAGCCGTAAGTTTGTAGTAGTACAGCACCAGCAGCACATCAATATGACCGACATACGTTCGCTGTTACAGCGACGAATACTATTACTTGACGGCGCGATGGCGACGATGATTCAGCGCTTGAACCTTACGGAAGAGGACTTTCGAGGTCGTCGTTTTGCGAATCATGGTTTGTCCCTGAAGGGCAACAACGATTTGCTCGTGTTAACGCAGCCCGATGCAATTCGTGCTATTCATACAGCATATCTAGAAGCCGGCTCAGATATCGTAGAAACGAATACGTTCAACAGCACGAGCATCGCGCAGGCTGACTATGCGTTGGAACCGTATGCTCGCGAGCTCAATCGCGAAGCAGCTCGACTTGCGCGCGAGGCTGTCGATGCAATGACTGCAAAGACCCCTGAAAAGCCCCGTTTCGTAGCAGGTGCAATGGGTCCGATGAATAAGAGTTTGTCGTTATCGCCAGACGTCAACGACCCTGGCTATCGCTCTGCAACCTTCGCTCAAGTGCGTGATGCATACAAGGAACAAGTTATCGGCCTCGTAGAAGGCGGAGTGGATTTGTTGCTGGTGGAGACTGTGTTCGACACTCTGAATGCAAAGGCTGCAATCAAGGCTATCTCTGAACTGGCAGAAGGCGACGGTGCGAAGCAGTTAGATGAAGCATCGATGCTTCGCTTACGCTCCATGCCAATTATGATTTCGGGAACGATTACTGACTTGTCCGGAAGGACACTTTCCGGACAGACTCCGGAAGCATTCTGGATCTCATTGCAACACACTCCAAATCTGTTATCGTTTGGATTGAACTGCGCGCTCGGTTCAGCGATGATGCGTCCGTACATAGAAGAGGTTAGTACCGTTGCCACAGCATTTGTTTCTCTCTATCCCAATGCTGGCTTACCAAATGCAATGGGTGGTTATGACGAGACGCCTGCATACATGGCTGAACAAGCCCGTTCGTATGCAGAAGCGGGCTTCTTGAACATTGTCGGTGGATGTTGTGGCACCACGCCCGATCACATCCAGGCGATGGCAGAAGCCGTACAAGGAATAACGCCACGTGCAATTCCGCAACGACCTGCATACCTACGTCTATCAGGTCTCGAGCCCCTTGAACTCCGTCCGGAAACCAATTTCGTGAACGTTGGTGAGCGGACGAATGTTACTGGATCGCGAGCGTTTGCTAAACTAATTCTCAATGATGATTACGAAAAAGCAGTAGACATTGCACGTCAGCAGGTTGAGAACGGTGCGCAGATCATCGACATCAACATGGACGAAGG
The DNA here is from genome assembly GCA_034440235.1 of bacterium. Taxonomy (GTDB): domain Bacteria; phylum Bacteroidota; class Ignavibacteria; order Kapaibacteriales; family Kapaibacteriaceae; genus JAWXBR01. The sequence continues at coordinate 37,422 of JAWXBR010000053.1, forward strand.
CATGCTTGATGGTGTCAAAGCCATGCAGACCTTTATTAATCTGATCGCATCAGAGCCTGATATTGCACGCGTACCATTTATGGTCGACTCTTCAAAGTGGAGTGTGCTAGAAGCTGGACTTGCATGTATACAAGGCAAGGGCATCGTTAACTCGCTATCGCTCAAGGACGGAGAAGAAGAATTCAAACGACGAGCGACCATCTGTCGCGATTTCGGAGCGGCTGTCATTGTAATGGCATTCGATGAACAGGGTCAAGCCGACACGTTTGAGCGTCGTATTCAGATTTGCGAGCGCGTGTATCGAATCCTTACGCAGGAACTTGGATTTCTTCCGCAGGACATCATTTTCGACCCGAACATTCTGACCGTTGCAACGGGAATGGATGAGCACAACAATTATGCTGTCGATTTCTTGCGTACAGCGCATTGGATTAAAGCAAACCTGCCCTTTTCAAAGATCAGTGGCGGCGTATCAAATATCTCATTTTCATTTAGAGGCAATGAGCCTGTACGTCGAGCTATGCACACAGCGTTTCTCTACCACGCCATACAGGCTGGTATGGACATGGGCATTGTCAACGCGGGTCAAATCGACGTGTACGATGAAGTCCCAAAAGACTTGCTAGAGCTTGTTGAAGATGTTCTTCTCAATCGGCGTTCCGATGCCACCGAGCGTCTGCTTGCAGTGGCTGACTCGGTCAAGGCAAAAGAGTCAGATCCGGCTGCGATACAGGAGTGGCGGCAAGCCGCAGTTGACGATCGCCTCACACATGCACTCGTCAAAGGCATCACAGAATTCATTGACGTTGACGTCGAAGAGGCACGTCACAACTACGCATCACCGCTCTCGATCATCGAAGGCCCGCTTATGGCCGGTATGAATCAGGTCGGCGATCTGTTTGGTTCTGGTAAGATGTTTCTACCCCAGGTTGTGAAATCAGCGCGGGTAATGAAAAAAGCAGTCGCTTACCTTTTGCCCTTTATGGAAGAAGAGAAACTCAGGTCCGGTACAGCTCGACAGCCCGTTGGTACTATCGTACTTGCGACGGTGAAGGGCGATGTCCACGATATCGGTAAAAACATCGTGGGCGTTGTTCTTGCGTGTAATAATTGGCGGGTCGTCGACTTAGGGGTAATGGTGTCTTCCGAACGCATTCTTGAAAGTGCTGAATTAGAAAAAGCAGACATCATCGGTCTGTCCGGACTCATCACACCGTCGCTCGATGAAATGGTACATGTGGTCAAGGAACTTGAGCGAAGGGGCTTCAGCACCCCGGTGCTGATTGGTGGAGCAACGACGTCGAAAACACATACAGCGGTGAAGATTACTTCGGCCTACAGCAATTCAGTAGTTCACGTATTAGATGCATCGCGTGCAGTACCTGTTGCTAGCGCCCTTGTACGCGAAAAGGGCAACGAAGCATATGCTAATGCTATTCGCGCCGAATATGAACAGGTTAAACTGGAGTATCACAGGCGAGCTGGGGCGAAAGAATATTTGTCATTGGCCGAGGCCCGTGCCAATCATGCGGCCTTGAGTTTCAGCAACGGCGCAACACCTGTACGTCCTCGCAGTCTGGGTGTGACAAATTTTGACAACATTGATTTATCGGTGCTGCGGGGGTATATCGATTGGACTCCTTTTTTTCAGGCCTGGGAGTTGAGCGGAAAGTATCCCGCGATTTTCGACAACCCGACCGTAGGTGCAGAAGCCAGAAAACTGTACGATGATGCAAACACGATGCTAGACGCCATCATTGCCGACGGTAGTATCGTAGCGAGGGCTGTTTGTGGGTTATTCCCAGCCGTTTCTGTGGGTGACGATATAGAAGTCAGCATTGGCAACGAGCCCCTTACCCTCCATACGCTGCGCCAACAATCAAAACGTGCAGCAGGAGTTCCAAATCTTGCCCTGTCCGATTACCTTGCCCCAAAACATGCCAACATTCGGGACTACATCGGAGCCTTTGTTGTCACGGCTGGGGACGGGGTGGATGCACTATGTGCCCGGTTCGAAGCTGACAACGATGATTACAGTGCCATTCTAGCAAAATCGATTGCGGACCGGCTTGCCGAAGCATGCGCGGAATGGCTACATCAGTACGTACGCACCGACCTTTGGGGCTATTCGACAGACGAGGCTCTAGCATCTTCTGATTTGGTTGCCGAGCAATACATCGGCATTCGTCCTGCTCCTGGTTACCCCGCGTGTCCCGATCATACAGAAAAGACAGCCCTATTCGCAATGCTCGATGCCGAAACAGCTACCGGAGTATTCCTTACTGAGAGCCTGGCCATGTACCCTGCGGCCAGCGTTAGCGGCTGGTACTTCGCTCACCCGAATGCGAAATATTTTGCCGTTGGTAAAATCACACAAGAGCAGGTCGCAGACTACGCAGGTCGAAAGGGCTTCTCGCTCGAAGAATGTGAACGATGGTTGGCACCAATCCTAGCCTATGATGCCTGAGAACAACAACGACCCAAGTGCCTTGTTGAATATTCGACGCGTGGCTGTAGTTGGCTCTGGCGCAGGAACGACGGCACGTGCTCTTGTCGAAAAGGGTCTTAAAAACGGGTCTTCGTATCATGTCGAACTAATCATTTCTACGTCTGTAAGCGCAGGAATTAATTTGGTAGCTTCAGAATTCGCTGTAACACTTGTTGTGCTCGATCGATCCTTGAGCTCTTCTGAGTGGTCGGACCGTATTCTCGAGGAGCTACGTAAGCACAGAATCGATATCGTAGCCCTGGCAGGATTCATGAGGTTGCTTCCCGAGGCAGTAATTGAAGCGATGAATGGGCACGTGCTGAATATCCATCCCGCACTGCTTCCGAAGCACGGCGGGCTCGGAATGTATGGTCGAAAGGTTCACGAATCTGTTATCCAGTCTGGAGAAAGACAGTCTGGTGCTACCGTTCACCTTGTAAATGCTCGATATGACGAGGGATTCATTCTCGGTCAGGCCATTATCGAAGTTTGTGACAATGAGACAGTTGATAGTCTAGAGAAGAAGGTCAAGGCAGCCGAGCATGTGCTCTACGCAGAAGTACTTAATTCCTATTCTACAGACTTCTCATTTAATGTGGGTAATTGGTGACGATTCGGTCGAAACTTTTGGGTTCAACTGTTGTTGTTGCATAGAGTCCGGTCATGATGCAGATTTGCTAGTTGTTACGCTTATGTAAAAAAGTCTTGACTATGACAGGCGAATTGGTGATTTTACACGATGCTTCCGCGCTTAGATTCGGGAGAAGTATGTCTAACAACGACCATCCATTGGAAAGAATTAAATTCATGTACTTGTTCACCGTATCTCCGAGGTTTTCATGAGGGGCAAACTCCTACTTCTTGCTCTCGTGACCGGTTTTGCAGGCGTTACGCTTGCTTTTGCTGGCGACGGGAAAGATGGTGAGGACGTATTGCGTAAAAGCGGTCCACGTTCACCGGTAGCTTCATATCCGCTACCGTTTTCGCTGACCGCAGATAATCCGCGTACTTCTCCACCTATTTCTACTGGCTACTACTTCGTCGACTCCGACGATGAAGCGCCGGATTTTTGGCGACCAGATCCAACGACGTTTGTCGACACGCTTACCGAACCAGGTACGTGGCGCCGAATTGTCTCTGGTCCGAAGCAGATCCCAGGTGGTTATTGGACCAGTCCGGTCGATAACACCTATGGTGGATTTGCATACTTCCGTAATCCAGGCAACAACCAGGATTCAGCGGATGATGCATATGCGGGGCCGATTTCTATCGGTTTCCCATTCTACTTTAACGGGGTTCGTTACGACTCGTTCTTTGTCTCAACGAACGGTTTAATCGCACTTTCGAATCGTCGTTACTTCTACGAATACGACAATTACGGATTCCCAACGGTGCGTACGCGTCTGGAAACGCAGCCAGGTGTATTCTCTGTATACGATCCGATGTCCGATGACACTCGCACGCGTATTATAGGCGCCACCGACATCAACGACACCCAGCTTGATAACTGGGGTTCCCTAATGGTTGCTGACGGCAACGCCCCTACAACGTCAACAAGAGGTATTCGCACAAAGACGAACTCAATGCTAGATGAGGCCAGCCTTAATGCTACCGGAGCTTGGACTGCAAGCTCACGTCCACCACTGATTGCGTTTGCATGGGACGACTTACAGGTTTCGGTCTACAATAGTAATGACAACGCTGTAGATGATTTCTCGCGCGTGTATTACAAGCGGTCTCCTGCTAATGACAAACTCATTATCTATTACGTCAACCTTACACCTATCGGGACTAAGAGGGCTGTTGTAGGGAATGTCACGCACGATGTGACCTTCGTCAAGGACAATCGTCCGGGCGTTGGCGAACACTATCGCTTCAGCGGCCAGGTAACACTTAACCGTAATGACTCTTCGGTAACTATCCAGTACGAAAAGTTTTTCGGAATTGCACCACGCACAGCTCTACAACCACACGGTGCTGTAGTCTGGATGCGTTGTAACTCCACAGTGGGTGTAACAGGTCCAGCTCGCCGATTGAACTGGGCTGGCTTCCCATCTGTCATGCCAACGAATACGATTCTTGATTACAGTGCGGTGAAATACACGCAATCAACAGAGTACTTGTTTAACATCCTTACGCACCCAATGGGTAGCCTTCGTGCTATCAGTAATCGTAATGATGATCAGACAGTGCCTAAGGACTTCCTTTCTATTCGCTTTAAGCAGTACAAGAACTTCCTTCGTGTAATCAATGTGTTCTATCGTGTGCGCCCTCTAAACAACAACGCACCACTTGATTTCTCGCAGGTAGTACCTACGAATCAGGCTAACAACTACGAATTGCTTGCAGGCGAACTTCGTCTAGGTGCAATTCAACCGGTAGCCATCGTTCAAAACCTTACGAACGACGTGCAGGGTCCGAACGGTGTGAATTACACACGTCAGGGTATCAACTTCAAGGTACGCTTCCGCATTATGAATGAGGCAACGGGCAAGATTGTGTACAACACATCAAAGTCCGTTACCGATGCAGCACTGCGTGACTCAACTTTGTCTGGAATCCAGCGTAGTGATATTAACGGTGCGAACCGTCCATATCAGCCAACGAACACATTCGTAACCCCATACGAATTCATCAAGGTCACATTCCCTCCATTCGAGCCAAACGAAGCTATTGACGATCAGATCGGTCGCCTGATTACCTCGGTTATTGTTGAGCCTAAGGACTCAGTCAATCAACCGCTAGGCGATCAATGGCCGTTTGATGATACAACGGGTCTTCGCTTGTTCGTTATGCGTCGTCTCGAATCATTCAACGATGACGTTCGCGAATTCCACCTTGTTGGTGGTGCAGCAATGCCTTCAGTATTGAAGTGGGTAAACATCGAGGCTGATGTTGTTGATGGTGACGAAGTCACGAACAACCCAGTCCCTCCACGCGGAGAATTCCAGGCTGCTAACTCGGCGATTTTCAGCTTGAAATCTCCAGTTATCCGCATGAACCGTGTTACACTTGGAACACTTGACATTCCTCCATTCGGCCAGTACGGCGGCGATGAACTTCGTTCATTCCCTGTAAATCTGAACCGCAAAAAGAATGCAGTTCTTTCCATCTCGTACCAACGCGCTGGTAAGCTTACAAACATCAACCGCGGATTCTCAGACAACCGGCTAATCGGACCTGAGCACCGTGTTGATGCTACGGTAACAGCTATTAACTCACCACGCATCATCCGTAACCCCGATGAACTGTGGGTAGAGTTTGCAAAGCCTAGCTCCGACGGCCTGAATGGTATAACGAACATCGCAACCTGGGTGCTCGATCCTCAGAACCTAGCTGGCAACTATGCTCAGCCGTTCCGTATCTGGGGTGGTGGTGGTTACCTTCGTGGATTTGACATCACGAACAAGAACCAGCAGCTGAACAATGGTGTTCTAGCTCCACTCGGTGGTCAGCGTATTGACTTCTTTGATGACGGTAAGGATGCAGAGTACTTCAAGATCACAATTCCAATTCCTGATACTGTTATCAGTTGGGTGAACGAAGGCGCACGGAATTTCCGCTTCCGCCTGAAAGCACGTTGCTTGAACAACTCTACACCTCCATACCCAGCAGATGACGAAGACAACTTCTACATCGATAACGTCAAGATCCTTTATCCTGATGAAGTCACAGACGTTGAATTCTCGAATATCCAGCTTGTATGGCCATACACACTTGCACCTGCAAGCCAGGCTACGCGTGTACCAATTCGTGTGAAGTTGTCTAACAACACACACATTGCTGCACCTGCATTCTCTGTACGCATTCAGATCAAACCTGACGGTAATGAGTCACAGCAGATCTACTGCCGTACGATTACTGTCCCAACGCTAGCAGGTAACCGCGAAGTGTTGCTGCCGTTCCCAGATGCTAACTTCCGTACAACGACACCTGGTCGTTACAAGGTAACTGGACGCATTTTCTTCCCAGGCAATGACCTTGATACGCTAAACGACTCTACATTCACAATGTTTACGATGACCTTCGGACCATCGTTTGCATACGAAATCAATCCTCTGAATCCAACGAACGATGTTCCAAAACTTCAGTTCTCAGGTATCACAGGTAAGGGTCTTGATCACCGTGGTTACGCTTATGGCGGATCAAACGCTACATGGATAAACCTAGCAGGTCCCGGCGCTCAGTATGTTGGACAGATCTACGGTTACGGTCCAAAAGGCATGCCATTCGACGCAGAGTTCGGTACCGATGGTGGTAATGCATCTGGACAGCTAGCAATGAGATTTACTCTGTACTCGCAAGACACCGCATATGGGTATCAGGCGTTCTGGGCAGAACTAAATCAAGACATCCTGAATATCTCCTTCTCCCTTTACAAGGATCAAGGCGGAATCCCAGGTGAACGAATTGCGAACTCAACAATCGTTCGCCGCCGTGGTGAAGATGAAACAGATAACGAAGTAGAGCCTGTGTTCGGCAAGTACGCTACGTACCTGCTAGCCAGCCCAGTCGTGCTCGCTCCAGGTGAATACTGGGCATCCGTTTCTCAAATGGGTCTTGAAGGCTACGAACTGGGTGCTTCTGAATCACGCATGGGTCTTGTCACGACGTTCTATAGTGACATTCCTGCGCCTGGTGTTGGTAACCGCTCGTTGCTCATCGATAAGAACTTTCGTACACGTGCACGTAACGGTGCGTTGTTAAACGATAACCGTTTTGCATTCGAAGTAACGAGATTCAGCGGTGACTGGATTCAAATGACTCCATCGATCGGTAACCCTGGATATGCCCACCTTGATGGTATGGGTAATATCGTTCAAGGCTACTACGTTTACCCAACGTTTACTCGTGGTTCGTGGATTCCATTGCTTCGTCCATACTTCGGTGCTCGTTCGTATTCGACCCCACCGTTGTTCGTCCCTTGTGTTGTGCCAGTAGAACTGACATTCTTTGATGGACGTGCTCGTTCAGCTGGAGTGGACTTGTTCTGGGAAACAGCATCTGAAAAGAACAACACTGGCTTCCACATCGAGCGTCGGGTAGTCGAACAAGCATCTGATCTGACCTCTGCAGCTGGTCTCAGCTGTCAAGATGGTTCGAACTCGAAAGAAATGCCATGGGCTACTATTGGATGGCAAGCAGGTGCTGGTAATACAACACAAACATCGAACTACAAGTTCTTTGATGCTGATGTAAAGACCGGTACATCGTACGAATATCGTCTGCGTCAAGTAGACGTTGACAACTCGGAGAACTTCTCTAACGTAATTAACGTTGTTGTTTCGAATGGTGATGTCGCACTTGATGACAACTATCCGAACCCAACAAACGGACAAACAACAATCCGCTTTAACGTACCTAACCGTACACATGTGAAGCTTGAAATCTTCGACCTGATGGGAAATGTTCTGACAACGCTGTACAATCAGCAAGTGTCGGGCACAACCAACTCATATGCGATCGAATGGGATGGTCGCGATGCAGGTGGTGTTGAAGTTACTTCAGGCTCATACATGTACAAGCTTACAGCTGACGGCGTGGTATTGTCAAAGACCCTGACCGTTGTTCGCTAAGAACTAGCGGCTGACTTTTTGCATCAGGCCCTCTGTCGTATTTACGGCAGAGGGCTTGATCGTTTTTGCCCAGACGCTCGCGATTGCCGTGTTACCTCACAGGGATGCATTTTTGCATTATGAATTCTGAATTAGACAAAGCAATTCTGGATCACGCCAGACAAGCTCTGCTCTGGCAACTACAGAGTGGGCAGAGACTTGCAGAACAGCTCGACACGAAGTTTTTAGAGGCTGTACATGTAGTGGCAGCCGCAAACAAGGTGCTAACAACAGGCCTTGGTAAATCGGGCTTCATAGCCAAGAAAATGGCAGCCACGCTAACAAGTGTTCGCATACCAGGCATATTTCTGCACCCTGTAGAAGCAATGCACGGAGATAGCGGAATCCTTCAAGCTTCTGACTGTTTAGTAGCGTTTTCAAAAAGTGGTGAAACGAGCGAAGTCGTGCGCCTTTGCCACTTGGCCAAAGATGTTGGTTTAAACATTGTTGCAATTACTGCACGAGCAAACAGCTCTCTTGCCCTTCTAGCAGATACTACCCTCTACACGCCAATTGAACGAGAGCTCGACCCTGATGACGTGCTTCCTACGGCAAGCTCTACTGTAGCTCTTATCACCGCAGACCTATTGGCTGTTGGCGCAGCAATGATGGTAGGTGACGTCGCATCTAACCTCCGGCACTCGCATCCACGAGGGATGCTAGGTGCCGCACTTATGCGAACCGTGGAAGATGTGATGCACGTTGGCGCAAGTCTTCCCTTCGTACGCCCAGACTCCATGCTTGTAGATGCACTTGCACAACTTTCAGCCAAAGCCCTCGGCATTGTGTGCGTAGTAGATGAAGACGGTATGCTGCGAGGTATTCTAACGGACGGGGATGTGAGAAGGATTGTCGTCGAGAAGTCTAGTGCTCTCGCAAATCTTTCAATCGACGATGTGATGATTTCTGACCCGACGACCATCGAGCCGTCCGCTACTCTGCATACTGCTTTGCGCCAAATGGAGCGACGTCAAACACAAATAAGCGTTCTACCCGTAACGATTGAAGGTAGATGTGTTGGTGTTCTGCGACTGCATGACATTGTGCGCTTACAAGTCTAAGGCCTGAGTAAACTGGCATTCTCGAGGAAATGCCCACTCTCAAGTAACGTTACCTGCGGGGCAAATTCTGAGGATTTGTCGACTTAGGATCGACCCTCTGACGAGGCGCAGGTGTGATGAGTGGACGCTGTGGGCTTGGTGCAGGCTTGGATGGCGGACGCACAACGGTTGCCGACGACTTGACGTCCTTTCGCGTAATGGTCACCGATCGTACCACTTCGCCAGTTTTACCAAATGGCTTTAGCGTCTGTCCATTGCGTGAAAACGTGACGGCGCCAGCATTGCCTACTGACAAAACAAACTTCTGCATTGCCGACCATTGATACTCAGAGCCAGGCAATAAGACTATTTGTTGGGTCCGTTTCTCGTCACTCGTAATGTTCAGCCATGCTGTATCACGCGCTTGGGCGGTTAACACGATGCTATCGGTTTCCGCGATGGCCCCTTCGTCCGAGCCCCCTAACCCAAGTGCTCGCCTTGCGTCGACGTCGATTACAGAATCAGCGCCACCAAATGTCGTTGCTGGCGTGTTATTGCTGCCCCTCAGAAACAGTGCCCAAATAATTACGAAAAGCGCAACAACGCCTAATATTGCCATTGCCAATGCAAACGGAGAACGTAAAGACTTCGGTCGTAGCGCCAACAGAGCTGAGATGGGGGAAGGGGTCTCTGGGAGCATAGGGGGCTGAGAACTGGCTGGAAGCCGGGAGCCAGACACCTCGTCATCCACGGGATCGAAGACCTCGTTCATCAGTGCTATGATTTCCTTCGCCGGAATGTGCAGGGCTGCGCCGGCCGTGCGAATAAAGGACCGAACATATACTGCTGGGAGAACATTATAGCGACCGCCTTCGAGAGCCTCTAGAAAAGGCTCACGTATCTTCGTCTCCGCAGAAAGTTCGCGGAGTGTACGGCCTTGTCGCTCTCGTGCTAGTCGTAGGCGTTCGGCCAATGGATCCATCGGTGCTCAGCAGGTAGTGGCGGTTGAGGAACTTACGATAGAAATGTCAATCTTTTTTCGTCCGCTGTCAAGGTATTGTGGTCAACCGCAACCCAATTCAACTAACCGCATGCTTACAGAACCTTGGAAATAGCCCGATCAACCGTTCTGCTGCATGGATTTTATGTAGCCTTTGTCTTCTCTGTCATGCTGTTCAGTGCCTTAGCATTTCGTCAGATGATCGATAATAGCGAAGTACGGCGCCTGCGCATGGGTGAAGACAGGGTGTCTTTTGTTAGTGCACCTGGAATGCTTGTGACGGTAGCTGGACTTTTACTTTCACTCGTTGTTTCTGGGTTTGTTTTTGTTCGTCCGGACCCAAGCATCTACTCATATGCACTGCCACTTATTCTCGTCGCTCAGTTTTTGCAGGTGTTTTTTCGTACCTATTTGCAACGCACACTAGTGCGAACACACGGTTTTGTGTTCCGATCAATCGCATTCGAACGTATCCGTGCAGTTCGTTTTGATTGCGTTATACACGCAGACATCTATCGTACAACATGTTGGACTACCGTGATTCTTTCCATAAACAACAATTATCCAGGCCACGTCACCTTTCGTATCTTTCCCTTCTCCGAGAAAGCTCTACAGCGCATTCTAGAAGGTTGGTGTGACTGTGAAATTCGCCGATTCAACAATACAACTCCTGCAAATCCCAACGGAAGACATCCATACGCATGAGCAAAACAATTCGCATCGCATCCGGACAAGGATTCTGGGGTGATCTGCAAAGTGCACCGCTTCAACAAGTAACAGGTGGTCCGATAGACTACCTTATGATGGACTACCTCGCAGAGGTCACGATGTCCATTCTTCAGAAGCAAAAAATGCGTAACCCTGAAATGGGATATGCAAGAGATCTGATCGACGTCTGCGATGAGATCTTGCCCGTTCTTATCGAGCGTAATATCACCTTAATTACAAATGGTGGTGGCGTAAATCCAGAAGCCGCACGTGACAGGATATTTGAGGTAGCGCGTAAGAAGGGGATCAAGGGTCTACGCATTGGCGTCGTGCTAGGCGACAATATCATAGACCGTATTGATACGCTTGTGAATGACGGACACGAGCTTCGTAACATGGAGTCGGGTGAATCAATTAGTACGATAGCCGATCGGTTGATTAGCGCTAACGTCTATACCGGTGCATGGCCCGTCGTCGAAGCGTTGCGACAGGGTGCTCAGATTATTATTACAGGTAGAACAACGGATACAGGGTTGACCCTCGCTCCGATGATTCATGCATTTGGGTGGAAACCAGACGACTGGAATTTACTTGCGGCTGGCACAGTTGCCGGACACATCAATGAGTGTGGTGCTCAGGCTACTGGCGGGAATTTTCTTGGTGACTGGCGAAACGTACCAGACCTTACGATTCCTGGCTTCCCAATTATCGAAGCGTCAGCAGATGGATCGTTCATCGTTACAAAACACCCAGGCACTGGTGGCATGGTAACACGCGAAACGGTTGCAGAACAATTACTGTACGAGATTGGCGATCCGAAAGAGTATATCACACCCGATTGTGTGGCCGATTTTACATCCATCCAGCTTGAAGATCTTGGCAACGATAGGGTGCGCGTGCACGGCGTGCAGGGACGCCCGGCAACGCCGTTCTATAAGGTGAGTGCTGCGTACCTCGATGGATATCTGGCATTCGGCTCGCTTACATACTCTGCCCCCGATGCGCTAGAAAAGGCACAAGCAGCAGATCGTATTCTACGTGGTCGTTTAGATAATCTGGGCTTGAAGTTCGACGAAATACGATCGGAGTTCGTAGGTATGAATGCTTGTCTCGCTGGACTCGCTGCGCCAATTGTACCGAATGAGGTCACACTACGTGTCGGTGTCCGGTCGTCCGATAAGCTTGTCGTCGAGCGTTTCGCTAAAGAGATTGCTCCACTCATTCTCACCGGACCTCCCTCCGTTACCGGTTTTTCGGGCGGACGTCCAAAAGCAAGTGATGTAGTTGCCTACTTCCCCGCGCTTCTCGATAAATCAGTTCTTGAAATGCACGTTCGCGTTGATGAACTGTAAAGTAGTTCTGCTCTGTTTCCTGTTGTGCACCGCATGGCATGCAATACCCGCACAGTTAGACAGCGCAAAGATTGCGCATTCTTTACTAGAGGACAGCGCAAACGTTGCTCATTCCTTGGTTGTGGACAGCGCAAACGTTGCCCGATCCTTGGTTGAGGACAGTGTTTTTATTCCGCAGTCAGAGTTTCGATACTCTGACAACCCACGTGTGATATTCCTTGGTGGCACTCCTCGAAGGGTAACCGAGATACAGCCATTAGCGACTGCAGGGCTTGCACTTGGCTATGCAGGACTCGTAGTTGGCTTGCACATCAACCAAGCGAATGCGTGGTGGAAGGACGATCGAGGTCCATTCCATTTTGTAGAGGACATTCAGTATGCAAAGGGACTCGACAAATGCGGGCACTTTTATAGTGCGTACATCATGTCGAGGCTAAGCGGAGATTTACTAATGGAATGTGGTTTCGATTTAGATGCCGCTACGGCAATCGGTGCGGGTATGGGTCTCGCATACGTTACCTATGTCGAGGTCGAAGATGGATTTGCTAAACAATGGGGCTTCTCACCATCCGACGCTGCTGCCAATGTCCTTGGAGCGAGTTTCTACCTCGGACAACAATACATCCCGTATCTACAAAATTTTAATCCCAAGTATGGCCATGCACCTGCTGAACTATTGGGTGACAGAGCAATTAGCGAACGACCTAAAACCTTTATCGATGACTATAACACGAGTACCTTCTGGATATCGATGAACGTAAATAACATGATGCCCTCCTCATGGGCGAAGTTCTGGCCAGACTGGCTAATGATCGCAGTTGGTTATGGCATTCAGAATTATGGCATCCAACGTGCAGACGGCTCGCTCGAAACTGTACATGGCAAAATATTGCTGGGGCTCGATTACGATCTGGTGAAAATCATACCAAGGTCGAAGATCGGGTTCTTAAACTATATTATTCAGGGTTTTAACATTATCCGCCTTCCGGCTCCAACACTTGAGTTCACGCACGAAGGAACGCGGTTTGGGTTGTTTTATCCGTTTGCCGTAACAGTGCGTTTCTGACATGACAATTAGCATCGTAGTCCCGGTATTGAATGAGTCAAAAATTCTAGATGGCATATTGTCTACGTACTCGCGCACATTACGCGACCGTTGGGACGCAGAACTTATCGTAAGCGATGGTGGCAGCACAGATGGAACGATTGAGATTGCTCGTTCGCATGCAGATAAAGTGATTTGTCACACCGAGAAACGTAGGCAGACGATAGCAGAAGGGCGTAACCTAGGTGCAGAGCATGCGACGGGATCTGTATTGGTGTTTATCAATGGTGATACGGTGCCGGCTGACATTGAGCTCTTCTTCAAAGTCGTATCGGAGTATGCATCCAAGCAAGGCAAATACAGACGCGCCGCTGCACTAGCATGTCCGGTAAACGTTCCTCTGAGCGAGCGTAAGCCTCTTGACGCGGCGTTTGCAACGGCCTATAATGCCTACGTGCACCTTCTAAACACAGCACGAATTGGAGCAGGTCGTGGTGAATGTCAGGTCGTAAGGCGAGATATATTCATGCGAGTCGGTGGTTACCGTGCGCGCCTTGCTGCTGGAGAAGATTTCGACCTACTGGCGCGTATCGGTATTAGAGCGCGTGTTCGATTCGCAACCGAGCTCGTGGTCTTCGAATCGCCAAGACGCTTTCGCAAGTTTGGGTATTTTCGAGTGTTGTATTTGTGGACGATTAACGCGCTTTCTGTTATGATTCGCGGCCGTTCATCATCCGACGAATGGGAGGCAGTTCGATGAGTATCGATTACCGCAGTGCTGGTGTGGATATAGCGGCAGGGGAGTCGCTTGTCGATTCTATCAAGCCATTTGTAAAGGCTACACGCACCCCTGGTGTTATGTCTGAAATAGGACTGTTTGGCGGATTCTTCGACGCCCGTTTCCCGGGCTATGATCACCCTGTCTTAGTAGCGAGCACCGATGGCGTTGGCACAAAGCTCATGGTCGCAGTAATGGCCGATGTCCACGATACGGTCGGACAATGCCTTGTAAATCATTGTGTGAACGACATCCTTGCATGCGGGGCACGTCCGCAATTCTTCCTAGACTATTTCGCAACTGGTCGTCTCGAAACACGCATCGCTGCGGATGTAATTAAGGGCATGGCCCTAGCGTGTACTCAAAATGAATGTGCGTTGCTCGGAGGCGAAACCGCAGAAATGCCGGCCATGTACTCGAATGGCGACTATGATGTGGCGGGTACAATCGTCGGCGTTGTTGAAAAAGCAAATATTCTGAATGGTGAAAAGGTTAGTATCGGTGATGTCCTCATTGGACTTCCTTCAACCGGACTCCATACAAACGGATTCTCACTTGCACGTACTGCACTTTTCCCGAAGTACGACATTCACGAGACGGTGCCTGCTTTAGGGACTACCGTCGCAAAGTCGTTGCTTGCAGTGCACCGTTCGTATCTCAAGCCCCTTATGCCCCTTATCGAAAGCGGACAGTTTCATGCGCTCTCGCATATCACAGGTGGCGGAATTGTGGGCAACACGTCAAGGGTCTTACGCAAGGGGCTTTCGTTAGACATTGACTGGAATGCGTGGACCGTACCCCTAATCTTTCAGCTCATTCAAGAGAGTGGAGTCTCTGACGAAGAGATGCGAAACGTCTTTAACATGGGCGTGGGTATGATTGCAATTGTTGCGGCTGATAACGTAGACAATGTGATGAATTCACTTGCCAGCGAACAACCGTTCGTTGTAGGTCGCATATCCGGTTCGTAAGTGCACACCGATGCACGAACCGTCCTGTCTGAAGTATTCGGCTACGAGAATTTCCGCAGCGGACAACAAGACATTATCCAAGCTGTTTCGATTGGCCGCGACGTATTAGGCGTGCTGCCTACGGGTGGTGGTAAGTCTCTCTGTTTTCAGATCCCCGCCTTGATGCGTCCTGGTGTTACACTCGTAGTATCACCTCTCATTGCTTTAATGAAAGACCAGACTCAACGCCTTCGCGAGCGTGGGGTGAAGGCGGCTTCGCTGCACGGAAGCATGTCGACGGGTGAAATGAATAACACGATGCACGAGGCATCTGTAGGACGTCTTTCGCTTCTTTACGTAGCGCCTGAGCGCCTTGAAAGCACCTCGTTTAGGAGGCAACTGCAGTCGCTAAAAATTGGTTTGCTGGCTGTCGACGAAGCACACTGCATTTCTGAATGGGGACACGACTATCGTCCCTCGTACCTCGCCATCCCTCAGCTTTTCGATTTCATTCCAAGAGTACCAATCATTGCGCTGACTGCAACGGCCACACCCGATGTACGGGCAGATGTCATCCGTGCATTGCAGATGCATAAGGCAGTAGAAGTTGTCCGTGGTTTTGATCGGCCAAACCTTTCCTTGCGTGTTGAAAACACGCCATGGAAAGCTGAGTTTATTACCCGCACTAGTCGTCGCGATGAAGGTTCGATGTTGGTATATGCCGGTTCGCGCAGACGCGTTGATACGATTGCTGATGAGCTTCGTAGACGCGGTGTGAATGCGGGATCGTATCACGCAGGCAAGAGTGATACCGATCGATCTGATGCGCAGGATAAATTTCTCGAAGGTACAATACCGGTACTCGTTGCTACGAGTGCATTTGGTATGGGAATAGACAAGGCTGACATCCGCAATGTTGTGCACGCCGACCTAACGCTTACGCTCGAAGCGTACTATCAGGAAGCCGGACGTGCCGGTAGAGATGGCAACCCATCATCGTGCACCATGCTGTACCAACAGGCCGATCGTCGGTTGATGGAATTTTTTATTACAAGCACGTATCCCGAAAAGTCTGCAATCGATTCTGTGTACGACTATGTGTTCGACAGAGCTGGGGTTGGTATTGGTGGCACACTAACAGAGCCAGTGCTCGCAGATGCAGCAAGTATTGGCACGTCTTTGCATACACCCGTTGCAGTAGTGAATGGTGCTCTGTCGATTCTTGAACGAGCAGGAATTCTACTTCGTACGAGTCCGACAGGACATTCAAGGATTCGATTGCGAACGTCACGAGAACGTTTGGATGAGTTTGCCAATGCCACGAGAGGTGTACATCATGGCGTGGTCGACGCCGTTGTTCGCCTTGTTGCCGGACGTGATATGAACACCGACCTTGAGTTTTCTGTGTATGAATTCGTGCGCAGGCATGGTTTCACGATTCCCGAATTCGGAAAAGCAATGCATGCTCTTCAGATGGCGCGCCTGTTGCGTTACACGCCACCGTCTGTTGGTGGTGGCATCGTGTTGAATGGTGCTCGTACGACACGAGAGGGAATTCCCGTTGATATGGAAGGTTTGCATAGAAGGCGAGAGCATGCAGTCCGAAAACTCGAGGTTGTTGTCAGGTATGCAGAGACAACACAATGCAAGCGAACCTTCATTCTACATTATTTCGGCGACCCGGAAGTCAAAGGTGACTGCGGAAGGTGTTCGTCGTGCCTTTCAACAAAATCAAGACCCGAGTTCAGCGAGCGTCAGCTTGTTATTGCACATGCCGCTCTCCGCGCCGCGTACGAGGTGCAGGGACGGTTTGGACGAAATGTGGTGGCGGACATCGTCACTGGTAACGTCTCACCCAAAGTCACTTCCTACGCACTCGATCGGTCTACGGTCTGGAATTCACTTGCCGAACGTACAAGGTTTGAGGTGCTTGAGGTGATTGACGAATGTTTACAACGAGGATGGCTTGTGCAATCGTCATCACTGTACCCTACCATTGGAGTAAGTGTTGATGGGGTTAAACAGATACGTCCGTTGCCCTCGCCCCTTACTCTTGAGACCCCTACCAAAAAAAACCTTAAGCCAGCACCTGCAATGATGCGGTTGTTGTCGGCACTGAGGCTCGACTTGGCAAACCGTGAAGGTGTCGCAGCATCATCTCTGGTTGGTTTGTCGGAACTTGAACGCATTGCGAGTGACGCACCAATGACTGCTGAAGAGCTTGTGCCTGGACGTCACGGCAGTGCCTTGTTTTTGTCGAGGCATGGCTCAGAAGTTGTTGCGCTATTGCGAGAGATTGCCCAACCCACTGTTCGTAGTGTTCCGAAGTTTGTTGTCGACGAAGAAGTGGTACGGACAGTAGAATCGATCCGCAGTGGCTGGACACTGCGTAATGTTGCCAGCACACGAAAAATTACTCCAGCGATGGCCGCTCATCACATCGAAACTGCTCTGAAAGCAGGCATGACCGTGAACCGTGATACTCTAGTGCCCGATGAACTTTATGCCGACGTTGTCGAGTTCATGCGCACACACCGTTTCGCGAAGCTTCGGCATGTCCGCGAACACCTAACCCAGGATGTTGAGATGGTCGTACTTCGTTTAGCATTAGCATTCGCGCGTCGTGAGCTCTTCAATGAGGGAGTTGAATGAAAACATCAATCATCGCAGGATTGCCAATTGTTGCTACGCTATTCCTAGTCATTTCAACCACTGTACTCGCGGGCGAACAATTCATAATCGAGCTACGGCAGACCAATGTGCGCACACCTGCCCAGGTCGCCCAACAAATAGCATCACTGCGTGTTGCCAGCGCCATACCTCTCGTTTCGCACACGGTTGTTTCAAAGACTGTTGAACAAACACTTTCTTCGAATCAACAAGACGCTTTGCGAGTACTTGAACGTTATGTCGTTATCGACATCGGTAATGAAGACCGCGATGCAGCAATGCATCGTCTCATGCAACTACCAGATGTTGAGCGTGTGCACGTGAATCATCGGTTCAGCATTCATGCAGACGCGCTAACAAACGATTCTCTTTCTGCTTCTCAGTACGCGCTGAACACCGTTAATGCAAAAGCCGCATGGACGAAAGCAACGGGTGAAGGCATCATCGTAGGTGTCCTCGATACAGGCGTAGACTGGACCCACGAAGACTTGCGTCGTGCATTGGCTGTCAACCGTCTCGAAGACTTAAACAACAACGGCATGTTCGACGCATGGGGCATCGATCAAACTGTAAATGGGGTAAGGGGCGACCTTGATGGCATAGACAACGACGGCAACGGGTACGTAGACGACGTCATTGGATACGATTTTGTCGATCAGGAAAATCATAACCTTGGTGATGATCGTGTTCGAGATCCGTTCCCATTCGACGAACAGGGGCACGGCACATCGGTAGCAGGTGTGATTTCTGCAACTCCAAACAATAAAGTTGGTATAGCAGGACTTGCTTTTAACGCACGTGTGCTCGTCACGAGAGCCTTCGATGCAACTGGCAATGCCGAAGAGGATGACATCGCAGCGGCTATCATTTACGCTGTGCTTCGTGGTGCGCGTGTTATCAACATGAGCTTTGGGGATGGAGTTGATGCACCCGTGCTGCGTGATGCTGTGCGGTTTGCGGCATCATTTGGGTGCACGCTCGTTGCGTCAGCAGGTAACTCCGGACTTGTCACGAGACAGTTCCCTGCAGGTTACGACGATGTAATTGCGGTAGGATCTACTAACGCTCTCGACCTGCGTTCACCATTCTCAAGTACGGGATCGCTGCTTGCGCTTACCGCTCCTGGCGAAGGCATCATTACAACGCAAGCCGGAGGTGGATATCGGACGGTTAGCGGTACGTCGTTCGCAGCGCCATACGTAGCCGCGGCTGCTGCCCTGCTCTTAGAACGTAGTCCAACGCTCTCGGCCAATGAAGTGCGAAGTACACTCGAAGAACAGTCCGTCGATCTTGGTCCGAAAGGTTGGGACCCTGAGTTCGGCTCTGGTCGCATCGATGCATTCAGACCCTTAACAGCCCCTTCGTGGGCTCTTGTGCGCATCACGAATATTAGGAATGAGCAAGAGGTTGATCGCACTGCACAAACTTCAGTCGACGTTAGAGGATCGGCCGTTGCGACGTTGTTCTCTTCGTACGAACTGTCTGTAGGGGCAGGACTCGAGCCGTCGTCATGGACGACATTGTCTTCGGGCACGCAGGTGCGCGACGAGATACTCGGGGTACTACCGATGAATGTATTATCCAGTGGACTTAACACATTACGCCTCGTTGTTACGCTACAGAATGGTCGAACGATTGAAGACCGTAAACGGATTAGTGCGGTCGGTGCCGAAGCCCTTGCAATTACTTCATTCGAGCTCGTGACTGCGTGGCGCGACGACCTTCGTGTGCCGGTTATGACTCTTCGGACTAGTAGGCCATCGTCGTGTGTTGTTCAATACCGGCTAATTAACCTTAGCAGTCCGTTGTTAAACGAGTTTACAGACATGTGGGCCAAGGCCCGCACGCATTCGTTTGCTCTACCTAATGTAGTTGCTGGACTGGCATACGAATACATTGTGTCTTGCGTTGCCGATAACGGCGAACGTGTTCAACGAACTGATACGCTGACGGTTGAGAATGTCGCTGCGCGAGTGCAAGGCTGGCAGACTGTGACCGACGAGTCCTTTGCTGGCTACGTCCTGAATGATGTTCGTGATCTCTATGGTGATGGCAATAAGTCATTTGTCATGACTGATCTCGGAAGTGGCTCGTTTGGTAAAATGAAAACAGTTACAAAATCATCCTCGGGCTTTGTGCCTCGGGATACGACAGACGATGTTTGGATTCCACGCGGAATAGGTGATTCTAATGGCGATGGAATTGATGAAGTGTTCGGACATGTCGTTGGAGAAGCACGCCTTTTTCAATCATCGGTTCTGAACGGCAATCCGTTTGAGCGAACACTTTTCGCAGACTCCACAAGCCGCCGCTGGAATGCTGCTGGTATGTACGACGTAGACAAAGATGGTCGACCAGACCTCCTTATGCTTTCCGACTCGGGCTGCCTGGCAATAACATATAAAAATGGCAACTATATCAGGCTTGGTATGGCGCCGAATCCAACTGCACCTGCACCAGGTAGTGCATCAAATCGTGTCGACGAAATATCGATTGCCGCAGGTGACTTTGATAACGATGGCAACGTCGAGATTGCGTTCTCGGATACAGATGGCGATCTGATTATAAGTGAGTTTATAAACGGATCGTTCCGAACAGAGTTTGCTGAAGAGAATAGCGGCAACGGTGGTTCAGGGTTCGTGAGCCGCATTGATTACAATGGCGACGCAATACCAGAAGTTGTGTTCGGAGTGCCAGACAGCACGCAGCCGAATTCTGAACGTGATTATGGACGTCAACTCTGGACATACAAGATGTTCTCGAGCAGCGCCGCCGATACCTACAACCTCGTATGGTCCGATCGTTTTGCAGGAGTTCGCACAGGTATTGGATTTCGAAATGGAGTAGGTGCCGGACAGCTCAACGCCCGTGGTGGTGACGAACTCATTATTTGTGCGTTCACACGCCTCTACGTCTTTTCATTCGATGACGCAGCCACATCGGGTCAGCCTATCTGGTATCGTCCTGAAGTTGTATCGCCAAGGTTTCTTGTACACGACTTTAATAACGATGGCATAAACGAGCTGGGGTTCGGCACCACACTGGTCGGACAAGGCTTCATGTCCGGATTCCGGTTCTCGCAAATGGACACCGCGGCATCGCACGGCATTACACCACGTGGTGTACGTGCTCGCTTGGTAACAGACACGACGGTACATGTAACGTGGGCGACGGTGTCAGGAGCGCTGCGCTACATCGTTTTTCGATCAACAAATCTTGATGGCATTTTCAGGCGCATCGACAGCAGCACCACAACGGAACTGCCGCTTCAGAGCATTGCGCCGGGAGCAACCCATCGGTATCGGGTAACAGCAGTATTCACTAGCGGAGAAAGTCCGCGTTCCGCAATAGCTGAAGTGCGTTCATTTCAACCATCGAGTGCGTTAAGCGTGGTACCGGCAACGATAGATTCAATTGATCTGCTTCTCGGTGCCACCTTACGGGTACGTTATAGTGGTCCGATTGGCGAACGAAACGTCGATCCATCGTCCTTTATACTCATGCGTAACAGTGCCGCTGTAGCAACAGGCGCATCAGTAGTACTAGCGGGCGACAGTACACTGGTTATTGGCTTCACAGCCATTGCATTGCCGCCTGGGGCGTATACGTTGCGGTGTACGTCTATTCGTGACGCTTTCGATGTGCCCACAAACACGTCAGATCTTGTCGTAACGATTGTTGCATCTGCACCATTGGACGAAATTGTCCTGACGCGCCTTCTGGTTCTCGACCCTAATACAGTTCGCATCTACTTCGATCGGCCCGTCACGTCCGCAACTGCTTCACAGATTGCAAACTATGCCATCACACCAACAGGCTCAATAGTATCTATCGATCACAACGCCGATAGTGCAACCCTGCACTTCGATCCATCAAAGCCTCTAGGCGCCCTCGGAACAACCTACTACATAACAGTTGCAAACGTTCTTGGTGATGATGGGGCTGCGATGACGCAGGGGGCTGGCAACACACTCGGATTCGTATTCGCTGCAGACAACCTTGCGAATGTGTATGTATACCCGCACCCAGCGGTGTTAAGTCGAGACGCATCTATAACATTCGCAAATCTGACGAATGAGGCTGATGTTGAAGTGCTTGATCAACGCTTCGACGTTATCGCCCTCGTAAAAGAGCGTGACGGCAACGGAGGTGTTCTTTGGGATCTGCGCGATGAACGAGGTGTCATTGTGCCGCCCGGGGTCTACTTCTACAGGGTTCTTGCACCGTCAGTAGAAAACACCGTTTCCGAATCGGGACTTAAGAAGCTTCTGATAAAACGCTAGTACGAAGCGTACACGACTACGAAGCGTACACGACTACGAAGCGTACACGACTGGTAAAGCTTTCACGGCTGGCAAAGTTTACACGACTGACAAGAGTTTTCGCAAGTCTCCTACGTTGCCGTTACTAAGTACAGCGATAATGTCGCCATGATGTACACGCGACTCAAGCCAGGTAACCACCTGCTCTCCCCATGCGGTCTCTGCATCATTCGCATCGATAACTAATACGCTTGGTCCGCGTGTTTCAATCTCCTCCTTCAAACGCTTTGTGTTAAGTCGTTCTTCGATCTTGTAGCGCTCAGGACGATTGACGGGTCCGATGCAGACACTTGTACATCCATCGAAACACTCTGCCAGTTCGGTCTGAAAGAATGCGCGCGTTGTTGTGTTCGAACGCGGTTCGAAGCAAACGTGAAGCTTGGCATCGGGGTATTGTTGCTTCAGTGCCGCGATAGTTGCCTTGATTGCAGTCGGGTGGTGCGCAAAGTCATCGATAACTATTGCGTTGTTCCATGTCGAGATTTCTTGTAGCCTGCGCTTCGGAGGTACAAACGAGGCAATTGCTCCTTCTATCGTCATGTTGTCGACACCTGCATGTATACATGCGGCAATGGCCATCGTTGCATTACGCATGTTGTGTTCGCCAGGCATGTGTAGGCGAAAGGCCCCCTGTTGGACCCCTTCCCGAGACAGCGTCCATGCGGTACCTGACGTATTGTAAACAACATCATGAATACGCCAGAATGCATTGGCGGCAAAGCCGACGGTTTGCACGGGTGCATACGAACGATCGACGGCACGTAAAGAATTAGGATCATCGGCATTGACGAGCACAACGCCGTTAGAGGGAACAATGCGTACCAAATGTTCAAACGAGCGAATGATAGACTCGATGTCCGGAAAAATATCAGCGTGGTCGAATTCGATGTTGTTGATAACAGCTATGGTCGGACGGTAGTGCACGAACTTGCTTCGCTTGTCAAAAAAAGCAGTGTCGTATTCATCGCCTTCGCATATAAACACACCGGCAGACGTATTGTGCAGTTTAGGAGGGATGGCCCTGCATCCAGAACTAAACGTGCTAGGAACGCCACCGATAAGAAAGCCCGGACTTCGTCCGGCACGCTCGAGTAACCAGGCAGTCATCGATGATGTTGTGGTCTTTCCGTGCGTGCCGCTCACAACAATCGAGGTGTTACGGTCAATAAAAAGTTCGCCGACAAGTGCTGCCATCGACGTCATGGGTATGCGATTGTTCAGAACGATCTCTAGCTCGGGATTACCACGACTTATGGCATTTCCGATGACGACCCTGTCGGGACAAATCGACAAAAGCTTGTCGGAATCGTACCCATCGTACCACTGAATTCCGGCAGTATTCAGGACATCGGACATGGGCGAGTAGACGGCCGAGTCACTGCCAGACACAACATGGCCGAGTGCGATGCAAGCAGTAGCAAGTGAACCCATAGCTGTGCCGCCAATACCTACAAAATGGAGTTTCATGCCAGACGCCCAGAAAACGGTATCTTACTTCAATGCAGCAAAGATATAGCTGCCACTTACTGTACGATATGGGTGACTTCATGCGTCAAGCGCTTTACCTCGTTGTATTTCTCGTTTTTTCGACAATCACTCTTAACGCTCAGTTCTGGAATGCAACAGATGGCCCAACACTGGGTACGATCTCCCTAGAGACAAATTCGAAGAACCATGTCTTTGCAGGAACGGACGCCTCGTCTATTCACCGTTCAGTGGATTGGGGAAGAACGTGGACTCGACTAGGAACCGGATTGCCAAATGATGGATTTGATCGTCCGATAAGAGACATTTCGATAACTGCAACTGACGAAATCTACCTTATCCATCAAGGAAATGGGATTTTTAAATCTGTTGACAATGGCGATACGTGGCAAAGCGTCAACACAGGGCTTTCAAATCCATCCGGAATCGTAACAGTGCATGCTAAGGCAATGCCAAACGGACAGACCCAGGTATTCATAGGCTCGGACGGAACGGCAGCAAAGTCTTTTATCTCTGACAACAGTGGGGCTACATGGACAGAAGTACCATTGCCATCTGTACAAAAGACGGCGCTCTACGAAACGTTCATCAGTCCGAACAGCGACAAACTCATTGTTAGCATTGGTTACAATAAAGGGATCTTCAGGTCGAAGAATCGCGGCGTTACGTGGAGACGGATAGATTCTGATTCGAACGGACAAGGCATTCCGGGCGGTAGTGAGTCGGATGACAATTACAAGTCGATTCGTGCAAACAAACTCGGGCACATTTTTGTCGGTCGCAATGCGCTCGAAGCTTCGACAGTAGCAAAGAATGCAGTTATCATGCGCTCTACAAACGATGGGGAAACGTACGAATATCTAACCAATGGTTGGGAAGAGCTTACACCAGAGATCCGTACGAATAACAAGGTCAACGGCATTGCATTCGGACTTGGCAGCGATGTGTATGCCACGACACAAAAAGAGGGTACCTACTTCAGCTCCAACAATGGCGATAACTGGTCTCGCCTAACCGATGGTCTACCAGACAATGGAGCTACAGCTGCAATTGCTGCAACACCGAACAATCATATTTTCTCGGCGCCACTAGGCTTCTATAATGTGTTTGTACATCTCGACCCAGCAAACTCGGTCGACAATCTGCCAGAAATAATCAAGCCAACAGTTACAGCGTCACCCAATCCGGCAAGCGATGTGGTCACTATTGCATTCGATCTACAGCAAGGCGGCGCGGTTCGTGCAGAGGTATTCTCAATGCAAGGAAATAGCGTTGTTGAAGATTTTGTACGTGAGTTCGTTGCTGGACCCCAAGTGATCAACTTCACAACAAGTGCACTTCCGCCAGGGGTGTATGTATGGCGTCTCACGACTGGTGGTACGGTGCGTTCCGGTCGGGTTATCGTTGCACGGTAATAGTGTCGAAAATTTACGATCTATTGTTGTCGCTGCGCCGTAACGGGCTGAACCGATGCAATGTACCAGACATTGTCTAAGAGCATTGCCGAAAAGTCAAAGTGTTTGATGTAATCCATCGTGACGTGCACACGATAGTTTGTGGCACTTAATGTATCAGACTGCATTGCCGTTATAGGCTTTGCAGCCATTAAGCGGCGCCAACGCTCAACTTCATCCTTGATTTCATAGCGTTCTACGGCGAGTAATCTCCGCCCTGATGAATGAACCATCAGATCTGTTGCGGCTTGCACATTGCCGCTGTCTAGTTCTTCTTTAAACAAGTATACAACACCGTGTGCGCTTCGTTGACTGCGTTCTACAACAACTGTATTCTTCGCATCACCCACTACGAACAAAGCGCAACCTCCAGAGAGTAAACTCAGTGCAATCAGTGCAGTAATGGTGAGGCGAGTTGTGTTCATGCGATCAGAAAGTCTGTGGTTTGGGTTAGGACTTTTGCAAATGCTGGTGTAATGTGATCTAGCGGATGACTCATTCCAAATGTATGTGTCGTGTTTGAAACGATGCTCAGTGCGGGCTTGTTGTCTGCTTCGCGAATGAGAGCCTGAATTTCATGCAATTGTACCGTCAGGTCGAGCTCGGCGTGAATAAAAAGCAGACGGTCCGCAAGAACGCGACTGGCATTTATCAATGAGAGCCGATCACTGTTCGCTTCGATGTCCTCTACATACGTTCTGTTCATCTGCAGTTTCTGACTAGTGCGCGTGTTCTCGACGTCAACCGTTCCCGATTCCATCCATACCTCGCGCTGACGCGGGGTCCAACGTCCCCACCTGCCAACACTGTTCCACACAACAACTTTTTGCACTGCATGCTCGGCACCAGCAAGTTGCGCAATGCCGCCGCCGCGCGAGTGACCAACAAACCGTAGTGTGCCATCCCAAAACTGGCGCACTCGCTGAAATCCATCGTCAGGAAGAGCGCTGTTTACATCCGATGGGCTGTGTGACTTGCGCAAACATTCTATCAGATCAGCTACGTCGTCGAGCTCAAGTGTTATCGTGTTTTCCGCGAAGTCCGACATACTTAACACGCGATCTGCTGTTCCGCGCATCCCATTTTTCGAAAAATCCATGCGCATCACGATAAGTCCACAGTCGGCCAGATGTTGCGCGGCTACCGGAAAGAATCCCCAATTGCGAAATCCCTTGAAGCCATGGAGGAGTATGACTAGTGGATAGGTCGCGCCTTCGGCGCTAAGGGGCACGTCCTCAGCACTATCAATCGCTCCAGCGGACTGCGATGGCACCGTAATCGTGGTGTAGATCGTGTCGCCATGACGGTTTGCGACCTCGATGTTGAATTCGGCGTGGATCATTCTTCGTGCGTATCTGAAAGCATATCCGGACGTCGCTCCATGGTCTTTGTGCGGGCCATGTCTTCACGCCAGGAGCGTATTGCAGCGTGATTGCCTGACGTCAGCACCTCTGGCACCTTCAAACCACGGAATTCAGCAGGCTTGGTATAATGTGGCGAGTCGAGTAATCCGTGCATGAACGAATCATCGAGCACAGACTCAGCATCTCCGACAACACCTGGCAGAAGTCGCACGATTGCATCTGTGAGCACAGCTGCAGGTAGCTCGCCTCCAGTAAGCACATAGTCGCCAATCGATACTTCGCGCGTAACCAGTACGTCGCGTACGCGTTGATCGATGCCTTTGTAATGTCCAGCGAGAAGAATCAAATTCTGTGTTAACGAAAGCTCCGCACACACATTCTGCGTCAACCTTACACCATCAGGAGTCAGGAAGATCACGTCATCGTAACTCCGTTCCGATTGCAGTTTGTCTATACACGCAAAGATGGGTTCGGCCTGCAGTATCATGCCGGCGCCACCACCATATGGTGTGTCGTCGATGTGTTTGAATTTGTCGGTTGCATAATCGTGAAGGTTGTGAAGAACAACCTCGACGAGCCCCTTTTCCTGACCCCTGCCAACGATACTTGTCTGCATGAACGATGCAAGAGCCTGTGGCACTGCGCACACAATGTCGATGCGCAAAGTGTTATTCACTGTCTTCTTCCACGTCGTCGGGACTTGACGAAAGTGTATCGAGTCCTTCAAGCAAATGAATCGTTATGGTTTTTCCAACGACATCGACGTTCTTTACTACCGACTCGATGACGGGAATTGGAATCGTCGATCCATCCGCGCATTCAATAACCCAAACATCGTTGGCTGGCAAAAGCCAGACCTCGGAAATTGTCCCAAGTACATTTCCGACTTCATTTACTACCTGGCAACCTTCGATGTCGCCGACAGAGTATCGTTCGTCCGAGACTGCGACATCGGATGCTCGAGCATACACTGCCTGATCGATTAAGGGGCTGGCCGTCTCGGCCGAAGGGGCTTCGAGGAATGCCATGCGTGTGAATTGTGAAGACGCTTCAAACATTGTGATAGTCATGGCGTGCGCGAATTCGCGTGAGAAGCCTACAGCTACATTCGAGCCTACTGTGAGGTGCAGGCGTACCCCTGGTGTATCGACGAGCACGACAGCGCCATTCATGCCATGAGTTCTGGCTATCACGCCGATATATTCAACAAACTCAGACATGTGTGAATCCGTTACAAACAACAACGCCGCAAAAAGTTGCGGCGTTTGTATTGATGCAATTGTCTACGCCGTCCTTAACCCAGGTAAGCGCGAAGTGCTTTGGAGCGCGAAGCGTGACGAAGGCGAAGGATGGCTTTTTCTTTGATCTGACGAACACGTTCACGAGTGAGATTGAATTTTTCGCCAATCTCTTCGAGTGTAAGTGCTTGCTGGTCGTCTAGTCCGAAATAAAGGCGGATGACTTCGGCTTCACGTTCGGACAGCGTGTTCAATACCTGTTGAACTTCTACGCGCAATGACTCGCGCATGAGCTCGCTATCAGGCGGCGGCTGCTGATCATTCGGAAGAATGTCAAGCAGGCGATTGTCTTCACCCTGAACAAACGGAGCATCGACGGACAAGTGACGTCCCGAAATCTTGATTGTCTCGCTGATCTCAGCAATCGACATCTCAAGCTGCTCGGCAAGTTCGGCTGCTGTTGGTTCGCGCTCGTACTGCTGTTCAAGTTCAGAGAACTTCTTTCCAATCTTGTTTAGAGCGCCGACGCGATTAAGCGGTAGGCGAACGATACGCGATTGTTCAGCTAGAGCCTGAAGGATAGACTGACGAATCCACCATACTGCGTATGAAATAAACTTAAATCCTCGGGTCTCATCGAAACGCTTCGCAGCCTTGATAAGACCAAGGTTGCCTTCGTTGATAAGATCGCCTAGAGATAAACCTTGATTCTGATACTGTTTCGCAACAGAGACAACAAATCGCAAGTTGGCTTTCACCAAACGTTCGAGCGCGATAGATCCTTCGAATCCACCACGGCGAATCGCCTGTGCCAACACAATTTCATCGTCACCAGTAAGAAGTTCAACGCGACCAATTTCTTGTAGGTACTTGTCGAGCGACTGACTTTCGCGATTCGTATACTGTTTTGTAATCCTCATGCCATGGGCCCGGGGCTATAGATGCAGAAAAAAGCCAGCCACAAAGTTACTGATCATCTCCGACTTGACCGCCCAGAATGCCGGAATATCGTGATGAGGCCAGTATACGACTGGCCACGGCAACACTGGGGTCTATCCGAACTGAGCGAGATGCGCGGGCTGAATCGCCTTCGAAGCGAGACCTGATTTCCCCTTCGAGGAGAATACGAACCAGGTCTTGATGCTGACGAATGAGCCTTGGGACGTCGCGTTCTACTGAACGTTCGGCCTGTTCAATGCTCTTTATCACAGTTTGAGGCAGCTCATGTTCTTGGGCGTGCCTCAGCGATGTTTCGAGATCTGCAAGAACAGGTGACTGACGATTCAGAGGTAGAGATTCGATGTACTTAATGAATGCGTCTACGACAGTCTTATCGACCGTAAACTTTTCTGGTAATTGAGATATGTTAGATGTATACCTCGTACCAAAGCGAAAAAACACATCTTCTTGTAGTAAGTATTCGAGCGGAGCAGGAAAGACAGAATCAGAAACGGTTGTATCGGGTTCAATCCCATGCAACTCTCGAACTACGCGTCCGTTGTGCGTGTTAAACAACAACGTATCGTGTTTGGGAATGGTGCCACGCTTAGCTGCAAAGTCAATGCGCTGTATGCTACGTCCAGAAGGAGTGTAGTATCGCGCTGAGGTAAGTTTTAGACTGGCATCATTTGGCAACGGCACAACCGTTTGTACGAGCCCCTTTCCATAGGAGCGCCTTCCCACAACTACTCCACGGTCAAGATCCTGTATCGCACCTGCAAGCACTTCGCTTGCACTTGCACTTCGTTCGTTGATGAGAATGGCCAGTGGCAGCGTAGGTTCTTGCGGTGTGTTTTCTGATCGTATAATGCGCGTGTCGTTAGGGTCGCGAGATTTTGTGCTGACGATCGTGCTGCCACGAGGGACAAATGTTTCGACGATTCCAACGGCAGCGTCGAGAAGTCCACCCGGATTATCTCGAACGTCAATTATCAGGCCTTGTAGGGGGCTGCGTTCTCTGAGGAGTTTAATGTGTCTGCGGACTTCTACGGGAGCGTAGCGAGAAAATCGTGCCAGCTTTATGTATCCGATATTCCCTGGTAACACATCGCTAAATGCAACGTTTTCTGCAATCATCTCGGCACGTGTAACACTCATTAGGATGGTGTCCGTACGCCCTTCTCGAATGAGCCTCAACGCAGCGACGTCGCCCTCTTTGCCGCGAGTATGACGCCGTAATTCTTTTGGTGAGAGAGTGTCAACGCGAATTCCATCAATCGAGAATAACCGGTCGCCAATGCGAATTCCTGCTTTATGCGCGGGTAAATTCTCGCGAACATCTGTTACAAAAAGCATGCTGTCACGCGTGGCAATGGTAATTCCAAAACCCGTATAGATGCCGGTGCTAATCAACTCGAGATCTTCTTTGTCTTCACGTGGCACGTATACGGTATACGGATCGAGTTTATCGAGCATGCCCTCAATGCCAGCTTCTATGAGAATCTGCGGGTCTACATCATCGACATACGTCGTACTTACCTCGCGTAACACTGCGCCGAGAGCATCCATCGACCGACCCATACGGGTGTAGAACGATGTGTCGCCAACAACGAAAAAACCCGAACTAAGTAGGGCGATCGTGAGGGCGATGATGATGAGATAGCGTTTGTGCATGGCGATTAGGAATGCAGACGACGACGAATCTCGGCTTCAAGTGCATCTGCAGGAATTCTGTCCTGCTTCATGCTATCACGCTCTCGTAGCGTTACTGTTCCATCTGTAATGGTTTGTCCATCAATGGTAATACAGAATGGCGTTCCCACTTCGTCCTGCCGGCGATACCTTCTTCCAATTGCGCCACTCGTATCGTAGTCGACACGAAACGAACGTTGTAAATTCTTGTAGATAGCTTGCGCTGCCTCGGGCATGCCGTCTTTATTAACAAGCGGAAAAACAGCCGCAGTTACAGGTGCCAGCAGTGGGTTCAGACGCAATACCACGCGAGTTTCTGTAGTACCATCTTCGGCGGTGACAACTTCTTCGTCGTATGCATCACATAGGACTGCAAGAAATGTCCGCGTTGCACCAACGGCCGTCTCTACGACATACGGTATGTAACGGTCTTTCGTAACCGTGTCTACATACTCGAGCTTTTTACCAGAAAATTCCTGGTGCTGCTTGAGGTCGAAATCTGTACGTGAGTGAATGCCTTCTACCTCGCCCCATCCAAACGGAAACAGATATTCGATGTCTTCTGCAGCCGCGGCATAATGGGCCAGCTTCTCGTGTGGTTTGCGACGCAGGTGGTCTTCCTTAATGCCAATCGATTTGAACCACTCCCAGCGTTGCAGACGCCAGTATTCGAACCATTCGACTTCAGCGCCGGGCTTGACAAAAAACTGCATTTCCATCTGCTCGAATTCGCGCGTACGGAAAAGAAAATTCTTTGTGTTGATTTCATTCCGAAACGACTTGCCAATCTGCGCAATGCCAAACGGTGGCTTCATACGCGCAGAGTCCATCACGTTCTTGAAGTTCACGAAGATGCCCTGCGCAGTTTCCGGACGCAGGTACACTGCGTTCGATGCGTCTTCGACCGGACCCACAAACGTCTTGAACATCAGATTGAAATTCCGCACTTCTGTCCAGTCCGTAGTGCCCGACACCGGATCTGGAATGTTGTTCTCAACAATGATGGCATGGTAATCTTCGTTCGACTGTACGGCAGCGAGACGTGCCTCCAATGCATCAGCCTCTGCAGTTTTGTTTTTTGTTCTGAGGCGCGTGATATACTCTTCGATAAGCGTATCGGCTCTGTGCCGAGCCTTCGATGTCTTGTTGTCGATCATCGGGTCTGAGAACTGCGAAGTATGTCCCGACGCGTCCCACACCCGCGGATGCATAAGAATCGACGCATCGATGCCAACAATATCGGTGCGGTACGTCATTGCCTTCCACCACGAGTCCTTGATGTTGCGCAGAAGCTCGACGCCCAACGGACCGTAGTCCCAGCAGCCATTAAGTCCGCCATAGATTTCTGACGACTGATAGACGAAGCCTTTGCGCTTACATAGCGAAAGAATGGCATCGAGATTGGGCTTCGTACTCATAGTAGGGGGCCTGAGGTTGCTGCTGGTAAGGGGCTGCCGATAGGGGGCTCTTGCATAATCCACTAAAAATACGAAGTCGACGACGTTGCGTAAGTTTATGGCTGTCAATAGTTAACGTTAGAGAGTACACACTTGAAGACCCACACAAGCCCCCTTCGGACCCTTACCATCGTCATAGCGTTCGTGCTCGCTGGTTTAGCATGTCGGGGTGCAGACGATTTTTCGAGAATGACGTTCGCCCCAATGGCGGCATTCTCTATGACTGCTGGCGACACGGTGTCGGTGGTGATCAAGGCGAACATTCAGGACGGCTGGTATATCTATTCGACAAACGAAACGCTGGGTCCGGATGGCATCGGACCTCAGGCCACAACCATCGAACTTGTCGGATCGTCACTCAAAATCGTCAGAAGCACGGCTTCCCCAATTAAAAAAGTATACGATTCGAGCTTTCAAGTTACTGTTGAGAAAATTTTTAAGAAAGTACAGTTCAAGGTTCTTCTTAAGGCACCCGTCAGTTTGCCCGCAGGCTCCTATCCTGTGAAATTTTCAATCTGGATTCAACGGTGCGATTCGTCTAGTTGTCTTCCGCCAAAAGAGTTCATTGTTACGTCGACAGTGTCCATCACCGAAGCTAAGGCCGGTGCTCGACCATTAGCAGACGATTCTGTATTAGTAGCAGCATCGGAACGTGCAGACACTAAGCAGAGCTTGGTAAGCCTAGATGCAAAGGCCTCGGTCGATGGTGATATCGAGGATGCGAAGCGCGAAGGACTCATCGCGTTCTTCTTACTGGGAATGCTTGTTGGTCTTGGGGCATTGGCCACGCCTTGTGTCTACCCGATGGTGCCAATAACAGTATCGTTTTTTACAAAACGGAGCGAGAAGAATAAGGCTGGACAGCTTACGGATGCAGCCGTGTTTGCCGGTGGCATCGTACTAACATTTACGCTCATAGGCATTATTGTGTCGGCGATATGGGGGGCGAGTCAGGTGGGGAGTTTTGCGGCTGACCCGTGGACAAATCTTGTTATTGGGTTGCTGTTCGTTGTGCTTGCGTTCAATCTGTTTGGAGCGTTTGAAATTCAAGTGCCAGCGAGTATCCTAAATACACTGAACAAGAAGAGTCAAGGCAGTGGCTACAGCGCTACTTTCTTAATGGGTGTGACGTTCGCCGTGATCTCGTTTACATGCACAGGAGCGTTTGTTGCCGGAGCGCTTGGCAGCGCGAATCAGGGTGACTACCTGTATCCTACTGTTGGGATGCTGGGTTTCGCGATAAGCTTTGCTGCTCCATTTTTTATTCTTGCTCTTGCGCCATCGCTAATGACTCGTCTGCCACGCTCTGGTGGCTGGATGAATAACGTCAAGGTCGTCCTTGGATTCCTTGAACTCGCATTCGCCCTAAAATTCCTTAGTAGTGCAGATCTGAATTTTAGCTGGGGCATTCTTCCGCGCGATGTTGTTCTGGCTATCTGGATTGGTATTGCGTTCCTCATCGTACTCTATCTGCTTGGCACATATCGCATGAAGCTCGACTCGCAACTCGAAGCGGTAAGTGGTCTTCGTGCCTTCTTTGCAATTGTGTTTGCATCTGTGGCCTTCTGGCTATTCACGGGCTTTGGTGGACGTCCTTTAGGCGAAATTGATGGTGTGCTTCCGCCGATTAACTACGAAGAGATTATAGGCATCGGGAAAGGCAACGTGACGGCATCGTCATTCGGACCGTCTACTTCGCCGACAACCAAGCACAAAGAAGAGTGGTTCGACAACCTCGACAAAGCAAAAAAAGAAGCAAAAAAAACCGGCAAACCAATTTTTATCGACTTCACAGGCTTTACATGTACGAACTGCCGATGGATGGAGCAGAACATGTTTACGCGTGAGTCGGTGTCGTCGCGCATGTCGAAGTACATTCTGGTGCGGTTGTTTACAGATAGAAGAACCGAGCCATTTATCTCGAACCAACGATTGCAGGAACGCGAATACGGATCGCTTACGTTACCGCTCTATGTCGTTCTAACATCCGACGGTGCGTATGTCTCTAAAGCAGACTACACACGCGATGAAAACAAATTCGCGACGTTTCTAGACAAGGGTTTGTCGCATAATTGACAAATGCAGTAGAAGGACTATTGCAGAGATAGATTGACTAGTACGGAGGTAGGGGGCGGCCGTCGCCTTCTAAGCGACGCTGGGGCTAATACGTAATGCGATAGGTGTGCCACGCTTTCAAGTGCTCGCCTTCCTTACGCTTGTAGAACTCAATCGCCGGCTCGTTCCAGTCAAGGACCTGCCATTCCATGCGACCGCAATCGCGGGCAGCACCAATCGAACGTACGTGGTTGAATAGTGTGCTGCCAATGCCTTTGCCACGCGCTGACTCTAAGACAAAGAGATCCTCGAGATAGATGGTAGGCTTTGCAAGAAACGACGAATACATTTCGAGGACAATGGCGTAACCGACAGCACTTCCTTCGTGAAAAGCTAGGAATGCTTCGAATCGCGGGAATTCTCCGAATGCATCGTCGCGAAGACGCTGTACAGCATCTGCCGACGGACGGTCCAGCTTTTCGTAGTCAGCGAGGGCATATACGAGTTCAATGAAACGATCGAAGTGGGCTCTGTGCAATTTTACAATGTCTGTTGTGCTCATGTGCGAGATACGATAACGTTGTCGATAAGTCGAGTACGACCAAGGCGTCCGGCAATGAGCAGAACGATGTCTGAAGTGGCACTGAAAGTCGGTTTAGACTCCAAGGTTACAGCTTCGGCTGCAACAGCATACTCAACGATGAAGTTTGAAACGGTTGAGAGTATCGATGTCATTGTCTCTTGAAGAATGGCACTACGGTTTTCGCCCTTCTTTGCCAAGTCGCGTGCTGCAAACAATGCTTTTGAGATGATTCGCGATTGCTCTCGTTCGTCCGCATTCATGTATGCGTTGCGAGATGACATGGCTAGACCATCGGACTCTCGAAGCGTGGGCAATACTGTTATCGTCACAGGGATGAGCAAATCTTCTGTCATGCGCTTCACAACAAGTGTCTGCTGAAAATCTTTCTGTCCGAAGTATGCTTCGTCCGGACGCATGGCTTCGAACAACTTGCAGACAACCGTTGCCACTCCGTCAAAATGACCTAGTCGCGATGCTCCTTCGAGCATCTCAGTCACTCCACCAACATGAATCGTCGTGTTGGGTCCGTTCGGATACATTTCCGCCACCGTCGGCGCAAACACTACCGCCCCACCTGCTTGCTCGACAATTGCAATGTCGCGCTCGAGATTGCGAGGGTAGGCATCGTAGTCTTCGCCTGGACCGAATTGGGTCGGGTTGACGAAGATTGATGTAACAACAACGTCATGCTTAGCAGCAGCAAACGTGACGAGCGAAGCATGACCTGCATGTAGCGCACCCATGGTAGGGACACATCCAACGGACTTGCCAGCACGTCGGGCCGCTTCGACATAAGCCTGCATTTCCAGAACTGTTGTAATTGTTGTCATGTCACAGAGTAGTTGTCAAGTCACAGAGAAGTTGTCATGTCACAGAGTAGTTGTGGGGCACACGAAGATACTATGTCTCATGCCTGCATTTTGTTTGTCCTTCTCATAACGGTGGTTTCGTCGACAGCGCAGCGCTCGCAAAGAGCGTTTGGTATGGATGACACAACAGACGTTATCGATCACACACGCTTCGATTCGTTGTGGCACGAATCGATGCAGCAGGGCAAGCTTGTCACCGACGGATACTATTGCAACGCATACATGTCGTATCGCACAGCATTGGCAAACGCCTACCCGACGGCCTACCACCCCAACGCACAGCTTGCGTTTTGGGTGAACGCGTACTACGCCTGTTTGTGGGAAGTCATGCATCTGCGCGTTGGATACAGATCGACTGTGTGGGACTCCTCATTTTTCAAACGCGATACGTTCAACGTTGCTGAAGGTGTGCATACCCTTCAGTCGTTGCGCGACACCATTGTCGGTTGCATTCGAGACGTGCGAGCAAGTGTGTTCCTCGCAACAGGCAGTACACACGACCCGCCCTTTCGTGCAAATGCCTGCTTTGCGAAAACAGTGCGTGTTGCCATGCGAGATTTGCTGCGTCGCGTGTGCCGCAGTGAAAAGTTCGTTTTTTACGACCCTGCCGGGAACGTGCTGCAACTCAGCTCCTTCTTCAAGCCCCTTACCGAACGGATGCGAGCCGAGGCGGGGAGCGAAGTGCAGTGGGTGTTGCCTTACGTGAGCGACCAGACGGCGGCGCTGCTGGCTCTGCATCGGGCCTCTGTGCGGGTGGTGCTGGGCGATCGTATTGAGAAATGGAAACGTGGAAGGAAGCGAGACAGGTAAAGTTGCGGCGTGGGCCTTCGTATCTTTGTGTCTGCCTATGACAACACTACACATCGACCGAGCTACCACACCGCGCCTGGATGCAGGCGCTGTAGCGGACGGACGTCTGACAAACGTACCGGGTGACCACCTCTTCATCGCTGAATATGCTGATGGCGAATGGAATAAGGGACGTATTCAGCCGTACGGACCAATTTCGATGGCGCCTCTCGCGCTTGGTTTGCACTATGCGCAGCTCGTATTCGAAGGAATGAAAGCGTACAGGCAGC
This sequence comes from bacterium, assembly GCA_034440235.1. GTDB lineage: Bacteria > Bacteroidota > Ignavibacteria > Kapaibacteriales > Kapaibacteriaceae > JAWXBR01. The sequence continues at coordinate 73,605 of JAWXBR010000053.1, forward strand.
CCGATGGCAGTGTTGCTGTTTTCCGTACAAAGAAGCACCACGAACGATTCAATCGTTCGCTTGTGCGTATGTGCATGCCTGAAATTCCGTACGAGATTTTCTCAAAGGCAATTCACACTCTTGTAGATTTAGATGCAGAGTGGGTGCCTACAGACGACGATGCAGCGTATTACATCCGTCCGTTCATGGTTGCAAGCGAAGAGCGCATGGGTCTAAAGTCTTCTGACGAATTTCTGTTCATGGTCGTAGGCGGTCCATTCCGTCCGATCTACACACGTCCGCTTCGCGTAAAAGTCGAAAAGAAATACTCGCGGGCATCGCCTGGTGGCACAGGTGCCGCTAAGTGCGCCGGCAACTATGCTGGTGCGATGTACCCAACGAAGCTTGCACAACAAGAAGGCTTCGATCAGGTTATCTGGACCGATGCCATTAGCCATGAATACGTCGAAGAATCGGGAACAATGAATCTTGGCTTCATTATCAATGATGCACTTGTTACACCAGCTCTAACAGACACAATTCTCGACGGCGTTACACGCGAAAGTGTCATCACACTTGCGCACGACCTTGGCATGAAGGTCGAAATACGTCCGGTAACAGTCGCAGAAGTAATGAAGGGGCTCAGAGATGGGTCCTTGACTGAAGCATTCGGTACCGGAACTGCTGCATCGATTGCACCCATCGGTTCGATTAATTGTGATGGCGAAGAATTCACGCTAAGTGTAGACCCCTCAAAGCAGATGTTCAAGCTCAAGGCGGCGCTCGACGCTATTCGCCTTGGCGCCACAGCAGACCGACATGGGTGGCTGACCGTAGTTGACGGTATGTCCGACTGACGTAGATGAGCGACGTCCTTCCTCTGCAATTCATCAAGGGCGTGGGTGCGCGAAGAGCCGAGGTTCTTGCGAAGGAAGGACTCACCACACCGTCCGACGTGCTTCTCTTTGTGCCGCGCGGCTACATCGATCGCAGCGCCGTCCCTTCGATTGCCGCTCTTCAAGAATCGATGCGAGTGCCCGACCTGTGGGTTGGCTCAGCAGATATTCTCACACGCGTTATAAGCGAAGTAGCATTTGTTGCTACAGTCGTTAGTGTACGTGAGCAAACCCTTGGCAGGGGGCGAAAGGTGCTCAAGGCAAGCATCTCAGACGGTTCTGGAACTGTAGCGTCGCTGATGTTCTGGAGTTACACAGAGTATTACAAACGGACACTAAAAGTAGGCGACTCGTATGTCGTAAGTGGACGTCCGGACTACGACTCCAAATGGAACCAGCTTACATTCCATCACCCCGAACTCGAACACATCGATGAAGCCCAGCAGGAAGAATTTCGCTCAGGCATCATCCTGCCGAACTACAGACTCACGCAAGGCATGCGTAATGCAGGCATAACGATTCGTTTGCTGAGAAATATTGTCGCAGAAGTTTTGGAACGCACGCTTCCTGACATTGTTGATCCACTCCCAGCTTACTTAATAAAAAAGTTTAGCTTTGTCGAAAAGGCACTTGCGTTTAGGCTGTTGCATTTTCCGTCGTCACTGAGCGATGTAGACGCCGGACGCAAACGAATGAAGTTCGAAGAGTTGTTCTTCTTTGAACTCATGCTTGCAACACGTCACGCAAAGCGCAGAGAAAAGAGAAGTGGTCCGGTCTTCGCTCCCCGTAGCGCTCGTGCTCGTGCCCTTGTCGATCAGCTTCCATTCGAGCTTACAGCAGCACAACGTCGTGTCATCCACGAAATCGTTCAGGATATGTCCGGCGGTGTACCCATGAACCGTTTGCTGCAAGGCGACGTTGGCTCTGGTAAGACCATCGTGGCGTTGTTGTGTATGTTGAATGCAGTCGACAACGGCCATCAGGCGTTGCTCATGGCACCGACAGAAATTCTTGCTGAGCAACACGTAAACACAATACGAGCACTGGCGCAAGACCACGACGTGAAGGTCGTGCAACTCGTCGGCGGCATGACAAAGAAACAACGCGACGCTGCGCTAAGAGAGATTGCAAGCGGTGATGCGCAAATCGTTATCGGCACACATGCGTTGTTCGAAGCGACCGTCGAGTACAGAAATCTTGGCCTAATCGTTATCGACGAGCAACACCGATTTGGAGTTGCGCAGCGTGCAGAACTTAGGCGTCTTGGCATGAATTCACTCGATGGCGGAGTTACACCGCACATCCTTGTGATGTCGGCAACACCGATTCCAAGGACCCTTTCCATGACCCTTTACGGAGACCTTGATGTTTCGGTGATTGACGAGTTGCCAAAACATCGCAAGCCTATCGAAACACACATTGTGTTTGAATCGCAGCTCGACAGAGTGCTGCTGTTTGTGCGCGAGCAGGTTGCGCTCGGACGTCAGGCGTACATCGTGTACCCGCTAGTAGAGAAGAGCGACAAGGTGCTACTGAAGAGTGCCATCGATCATCATCAGAAGTTTCAGGACGAAGTGTTTCCCGATCTGAAAGTTGGGTTGTTGCACGGACAGATGAAGTGGATCGAGAAAGAGACCATCATGCGTGCATTCCTCAAACGCGAGTATGATGTACTCGTGGCCACAACCGTTATCGAAGTGGGCATTGATGTGCCCAACGCAACGGTGATGCTCATCGAAAACGCCGAACGTTTTGGACTGGCACAGTTGCATCAGTTGCGTGGACGTGTAGGTCGCGGTGCAGAGCAATCGTATTGTTTTCTGGCAACGAAAGATCACTTTCGTTATGCGACATCTTCGAAAGGGTCCGAAGACGAGCGGGCTGCCTGCGTTGTCCGCCTCAAGACCATGGAAGAAACAACCGACGGCTTCAAGATTGCCGAAGCCGACCTTTCAATTCGAGGTCCGGGCGATCTGCTCGGAACACGTCAGAGTGGTCTGCCTGAATTCCGCTTCGCCAACCTTGTAACAGACGGACCAATCATAGAGCAGGCTCGCGACGAGGCATTTGCACTTATCGCGCGGGACCCCGGTCTAAAGCAGCCCGAACACACACGCTCGCGAGAGGCTCTCGTCGAGATCTTCGAAGGCGGCACCACCTTCATGACTGTAGCCTAGTATTTTTGTACGATGCCATTTAACGTAAGCGAGATCTTTCACTCCATTCAGGGCGAGGGTACAAGGGCGGGATTGCCTTGTACATTCATTCGATTGCAGGGATGTAAGCTGCGCTGCGTATGGTGCGACACTCCGTACGCACTCGATAAACGTCAGGTCGAGAAAATGATGTCAGCCGAAGACATCGTCGCCGAGATTCAGCGTATTGGGTGCGGGTTTGTAGAGTTTACAGGCGGTGAGCCCCTTGAACAGGAAGAAGTCATCCCTCTAATGGCAAGCCTTTGCGACTTAGGTTATACGGTGGCAGTTGAGACAGGCGGCCATGTGGACATTTCGTCGATCGACCCGCGTGTGTGCAGAATTGTCGACGTAAAGTGTCCCGACTCCAAAATGTCGTCCCTTAATCGCCTCGAAAATCTCGACGTATTACGTCCGACCGACGAGTTCAAATTTGTCCTGGCCTCCCGTGCAGACTACGACTACGCTTGCTCGATTGTGGAACGCTACGATTTAACCAACCGTACGGCAGCCGTACTTTTCTCATGTGTGTTCGATGCCGTGTCTTTTCGTACGGTTGCGGAATGGATTTTGCAGGATGGTTTAAACGTCCGCTTTCAACTGCAGCTTCACAAGTTCATCTGGGATCCTAATCAGCGTGGTGTGTAGAGTTATCGTTTTCGTTGCGCTCTTCTTCGGGAGTGCCTCCTTGCTTCCCGCACAAGTGATGGGTGGTGATGGCAATCTCGAGGCGTTGTATACCGAGCCAACACTTTTTGCACTCAAGAATTCCGAAGCCGACGACTACGCACCAGTCTATGACCCTCTACTGAATCGATTACTTTTTACATCTGAACGATCGGGGTGGGCAACGGTCTATACTGGTGATGTACCAACGCCAATAGCCGGCACGTTCAATAAGAGTGGACAGCATCGAGCCTTTTTAACGTTCACTGCTTCTGGCGAAGCCTTCGGCGCTGTGTTTGTTCAGCAGACGCGTCAATCGTATCAAGGCATCGTAAGTGTATTACGCATCGATAGTGCACTGAATGCGGGAATACCGATACTTGGGCTGTATGGCGAGTTCTTCGCTTCGCATCCAACTATTTCACCCGACGGTACGCGCCTCGTGTTTTCGAGCAATAAGCAGGGTAGCGCGCAGCTCGACTTTTGGGTTGCTGAACGCACGACCGAACGCACATGGTCTGAGCCCGTTCTCTTGAGCCCCTTTATCAATTCACTGGGCAACGAGATTACACCATACTTTGTGTCGAACGACTCGTTGCTGTATGCATCGAACGGTTACGGTGGTAAGGGAGGATACGATCTGTTCCTTAGCATCTACCGCGATGGCGTGTGGCAAGAGCCAGAACCCCTCGAGTGGCTCAACAGCGAGTTCGACGACTCCGATGCAACGATCCTGCCCGACGGAACGATCGTGTTTGCTTCGAATCGTCCCGGCGGGCAGGGTGGTTTAGATCTGTATCTGGTTCGTCGACGCTCGACGACGAATTAGACGTCAAACTGTCGACGTCGACAATTAGTTAATCGCAATCTCTCCGACATCCACGATGCGCGATATTCCTTCTACGCGCACGGTCATCGACTTCTTCGTTTCTTTCGGTGTGCCGTAGTGTGTGTACACATCAACTGTAACCGTAGTCGGACCCGTTAGGCGCTGTTGTCTGTCGCCATAGTAGTGCACCTTGAGTTCGTACTTTCCTTTTGGAGCCTTTTTCAGCAAGAACTCTTCGGGTCCGTAACCACCCGTCAAGTCACGCGACAAGTGTCCGCCAACCTCAGTGTCGCGGTTGCTATAGAAACACTTCTCGCCTCGTGGGTCAATCACCCAAAGGTCCATATCGCAATCATCCGCATCCCACGACAGCACAACGCGCATGTCTACTGGCATTGACTTTATCAGGCGATTGTCAATATCTTTACGACTCACCGTAGCACCAGCTTCATTCAGTACGCGATTAAGTTCGTTCACAGCAATCAACTCAACTTCGGGGAAACGCGTATCCCATGTGCGCGTCACGACCTGGTACAGATTATCAACAGCAAGCTGATATTTCTTTGCCTGTGCATACGCAAGACCCAAATCTCGAAACGACTGCGGCTCTTCTCCGCGCATTCTGCGCACATCTTCGAACACCGTCACAGCAAACGCACTTTCGCCAAGCTGCATAAGACGTTGTCCGAGCACGCGCAACAGCCGTGGATCTTCCGATGCAATCTCCGCCATATTCGAAAGCACACGTAGCGCCTCTTTCTTAAGCCCCTTATCACGAAGAATATCAGAGACATCAACGTAGAAGCCGGGTGTTTCTCCCATGCGTTCGCGCAATGCGAGGTAGCGCTGATAGAGTTGAGCGTTGGGAGTCGTCGCAAACGAGTCGAGGTATGCGGAACGAGATGGAGGTGCTAAAGAGCTAGTGATTTCACGAAGATCACTCCTGCTCTCGTGGCTACTACTCATACGGACTTCTTGTTCAGCAGCATCGTCCCCATTTTCACCTGCCGTGTTTTCTTCAACAAAATCTATCGTGCCGACTAACTTTCGGCCACGGACTTGAGTGGAAGGCGCTCGTTCCGCCGGGCTGCTAGGAATCATTGGGTTCGCCAGTTCCATGCCCCCGTTTCCACGTGTTTTGCTTGTCGAGGTGACCGGAGATGAACTCCTGCCCGCCCCAGCACCATCGGATGCTGTCATTAATCGTGTGGAGCTACCCATGCGCATCTCTCGATCTTTTTGAGGCTGATATTTTTTTGTCTCATCGATGACGATCGTTCGCTCGTACCAACTCTTGCGTCCCGCAACAAGCGCTGCTACGTTGTCGATGCGCTGACGCATTATGGCATTGCTGTCGGCGGTTTCTTTTGAGACCATAGCGAAGTAGTCTTTGCGCATGTCGGGTTCGGAGGTTGGAGGTTCGATGCGATGACGGACATAATCTTGTATGCGGTCGAGTACAAGTAGCGAAGTGCCTGGTGTTACGATTGTAAACTTTTTTCCTAAGTCTGTTATTGCAGCTTCGTTACGAGTGCGGTCCATACTCAACGTACGCAGTTGGTTTTGTGCCCACAGACGTGCGATTGCAGTACCGGTGTCGCCATTGAGCTGACGACTGATATTCAGCGGCATCCGTTCGACTTCACGTCCGCTGCGTCCGAACACCAGTTCGAGCTCTGCGTTTTCGGATTCGATGATGCCACCTACAGTGAGCATGTCGGAGTTGATGGCGCCAACGGGGTAGGTAGAGTTGACCAGGCCGCTAACGACGTCAACGGACATCAGCGTTAGACGCTCAGATGTAAGCAACGTCATTGCGTCTTCCGCGTTGCGCTCGACGAGGTTGACGAACGAGCCACCGCTGGCTTCGGCAAGTGAGCGCAACACGTCGTGATCGCTCTGTGCAGCGCTTGTAATTGCGAATAAGGGGCGCGTGGCGCGAGGGGGCACGTGCTGACCGAATGTTGAAAGACCATCGCTGACAAGAAGAGTTAGGTCTGTAATGATTGAAGCAGTGGGTAGGGCACCGAGTTGCGTGCCGCCATCAGCAGGCATGGAATGGATGGCGGTGCGAAGCGCTGACCAATCGCCATTGCTGATGTTGAAGTCGCGTTTAGCATGCGCTTCAATGCTGAAGGGAACAAGCGTAACGCGTGTATTGCCAATCTTCTTGAAGTATGCGTCGAGAAGACTGAGCTCTTTATTGATATCGCGTGAGCGCGAAGAGAGTGAGACATCCCAAAGCAAGGTGATGGTTTTCGGAGCTGGACGTTCTGTGAGGTTCGATGGGACTGGAACGAATGCAGCGAAGTACTGGAGTCCAATGAAGGTATTCACACTTGTAAACGTGTTGCCTGCGGTTACCGGAATAGCACAACGGAACGGCTGGTCTACAACAACATCCGTGCGATGGATTTCTGCTGTGTAGCTGCGTCCCTTCGACATAAAGGCGACGCCTTCGAGGTTGTTGCCGGCGAGTGACGGACGTTGTCCGAAGGTTGCAACGTCGACGTTGAAATCGAACGTGTCGACGCTGCCCTTGAAAGCAAATGGCAGCGTGTATGCATATCCTTCAGACGACGAAAGCAATTCCTGTTCAAAGGCAATCACAACGCGACGCGTACCACGTGCAGGGATAGGGTAGATACGGGCTTTGAACGTATTGCCACGCGTCCACTCGAGCAAAGCAGGGTCGATCTTCTGACGCACGACGCTTTCGAATGCAACTCGAGCCTTTTCTTTCTCAACCACGACACCTTCGCGAAGTTTACCATTGATGTCGAGTGCAAACCGACACACGGTTTGTCCTTCTACAACTGGGGTCTCGAACTCGCCTTCAAGAACATGTGCATGCGGATTGTACACCGTCATGTCGACGGTCGTCACTGCCATTGTTCCAACAATGTTTACGCTTGTGGCAAGCCGTTGAATTTTCATCGGGACCATATTGCCTGCGCTGTCAGCGATGTAAATGCCTGGAGGCCGCTTTTCTACGGGCTTCTGAGGCATTATAGAAACAGATTTGATTGTTGAAACACGAGGCGATTCGACAAGCGCTGGAAAAGAAGCATACGCAGCGATGAGTCCACCGGCGATAATCGAAATAGAGATTGTTTTCATAGTTGTGCTCCTTCTCAGCGTTGAATCATAAGGCGTTGTACGATCTGCTCATTACTTCCGTCGAACGTGATTACCACGTTGTACACTCCTGTTGGCGCATTCTCGAGTCTGAACAATGGCATGTCTTCAGACTGACCCTTATCGAATTGTTTCGTGCGCCACGCAGTTGCGATTTCTCTTCCAAACATGTCCGTAATTATTGCTGTTGAGACTGCTGCACGTTTCATTTCCATCCGCACGTATGCAACACCAGAACTCAGCGGATTCGGGAATATTTTGCTTGCTGCGACGAGCGTAGTCGAACTGCCATCAGGTTCGGTGTAGTGCGTTGGCGTCGACGAATCATTCGGATCGAGTTCAGCTAGTAGTTGCCTGCGGTACGGCTCAGGCAAACGTTCTGCTAGCTGCTTCGTAGCTACAAACCACAACACAACATCCACCTTCGATGCTAACGTACCGGTTCGTTCGATAGGTACACGAATCGCAACAAGACCATCAAGAGGTGAGATCGTGTTCATCTGGATGGTTGCACTACGCTGGTTTTTTGCGGGGTCTATTTTGGGGTCCGTTCTGTCCCACCACGAAGAGAAATGCTTCTCGTCGTGATACACGATAACCATCACCGGACCCTCTGTTTGCTGCGCATTCAACGCCTTCAACGATGTAGCTGCAACGCCATTAGCGCGAATTGTGATGCGCTCACCGCCCTCATTGTATACGATCTTTTCGCTCTCATACGTAAGACCGAACGGCACAAGCTGTTGTGCTGAAAGTCTGATGGTTTCTGTAGCTAAGGGATTACGCTTCGCACTTTGCTTCAGCAAATTTCCCTCGGGTATCTCTTTTCGCGTCGGACGACCATCATCCAAATCCGATGTCTTAGCAGGTGCGCCCAAACGGCTACCCGTGGCAGAACGACTTTCGGACTTAGGTCCTGAAGGTGAAGTTGAATTTCCTGACGCGTAAACGCCTTCGGGTTCAACTGGACTCTGTGCGATGGCCAAGTCTCTCTTCGATGCATCAGTCTGGTTAGATTCATCTAACTGGTCTGTTGAAATACCTGGTCTCGTATTGTTAACAATCTGCGTTGTGTCGTCTGTTGTATTTATTACAACAAGTGCAACTGTCGCTGCAACGGTTAGACCGGCACCAACAATCCAGCGTGTTCGCGAGGATTGTTGCGTTGGCCTTGAAGACGATTGTGCGAATTGTTGTGCATTCGACTCAGCCGATGTTATCGGATGTGCTGCAAGCAGCGACTTTATGGCGTCGCGTGACATGAGCGGCTCTTGGTCGCGACGTAAATCGCGGAGTGCCTGTTCGAGATCGTGTTTTGTACGCATGATGTTCCTTCGTCGATTATTTACAGTATTGGGGTTGAGGAGGGGGCTTCCTTCGCGCTGTCGCGCTCGGCAGGGGTAAGAACAACTCCGACGAGTGCAGCGAGTTGTCTGCGTGCTCTCATGAGTCTGACTTTTACACCGCTAATTGTGCCACCCTGGATTTTCTGAATTTCTGCAACGGAGAGATCGTTTACTTCATAATGAATGAGCGCTTCACGAGATGCCGGAGAAAGTTTGAGCAGTGCTCGGCGCACGATTTCGAGATCGGTCTGCGATTCTGGTGACGGAGCGCTCGAGGCAAGCGTATCGACAAGGTCTTCGCTGTAGAGGCCGAAGAATTTTGTTCGGACAAATTTTCTTCTGTAGGTATTGGTAACGATGGTGTACACATAACTCTTAAATGCGCCGCGATCGCGGATAGAGTCGAAGTGATTCCATGCCAGCACAATGGCATCCTGCATTAGATCGAGCGCTTCATCGCGGTCGCTCGTCATGTGTATGCAAAACCGTTCCAGCTGACGCTGTATCGGTTCGAGCAGCGCCATAAAGGCTTGCTGCCTGTCTCCGTCTCTGGCTTCGTTCATTGTTGTGTTCCCTCATCGTGATCGACGTTTGGAGAGACCGATGGGTGCGGGACGGTTACAATGCTACTAAAACAAAAAAGGGGCCCCTTTCGGAGGCCCCTTAACCATCGATTTACATTTTACGTTAGAATACTTTGAAGGACGTTGTGGTTTTGCGTTTGCCGTTGACCTTTAGTGTGGTTGGCAGAATAGCACCCTGGCCAGTCGTCACACCGCGCTCATATTTCACCATGCCTACATCTTTCACAAACCAAAAATCCTCAAGGGTATAGATGTACACATCCCCAAGTAGTGTAGTCAGCTTGGCGGTTCCAGTGACACGGAAGTGATTAGCAGAATGTGTCGTACCGTTCATGGTGATCGATTCTGTTCCTACCTTCGAACCATTAAGCTTAAAACTTGTATTCGCAGTAAAAGGTGTTGTGCCAAACATAAATGTCACGTTAGGGATCACCGTGTCTAGAGCAGTCCAGCTACTTGCGCTGTTGTCACCAATGCGTACCCATGCGTAACCGGCAACGATAGGCGGGAAATCTGCAATGTCGTTAACTCCAAGTGTATAGTAGGAGAAAAGCTGGTTGCCATCTTGTGCGATGTAGGTGGTATCAATCTTCGTGGTACCGTTGAAGGTATGTATACCGCGAAGGAAGACTGCTTTACGTCCTGCGATAGTTGATGTCGTGACTACATACGTGCTGTCTGTGCCAGCGGGACTGTACGTAGGGTTTGCAGTATCGGCTGGGTTGTTGTTTACTGAGTCTACGGTGCTGACATAATTAGAGCCTGTAGTTACAACAACAAAGTTGTCGGCTGCAGGAGTAACTGGGTCATCGCTGCAAGCAGTGATGAGGAGCGCTACTAAGGCGAGCGCAGCTATTGGGAATTTCATGTGGTGTCCAGTGTAGAAGTCGAGAAATCAGGTGGTCGATGCGGAGGGTGAGGGACTCGAACTCTCACAGGCTTGCGCCCGGCAGTTTTCAAGACTGCTGCAATACCATTATGCGAACCCTCCGTGGGTTGTTCGTTCAAAACTACTACTTGAGGCTCGATTCGTCAAGATTAAGGAAGGACAGCACGTTGTCCTGAAGTAATTGTTGTTTTATTTCCGGCGCCAACTCCATGCCCTCGATGAAGGATCCGTGCTCTAAATCGCCTAATGGAAACGGATAATCTGTCCCATAACAGATGCGGTTTGAGCCCATTACGGACAGCAGAAACTGCAACGAAGCTGCATCGTGCGTGATGCCATCGACCCAGAATTTCCCTACGTATGCTGACGGGTGCTGCACGTTGTTTACGTTACAGAGGTCGGGACGTGCCAGGTAGCCATGTCCGATGCGACCTAATGTAAAGGGGAATGAGCCTCCGGCATGAGCGAACATCACGCGCAACGTAGGAAAGGCATCGAACACACCTCCGAAGATCATGGCTGTAATTGCAAGTGTGGTTTCGGCTGGCATACCCACGAGCCACTGTAGGAAGTACTGGCTTGTACGATCTGCGCCAAGCATTTCCCACGGATGCACAAACACAGCCATTTGCATGTCCTGCGCAGCCTGCCAGAACGGAAACAAGCGTTTGTCATCGAGGTTGCTGCCGTTGATGTTCGAACCAATTTCTATGCCCGGTAAGCCCAGCTCTTTGCATCGTGCAAGTTCTTGTATGGCAAGGTCTACATCCTGCATCGGCAACGTGCCTAGTCCGACGAATCGTTTCGGATGAGCCCGCACAACCTCTGCGAGATGATCGTTCAGGAATCGTGTCCAGTCAAGCGCATCTGCTGGTTCCGCCCAATACGAAAACAACACCGGCACCGTGCACAGCACCATGACGTCGACATTATGCGCATCCATGTCGCGAAGGATTGCGTCTGGACTCCAGCAATTCTCTTCTATCTCGCGAAAGAATGTACCATCATCACGAACCATACGAGCCCAGCCCGGTTTATGATGATGCAATTCGATGAAACCGCCGTAGCCGTATTTGTCCTTCAACGAAGGCCAGCGTTCAGGCAGGATGTGTGCGTGACAATCTATTTTCAACATTGTTTGTTATGCCAGCTTCTGCAGTGGTTGCATTGCGTTACGCTACCTTTTGTGGTGGCTGCATCACTGTGCCACATTGCTTGCATGTGCGTTTCTCTTCGGAAGCATAGTAGCGCTCGAAGAGCGGAGGCAGCTGCCGTACGATATCCGTCAACGGTAGGAACTCTTCGTACAACTTCGAGCCACAGTTCTCACAAAACCACATAAAGGCATCGAGTTCTACGGGCTCTCGTTTGCGCTCAATCACGAGTCCGACAGTATTCGCTGGTCGTTGAGGTGAATGGGGCGTTTGAGGGGGCAAAAGGAAGATTTCGCCTTCTTTGATATGGATGTCGCGTGGCTTACCATCATCAATAATCTTTACGGTGATGTCACCCTCCACCTGAAAGAAGAACTCCTCGCCTTCGTTGTAGTGGAAGTCTTTACGTGAATTCGGACCACCCACGACCATGACAATAAAGTCGGTATCCTCGTACACCTGAGCATTGCCCACAGGGGGCTTGAGCAGGTGACGATGTTCGTCGATCCACCGCTTGAAATTAATTGGTCCGAGTACGGCCATAACCCACCTACAGTACAGATAGTAGTTTAGCGTAACAAAGGTACGGAGTGAATATGGACATGAGTTTAAAAGGCAAGCGCGCATTTGTGTGCGGTGCATCGCGTGGAATTGGTCGTGCAGTCGCCCACGAGCTAGCCTTGTTGGGTGCCTCTGTCATCTTACTTGCACGAGATGCGCAAGCGCTGGATGAGGCTGTTGCTTCACTTCCAACGTCAGAAGAGCAGTCGCACCAGGCGCTCGCGCTCGACATGTACAACGAAGCGCTACTAATCCACAGCGTGAATAACTTGGTGGATAATCTAGGAGCAATCCACATCCTGGTTAATAACACAGCTGGACCTGCTTCGGGCACCCTTGTGGATAGCGATGTGGATAGTCTAGCCAAGGCATTCAAAAATCATATAGTTATAAGTCATCACCTAATGCATGCATTTCAGCCAGGAATGCGAACGGAAGGGTATGGCCGCATTATCAACATCGTATCCACATCTGTTAAGCAACCCATTGAAGGGCTTGGTGTAAGCAATACCATACGTGGCGCTATGGCAAGCTGGTCGAAGACTCTCGCAACCGAACTGGGTCAGTACGGCATCACCGTAAACAACGTACTACCAGGTGCGACGGAAACTGAACGGTTAACGTCGATCATTAGCGGCAGGGCTGCAAAAACAGGCGCGACACTAGCAGATGTGCGCCTCGAGATGCTTCGAGAAATACCTGCTGGACGCTTTGCATCACCTTTCGAGATAGCAAATGCGGTTGCTTTCCTAGCCTCACCCGCTGCAGCGTACATAAATGGCACGAATATTTTAGTCGATGGTGGACGGACCCGTGCGTTGAGCTGAAAACATCTTTTCCACTCCATGTGGATAACCTGTGCTCAACTGTGCCTTTTTTTCTCTATTGATATATTGTTTCTTCTCGCGAGACCACCTACCTTTGCTACGGCTCTAAACCATTGACTCAGGTAGGGTTGAACGCAGACCACGTCGCGTTGGAGAACAAGTAGATTGAAGACGGGAAGACAGTTATCCACACGTTGTTAATTGTGCATCCAGTTTTCCACATTCAAAGGCACGAAGTGACGGAGAGAGTAAGCGCGAATGACCCGCTTCCGAATGTGCATCGCCGTGCACCCGGGATAGTTGTCTCCCTCCTAGCCGTAGTGTTCCTCGGTCTTGTAGCTACACAGTGGCGAGATCGCCAATCGGTGGGCACAATCAACATTCACGGTGCAACGGGCTTGAGTATCAAGGACGTACACGTGGTTGCTGATACCTTCGCAGGCAAGACGATTGAAACGGTTTCATTGGCCGACGTGCGTGAAAAGCTAGAGACATTGCCGTACGTGCGCTCTGCGGTGGTTCACCTTTCTGGAATCCGTAGCCTCGATATCATCATCAACGAACGTATGCCTGTGGGGCACGTTGTTCGTGCGGATGGGTCGTTGCGATACGTAGATCAAACCGGAGCAATCCTTCCTGAAGCGCCAGTACGCACTTCGCACAACGTTCCACTCGTTCGATCGGACGATGGCACTGTGTTAGCTGCGCAAGACTTGCAACAGGTGGTCGCGTTGTTGATGGATGCTTCTGGCATCCTTGACCCAATGTTGTACCAAACGATTTCGGAAATACAGTACGACCGCTCCTCACAACAGCTTGTAATTGTTACCGATCGCACGACATGGAAGATTGATGGTGCAAGTGATGCTGCTGCGGTAAACGCTTTTGCGGACATGAATGTGTTTTGGAAAAACACGTCAACTCGCGTCGATCTTGTACACGGTACGCAAATAGATCTGCGCTGGAGACATCAGGTAATTGTAAGAAAGTTTAACTCTGGCACATGACGTCGACCGATACCATAACGGTTGGACTAGACATCGGCACAACGAAGGTTTGTGTTGTTGTTGTTTCACATGATGTCCGAACAAACCACGTACACGTCCTTGGTACTGGGGTTTCGGAGTGTGAGGGTCTAAAGCGTGGCGTTGTCACGAACATTTCCAAGACGGCCGATGCAATCAAGCGCGCAGTTGAGAAAGCCGAACAACAGTCTGGTTTCCAGATTGGCAAGGTTGTCATAGGCGTCTCAGGCGATCATATTCAGACGTTTTCGACGCGAGCAATCGTCACAACATCCACGCATGAAATAACCGAAGCCGATGTCCGCAGACTGCACTACGAGCTGCGTCAGTTGCGCATCACACCAGATCGTCGCATCCTGCATGTGATTCCGCAGGATTACATCATCGATGATCAGGATGGAATAAGCGATCCACTTGGTATGAGTGGCAAACGACTTGAATCGAATGCACTCGTCGTAACGGCTTCTGCTACGGCTGTAGAAAATATCTATCGCTGTGCCGATCGTGTTGGTTTGCAAGTAGAGGGTGTTGTTCTTCAGCCCCTTGCCAGCGCTTATGCAGTATTGGACGACGCCGAAAAAGAAGTCGGCGTTGCTCTTATTGACATCGGTGGGGGAACGACCGACATTGCTGTGTTCCGCGACAACGTGTTGCGCTTTACATCGATCATTGGAATCGCCGGACAAAAAGTCACTGACGACATTGTTGCTGTGCTTGGCATTCGCAACATCGAAGCGGAGCGCATCAAGCTTGAATTCGGACATGCCATTGCTGACAGCATCATGCGCGAAGAAGTGTTTCAGGTGCCTGGCGTGGGCGGACGCACTCCGACCGAAGTGTCGAAGAGTCTACTATGTCAGATCATCGAACCGCGCATGGAAGAGATATACGAGTTTACATTGCAAGAAGTAATGAAATCTACTCTTGCGCACCAGCTTGCAGCAGGAGTAGTTATCACGGGAGGGTGCGCGTTGCTAAGGGGCTCGGATGCTCTTGCTCAGCGCGTTTTCCGAATGCCCGTAAAGATTGGAATCCCAGGTGGTTTTAGTCTCGACGGTTTGGCACGGGAAGTCAGCAATCCTATGTATGCCACGGCTGTCGGACTTGTGCTGTATGCGCTGAAGCACCGCGATGAGTTTGAGACGGCAGATGTCCAGAGTGTGGCTCGCACGGTCACACGTAATGGCACTGATGCAACATTGGCAGTAACTCCTGAACTGGAAACAGAACCCATTCTTGAGAGGAAGAGAGGGGTCTTGGAAAAGGTCAAGGATTGGTTTGAAAGTTTGTAAGGATCACGCACCCGTATTTCCTTGGGGGGAAACATGGCAATCGAATTAGATACGACACAGTTGTACGACGCGCGAATACGCGTAGTCGGTGTTGGCGGCGGAGGCGGTAACGCCATCCGGACGATGATCACGCGCGGATTAGAGGGCGTGGAATTCGTAGCTGCCAATACAGATCATCAGGCGCTTATGAATAACCCGGCTGGGACAAAAATCCAGCTTGGCAAAAACATTACGCGCGGTCTCGGAGCGGGTGCAAACCCCGACGTGGGACGCAAGGCTGTGGAGGAGAGCCTTGACGATGTGCGCGATGCGCTCGATGGTAGCGACATGATTTTCGTGACCGCCGGAATGGGCGGTGGTACGGGTACCGGAGCAGCACCGGTGATTGCCCGTCTCGGACGCGAACAGGGCGCTCTCGTCGTTGGCATCGTTACAAAGCCATTCACGTACGAATCGAAGCGACGCAATTCGATTGCCGAACAGGGCATTAAGGAATTGCGAGAGCATGTCGATGCCCTTATCGTTATTCCAAATCAGCGCATTCTAACGATTGTCGATCGCGACGTGTCGTTTATCGATGCACTTGCAATGGTTGATAACGTTCTTTACAATGCCACAAAGGGTATTGCTGACATTATCTCTGGCGTAGGGTATGTAAACGTCGATTTTGCCGATGTGCGCACTGTGATGTCGAGCATGGGTGATGCCCTTATGGGTATTGGTCAGGCACGTGGCGAACATCGCGCACTCGAAGCAGCAACAAATGCCCTGAACTCTCCGATCCTTGAGGGCATGTCGATCTACGGTGCGCTCGGACTGCTCGTGAATATCACCGGAGGACACTCCATGACGATGCACGAGGTAAGTGAAGCAGTGTCGGCCATCGAGAAGGCAGCCGGCGACGAAGTGAATCTCATCCACGGTATCGTGCTCGATGAACGCATGGAAGACGAGATTGCTATTACTGTCGTTGCAACTGGATTCCGCAGACAAGAAGAAATGTCGAAGTCACCGAAGGTCACCATCCTTCCAGTGAAGAGAGATTTTGACGAGGCTGTTGCAGCCGCACCTGTTGCAGACTCTCCATTGCAACCTCGTATCACGATCGTTCCCGAACAGCAGGCTCCGGCTGCAACTCGCAAGCCTTATTCGCCTGCAGACCACGATCGATATGACGAGCCAGCTTACGTACGCAATCAGCGCGCAAACGAACAGCAGCAGCAGCAGCAAGGCTCAGTAGGTTTGCAAGCGAGCAGCGAACCGAATGGTTATCCGCTTCCCGTCCGAAAAACTGCACAAGGCGCCGGCGGTAATACTCCAGCGTTCTTAAGAAAGATTATGGATTGAGAACGCCGAAGATTCGCGACTAGCGAATCAAACCACAACACAGCTCATCAACGGCCGCCCTGAGCGGCCGTTTCCTTTATGCCCCTTGCCACATTGACTTTCAACAGTAGTAGCAGGCCTGCCACAAGCATTACCAGAAGAGAGAGCACTGCTGAACGATAACTGTGCAATGTTGACAATGCGATGCCAAAGAGTAACGGACCGAATATGGTAGATGCTTTGTCGCCGATCTCGTAGAGTGAAAAGTACTCCGCTTCTTTGCCGGCGGGAATGAGTTGCGAGTACAGCGAGCGGCTAAGTGCTTGCACACCTCCAAGCACGATGGCAATGATGGCAGCGAGGATGAAAAAGTGCGTAGCAGTCTGCACAAAAGCATAAGCCGCAATTATTACACCTATCCAGCCGATGAGAGCGATTACGATTGCACGTTTTGCATCGAGCGCAGCCGCAACACGTTCAAAGAGCAGCGACCCAGCGATTGCAACGAATTGCACCATGAGAATGGTTTGCATGAGCTCGCCCAAGGGCATGTTGAGCTCTTCTTGTCCGAATTGAGAGGCAGTTACGATTACCGTTTGAACGGCATCGTTATACAGCAGGTACGCAATCAAGAACGTTAGTGTCTGCGGCAGCCGCCGCATGTCTTTGAGCGTTTCAAAGAGTTGCCGGAATGCATTTGTTTTTTGTTGTGGCACCGCACCAACTCGACCCTTAGGCAGAGTCAGCAGCGGAACGATTGTAAACAATGCCCACCAGATGCCTGCCGAAGCTAGGATGATACGAACGGCCATCTCTGTGTCGAGTCCGTTCGAAACCGCATTGTTGTAATACAGCAAATGCGTTAGCAACAACAGTCCACCACCCAAATACCCCAGCGCCCACCCACGCGAAGAAACCTTGTCTCGTTCTTCCGGGGCGGCAATCTGTGGCAGGAACGAATTGTAAACTACTATGCTAGCGCCAAATGCAAGATTAGCAATGATGAACAAGAGACCGCCTAACATGTAGTTGCCGGCACTCACCTGTAAAAAGAACAGTGCCGTTGTAAAGAGCGCACCAGTAAACGCAAAGAGTCCGAGCAGCGAACGCTTTTTCGGAGAACCATCGACAAATGCACCAATTACAGGCAGAACGAGTACTTGAAGAACCACCGAGGCAGACACCATGAACGGAAACCACGAACCTGGTTCGAGACTTAGGCCAAATGGATGGATAAGCTTGTCGGCGCCAGAGGCGGCACTGGCTTCCGCGACCGTAGTGAGGTACGGACCCAAAAACACTGTAACGACCGTGGTATAAAAGGCGCTATTGGCCCAATCGTACGTGTACCAACCCCAGCGTTGCGAGCGAGAAGATGTCATCTCCGAAAATACACGGCTCAAGTGAATATCTTTGCACGATGGCAATAGAAGACAGCGCACCATTGATACACTAGGCACTGCACGATGGATACACTAGGCACTTCGAAAAACTTCCTTGCACTCGACGACGCACATTCGTCGCTCGATGCTTCTGCCATTGCAATTGTATCGGCGCCATACGAGCACACAGTGAGTTATGGCAAGGGGGCCGGAAAGGGTCCGAAGGCCATCATCCGTGCAAGTGCTTTTGTCGAGTTCTACGACGATGAGTTCGATCGCGAACTCTGTTTTGAGAAGGGCATCTGTACTGTTAAGCCGTTATCATTTGGTAAGAAGTATGATGAGGACGCACTGGAGATGATTCATCAACAGGTGGCTGAACTACTTCGACTCAAGAAGTTCGTTGTTACGCTCGGAGGCGAACACACTATTTCAACCGCACCAATCGCAGCGCACTTCAAGAAATACAAACGCATGAGCGTTCTGCACTTCGACGCTCATTCTGATTTGCGCGATACCTATGAAGGATCGCGTTATTCACATGCCAGCTTCCTTGCACGTGTGGCAGAAACGTTTCCACCGGAGCGCATAACTCAGGTAGGCATTCGTGCCCAGTGTATCGAAGAGGCGATGTTTATTCGCGAAAAGGGCATCAACACCTTCTACTCGTCGGCAATACGCCGCGGACTGCATGGTGCGGATTGGCAACAGGCAGTTGTTGATACACTTTCCAAAGATGTCTACATCACGTTTGATGTCGATTGCTTCGATCCGTCCATCATGCCGTCGACGGGAACGCCAGAGCCGGACGGATTGCTGTACAGCGAAACGATCGACGTATTACGCAGGCTTGTGCAGAGCGGACGTCGCATCGTTGGCTTTGATGTCGTCGAACTCGCACCAGTGAAGGGTGTACATCATCCTGACCTTACAGTAGCTAGACTTGTTTACAAAATGCTGAACCTTGCCTTCGCAAAACGGGAGAAATAAATGTCGCTTGAACAAATGTCACTTCAACATCGCGTCGAAGAACTGTATGAAATGCCTTCCCAAGACTTGCACTACAAGCAAGGCGTAACCGAAGTCATTTCCGGCTTCATTGAAGGTCTTAATAATGGTAGTGTTCGTGCTGCTGAACGTCAGGACGATGGCACGTGGACAGTAAACCAGTGGGTAAAACATGGCATACTTGTGTTGTTCCGCAAGGGACGACTTGCGGATATGTCGACGGACGAAAACTTTAAATTTTTTGATAAAGACACAATTCCGACTCGGCCACTACACATCGACGACAACATTCGGGTTGTGCCGGGTGGAAGTACAATACGCACCGGTACATTTATCGGTCATGGCGTAATCTGCATGCCACCCATGTATATCAACATTGGAGCGTACGTTGGTGAAGGCACGATGATCGACTCGCATGCGCTTGTGGGTACATGCGCACAGATCGGTGAGCGCGTACATATCAGCGCGGCTGCACAAATAGGTGGCGTTCTTGAGCCAGCCGGGGCACGTCCGGTTATCATCGAAGACGATGTAATGGTCGGCGGCAACTGCGGTGTGTACGAAGGTGTTCTCATTCGCAACCGCGCAGTCCTTGGCAGCGGCGTCATTCTTAACGCCTCTACACCTGTATACGACCTCGTGAACGAACGCATCCTGCGAAGCACACCTGAGTCACCACTCGAAATACCAGAAGGTGCCGTTGTTGTTGCCGGAGCACGTGCTGTGCGCACAGAATTCGGTCAGGCTCACGGACTTTCTATCAGCACACCGGTAATCGTAAAGTACCGCGACGCAAGCACTGATGCGCGTACTGCGCTCGAGTCGGCATTGCGCTGATGCACGCCGTAATCAATGCTTAATGAACGAGAAAAGTAAACTCTAGCAGAATATTGCTATGTTCGTATTCAAATGACAACACTTCGCACCCATAACCAACCATTCATGCGCCACACGATGCACACCATCTGTATGGCAATGCATGTAATTGAGAACGGTAGAGGGTAAGCGAGCAGACTAACAAGCACACTGACATATCCGACGCCATTCTCTTCGTGAGGATGGCGTTTTTTTTTGGCGTAACACATTTGATTCGAATCGCAGATGGACGTAAGTCGACCACTCGAATCAACGACGGGCAAGAGGTACTGAAATGCAGACTGTTATCGAAACATCACAACAAGAAACATCACAACAAGAAACATCGCAGCAAGAAACATCGCAGCAAGAAACATCGCAGCAAGAAACATCGCAGCAAGAAACATCGCAGCAAGAAACATCGCAGCAAGAAACA